>JBCLDV010000001.1:0-135864 GCA_038914275.1 Candidatus Limnocylindrus sp.
GCACCGTCGAGTTCGTATGTCCACGAGTGGTACGGACAGCGGAGCGCCCCGTTCAGTGTGCCAGACGGCCCGTGTTCAGATCCCGCGAGCGGTGCACACGCGGGCGCATCGCTCCGCGAGCACTCGTCAATGATCAGACGAGAGCCTCGATGTCGGCAGACGTTGTGGAAGGTCCGGATCTGATCATCTCGGCCTCGCACGATCAGCAGGTCGTCGCCGTCGATGTTGGTGCGCACGAACGCGCCAGATTCCGACAGCTCCTCTTCGCGGCAGGCGAGCACCCATCCCGCGCGGAAGCAGGCGCGCATCTCACGCTCATACCAGGTGGGGTCCAGGTAGGCGCCAGCAGGGAGGGTCGGATCGAGTGGACCCTTCGGCATCGCCGCCTCCAGCGCCTGATCGGCGTCAAGTTCGCCGCGCCGCACCGGACCGGCCGCGTTGCCTCGCCCCGTGATGGTCACCGGATCCCCACCGCACGCCCGCTCTGCATGGGGCGAGCGTAGGAGCGGAGGTACGGCAGGCAGAGTGGATGGCGCAACAGGCGCAACGCGGAGGCTACTCTCCGTGCGAGAGCTCGTCGGCACGTATGCAGGCGACCAGATGCCGCGCGTCGCCACTCGGGGCCGCCACCAGTGCGGGACGCGCGCTGGCACAGGCTTCGATCGCAAAGCGACAGCGGTCGCGGAACCGGCAGCCCGAGGGGGTCGGCCCCTGTGGGATCTCCCCGGCCGCAAGCGAGTGTGTCCCCGCTGCATGGGGGTCAGTTGAAGGGAGGGCGGCGAGCAGTGCGCGCGTGTACGGGTGTGCTGGGCTGCGTAGCACCTGTTCGGCGGGACCCTCTTCAATAATGGCACCGAGGTAGAGCACGACGACCCTGTCGGCGATCGCCCAGGCAAGGGAGAGGTCGTGGGTGATGAAGATCCAGGCGATGCCGTAGTCGCGGCGCAGCTTTTCAATCAAGGCAAGGATCTGGGCCCGCATCGAGACGTCGAGCATCGACACCGGCTCGTCGGCGATGACGAGCTTCGGTCGCAGTGCGAGCGCACCAGCGATCACGGCGCGCTGGCGCTGGCCGCCAGAGAGCTCCTCGGGGACGCGATCGCGATAGGCGGCTGCCGGGCGCAGCTCTGCCGCCTCAAGCGACTCGTCGATCCGCTCCAGTGGCAGCCCTTGCGCCTCAAGCCCCTCGGCGACAAACTCGCCGATCGTCCGCTTCGGATCGAGTGCCTCGTATGGATCTTGGAAGACGAGCCCAACTGCACGCCAGTCGTTGGGGCCTTCGCCCTCCACCTCCACGCTGCCGCTATCCGCTTTGATGAGACCTGTGATCACGCGCGCGAGCGTGGTCTTCCCCGATCCAGACTCTCCGACGACCGCAACGATCTCACCGACCGCCACCTCCAGGTCAACTCGGTCGAGTGCAACGACGCCCTGCGCCGCGCGCCGGGCGAGCATATCGCCGATCGACCGACCGAGCCGATACGTCAGCGACACATCTCGAACGCGGAGCAGCGGCGGCGTGCCGCGTCGCTCTTCTCGTCGCTCGTCTCGTCGAAGTTCGCTCATCGTCGTCCGAGCTCCAGCGTTGGATATGGGGCGTCCACAGGCTCAGGGAGTGGACCACCAGCAGGGTCGTATCGATGACATGCGAGCGAGAGCGACTCGCCGTACGTGACCGTTGGTGGATCCTCTTCGCGACATCGTGCATCTGCGAGCGGGCAGCGAGGTGCGAATCGACAGCCGACGATTGGGACGGTGAGGTCTGGTGGTTGCCCCTCAAGCACCTTGATGGTACGCCGACCAGCACGAGCATCGGGCGCGGCACCGAGCAGCGCCTGGGTGTACGGATGTCGAGGTGACGCGAAGACATCGCGCACGCTTCCAGATTCAACGATCCGACCCGCATACATAATCGCCACGCGGTCGCACATGTCTGCGATCACGGCGAGGTCATGGGTGATCAAGAGGAGGCCGAGTCCGTACTCTTGTCGCATGCGATCGAGCAACTCGAGGATCTGCGCCTGCACGATCACATCGAGTGCGGTGGTCGGTTCGTCACCGATCAGCACGGCGGGGGAGCAGGAGAGTGCGACGGCGAGCATCGCGCGTTGTCGCTGACCGCCGGAGAGTTGATGGGGATACGCATCCAGTCGCCGCTCGGGGATCCCAACGTCTAAGAGGAGTCGGCGCGCCTTCTCGTTGGCGACGTTGTGCGGCTCGTCGAGGCGGAACTCAATTGCCTCGGCAACCTGGTCGCGCACCTTGATCACCGGATTGAGCGCAACCAGCGAGCCCTGGAAGACGATGGCGATCTCGCGCCATCGCGTGCGACGTAGCGGTGCGCCGGCAGCGGTGAGTTCAAGGCCTCGGTATTTAATACTGCCGCTCTCAATGCGACCGTTCGGTGGGAGGAGGCCCATGATCGCCGCCGCCACGGTCGACTTCCCAGATCCTGACTCGCCGGCGATGCCGATCGCCTCGCGAGGCGCGATTGAGAGGTTGATGCCATCGACGGCGATGAGGCGTTGGCCCCCTTCGAGCGAGAAGGAGACGCGCAGGTCGCGGATCTCCAGTAGCGGCGCATCGGCGCTCGCCCCCACGGGGAGGGGGCGCGGCGTCCCGTTGGATGGCGTGTCGCTGGATCTCGTGTCACTCATCGCCGCACCCGCGCGTCGCGGTCGAGCAACTCGTCCATTGCGTTGCCAATCACCGTGGAGGCGATCACCGTCAACAAGATTGCGCCGCCTGGAGCGGCGATGAACCACCACGCACCGAGGCTTGGCGCTGCAGCGGACTGTGCGTTGCCAAGGATCGCTCCCCATGATGGCTGGAACGGATCGCCGAGTCCAATGAAGCTGAGCGTTGACTCGGTGAGGATCGAGCCAGCGATCACCACGATCCCGTTCGCCACCAAGACGGTTCGGATATTCGGGAAGATGTGGCGGACGATGATGCGCATCGGCGAGAGCCCCACGAGCCGTGCACGCTCAACGAAGGTCCGCTCTCGCAGTGAGAGGGTCTGGCTGCGCACGATCCGTGCGGTGGACGACCAGCTAGTGATGCCGATCACGGCGACGATCGTCAGCAGCGTCGTGCGGATGCCGAAGAACTCGGTCTGGTCGCCGATCAGTTCACGCAGGATCGGTGCGAGGATAAGGGCGAGGACGAAGGTGGGCAAGATCAGGAACGTGTCAGCGATGCGCATCAGGATCGCGTCGGTGCGTCCGCCAAGATAGCCCGCGATCATGCCGATGCTCCCTCCGAGCAGCAGCGTGATCACCGCAGAGAGCGCACCAACGATCAGGCTGATTCGAGCTCCATGCACGGTCAGGTTGAGCAGGTCGCGACCGAGGTCGTCCGTGCCGAAGAGGTGCAGCAGGCTCGGTGGCAGGAGCGGCGCAGCGCTCGCAGAGATTGCGCTCTGCAGTTCGCCAACCAGCAGTTCGGGGGCTGTCCCTGAGATGAGGAGGAGGGCGAGGATCCCGCCCGCAATCCGCGCATCCCAGCGGCGCATCAGGGAGCCGAGGAAGCGATTCCCGCTCACCAGCCTGCGCCAGATTCGCCCCCGCCTGCTGACGCGACTACCAGCGATCACGTCACCCCTCCGTGTCGCACGCGTGGATCAAGGCGGCTGTAGACGAGGTCGGCGAGCAGGTTGGCGAGCACCACGCTGACGGAGAGGAGCAGGAAGATCCCTTGGAGCACCGGATAGTCGCGCGACTGCAGCGCCTCTTGCGTCAAGAGTCCGAGTCCAGGCCACGAGAAGACGATCTCAACGGTGAGCGCGCCACCCACTACATAGCCAGCGTTCAGCGCAGCCAGCGTGACGGTTGGGAGGAGCGCGTTTGGCAAGATGTGTTGTTTGAGGATGCGATCGTCGCGAAGGCCCTTCGCCCGCGCCGTGAGCACATACCCTTCCCGTAGCGCCTCGGCAACGGAGGAGCGCAGCAGGATGGCGTACTGGCCGATCAGCCCGAGTGCGATCGTTGCGATCGGGAGCGCCGCATGTCGCAGCAGGTCAACGACTGCCGCAACGCCACCAGGCCCTCCGGGCGTGCTGATGCCCGACGTGGGGAACCAGCCAAGCGTGGTCGCGAAGAGCGCAATGAGGAGCATGCCGAGCCAGAAGTAGGGCATCGAGTAGAGGATCAGTGCCGTGAGCGTGCCGACTCTGTCGCCAAACCGACCGCGGCGCCAACCGGTCCACGCGCCGAGTGCGATCCCTGCCACAAGTGCGATCGCTTCACCCGCGCCAACGATCAAGAGCGTCGGTCCGATCTTTTCGCCGATCACCTCGGCCACCTCGCGACCGCCGTACTTCACGGAGTAGCCGAAGTCACCGCGAAGCGTCGAGCCGACGTAGGCGATGAGCTGGTCGGGGAAGAGCGGCTTGTCCAGCCCCCACCGCACGCGTGCAGCCTCCATCGCTTCCGCCGAGACACGTGGATTTCGTGCCAGCGCGCGATCGGGGGAGCCGGGCATAAGACGGAAGAGGACGAAGTTCAGCAGCAAGACGATCACGATGGTCGCAACTGCGCCACCGAGTCGATTCAAGAGCCAACGCTGATATCTCATCTCATGTTTCGCCCAACGCTTCACCCTCCCTGCGCAGCGGTGTGCCTACCAGGCTCTGGTCAGGTCACCTCTCAGCGCCGAGCATACTGACGGCTCTTGGTGCCACCGCCGCTGATGCGCCTGGCGAACTGGGTGGCGGAGGCTCGCGCTAGACTCCCGTTATGAAGAGCGCTCGTAGAGCGGAGATCCGCGAGATGGTCGATCGCAGCTACGCCGTGGCGTGGCCTCACGGACCACGGCTATCGCCAGATGGGAGGCGGCTCGCCTGGCTTGAAGAGCGTGGCGGGAGTGTATCGATCGTGGTGCGACGCCTCTCAGGCGGGGTCACCCAGCAGCTGACCGGAACGACGCAGCCGGTGAAGGGCTTCGCCTGGAGCCCGGACGGCCGCTCAATCGCCTATTTGGTCGGAGAGTCACTGCGCATTGCGCGACTACGTGGCGGAGACGCGCTGATCGTTGAGCATGCCGCAGGTTTCTCACAGCCGCGCTGGTCTCCAAACGGCAAGTCAATCTCCGTGATCTCGCGCTCGCGTGGTTGGAGTCAGCTCGTGGTCATACCCACGGAAGGCGCGCCCGTGAAGGGACTCCCCGTTGCGATCACGCCCGCCGGAGTTGACGTGATCTCTTATGACTGGCACCCGAGTGGGACGCAGCTGCTTTGGGAGGCGGTCCGCGACGAGCGGGACGGCAACCTCTGCCAACTCACGATCAGCGCCGTAGATGGAGGCGAGGGTGAGCGCATCGTGGCGGGAAGCGACTGCTGGGCGACGGGTGGACGGTGGCTGCAAGATGGCAGCGGCTTCGTTGCCGCCGATGATCGCTCTGGATTCTTCAACGTGGTCCTGATCAGTAACGATGGAACGCGCCGGGAGATTGATCCTGGTCACGCAGATGATGTGTTGGCGAGCAACGCGCCCAACGAGGTGCCAGTGGCATCTCCAGATTGCAGCCTCGTTGCCTTCCTGCGCTACGAGACCGGCGGCTGCACGGTCCAGGTCCGTCGGCTTGTTGACGGCAGCGATCCGATTGGGCGCGGCATGCAAGCATTCTCGGGCACCTGGTCTTCCATCTCGTGGCTTCCTGATGGCAGCGGCCTTGTTGCAACTGGAGAGTCGGAATCAGAGGCGTCAGATATCTGGCTCCTGCCGCTGCATGGTGCTGCACGACGTGTGACGGATTCCGCACCACTTGTGCTTAAAGCGCCACCAGCCGCCCCCACGGTCGTTTCTTTCATCGCGCGCGACGGGCTCCCGATCAAAGGTCTCCTCTTCTTGCCGCGCGGTGCGTCTGCTGATGCGAAGGTGCCGACGCTGGTGAACGGTCATGGTGGACCCACCTGGCAGTTTCTGCGCGGCTGGGATCCGCTGGTGCGATCAGCCCTTGCCGCCGGCTACGCGTACCTGACGATTGATTTCCGCGGATCGACCGGCTACGGACGCGACTTCAGGTATGCGCTCCATGACTCGTGGGGCCACGGTGACGTTCACGATCTTGTTGATGGCACCAAGTGGGCGACAGAGCAGGCGTGGTGCGATGGTCGCTTCGGCGTGATCGGCGGATCGTACGGCGGCTACCTCACCCTCTGCGCCCTCGTCGATGAACCGTCGCTCTGGTCCGTTGGAGTTGATCGCTATGGCGATTCGGATCTTGCCCTCTCGTATCGACTCGGCGATCGAACGGGTCGATTGGACGTGGAGCGACAGATGGGAAAGCCAGAGGATCCGGAGAAGGGTCCACTCTATCGTCGTGCCTCTCCAGTCTTCGCCACCGAGAAGATCCAAGCACCGCTGCTGATGCTGCACGGACGCAAGGACAAGCGCGTCGTGCCGCGCATGACAGAGATCATGGCGCGCCAACTAGAGATCGAAGGGAAGCATCACGAGGTGGTCTGGTTTGATGACGAAGAACACGGCTGGGCGCGGCGCGAAAACGAACGCAGTGCGGCACACAAGACCCTTGACTTCCTCCTCGCGCACCTGCCACCAAAGGCATAGCGAGGGGTCTTTTCACCGCAGTTAGTCGCCGACTTCAGCAGGCGCTAGCAGCCTCGCAGACCCTTTAGCGGAGTAGTAGAGCGCGGTTTAGGGTGGGCAACGTCGTCGAAGGTTCGAGCTCCTCCCTCTCACCGCCACTCGCACAACTAGCGCGAGCGCATCTGGGTAGAGTGAGCGCATGTGGGCGCATGTACGCACTCGTCGCCTGACCGGTCGGCTGATCGGATTGGTGCAGGCGGCCAGTCAGATAGGGCTCGGGCTGCTGCTTACCTCGGCGGGGATCAGCCACCTCACCGTGAGTCGCCTGGAGTTCCAGGCGCAAGTTCCCACCTGGCTGCCACTCGATCCTGACTTCGTCGTACTGAGTTCGGGCGTTGTTGAGATCGCGCTGGGCGCTGCGCTGCTGGTGCTTTGGCGGCGCCGCGTTCAAGTGGGGTGGCTCACCGCGCTCTTCTTCGTTGCAATTTTCCCTGGGAATATCTCGCAGTACGTCAATGGCATCGATGCCTTTGGCTTGAACACTGATAGCGCACGAGCGCTGCGGCTGCTGGGGCAGCCTGTACTTATTGCCTGGGCGCTCTGGTCAACAGGTGCGCTGCATCAATGGCAGCGTTCACGCGCGCGCAGAAGAGGTGGGCGTCTCCCCCCAGCCGGTCGCTAGTACCCCCTGAACGCCGAGGGGAGTGGTGCCCAGCGTTCACGCCGCACGTACTTCGTGGGCTTCTGATCAGGGCACACCCGCGCGCCTGCGATGCCTTAGAAAACTCCCTTTTCGGGGACTCGTGGTGGCCTCATGGTGATGGATAACGTACGGGTCAATTTGTGTTTGCCTCCCTTTGAAATCCTGACTCTCAGGATCAGATAAGTGGCACACTGAGCGCATGAGTCAGACTGCGCGCCATCTTGAACTCCCACTCTTGGTCTTTGATGGTGACTGCGCTTTTTGTAGGCGCTGCGTACAGTTTATGCAACGACACTTCAAGAAGCAGCCGCGTATTTCGTCTTGGCAGTCTTTGGATTTAACAACCCTCGGCCTCACGCAATTGCAGTGCGAAGGGGCGGTGCAGTGGGTCAATGTTAATGGCGCTATACATTCGGCGCATGCGGCAATCGCCCATACGCTTATCTTCGCCGGCAAGGGTTGGGCGTTACTAGGACACATCATCTTGCTGCCCGGAATCAAACAAATCGCTGGGATCATGTACCGCCAGATTGCAAACAATCGTGCGTGCGTCGGCACTCCGCGTGGGCGCGCTTGAGCCTTCGGTAGCGGGCGGTGGAGCTCGGAAGCCTCGTATGCGGCGGGTCGATCAGGAGTTTGCCGCCGCGGCCGCCAGACACAAGGTCGAGGTTCGGTCGGAGATCAGCGACACCGAGATCGAACGCCTGGCTGCGCTCTATTACCACCAGCGGAGCCGCCATCGATTCAGAGAGACAGTCACTGTCAATGAAGGGTGGCACGAAGGTAGGATTGACTATTCGAGCTATTCCAGTTAGTCTAGCCAGAGTTTGCATCGGTTAAGGCATCCTGCGGGTAGTCTCGCAGTTGAGACGCTGACCGTTTTGCACAAGACGGAACACCGTGAAGAATTTACGGTCCGGGGATTCATGCGGTCGCGTTCGGCGCCTTGACTGGTAGCCGGGTGTGGCGAGGAGTGTGCTCTATGCTCGCCTATTTCCTGCTCGTTCATCGCTATCCTGACCAGTTCAAGCGCATGTTCAAGGCGATCTACGCACCCGGCAACATCTATCTGATCCACATTGACAAGAGTTCCGGGTCGGCTATGAGCGAAGACATCGCCAGCTTTCTTGTGCCCTACAAGGGAGTCGAGATTCTGCCGGCGCGGCGTGCCCTATGGGGGGGGTACAGCCTGGTGGACGCCGAATTGCGGGGCATGGCGCGGTTGCTTGAAATGAGCCCGGACTGGACCTACTACATCAATCTCAGCGGGCAGGATTTTCCACTGAAGTCCCAAGGCTATATTGCCGAGTATCTTGCCGCCCACAGCGATACGCAGTTCATCCGTTGCGCCAACCAACAGTTGGTCCGGCCCGATACGATGAACCGTGTCAGCCACATTTTCATCGAAGCATTCCAGTGTATTTTCCGCACCAGGATCGCGCGCAAGTTCCTGTCGAACGCCACCCCGTTCATCGGCACCCAGTGGAAAATCGTCAGCCGTCGCTTCTGCGAATTTGCCTGCCACAGCCCCCTCGCCAGCCGGTTCAAGCGCTTCTATCGCCGCACCCTGATCGCCGACGAAGGCTTCTTCCAGACTCTGCTGATGAACGGCTTCGCCAGCGGAGCGATTGTTGACAACGATCTTCGGGCAATCGACTGGATCCCTGACGGAGATATCAAACTTCGCCCCCGCACCTTCATCGCACAGGACGCCACCCGCCTGACATTGAGCTCGGACCTGTTCGCCCGAAAGTTTGACGCGACCGTGGACAGCAAGATTCTGGATATACTCGAGCGGCACCTGACAACGCCGCTGGCGATGAAATACGCACTGCGGACAGACTGGATCGTGATTGCCAAACCGCAGGTGCCGGGGAGGCGGGTGGTGCTGGTGGGGCGGGGTTCGGAGCGCTAGCGCTAGCGCTGGCGCCCGCTTGGCGCATCCGTCACCTGTACCAGGTACCCCGCGGGAAGTGCGGTACTTAAGGCTGATCAGAGGTGCTGGCCAATGCGCGCGCCAACGCCGTCTGCGACTTCATTCGCAATATGCCCTCCCGCGGCGACTACTTGTGTATTGACCCGTCGGGCATCGTTGCGCCAGTAAGGTCAGCGCGCTTGAGGTCGGCGTGCTTGAGGTCGGCGCCGGTAAGGTTTGCGCCGATGAGGTCGGCCCCGCTGAGGTTTGCGCCGGTGAGGTCGGCATCGTCAAGGTTGACGCCGCTGAGGTCGGCGTGGCTGAGGTCTGCGCCGGTGAGATCGGCCCCGCTGAGGTTTGCGTCGAAGAGGAAGGCGTGCTTAAGGTTGGCGTGGTTCAGATCGGCCCCGCTGAGGTCCGCATCGCTGAGGTCTGCGCCGGTGAGGTCGGCGCCACTAAGGTCTGCGCCGCTCAGGTCGTCGCCACTGAGGTTTTTAGCCCCTCCTAATGCCCTTCCCACCGAGTCCTGATCGGCCATATCCTAAGGCTACCCCACCCACGACGGCACGCTACGCCTGTTTCGTGGACTTACCGCGCGCTTACCAGCCGTGGATGGAGCCGCCGGGCATCGTTGCGCCGGTGAGGTCGGCGCGTTAGAACTGGGAGGCGGCGATCACTTCAGTGAGGTGATCAGGTCGGCGATGAAGCGAGGGCCATCAACCTTCATCGGTATGCGGCAGAGTGGGGGAGTGCCGTCCTTGGCGCCGCTTCGCTCTCGAGTTTCGCGGGCGTCAGCGGCGGGGGCCATCCAGGCACGGCGGTCGATGATCGTCGCTCCGCGAGTCGGTCCCGCGGTGTTCACTTCAATGGCCCGATCGAGCGCTTCGGTGATGTAGGTGGGGTCGGCCACGACCCCAGCGGCGAGCGGGTCGTGTAGTGGGCACTCACGCGTGCCGAAGGTGCGTTCGTAGACATCAAGGTAGTGACTCAAGATCTTGAGCGCGAAGCGCGATCGCGTGGAGCCGAGTGCCTCAATTGCCGCGAGCTCTGGCGCGCGTAGGCGTGTGACCTGCGTCACATCAAGCCCGACCATCGTGACCGGCCATTCGGCACCAAAGACGAGGTTCGCGGCCTCGGGATCGTGCCAGATGTTCGCCTCGGCGGTTGCCGATGCGTTCCCTTCGTGCGCAATTGCGCCCCCCATCACCACAACAGAACGGACACGTCCAGCAAGGTCGGGGTCGATGCAGAGTGCGAGCCCTAGATTCGTGAGTGGGCCAATGGCGAGAATGTCTAGTTCGCCAGGGCGCTCGTGCGTCAGGCGCAAGATCTGCGCGACCGCAGCCTCGCTTGTTGGCCCACGCTTCGCTGCAGGCTGGCTGATGTTTCCGAGCCCATCTTCGCCGTGGACCCACTCCGCTGTGGCGAGCGGTTGCGCCATCGGGCGACGTGCGCCAATCGCAACGGGGACGTGGTTGAGATCGCAGAGCTCGAGCAGCCGGCGGGCGTTCGCGGCGGCAAGGTCCGAAGGGATGTTGCCGTGCACGCTGCCAACCGCAACCAGCTCAACATCGGGGCGACCTGCAAGGTGGAGCATGGCGATTGCGTCGTCAATTCCTACGTCGGCATCGAGCAGAATCTTGCGGCGTTCCATTAGAAGCTCCTAACGCGAGCCTTGCGGTTCTGGGTTGTTGCGTTGGTGATCATTACGATCCCTTCGCCTCGAGCGCCTCATAGATGAACTGGAAGATCTCTGCCGACTTTGGCTCGTAGGCAACCAAGACGTTCGGCGCATCTTTCTTTGACTGCACGATCGGTCGCTCATCGACCGCAGTCATACCGCGGGTGAACTCGCCGCGCAGCTCAATCTCAACGCGCTTCGCCCGTAGATCAAACAGGTGCGGGTGCGTCACAGCGAAGATTGCGCAGGGATCGTGCAGTGGCCCACCGTACACGCCCAGCTGCTCGCCGTATGTCGTGGAGAAGAAGTCAAGCAGCTCGGCGGCGAATTTAGCCTTCGGTGTGCCCAGTGCCAGCACTCGTTGCACGAACTCTTTGGTGATGATCACTTGGTGCGTGGTGTTCAGGCCGACCATCTTCAGCGGGCCACCGTAGTTGAAGACCACTGACGCCGCCTCCGGATCCGCCAAAATATTGAATTCCGCGTGTGATGAATGGTTTCCATACAGCGTGCCCCCACCCATCAGCGAGATGCCAGCGATACGGCGACCAAGATCGGGGGCTGCGCGCAGTGCAAGTGCGATGTTGGTAAGCGGTCCGAGTGGGGCGAGCCACACGCCCTCCCCTTCATGCTGACGTACCAGTTCAATGATCGCCTCAACGGCACCGGTCTTCTCAGCCGTACGGCGCACTGGCGGCAGCACTGGCCCGCCAAGTCCAGATTCACCGTGAATATGTGGCGCGTTGCGCTGCGGTGCAACGAGTGGGCGGTCCGCGCCTGAGAAAACTGGCGCATCAATGCCGAACACGTCGCACGCAATCAGGGCATTGGGCAGCGTACGTGAGAGCGGCGCATTGCCGTGCACGGCAGTGATCCCGAGCAGGTTGGCATAGTGGTTAGCAACAACAAGCCCAAAGACGTCATCGTGCCCAGGGTCGCAGTCAACGATCATTGCTGGGCGCTTTGAAATTGTGGTCATGCTCTAACTCTACCTCCAAGGGAGCGCGTCATGAGGCGGTGCGTCATGCGTGGGCGTTGCGCCAAGCTCCCACGTGAGTAGGCGCCAGGAGCCCCTCCCTCTCCGCCACACGGCGCCCACTAGGCGGTTGCCCCCTATACACTTGATACAGCGAAGGCATATGCTGCGAAGGGCTTGAACGCATACGCACAGAGGAGAGGTGGAGACGATGCTGCTTCGACGGCGAAGGCTGATATTGGTCATTGCGTCGGCGATGGCGCTCACCGTCATGTTCACTCCCCTTTTTGGAGCCTCCCCAGTCCAGGCCCTCACCTGCACGATTACTGGCACCTCAGGCGACGACATTCTCACTGGTACCTCTGGCAACGATGTCATTTGTGGCCTAGGCGGCAACGACACCCTCATTGGTCGCGCTGGCAACGACAGGCTCATTGGTGGCCTCGGCGATGACACCCTCATTGGTCGCGCTGGCAGCGACACCCTCATTGGTCGCGCTGGCAGCGACACCCTCCTTGGTCGCGCTGGCAACGACGTGCTCCTCGGTGGCGCCGGCGACGACCTCCTCGTTGGTGGCGTTGGGGCCGACACCATGGACGGCGGCGCTGGGGCCGACACCATGGACGGCGGCGCTGGGGCCGACACCATGGACGGCGGCGATGGCGATGACGACATGGATGGTGGCGATGGCGACGACGACATGGACGGTGGCGACGACGACGACGACGATGGCGGCGATTGCGACGACACCATAGATGGCGACGACGGCGATGGCGACGACATCATGGCCGGCGGCGCTGGCAACGACATCATGGCCGGCGGCGATTGCAACGACACCATGGACGGCGGCGATGGCGACGACACCATGGACGGCGGCGATGGCGACGACGACATGGATGGCGACGATGGCGACGACGACATGGATGGCGGCGATGGCGACGACGACATGGATGACGACGATGGCGACGACGACATGGATGACGTGGAGGATGCGGAGTGATCGAGGCCTAACTCGCTCTCCTCTTCGGGGCGCACTAGAAAAGCCGTGTGGAGCCGCTCCACCGAGGGCTCGAGCCACACCCTTTCCGCCACACGGCCTGCCCCATTGCGCTGCTCGCGTAACATCTGTGTGAGATGAGACCTGCGAATGGTGACGACAGAGTGGAGCGTATCGAGCGCATCGTGAGTGAGGCGCTGCAGACGCTCCCTGAGCCACTCAAGGGCGCGATTGACGAGATTATCTTTGTGGTGAATGGCAAGCGCGCGGGCCATCTCTACGGACTGTTTGAGGGAGTGCCACGCGGTGCGAATGAGGCCGGCGGGCCCCCGCCTCAGATCACGATATATGCGCGCGCACTGGCCGCAGACTTTCCTGATTTGGTTGGGCTGCGCGCCGAGGTGCGTAAGACGCTAGTGCACGAGATTGGTCACTACCTTGGCCTTGAAGAAGACGAGCTCGCTGCGCGCGGGCTGGAGTGATCGGCAGAGATCGTACGTTGATGCGGCGTTAGCGTCGCTCGCTCCACCAGTCTTGTACCGCAAAGCCGATCCCAGCGAAGGGGAGGAACCAGGGGGAGCCCTCGTACGGGACGGGGAGGGGCGACCAGGGGATTTGCGCGGGAAGTGGAGCGTCTCCGCCCGCCTCCCAGTCAATCGTCTGTTCGGCGAGGTGTGTCATCAGCGCAACGCCTGAGCCGGCACAGCCGGAGAGGTGCGTGACGCCGTTCAGTCGCACGACGTGCGGGAGGCGATCGAAGGCGAAGGAGAGTCGACCACCCCAGGCGTGCGTGACGCTCGTGTTCGCAAGTTGCGGATGGATCTCGCGCATGCGCGCAGTCAGCGCGCGGGCGATTCGATGAAGCGAATCTGGCCAGAAGGAGGTGCGGCCACCAAATGCAATGCGACCATCTGGCGTTGGACGCCAGTACGAGAGGAAGTTCCGCGTGTCAAAGCGCATCTCACCGCCGCCCGCAACGCTTGCGAGAAGTTCTGGTGCGAGCGGCTCGGTGGCGATCATGAAGCTACCAACGGGGATGGCGCGGCGACGAAGTGCGGGGAAGGTTCGATCGGCGTAGCCGTTGACGCCACCGAAGATGTGCGCTGTGCGCACGCTGCCGCGCGGCGTTCGCACCTCATAGCCTCCCACGATCTTCACGATCTCCCTTGCGGGAGTCTGCTCACGAAGATCCACGCCAGCACTGCGTGCGGCGGCGGCCATTGCGGCCTGGAGGCGCGCTGGCTGGATGCCGCCACCCTCGTCTACGGCGAGGCCTCCAAAAAATGCATTGCAGTTCGTAAGTCCCTGCACGGCGGCGCGATCAAGTAGTCGAACGGGGAGTCCGAGGGAGCTACGAAGTTCGGCTTCGGCATGTAGATCTGCGGCTCCACGTGCGGAGCGGGCGAGCTCAAGGTGTCCCGTACCGCGCCACTGCGGGTCGATGCCAGTGCGAGCGAGAAGGCCATCAGAGCCGTCACCCGCGAGCGTTGCAATGCGGCGCACGGCGGCCCGAGAGAGATCGAACCATTCGCGTGCGCCACTCACCCCGAAGCGCGTGATGAGGGAGGAGGTAGATGCGCCGAATCCAACATGCGCCATGCCGCCATTACGGCTGCTCGCCCCGTCACGCATCTCGCCCTTCTCAAGGAGGAGGACGCGTGCACCGCGCTCGGCTGCACGGCGGGCGGCGGAGAGTCCTGAGTAGCCGCCGCCGATCACGACCCAGTCGAGGCTCGCTGGCAGTGGTTCAGCGTTGGGCGTGGCGAACTCGGATGGATTCGGCGCACTCTCGTGCCAGGCAACGGCGTGCTTCGGACCCTGCATCCGATGAGGGTAGCGCGGCTACACTGCAGGGATGCCGACCGACGCCACACAGCGCATCCGTAACCGCCTGCAGCGCTCGCTCATCGTAGGCGTTGGGCTGGGGAGCACCGGCTACATTGGCGCGATCACCGTGGCGACGATCGTTGCTAAGGATCTCTCTGGTGGCTCGGCATTTGCCGGACTGCCGGGGGCGGCGATCGTGCTCGGCTCTGCCGCAGCCTCCCAGCTCCTCTCGCGCTTCATGGTGCGCTACGGGCGTCGTGCTGGGCTGACGCTCGGCTATACGATCGGTGCCATCGGCGCGCTCGGTGCGGGACTCGCGGTGATCCTCGGTTCCTTTCCGCTCTTCCTTGCTGCCACGGTGCTGATGGGTTGCGCGAACGCATCCAACCAACTCTCGCGCTATACGGCGGCAGATATGTATGACGAGTCGCGACGCGCCACCGCCATCGGGCTCGTTGTCTGGGGTTCAACGCTCGGTGCAGTGGTGGGGCCGAATCTTGTGATGGTGGCCGGTGACGTTGCCGGAGTGCTCTCGCTGCCGCGACTGGCCGGCGCGTATGGTGTAGCGATCATCTTTGTGACGGCGGCGGCGCTGCTGACACTGCTCACTCTGCGACCGGATCCGGCGAGCCTGGCACCCGCGTCGCAGAAGGAGACGGCTGGAGGTGGCGCAAGCGTTGCAGCGATCATTGCGCGACCACGCGTCTTTGCGGCGATCGTAGCGTTGGTGATCGGCCAGGTCGTGATGGTGCTGGTGATGACGATGACGCCGCTGCACATGACGGAGCATGGCCACGGGCTTGGCGCGGTTGGTCTTGTGATCAGCGGCCACACGTTCGGCATGTTCGCCCTCTCGCCACTCTCTGGGCGACTCGCCTCGCGCTTCGGGACGCCGCTCGTGATTGCGGCGGGACTCGCGGTGCTCGCCTTCTCCTCCGCACTTGCTGCGGTGGCGCCGCCTGATGGTGGCGTAATCCTCTTCGTTGCGCTCTTCCTGCTCGGTTGGGGTTGGAACCTCGGCTTTGTTGCGGGCTCTGCACTGCTGACCGAAGGGCTCGCCGCCACGGAGCGCATGCGGCTGCAGGGGGTGACCGACGCACTGATCTGGAGCTCCGCCGCCGCTGCGGCGCTCGGCTCTGGCGTGGTGGTTGCGGTCGCAAACTACACCGCGCTCGGACTCCTCGGCGCAGCGCTGGTTGCGCTCCCAGTCTGGGCGATGTTGCGCGGACGGCGCGAACTCCAGAGCGTCAGGTCAACGGCGATCTTGCCCTCCGAACCGCCGCTCGACTAGTCCTGCCGCCGCTCGACTAGTTCTGTCGCCGTTCGGTTAGGCCTGCTTCGGTGCGCGGACGACGCTCTCCAAGCGCCCCTTATGCGAGCCATCACAGAACGGCTTGTTCGCCGAGTGGCCACAGCGGCAGAGGCCGCTGCTATCACCTTCGTGTGGGATCTCGTTCCCTTCAACGTCCACGATCGTAAAGTCGCCCTGAATTTTTAGTGATCCGTTATCGCGTACTGTGATCTTCACCTTCTCGCTCATCGTGAACCCTCCTCAACTTGCGCCCTTCGGATCAGTGTGCGAAGTGCAGCATCTCTAGCGTAGCGATTGCTGCGCAACAGCGAGCGGGTGGCGCAGGCTCGTACGGTAGGATGCCAACTTCGGCGACGAGGGACTTGCGGGCAGTGTGCCGTGCGCCTTCGCCGGGAGGGTTCTTGCCATGGCAGATCCAAAGCAGACGAAGTTCGTCCTCGACGAGTCGAAACTGCCGAAGAGCTGGTACAACATTGCGGCGGACCTCCCGTGGCCTCAGCACCCGCCGCTGAATCCGCAGACAGGGAAGCCGCTCGGACCGGATGACCTTGCGCCACTCTTCCCGATGGCCCTGATCGGCCAAGAGGTGTCAGCAGAGCGCGAGATCGAGATCCCAGAGCCGGTGCGCGATGCGTATCGACTCTATCGACCGAGCCCGCTCTATCGCGCGCATCGGCTGGAGAAGTTGCTCGGGACGCCAGCGAAGATCTTCTACAAGTATGAGGGTGGGAGCCCCGCAGGGAGCCATAAGCCGAACACGGCGATCCCGCAGGCCTTCTATAACGCCCAAGAGGGCGTGAAGCGCTTGGCAACGGAGACGGGTGCTGGACAGTGGGGGACCGCCCTCGCCTTTGCCGGTGCCATGTTCGGACTTGAGGTGAAGGTCTACCAGGTGCGTGCAAGCTATGACGCAAAGCCGTATCGGCGCATCCTGATGGAGACATATGGCGCGCAGGTGGTGGCGAGCCCGAGCCCGGACACGAACTACGGACGATCCGTACTCGCGTCGGACCCGAAGACTTCGGGCTCACTCGGGATGGCGATCAGTGAAGCGGTGGAGGACGCGGCAACGCGTGACGACACCAAGTACGCGCTCGGCTCCGTGCTGAACCACGTACTTCTTCACCAGACGGTGATTGGGCAGGAGACGCAGTTGCAGCTTGAGATGGCGGGCGTTGAGCCAGACATCTTGATCGGCTGCACCGGCGGTGGCTCCAACTTTGCAGGCTTCACCTTCCCGTTCATTGGGGCGGGGTTCCGTGGCGGCCGAAAAGTTCGCGTGATTGCGGCGGAGCCCACCGCGGCCCCGTCACTGACGCGCGGGATCTATGCGTATGACTACGGCGACACGGCGCATATGGCACCAATGGTCAAGATGCATACGCTCGGTTCGGCATTCATGCCGGATCCGATTCACGCCGGTGGGCTCCGCTATCACGGGATGGCGCCGCTCGTTTCGCTCCTGAAAGAGAAGGGTGTGATTGAGGCGGTTGCGATCCCGCAGCGCGAGACGTTCGAGCGCGGCGTGGAGTTCACGCGGGCGGAGGGGATCCTCCCGGCGCCCGAGGCGAACCATGCGATCGCCGCAACGGTACGCGAGGCGTTGAAGGCGAAGGCGGAGGGGAAGGAGACGGTGATCGTCTTCAATCACTGCGGCCACGGCTTCCTTGACCTTGCGGCGTACGAGAACTACCTCGCGGGAGGGCTCGTAGATCTTGAGCTCGCCCAGGGGCAGATCGACGCGGCGCTGAAGGATCTCCCCAAGGCGTAAGGCTGATATTGGCGTAGCGCCCGCACAGGCGTAACGCTCGCACAGGTGCAACACGTTAAGCAGAAACCGAGGGGTTCGGCGAGACTGGTCTGATGAAGATCTACCTCGCCGGACCCCTCTTCACGAGCGCAGAGCGAGACTTCCTCGACGTTATCGCCGCCAAGTTGCGCGCGGAGGGGTTTGAGGTATTCGTGCCGCACGAGCAGTTCGCCGAGCAGAAGTTCATGCGCTCAGACGCCACCGCAGCAGCGGACGAGGTATACGCGGTCGACCTGGCCGGGGTGACGGGGGCGAACGCCGTGCTCGCCTGGCTCGATGGCACGCAGGTGGATGACGGCACGGCGGTGGAGATCGGGATCTTCAGTCGCCTGGTGGCGCAGGATCCGGTGCGCCACAAGGGGATCATCGGCCTGTCGACCGACATGCGCGTAGCACGTCGGCGAGGGCTGGTGCCGGGCGACGGGATCAATCTTTTCCTGGCGGGAGCGATTCGCGCCTCTGGCGAGATCACCTGGTCGCTGGACGAGGCGATCGAGGCACTGGTTCGCCTTCGCGATCGGAGTTAGCGCGTCGTGAACCCGCTCTTCTCCATTATCCGCGCCGTGCTCCTGCGGATGAGTCGCGCCGCCGCACTCGGTGCACTGGTGCAGCGCACGGCGTGGGGACGCCGTGCCGTGCAACGCTTCGTCGCGGGGAACAGCATTGATGAAGCGGTCGTCGTTGCGGTGGTGATGAAGTCGCGCGGTTTCACCGTCACCCTTGATCGTCTCGGTGAGGCATCAATTGGCGCGAAGGCGGATGCCTACGCCGCCGACGCGGCGCTGCTCCTTACGGCGCAGTCCACTGCGGGCCTTACGCCGAACGTTAGCGTGAAGCTCACGGCGGTCGGACTCTCTGAGGGGGACGCGGTTGCGGCGACGCGACTTGATCGCATCCTTGCGGTGGCACAGCGAGTGGGCGGCTTCGTTCGCGTGGACGCGGAGCATGCGGAGAGCCTGGATGCGCTGCACTCGATCGTCCTAGCGGCGCACGAAGCGAAGCGACCGGTGGGCACCGTGATCCAGGCGAACATGCGCCGCTCGGCCGCAGATGTTGCGCGACTCATCGCTGCGGGCGTTCCGATTCGCCTCGTGAAGGGTGCCTACGATCCAGGCGCTGACGGGGTGGGCGATCCCGCCGCCGTGGATGCCGCCTATCTGGCACTTGCGGGGACGCTGCTTGCATCAACGGTGCCCGTAGCGTTCGGGACACATGATGAACGCATCCTTACCTTGCTCGCCGAACGTTCGCGTGGTCGCGCAGAGGCGCAGCTCCTCTATGGCGTACGCAGCGATCTCGCCGAACGCCTCCTTGCCGCCGGTTGGCGCGTGCGCATCTACACGCCGTACGGGCCCGACTGGTGGCCGTACTCACTCCGTCGCATGGCGGAGCGCCCGGCGAACCTGCGCTTCGTGTTACGAAGCCTCTTCACTCGCTGATCGCCGTCGCACCGTCGCGAACGTTACTTTGAGAGTGAGGCCTCGGTCTCGTCGCGGTGCTTCTTCAGGTATTTCATGAACGGCGTGCCGCCGGTGCCAACATCGGTCGGGTTCCCCGTGGCATCCGCCGCCTGACGATTGATGTAGGTCGCCGCGTATTCAAGGTGCAGCGTGCGGAAGGCGCGCAGCGTCTCCACGCAGCGATTGCGCGCCGCAACGAGCGCGCTCGGCGCCGCCGCCCCAAGCATCTCAATGCGACTCGCCGCCGTTGGGCCCGCCTCGAACGCCTCAAGCAGCCCAACATGTTTGCGCGGCATGTAGCGGCGCATCTCCATCAGGTACTCGCGCAGCTGGTCTGGTGCATGGCCAACGCCGAGCACCGCATCAAGGCAGGGGACGATCGTGCTCTGCGCCCCCGTCTCCCCGCGGAAGTTCTGGCCCTGCCCTGCGTAGGCGGTCACTCCCTCATAGACGAGACCACCCGGAAGTGCTGGGTTGTCTCGCCAGCCGAAGATGTACGGACGGACGCGGTGATAGTAGATATACGGATCACACGACTCGGGCATGCGCTGCATCGTGCCGAGGATTCCATCGAGCGCGTCGCCGAGCGCATTCAGCGCGCTCGTTGCCTCCGCGTCGTTGCCGTCGGAGATCGCCGCCTGGGCGCGTGACCCCGCTGCGAGCGCCGCACCCGCACGCCGCTCAATGTCAACGTGAATCAGGATGAACCAGGCCTCATCCAGCCCACCGAGGAAGTGCTGCAGTAGGGCGATGTTGCCGAGTGCGATCGGCCCCTGAGGATCCATACGTCGCCAGTTCCAGAGCGCATAGCTTGCATAGGAGAGGATCGGCTCGCGCCCAAGCGCCGCCGCAATCTGATGCCACGGTACGGCGAGTCGCGCCGGAAGTGCGCTCGGCGCCTCTGGTTCGCCCCAGACGTACGCCATGCCTAGATAGCTGAGCGTGCGCATCGCCGCCTCAAGGTCCTCTTCACTGCTCAGCGCATCGTTGCGGAACTCTGGGAGCGCCTCAATGATCGAACGGATCTTCCCTGATGGCATGAGCGCGGGGAGGTCACGCGCAGTCTGGTGCCACTCGGGGTTCGTTGACGGGATCGCCGTCGCCGGGTCTGCGATCGGGAGGAAGCCCCGCTCCGCTGTAACACCGTAGGTGTGGAGGTCAACCAGGTGGGTCATCTCAAACTCCCGTCTAATTGAGCCGCAGAGTGGCGGCTGATCCGCATCATCCTGCGCGTTTGTGGCTCGTTTTAGGGGGCGCGTTGCGCACCCGCCTCCTTAGGCGAGTCGTCTATGATCGCCCTGCCGTCGGTCGGGCTCCGCGCGACGACGCTTCGTGAACCGCGTCAGGTCCGGAAGGAAGCAGCGCTAAGCGGATCGCGGCGGGCGCAGCGGGCCGCTCGGCCGGCGGCACTTTAGGACACAGCGACACTGTGGGACACGGCGACACTGGCGTGGTTGGCGCTACCAGGCGTAGAGAGTGGGGAGGGGCGATGGCAGAACAACTCGCAATCTACCGTCGCTACCGCGCCTCCACCTTCGCTGAGCTCCGTGGCCAGGATGCGATCGCCAAGACCCTCCAGCGCGCGGTCGCCGACGGCCGTCTCGGTCACGGGCTCCTCTTTGTTGGACCGCGCGGGACGGGGAAGACGTCAACGGCGCGCATCGTGGCGAAGGCGCTCAACTGCCTCGCGCCTGCGAACGGCGAGCCGTGCGATAGCTGTACCGCCTGCATTGCGATTCGCGACGGCGCCACTTTTGATGTGGTGGAATCCAACGCCGCAACATCTAACCGGATTGATGACGTGCGCGAAGATCTCATTCCGCTGATCACCAATCCACCCACCCACCTGAAGCGGAAGGTGCTGATCCTTGACGAGGTGCACCGCTTCACGAATGATGCCTGGGATGCGCTGCTGAAGTGGCTCGAGGAGCCGCCACCCGGCATCGTCTTCATCTTCTGCACCACCGATCCGTCACGCATTCGCCCCGCGATCCTCTCGCGCTTGCAGCGCTTCGACTTCCGCCCCATTGCGCAGGAGCAGATCGCCGCAAAGCTGGTTGACATCCTGAAGAGCGAAGGTCGCAACGCTGAGCCTGAAGCGGTCGCGCTCCTAGCGCGCCTCGCCGATGGCGGAATGCGTGATGCCGAGTCCATGCTCGACCAGCTGCTCTCCTCTGGCGCAGATCCGCTCCGCGCCGCAGACGTGGAGGAGCTGCTCGGCCTCCCAGGCGCGGAAGATATTGTGCGGCTCGCCAACACAATGCTCGATGCCGACGCCGCAACCGGCCTTGCAATCCTTGCCGACTTTGAGTTGCGCGGACGCGATCCGCGCATCATTACCGAGCGGCTCACCGATCTCGTGCGCCGTGGGCTGCACGCCACACTCGCCGCGGGCGGCAGCGTCCCCGCCGACGCTTCGCGTCTCCCCGCCGGGCTCGACCTTGGCGGCGAACCTGGCGCCCCACTCCCGCTCGCCGGTCGCGATCGCAACGATCTCCTCCGCCTCGCATACGCACTCCGCCGCCTTGAGTCGGGTCGCGGCGACGCCGATCTCCGCCTCGGACTCGAACTCCTCCTGCTCGGCACCCTCACACCGAGCGGCGGCGCAGCCGTAGCGACTGTGGCCTCAGCTGCCGCGCCATCAACCGCAGCGGCGCCACGAGTTGCAGTGCCCTCAACGGCTGCAGCGTCAACAGTTTCGGCGGCGCCAGCGACCCCCACTGCGCAGTCAGCCCCCGCCGCCGCCGTATCGCCCGCCACGAAGCCAACGCGCACCTCACGCGCCACCGCGCAGTCACCAGCGCCAGCAGAAGTTGCAACGGCGCCTGCCCGCGTTCCCGAGCGAGAGCCTGACGCACCAGTTGCCGCCACGCCAGTTGCGGCGGGGGAGAAGTGGGCGCGCATGTTGGCCGGCGCGGATGTTGCAACGAAGCCGTTCATCGCCGACGCGCAGCCGAGCTACGCAGATGGTGTCCTCACGCTGCTCTATAGCGTCTCGAAGTCATTCATGCGCCAGCGCGCGGAGGGGCGGCGTGGTCGCATTGAGGCGATCGCGGTGACGGTGTACGGCGAAGGCGTGCGCGTCAACTTTGCGGAGCAAGATGCAGACTCATCAATGCGCGATGTGTGGAAGGACGCATGAGCGGAGCCTCCCTGCCACGATCGCTTGAGCGACTGATCGACGCACTCTCTCGACTCCCTGGCGTCGGCCCTCGCACCGCCGAGCGACTCGCCTTCCACATCCTCCGCACGCCGCTCGCCGATGCGGGGGCGCTCGCTGGCGCAATCAGCGCGATGCGCGAGCAGACGCGTCCCTGCGAGATCTGCGGGCATGTGGCTGACGAGGTGCGTTGTCGCATCTGCACCGACGACTCGCGCGACGCGAGCATCCTCTGCGTGGTGGAGGAGCCGCTCGATCTCATCGCGATCGAACGTACCGGTGCATTCCGCGGCCGCTATCACGTGCTGAACGGCGCCCTTTCGCCTATGGCGGGGGTTGGCCCAGGGGAACTTCGGATCCGCGAGCTCTTCGAGCGCGTCGCCACCGCGGCGGCCGCGGGGACGCCGATTCGCGAGGTGATCATCGCCACGAACCCATCGCCCGAGGGGGACGTCACCCTCCTCTACCTGCAGGAGCGGCTCGGCACGAGCGTCCCCTCCATCACCTCCATGGCGCGCGGCCTCCCCTTCGGCGCCGACCTGCAGTACGCCGATGCGGTCACCATCCTGCGCAGCCTTGAGGAGCGCCGCAGCGTTGAGTAGTCCCCTCTGCACTAAGGTGGAGCCATGCGTGAACTAATCGTCGAGTTCCTCCTGCGCCTCCTCAAGGTCGCTGTGGCGGCCCTGATCGGGCTCCTCATCTATGCGGTGGCTACGGCGGTTGACCCTTCGTCTGCAGGAGCCACGCTCGCCGTCGCCTCCTTTGCCGCAGGCGCGGGAGCTCTCCTCCTCCTGGAGTCGAGTCCCCTCTAAGCGGGACCGATTTGCCCCTTAACAGGAGGGTCAGCCCCCTTCGGAGGGGGAGCCTTACAGCCTCGGAGCCCACCCCCTTCCGTCCGCACGACTCCCGCACGACTCCCGCACGGGAGGCGTTTGACAGGATGGGGGGTAGATGCGATGCTCCGCCTCCGCGTAACTGCAGGGAGAGATCCTCTCCCAACGGCCCCGATTACGGGTCGGCCAGGTGCGCGTACAGATACCACGGTCTCCGTGGTGATCGCGTCGGCTTCGGCCGGCGGCACCTTAACAGCTGAAGAGTGGCAGGTAACACAAAGCAACCGTTTAATTCGCTGGGGGCAGACCCTCGGAAAATTGACGCGTTGCCGTAAGGCAACGCGTTGTTTCGGAGAGTTTGATCCTGGCTCAGGACTAACGCTGGCGGTATGCCTTAGACATGCAAGTCGAACGAGTTTCCGGGCTTGCTCGGAAACTAGTGGCGAACGGCTGAGTAACGCGTAGGTGACCTACCCCGTAGTGTGGAATAACTGCCCGAAAGGGTAGCTAATACCGCATGTTGAGCCGACATCAATGTCGTCTCCAAAGCAGAAATGCGCTATGGGCGGGGCCTGCGTTCGATTAGCTAGTTGGTGGGGTAATGGCTCACCAAGGCGACGATCGATAGGTGGTCTGAGAGGACGATCACCCAGACTGGGACTGAGACACGGCCCAGACTCCTACGGGAGGCAGCAGTCGGGAATTTTGCGCAATGGGGGAAACCCTGACGCAGCAATACCGCGTGTGGGATGAAGGCCTTCGGGTCGTAAACCACTTTTTTTGGGGACGATAATGACGGTACCCGAAGAATAAGCCACGGCTAACTACGTGCCAGCAGCCGCGGTAATACGTAGGTGGCAAGCGTTGTCCGGATTTACTGGGCGTAAAGCGCGCGCAGGCGGTGAATGAAGTCGAAAGTGAAAGCCCCGGGCTCAACTCGGGAACTGCTTTCGAAACCAGTTCACTTGAAGGTGGAAGAGGGAAGTGGAATTCCGAATGTAGCGGTGGAATGCGTAGATATTCGGAGGAACACCAGAGGCGAAGGCGACTTCCTGGTCCAATCTTGACGCTGAGGCGCGAAAGCTAGGGGAGCAAACAGGATTAGATACCCTGGTAGTCCTAGCTGTAAACGATGGATACTAGGTGTTGGAGGTTTTAACCCCTTCGGCGCCGTAGCTAACGCATTAAGTATCCCGCCTGGGGAGTACGGCCGCAAGGCTAAAACTCAAAGGAATTGACGGGGCCCCGCACAAGCAGCGGAGCGTGGGGTTTAATTCGATGATACGCGAAGAACCTTACCAAGGCTTGACATGCACATGACCGCGGCGGAAACGTCGCTTTCCCGAAAGGGACGCGTGCACAGGTGTTGCATGGCTGTCGTCAGCTCGTGTCGTGAGATGTTGGGTTAAGTCCCGCAACGAGCGCAACCCCTGTCGTGTGTTGTATCACTCACACGATACTGCCGAGAGAAACTCGGAGGAAGGCGGGGACGACGTCAAGTCAGCATGGCCCTTATGTCTTGGGCTACACCCACGCTACAATGGCCGGTACAACGGGCTTGCGAAGCCGCGAGGCGGAGCGAATCCCTTAAAGCCGGTCTCAGTTCGAATTGCAGGCTGCAACTCGCCTGCATGAAGCCGGAGTTGCTAGTAACCGCTGGTCAGCACACAGCGGTGAATATGTTCCCGGGGCTTGTACACACCGCCCGTCAAGTCACGAAAGTCGGCAATACCCGAAGCCAGTGCGCCAACCGTAAGGAGGCAACTGTCGAAGGTAGGGTCGGTGATTGGGACTAAGTCGTAACAAGGTAGCCCTACCGGAAGGTGGGGCTGGATCACCTCCTTTCTAGGGAGTTTCTGTCTGGGCCAGCGGTGGTCTGGACATAAAAGGAATCCCAGGTTAAACACGTCGTTGTTCACGCCTCCCCGCTGAGTGGGGCGTGCACCTTCGCAAGAGGGTGAGGCGAACGTGACTCGGCAAGCAAACCGAACCCACAGTGGTTTACGGTTGTTCGTGTTCCTGCCACTCTTTAGCTGTCCGGTGCCGAAGCTCGCGCTGCGAGCCGTGGTTCCACGGGGGCGTTTAGCTCAGTTGGTTAGAGCACTGCCCTGATAAGGCAGAGGTCTCTGGTTCGAGTCCAGAAACGCCCACCACCATCACTGGGGGACGTAGCTCAGTTGGTAGAGCACCTCCTTTGCAAGGAGGGGGTCAGGAGTTCGAGTCTCCTCGTCTCCACCAGTCTCTCCAGCATCAGCATCTCTGATCACTGGCCTTCCGCAAGGTCAGCGACCAGCGATTAGCTGGGCGACTCCGGTCGCAGTGCCGCAAGGCACACACTTAACAGCCGAATACATGACTGAACATCGAATGTAATAGTTTCGTCGGATGAAACAAGTGAAATTGTCAGGTGTATCCCGAGACGGTCCACGGGCGGCGATGAGTCGTCGCTGGTGGGTCAAGCTACTAAGAGCACTAGGTGGATGCCTTGGCGCCAAGAGCCGATGAAGGACGTGGCAGGCTGCGAAAAGCTTCGGGGAGTCGCGAGCAGACAGTGATCCGAAGGTATCCGAATGGGGAAACCCGGCTGGGGTAATGCCCAGTCATCGGTGGCTGAATACATAGGCCACCGGAAGGTAAGCCAGCGAACTGAAACATCTAAGTAGCTGGAAGAGAAGATATCAATTCCCTGAGTAGTGGCGAGCGAAAAGGGAACAGTCCAAACCGCGACAGCGTGATAGGCGGGAGCCGTTGCTGTCTCGGGGTTGTAGGAGTCAACTTTCGGATCCTCCCGGATTCGAGCGAAGTCACAAATCTGATCGTTAGGTGAACCTGCTTGGAAAGGCAGGCCATAGAGGGTGAGAGCCCCGTAACCGAAAGCGATCAGACTTCGTGGTTGATCACCTGAGTAACGCGTGGAAGGTCTCTCATGCGTGAACCTAGGGGGACCACCCTCTAAGACTAAATACTCTTGGCGACCGATAGTGAACAAGTACCGTGAGGGAAAGGCGAAAAGAACCCCGTAAGGGGAGTGAAATAGAACCTGAAACCGAGTGCTTACAAACAGTCAGAGCACTATGTTGGAAACAACAGTGTGATGGCGTGCCTTTTGAAGAATGAGCCGACGAGTTACTGCTGTGTGGCAAGGTTAAGTCCGAGAAGGACGGAGCCGTAGCGAAAGCGAGTCTGAATAGGGCGTTGAGTCGCATGGCGTAGACCCGAAACCGGGTGACCTATCCATGGCCAGGTTGAAGCGGGGGTAATACCCCGTGGAGGACCGAACTGGTGAATGTTGAAAAATTCTCGGATGAGCTGTGGATAGCGGAGAAATTCCAATCGAACCCGGAGATAGCTGGTTCTCCCCGAAATAGCTTTAGGGCTAGCCTCGGGCGTTCAATCATGGGGGTAGAGCACTGGATGGACTAGGGGGCTTCCCGCTTACCAAATCCAACCAAACTTCGAATCCCATGATTCAAGAGCCCGGGAGTCAGACTACGAGGGCTAAGCTTCGTGGTCCCAAGGAAAACAGTCCAGATCGCCAACTAAGGTCCCTAAATCAACGCTAAGTGGTGAACGATGTGGGATTGCATAAACAACCAGGATGTTGGCTCAGAAGCAGCCATCATTGAAAGAGTGCGTAACAGCTCACTGGTCAAGTGATCCCGCGCGGAAAATTCAACGGGGCTCAAGCGTTGTACCGAAGTTGCGAAATCGTCGCCCAGCTTGCTGGCCGACGATTGGTAGGGGAGCGTTCCGCTTGCAGTGAAGGTAGACCGAAAGGACTGCTGGAGCGAGCGGAAGTGCGAATGTCGGCATGAGTAGCGAAATGTGAGTGGGAATCTCACACACCGTATGGCCAAGGTTTCCTGAGCAAGGCTCGTCCTCTCAGGGTTAGTCGGTCCTAAGCCGAGGGCGAACGCCGTAGGCGATGGACATCTGGTTGATATTCCAGAACCACCAAAGACCGTTTGCACCGCAAGGTGTCGCCGGGCGAAGGCAGAGGGTGGCTTTCTGACGCAAGTCAGGGGGTACTCCGAGTTGACGTCAGGTGGGAGCAAGGGCATGACGGGGTCTGGTAGTTCGAGCGTGCTATGGAATGCACGTCCAAGCTCGTAGGGGGTGGGACTAGGTAAATCCGGTCCCGCATTCAACTCTGAAAAGCGATGGGAAGGGGTGTATGCCCTGACTCGAGCAAGCCAAGCCTCCAAGAAAAGTGTCTAGCGAGGTCTGAGGTGACCGTACCGCAAACCGACACAGGTGGCCGGGTAGAGAATACCAAGGTGATCGGGAGAACCCTCGTTAAGGAACTCGGCAAAATAGCCCCGTAACTTCGGGAGAAGGGGCGCTCACAAGTGCAGCTTGCTGTGCCTGTGAGCCGCAGTGAAATGGCCCAGGCGACTGTTTAACAAAAACACAGGTCTCCGCTAAAGCGTAAGCTGATGTATGGGGGCTGACGCCTGCCCAGTGCTGGAAGGTTAAGAGGAGGGGTGCAAGCTCTGAATCGAAGCCCCAGTGAACGGCGGCTGTAACTATAACAGTCCTAAGGTAGCGAAATTCCTTGTCGGGTAAGTTCCGACCCGCACGAATGGCGTAACGATCTGGGCACTGTCTCAACGAGGGATCCGGCGAAATTGAAATACCAGTGAAGATGCTGGTTACCCGCGCTGGGGCAAAAAGACCCCGTGGAGCTTTACTACACCTTGATATTGAATTGAGGCTCAACCTGTGTAGGATAGGTGGGAGGCTTTGAAGCTGGGGCGTTAGCCTCGGTGGAGCCGTCGTTGAAATACCACCCTTGTTGTGTTTCGTTTCTAACCTCGTGCCGTTATCCGGCCGGGGGACAGTGTCTGGCGGGTAGTTTGACTGGGGCGGTCGCCTCCTAAAGAGTAACGGAGGCGCCCAAAGGTCCTCTCAGGCTGGATGGAAATCAGCCATAGAGTGCAAAGGCATAAGAGGGCTTGACTGTGAGACTTACAAGTCGAGCAGGTGCGAAAGCAGGGCTTAGTGATCTGATAATTCCGAGTGGAAGGGTTATCACTCAACGGATAAAAGCTACCCCGGGGATAACAGGCTGATGGTGCCCAAGAGTTCATATCGACGGCACCGTTTGGCACCTCGATGTCGGCTCGTCGCATCCTGGGGCGGAAGTACGTCCCAAGGGTTTGGCTGTTCGCCAATTAAAGCGGTACGTGAGCTGGGTTCAGAACGTCGTGAGACAGTTCGGTCTCTATCCAGCGTGGGCGAAGGGAACTTGAAAGGAGCTGCTCCTAGTACGAGAGGACCGGAGTGGACGAGCCTATGGTGTGCCTGTTGTCCTTCCAAGGGCATTGCAGGGTAGCTAAGCTCGGCAGGGATAAGCGCTGAAAGCATATAAGCGCGAAGCTCGCCTTAAGATAAGGTTCCCCACCGGGTTAACCGGGTAAGACCGCAGGGAGACTACCTGCTTGATAGGGCGCATGTGGAAGGCCAGTGATGGCTGTAGCAAAGCGCTACTAATGGTCGAGGGCTTGACCTCCACGACGCCTCATCGGCGCTTGTGGGCGGTCTCGAGATACACCCCGATGAAACAACGACATTTGATGTTCAGCCATGAATTCGGACTTCGCCAAGCGGAGCCCGGTGACTGTAGCGGAGAGGCCATACCCGTTCCCATCCCGAACACGGAAGTCAAGCTCTCCAGCGCCGAAAATACTGAGGGGGCAGCTCCTCGGCAAGATAGGTCGTCGCCGGGCTCTTTGGCGTTCTAGGGGAAGTTTCGTCTGGCTGGCGGAGTTTCGTCTGGCCGCACGTGCGTCGGCTATCCTGAGCGCGTGAACGATCAGCGGTTCGCCCCGTGCCCCTGGCTCCTTGATGACGCAGGGAGCATTCAGTCTGGCCGACCACAACGAGCGAGTCGTTGCGGGGCAGACGCCGCACGACCTGAACTCTCCAACCAGCTCCGTGAAGAGCGCTGCCTTGTTGGCGCCGCATGTGAGATCCGCGCCGCACGTGAAGCGGCGCTCGGCCCGTTCGCCGCAACGATCGCGCCGCAACAGCCACTCGGTGACCCAGCAATTCTACGTTCCAGCGACTTGGTCCCCGTATCGAGCGGTGGCCCGTGGCGGCGCGTTGCGCTCGTCGCGTTCCTCGCCGCGCTGCTGGTGCTTGGCGGCGGCCCTGTGATCGGCGCGATCGGCCCAGTGGTGGAGTCGTTCCTTGCGGGTGGGACCGCGCCCTCTGAAGAGCCGAGCGCTGAGTTGCCCACAGCCCCAACTCCGACTCCCACCCCCACGCCAACCCCAACTCCGAGCGCAACGGTGACTCCCAGCGCGAGCGCTACCCCCTCGCCCTCTGGCGGCTCTGGGACCACATGGGTGGTGAAGAAGGATGACACTCTCTACTCGATCTGCGGCCAGATTGGCTGTGGGGATTGGAAGATACTCGCTGAACTCAACAACATTCAAGGACCTGACTACATCATCAACCCGGGCCAGGTGCTACAACTCCCCTGAGGCCGACTCCTAGAGCCTGTGCTAGGCTCCCTCAACGCGATCGCGTGGATATCCCACATGCTCTGCATACGTGGTGTCTCCTCATGAGCGCGAATACTGTTTGAAGGAGTACCAATACACGTGATTGAAGACCAGGAGAACGCGTCCCTTAACAACGAGAACAACGAGGTGTCTGCCGAAGGTGGCGAGGCACCAGTACGAAAGGCGAAGGCCCCAGCCCAGCGAAAGAGCGTCAAGGTGCATGCCCCCGAGCCCAGCGCAGACGGCCGAAGCACCGGCACGCCAGAGTTCAGTGCATCCATAGGAGCCACAGAGTTCACAGAGGCGCCCGTCGCCGCTGCTCTAGCACTCACTTCTACGGCAGCACCCGCACCTACGGCAGCACCCGTACCTGTGGCGGCTCCCGCCGCCCCGGTCTGGAGCGGTCCTGAACCGACCACCATGGAGGAGCTGCTCGCAATCGCGGGCGCACCGATCAAGAACCTGAAGTCTGGTGACGTCCTCGACGGCGTGGTCGTGCGCGTTGATCCAGATGAGGTGCTCGTTGACATTGGCGGGAAGAGCGAGGGCGTGGTCTCAAGCCGCGAATTACACGGTCGCAACGGCGAAGAGGGCCCAGTCCTCAACGTTGGCGACACGGTGCTCGTCTACGTCATGCAGCCAGAGTCGGAGGACGGACACGTGGTCCTCTCCATTCGACGTGCTGGACTTGAGCGCAAGTGGCGCACGATGCAGGAGCAACTCGACGCCGGCACCATCATCGAGGCGAGCGTCATTGACCACAACAAGGGCGGCTTGATCGTTGACTGCGGCATTCGCGGCTTCGTGCCGATCAGCCAGATCGTCGACTTCCCACGTCGTCCAGCAGGGGATGCGCCGCGCGATGCGATCCAGGAGATCGCTGAGAAGCTGCAGCCGTATGTTGGCCGCAAGCTGCGCATGAAGATCCTTGAGGTGAACCGCAAGGGGAATCGCCTGATCCTCTCAGAGAAGGTTGCGCACTATGAGGAGCGACGCGAGAAGCGTGATGAGCTCTTCAGCACACTCTCCGTTGGTCAGAAGGTGAGCGGCAGCGTGCGCTCGATTGCGCCGTTCGGACTCTTCATTGACCTTGGTGGCATTGATGGCCTCATCCATAAGAGCGAGATCAGTTGGTCGAAGGTTGCAAACCCTGAAGCCGATTACAAGGTGGGCGACCCTGTTGAAGCTGAAGTGATCGACATCAACACGGAGCGTGGTCGCATCAGCCTCTCCATTCGAAAGTTGCAGCCAGATCCGTGGCACGCGGCAATCGCTGACATCAAGATCGGCGACTTCGTAGAGGGCACGATCGCCAAGCTCGTCAACTTCGGCGCGTTCGTGCGCGTCCGCGACGGTCTTGAGGGCCTCATCCATATCAGCGAGCTCTCGCATAATCGCGTGCTGCATCCAGGTGACGTGGTGAAGGACGAGCAGGTGCTCAGGCTGAAGGTGATCAGCCTCGACTCCGAGCGGCACCGACTCGGCCTCAGCCTCAAGCAGGCAGAGGAGACGCCAGTACGTGAGACCCCAGCGGAGCAGCCGAAGAAGGAGACGCGACGTGCGCGACCTGAGCGCGGCTTCTCCATGGAGGGCGCCGTACAGGAGCCCGAGGGTGGTCTTGACCTGACGCTTGCGGCAGCCTTCGCGGGCATCCGCGACAAGATGGCCGAGAGCGACACCACTGCAGCAGCCGAGGCGCCAGCCGAAGCACCTGTTGAAGCAGCAGCTGAACCACTCGCCGAAGTGCCAGCCGAGGCACCCGCCGAAGTGCCAGCCGAAGTGCTGGTTGAAGCAGCGGCCGAGGTACCCGTTGAGGCGCCAGCTGAAGCAGCGGCCGAGGTACCCGTTGAGGCGCCAGCTGAAGCAGCAGTCGAAGTGCCAGCCGAACCACCCGCCGAAGCACCTGTTGAAGCAGCAGCCGAACCACTAGCCGAAGCACCCGTCGAAGTGCCGGCTGAAGCATCGGCCGCGGTGGAGCAGCCAGTTGAAGGGAAGCCGAACGACGAGGCGTAAGGGCGAGATCGTGCGGCGCACCGCGTCGCACCACGCTCGGTGGCTTCGTGAGTGAGCGGTGGTAGACTACTACTCCGTGCAGCAGCGCTGCGGATGGCGCACTCGCGCGGAGATCGGAGGAGCGCATGGCCACGGCTGACCGCTTCGATCGCTTCACAGACCGCGCCAGGAAGGTGCTGACGCTCGCTCAGGATGAGGCGCAGCGTTTCAACCACAACTACATCGGCACCGAGCACCTGCTTCTTGGTCTCGTGCGCGAAGGCGAAGGGGTGGCGGCGAAGGTCCTGGAGAACCTGAACGTTGAGCTCGCTAAGGTGCGCCAGGCGGTTGAGTTCATCATTGGTCGTGGCGAGCGCCCGGTGCTCGGCGAGATTGGACTGACCCCACGCGCGAAGAAGGTGATTGAGCTCGCCATTGATGAGGCGCGCAGGCTTGGCCACAACTACATCGGCACCGAGCACCTCCTTCTCGGCCTCGTTCGCGAAGAGGGTGGAATCGCCTCGGGCGTCCTTGAGTCACTTGGTGTCAGCTTGGATAAGGTGCGCCACGAAGTTGTGCGCGTCTTGAGCCAGTCGTCCGCCCCAGCCTCGCCGCAGGCAGAGCGTCGCGGCGGCGCCTCTAAGACGCCAACCCTTGACTCGCTCGGCATTGACCTAACCGAGGCGGCACGAAGTGGTCGACTCGACCCGGTGATCGGGCGCGAGCGTGAGATTGAGCGCGTGATCCAGATCCTCGCACGCCGCACCAAGAACAATCCAGCGCTGATCGGAGAGCCTGGGGTGGGGAAGACGGCGATCGTCGAGGGGCTTGCCCAGCGCATCGTGAAGGGTGATGTCCCTGGTCCGCTACTGGATAAGCGCGTCGTCACACTTGATATGGGTTCGTTGGTTGCTGGAACAAAGTATCGCGGTGAGTTTGAAGAGCGACTAAAGAAGGTGCTGGAAGAGCTGCGCGCCTCACGCGATACGATCCTCTTCGTGGACGAGCTGCATACGGTGGTTGGGGCGGGTGCCGCTGAGGGGGCCATTGATGCCGCGAACATCTTGAAGCCGCCGCTCGCGCGCGGCGAGATCCAGTGCATCGGCGCCACCACACTTGATGAGTATCGAAAGCACGTGGAGAAGGATCCGGCCCTTGAGCGCCGCTTCGCGCAGGTGATCGTGGCCGAACCGACGCAAGAGGAGACGATCGAGATCCTCAAGGGCCTCCGGCCACGCTATGAGGCGCACCATAAGGTTCGCATCACCGACGAGGCGCTACGGGCTGCGGTCGATCTCTCTATCCGCTACATCAACGATCGCCAGCTCCCAGACAAGGCGATTGACGTCATTGATGAGGCGTCGAGTCGTGTGATGCTTCGCCACGCCTCACCACCGCCGGAGTTGCGCGCCGCACGTCGTGAGGCAGACGAGCTTGAGCGTGACCATCAGGCGGCGGTCGCCGCTGGCACATTTGATCGTGCCGGCACGTTGCTCAGCCAGCTCAACGGGCTGAACGGAAGGATTGCTGAACTTGATCGCACCTGGCGAGCGAGCCTCACCGGCGTCATTGCACAGAGTGCCGGCGTCTCTGTGGCTGCGATTGCCGCTGCCACTGCCGCTGCGGCAGCCGCTGCTGCCGACACCGCCACTCTCACACCCGTCGAGACGCTGAACGCAACCTCACTCCCAGCCTCTGGCGCCGCCACCTCCACGTCCGCAGGACAGGCGCCGATCATTGACGCCGCGTCGCGCACCGGTGCGACGGCATCCGCCACGACCTCTGTCTCTGCCACGGTTTCTGAACGCGGCACGGCGCTAGCCCCTGCGCAGCCGCCGAACCGACCTGACGATCGGGCGGTGGTGGATGAAGAGGAGGTCGCCGCCGTTGTGGCGATGTGGACTGGCATCCCTGTAATGCGCCTCGCCGAAGCAGAGACGGCGCGCCTTCTGAAGATGGAAGAGGAGCTTGGTGCCCGCGTGGTGGGTCAGGAGCAGGCGATCAGCATGCTCAGCCGCGCCGTGCGCCGCGCTCGCGCAGGACTGAAGGATCCGAAGCGTCCGATCGGAAGCTTCCTCTTCCTCGGTCCGACCGGCGTTGGGAAGAGCGAGCTTGCGAAGGCGCTCGCCGAGTTCATGTTCGGCACAGACGATGCGTTGATCAAGATCGACATGAGCGAGTTCATGGAGCGACACAACACGAGTCGCCTGGTTGGCGCTCCGCCAGGCTACGTTGGCTTTGATGATGGCGGCCAACTCACCGAGGCGATTCGCCGCCGACCGTACGCCGTGGTGCTGCTCGATGAGATTGAGAAGGCGCACAGCGAGGTCTTCAACATCCTGCTGCAGATCCTGGAAGACGGTCAGCTCACCGACGCGAAGGGTCGACGCGTGGACTTCCGCAACGTGATCCTGATTATGACCTCGAACCTTGGTGCGCGGCAAATTCAAACGCCATCATCGCTCGGATTCCGTTCGCGCGGCGAGGGCGCAGACGCGCGAGCCGAAGAGGACTACAGCCTGATCAGTACGAAGGTCAACGAAGAGTTGAAGAAGGCTTTCCGCCCCGAGTTCCTGAATCGCGTGGATGCGAGCATCGTCTTCCGGCCGCTTAACCAGGAAGAGATGCGCCGCATTGTTGATCTCCTCGTCAAGCGCATCATCAGTCAGCTTCGCGAGCAGGGGCATTCGCTCACGATCACCGACGCCGCAAAGGATCATCTGATCAAGGTTGGCTACGACGTGACCTACGGAGCGCGGCCGTTGCGCCGCGCCATTCAGTCACTGGTTGAGGATCCGCTCGCCGAGCGCCTCCTCCTTGGTCAAGATCCACTGGACGCTTCGTATGTGGTTGATCTTCTGGACGACGCGCTTGCGGTCATGATCCACGAAGAGGTTGGACTCTCTTCTGCCGCTCTGCCGGCTGAGCCAGTCGGCGCCGCAGACTGACTCGGGGCGGCGCCCCGATGGCGAAGAGTAAGAGCGTCTGGCTCTGTCAGCGCTGCGCGTTTGAGGCGCCGGCATTTGAGAATCCCTGCCGCAACTGCAACGAGTGGAACTCGCTCGTTGAGACCATCAAAGAGCGTCCGAGTGCAAGCGCGCGTGTACGTGCGGCGAGCAGTACGCGTGGTGGCGGCGTTGCTCGTCCGCAGGCGCTGAAACTTGCGGGCGCTGATCGCGCGCCGCGGCTTCTGCTCGGCGTTCCAGAGTTCGACCGCGTGCTCGGCGGCGGCGCAGTTCCTGGATCAATCATTCTCCTTGGCGGAGAGCCGGGGATCGGGAAGAGCACGCTGCTGCTCCAGGCGGCGGCGGGGATCGCCGCAGCTGGTGGCCGCGTCCTCTACGCCACTGGAGAAGAGTCGGCGGCGCAGATCGCAGACCGCGCAGAACGACTCGGCCTTATGGATGGACCGGCGGCAGAGGGGGTCGAGCTGCTCGCAGAGAGTGAGGTCGGTGCGATCGGCGAGGCACTGCTCGCCTCCAATCCAACGCTGCTCATCGTTGACTCCATTCAGACGGCCACACTCGGTGGGCTCGAGGGTCCGTCAGGGAGCGTGGGACAGGTGCGCGGCGCCGCCGACTGGCTCGCTGGAATCGCGCGCGCAACGAACTGCGCGGTGATCCTGGTCGGTCATGTGACGAAGGAGGGGAGCATTGCGGGGCCGAAGACGCTCGAACATCTGGTGGACGCAGTGGTGATGCTCGACGGCGATCGTCACGGCACGCTGCGCACCCTTCGTGCCGCAAAGAATCGTTTCGGTTCAACGGATGAGCTCGGGCTCCTTGAGATGGGGGAGCGCGGGTTGAGTGGCATTGAAGATCCTGGCCGCGCATTCATTGATGATCGCGAGGCGCGCGCGCCGGGTGCTGTGGTTGCGCCGCTCCTTGAGGGGAGTCGGCCGATGCTCGTTGAGGTGCAGGCGCTCGTTGCGGGTGTAGCCTTCGGCGCACCGCGACGCACCGGTCGCGGTCTCGACTCGGCCCGCCTCTCCCTCCTCGCCGCCGTCCTCGGTCGGCGCGCGGGGATCGCGATCGGCGATCGTGACATCTACGCGAATCTTGTTGGCGGCATCGTCTTAGATGAGCCGGCGCTCGACCTTCCGCTCGCCCTTGCGCTCGCCTCGTCGCAGAGCGATCGACCGATCAGCCGCGAGACGGTGGCGGTCGGCGAGGTCGGCCTTCTTGGCGAGCTCCGCCCCGTGGCGGGTCTCGGCCGGCGACTCCGCGAAGCGGCGCGACACGGCTTCACGCGCGCGATCGTCCCTGCGCCGCGCCGGGGCGCCACGCCTGAGCCGGCTCCAGACGGCCTGCGCGTGATTGCGGTTGCCACACTTCGCGAAGCGATCAGTGAGGCGCTTGATGCACGTTGAGGCGCTCGATGCACGTTGACGTGGTGGTGGTCGCCGCCGGCTCCGGAGCCAGGATGGGCGGCACCGACAAGTCGCTGCTCAGCGTTGCGGGGCGGCCGCTCCTCCGCTGGTCGCTCGATGTGTTGGAGGCACACGCTGCGGTGCGCCACGTGGTGCTGGTGACCGCCGCCGATCGCGTGGCAAGCTACGCGTCGCTTGACTGGATCCCATCCAAGGTGACACAGATCGTTGCAGGTGGCGTTACACGCGCCGCCTCCGTTGCGGCGGGCCTCACCGCACTCAAGGTTGCCCCTGGCGCCACCGCGAACATCATTGCGGTCCACGACGCGGCGCGTCCGGGACTCACTGGCGAACTGCTTGATCGACTCTTCGCCGCATGTGGTGCGGAGGCCGCAGCCCCCGTGCTGCCGCTGAGCGACAGCGTCACGCAGGTTCGCGGTGAGGGGACCGCACGCGTTGCCGCCGGCGTGCTGCGGCGCGAGACGCTCGCCGCCACGCAGACGCCGCAGTGCTTTGCAGGCCAGCACCTTGCGGCAATGATTGACGCACTCAACGCTGGCGCCGCCACCTCCACGTCGCCAACGGATGAGGTGGGCTACCTCGAGGAGCTGGGCGTGACCACCCATCTGGTGGACGGCGATGCGCGCCTACGAAAGTTGACCGAGCCGAGCGACCTGCCGCTGATTGAGTCGCTCCTTGAGTCGCTCCTTGCGCCTGGCGTCACGGCACAACCCGCAGGGCTCACCGCCGTTGCAGCAGCGCTCAGTGCAACGGCGAACCTTTCAGCACTGCGCATCGGCTGGGGTGATGACGTGCACCCGGTCGGAGCGGCGGGCGAGTTGCGACTCGGCGGCCTCGCCTTCGCCGGCAGCCCCGCCCTGACTGGGCACTCCGATGGCGACGTGGTGCTGCACGCCATTGCGGACGCGCTCTTGGGCGCGGCGAACCTTGGCGATCTCGGTCGCCTCTTCCCCGCCACGAGTGAGACGGCGCGTGGGATAGATAGTGCGGTACTGCTTCGCGAGGTGGTGGCGCGCGCTGCGGCGGCGGGCCTTGTGCCGCACTGGGTAGACCTTACGATCACCGCGCGTAGCCCGCGCCTCACCGACCGACTCCCTGAGATGGCCGGCCACATCGCCGAACTTCTTGGAGTCCCGCCCACTGCCGTGAGCGTCAAGGCGTCCACAGGTAACCTGATCGGTGATGAGGGGGCGGGTCGTGCGGTGCGCTGCACTGTGATCCTCCTCGCGCAACAGAGAGGGGGCTGACTTGACGAACGCAACAACCGCTCTGCACCTCCGTGACACGCTCTCTGGTGAGACGCGCCCCTTCACGCCACTGAACGAGAAGGAGATCGGCATCTACACCTGCGGCCCCACGATCTATGGCCCCGCGCACATCGGCAACTTCCGCAGCTTCCTCTTCGCCGATCTCCTTGTGCGCTGGTTGCGCGCAAGCGGTCACACGGTGCGCTGGATCGTGAACCTCACCGATATTGACGACAAGATCATCCGCACCGCGCAGAAGGAGGGGATTGAGATTCGCCTCCTCACCGATCGCTGGGAGTCGGTCTTCCGTTCAGATATGGCGGCGCTCCGGATGACTCTCCCGGATGCGATGCCGCGCGCCACGGAACACATCCCCGAACAGATCGCGCTCGCGGAGCAGCTCCTCGCCAAGGGGCATGCCTATAAGGCGGAGGATGGTTCAATCTTCTTCCGCATCGCCTCCTGGCCGAAATACGGCAGGCTCGCACGCCTTGATCCCGCGGCGATGCGCGTCGGTGAGCGCGTGGAGGCGGATGAGTACAGCAAGGACGACGTGCGCGACTTCGTACTTTGGAAGGCGGCGAAGCCCGGGGAGCCTTCGTGGGAGGCCTCCATTGGCGCCGGTCGTCCTGGGTGGCACCTGGAGTGCTCGGCGATGAGCATGCGCTATCTCGGCGAGAGCTTCGATCTGCACACTGGCGGGATCGATCTCATCTTTCCGCACCATGAGGATGAGGCTGCGCAGTCTGAGGCGGCAACAGGGAAGCCGTTTGTGGGGACCTGGCTGCACTGCGCGCATCTTCATGTCAGCGGCGACAAGATGTCGAAGTCGCTCGGCAACATCGCCCGTGTGAGCGACCTTCTCGCCGCGGGGGTTGAGCCGCGCGCCTTGCGCCTCGCCCTCATCTCGGCGCACTACCGTACGTCGCTCAACTACACGCCAGACTCGCTCCCCGCCGCGAACGCTGCGCTAGAGCGCCTTGACGCCTTTGATGCGGCGTTGCGTGCTCGCGCGCAGCGCGGCGTTGATGCGGCGGACGGCGTTGGCACGGGCGGCGTTGCGGTTGCTGGCGTTGGCGCGGACGCAACTGCACTGATTAGCACGACCAACGAACGTTTTGCGCGCGCCATGAATGACGACCTCGCAGTACCTGAGGCGCTCGCCGCACTCTTTGATTTTGTACGCGAAGGGAATCGCCTCCTTGATGCGAACTGCACTGCGGCGAGTGCGGCCGCACTGCGCGACGCACTTGTCCAGATGGACGCGACCCTTGCGCTCCTTCCAGAAGTTGCTGCACTTCCCGCTGGCGCAGAAGATCTTCTCGCGGCGCGTCGTGCGGCACGCGCGGCACGTGACTTCGCCGCCTCTGATCGGTTGCGTGACGAACTCGCCGCACTCGGCGTGCTCGTTGAAGATGCGCGTGACGGCCAGCGCTGGCGCTTGAGCTCTCCGGCCGACGCGGGCGGATCAGACTGATGGCGGGAGAGCATCGACCGCCACGCCCCACGCCGCGTCCTGTGCAGCGCCCCGTATCGCGCCCTTCACCAAATGCTGCACTGCGCCCGAGCGTGCGTCCGCCAGCGCGCGGCTGGGCACCGCAACCGGGTGGTCCGCGACACTGGGCATCAAAGCGCACGATCCCGGCGCAGGCGCTCGCACTCGTTGGGCCAGATCAAGAGTTAATCGCAGGGCGCCACCCTGTTGAGGAGGCATTCGTTGCGCGACGCGAGGCAGTCAAGTTGCTCGTTGTTCCGCAACGCCGCGCCGCGCTGCAACAGGTCGTCCTCCACGCAACTGCGCTGCGCATCCCCATCGTTGAAGTCGAAGGTGCGCTCATTGGCCAGCTCGCCGGCTTCGATGGGCATCAGGGGGTGGCCCTGGTCGTTCGCCGCCGACCGGAGGTGGCGCCAGAGGAGATCCTCGCCCGCGCGGTGAGCCGCGGCGAGCCCCCATTCATCTTGGCGCTCGATGGGGTGGAGGACCCCCAGAACTTCGGCAGCCTGATCCGCAGCGCCGAGGCGGTCGGGGTGCACGGGATCCTGATGGCGACGCGTGGCTCCGCCCCCCTCTCGCCGGCCGCGATCAAGGCGAGCGCTGGGGCGGTTGAGCACCTGCTCGTCTCACGTGTAGAGAACCTTGCCGACGAACTCACCGCACTCGCCGCACGTGGGGTCCGCGTCATTGGGGCGGAGGCGGAGGCCGTGGAGGACTACCGCAGCGCCAACCTGCAGGGCCCCATCTGCCTCGTGATAGGGAGCGAAGGGAAGGGCCTCTCTCCAGCGATCAGGCGCCGGATCAACCTTTACGTCCGCATCCCCATGGTCGGCAAGGTGGCGAGCCTTAACGCCTCGGTGGCGGGCTCCATCCTCCTATTTGAGGTGCTCGGGCAGCGCTCGGTCAGCGCGGCACAAGCCGTGCCAGCCCTTGGGGGCACCCCGCCGGCGGTGCCAGGGAGTGGGGACCTCTCCGAGTCGCTCGCCCCACAGGGGGACTGAGCGCGGTGCAGGTTGACCTCGTGGGGAGGGGGCACTATGCTGTCTACTCACCGACGGACCGCAAGGTATCCCGACGTGGGCGCCGACATAGCTCAATTGGTAGAGCAGCGGTTTTGTAAACCGCAGGTTCCGGGTTCGAGTCCCGTTGTCGGCTCCAGCTACGGACATGGGCAGGTTGAGCAGGTGGTGAGCTCCGCTGACTGTAGATCAGCCGTCTTCGACTGTGGGGGTTCGATTCCCTTTCTGCCCACCAAGCACTGAGGGAGAATCGAAGGAAGAAGATAGAGACGACCGAAGCACGAACTGGCCCACGTAGCTCAGTTGGTAGAGCACGTCATTGGTAATGACGAGGTCACCGGTTCAAGTCCGGTCGTGGGCTCCACCGTTTGGTGGAAAGCGGAACCGTCGACGCTGATCGCGACGGTAGAGAAGACGGAGATTATTCGAGATGGCAAAGGCGAAGTTTGAGCGGACGAAGCCGCACGTCAACATCGGCACGATCGGGCATATCGATCACGGCAAGACGAGCCTGACCGCCGCGATCTCGAAGTACCTCTCCCTGAGTGGGAAGGCGGAGTACCGCGCCTTCGACACGATCGACAACGCCCCAGAGGAGCGCGAGCGCGGCATCACGATCTCGATCGCACACGTTGAGTACGAGACGGACGCCCGACACTATGCGCACGTCGACTGCCCGGGGCACGCCGACTACATCAAGAACATGATCACCGGCGCCGCCCAGATGGACGCCGCGATCCTCGTCGTCGCCGCCACGGACGGCCCGATGCCGCAGACCAAGGAGCACGTGCTGCTGGCCAAGCAGGTCGAGGTGCCGTACATCGTCGTCTTCCTGAACAAGTGCGACCTGGTCGATGACCCCGAGCTGCTCGACCTGGTTGAGCTGGAGGTGCGCGAGCTGCTGACCAAGTACGACTTCCCCGGCGACAAGGTGCCCGTCATCCGCGGCTCGGCGCTGAAGGCGCTCGAGGCGAAGGATGATCCGACGGATCCCGCCTACGCCCCGATCCAGGCGCTGATGGATGCCGTTGACTCGTACATCCCCACCCCAGTGCGCGAGATCGACAAGCCGTTCCTGATGCCCGTTGAAGACGTCTTCGGCATCAAGGGCCGCGGCACCGTCGCCACGGGCCGCATCGAGCGCGGCATCGTCAAGGTCGGCGATGAGGTTGAGCTGGTCGGCATCAAGGCGACCCGCAAGGTCGTCGTCACCGGCGTCGAGATGTTCAAGAAGCTGCTCGACGAAGGCCGCGCGGGCGACAACACGGGCCTGCTGCTGCGCGGCATTGAGCGCGAGGAGATCGAGCGCGGGCAGGTGCTGGCGAAGTCCGGCTCCGTCACCCCGCACACCAAGTTCAACGCCGAGGTCTACGTCCTGACCAAGGACGAGGGCGGCCGCCACACGCCGTTCTATAACGGCTACCGTCCGCAGTTCTACCTGCGCACCACCGACGTCACGGGCTCCATCGGCCTCCCCGCGGGCGCCGAGATGATCATGCCCGGCGACAACGTCGAGATGACGGTCGAGCTGATCACCCCGATCGCGATCGAGGTCGGTCAGCGCTTCGCCATCCGCGAGGGCGGCCGCACCGTTGGTGCTGGCTCCATCACGAAGATCACCGAGTAACTGATGGCGAAGGCAGAGAATCGACCAACGCTGCAGCTCGCCTGCACTGAGTGCAAGGAGCGGACGTATACGACGCGCAAGAACAAGCGCAACGATCCGAGCCGTCTTGAACTCAACAAGTACTGCCCGCGATGTCGCGTGCAGCGCGTGCACCGCGAGACAAAGTAATTTGAGGGGATTAGCAGTTAGGGGCGTAGCTCAATTGGTAGAGTACCGGTCTCCAAAACCGGTTGTTGTCGGTTCGAGTCCGGCCGCCCCTGCCAGCCTCTTCGACGAGAGCCGAAGAGGGCGACGTAGAGAAGTGAGGAGTAGTAGAACGTGAAGTCAATCAGGAAGTTCTTGGGGGAGGCCTTCTCCGAACTGCGCAAGGTGGCGTGGCCAACCCCGCACCAGGTGCGCGTGTTGACAGTGCTCGTCTTCGGTGCCTCACTCTTTGTTGGCTTTTACATTGCCTTCTGGGACCTTCTCTTCACCGAGCTGTTGAAGCTCATCAACCCCGCCTGACCGGCCTACGAGCGAGGAGTACAGCGTGAGCGATTCGACCACCGAGATCACGGCGACGGAGGTAGCCACATCATCGGCCCCCGCCGAGAAGAGCGCGCCGACCGTCAAGCGTCACTGGTACGCCATTCACACCTACTCAGGCTTTGAGAACAAGGTGAAGGCGAACCTTGAGCACCGCATTGAGTCAATGGACATGAAGGACCGCATCTTCCAGGTTGTTGTGCCCATGGAAGATGAGATTCAGATCCGCGGCGGCGTGCGCACCACGGTCCAGAAGAAGATCTACCCGGGCTACGTGCTCGTAGAGATGTATATGGAACCGGAGAGCTGGTATGTGGTTCGCAATACGCCAGGGGTGACCAGCTTCGTTGGCGGCTCCGCCATCCCTGGGATGAAGGCGGATCCAGTCCCGCTGACCGCGACCGAGGTGAAGCAGATCTTGCGACAGCTCGGCGTTGGCCAGGCGCCAACCGTCAAGGTGGCGTTCGTCAAGGGTCAGTCGGTGCGGGTCACCGATGGGCCGTTCTCGGACTTCGTGGGCACGGTCGAAGAGATCGATGCGGAGCGAAGCAAGGTGAAGGTCTTGGTATCAATCTTCGGCCGTGAGACGCCGGTCGAGCTCGACCTGCTTCAGGTCGCAAAGCTGTAACGAGAGAGCAGGAGGAGCGAGAAGATGGCACAGAAGATTCGCGCAACCGTCACGTTGCAGCTGCCAGCTGGCGGCGCAACACCAGCGCCACCGGTAGGTACGGCGCTCGGGCCTCACGGCATCAACATCATGGAGTTCACCAAGTCCTACAATGAGAGGACGGCCGATCGGAAGGGTGAGGTCATCCCAGCGGTGATCACCATATTTGAAGACCGCTCGTTTACGTTCATTCTCAAGACACCACCGGCTGCGGACATGATCCGCAAGGCGGCGGGTATTGAGAAGGGGGCTGGCGACCATAAGGCCGGCAGCGCAGGGAAGATCTCCAAGGCGCAGATCCTGGAGATCGCCCAGAAGAAGATGGTTGACCTGAATTGCACGAGCATTGAGGCTGCCTGTTCCATGATCGAGGGCTCTGCCCGTTCGATGGGAGTAGAGATCGTCGCCTGACGATTGCCGCAACCCCGCGGTGAAGGGGGAGGCCGAAGGCGGCCGATAAGGAGGAGAGAGCATGGCAAAGCACGGCAAGCGATACCTCGAAGCGGCGAAGCTCGTTGACCCAGAGAAACAGTACGCGCCCCTTGAGGCTGCGGCGCTGGTGAAGAAGACCGCCACCGCCAAGTTCGACCAGACCGTTGAGGTGCACATTCGCCTCGGCGTCGACCCGCGTCAGTCAGAAGAGGCGGTGCGCGGCACCGTTGGTCTGCCGCACGGCACGGGGAAGCGCGTGCGTATTGCCGTCTTCGCGCAGGGCGAGAAGGCGTTGGAGGCCACAAAGGCGGGCGCTGATGAGGTTGGCGCCGCCGATCTCGTCGCCAAGATCAATGCTGGCTGGCTCGACTTTGACGTAGCGATCGCAACCCCAGACATGATGGGTCAGGTCGGCAAGCTCGGTAAGGTGCTCGGCCGCAAGGGCCTGATGCCGAACCCGAAGGCGGGGACGATCACCATGGATCTCGCCCGCACGATCGGCGAGCTGAAGTCTGGACGCGTGGAGTTCAAGCTCGACAAGTCGGCGATCATCCACCTCGGCTTCGCGAAGGTGAGCTTCAGCGACGAGCAGATCGTTGGCAACCTTGGGGCGCTCCTGGGGGCGATCAACCGCGCCAAGCCGACCGGCTTAAAGGGCACCTATATCAAGGGCGTCAGCATCTCCGCGAGCATGGGGCCAGGGGTCGCCGTAGACGTCCCTTCTCTCCTCGCCGCGGCGAGCTAGGCAGCTTGGCGGAACTCCCCGCGTCGGGGTAGACTTCGCCTCCGCGCCGATCCGGCTGATCGGCACGAATATTGCGCCCTAGTGGAGACGCTAGGGAGATGAAATACGACGGATCGCCGAAGAGCGCGTGTGATCTCAGCCTCACCGCTGAGAACTTAAGTCACTCCGCAGAGCGTCGAGAGATCGACTGGATGTGGGGTGGGCACGCAGAGGCAGGGTTCCTAGCGCGTGGAGCGCGGCCCCCTGTGACGCGGACCGTTGCAGGGGTGTCAGCAGCACCCGCCGAGGCGCACCGGCCTGTGCGCCTAAGCTAGGAGGAACCGTGCCAACGCAGAAAAAGCGCGACACGATCGACGCACTCCGTTCGGAGTTGTCGGGCAGCCGCGGGCTGATCCTCTCGTCCTACCGTGGGCTGACGGTCTCGGAGTTCGCCGCGATCCGCACAGTGCTACGGGCGCAGGGCATCACGTATCGAGTGGTGAAGAACCGCCTGATGCGTGTCGCTGCGACTGAGCTGGGAAACACGACGCTTCCGGCGCTCCTCACGGGGCCCACGGCGATCGCGTTCGGCTCTGGTGACGAGGCGGTGCTCGCCAAGGCGGTCCTGGAGACGCTGAAGGCGTACCCAGCCGTTGAGGTGCGCGGGGCGGTACTGGGTGAGGCGATCCTCAACCTGTCACAGCTCACCGCACTCTCGAAGCTCCCGTCACGCGAAGTGCTCCTCGCCATGATGGCGGGCGCCTTCCAGGCTCCAGTCCAGAAGCTGGCCTTCCTCTTTGCAGCCCCGCTGCAGAAGATGGGCTACGCCCTGGGTGGTTTGAGGAGCAAGCGCGAGGCCGAGGCGGCCTGATCCTGCCCGTCTGGGCCACAGATTGCATGTAATCAGCCACACGGCTGAAGAAGGAGAGAAGAATGTCGAAGCTCACAATCGATCAGTTGCTTGAGGCCGTCAGCGAGATGACCGTCCTTGAACTCTCAGAGTTCGTCAAGGCGTTTGAGGAGAAGTTTGGCGTGAGCGCTACGGCTCCAGTCGCGGTGGCGACAGCCCCAGCGGCGGGTGGCGCAGCCGGCGGCGACGCGAGCGCAGTTAGCGACACCGTCAGTGCCATCCTCTCGGAGGTCGGCGCCAACAAGATTCAGGTTATTAAGGTGGTACGCGAGCTCACCGGCCTCGGCCTCAAGGAGGCGAAGGACCTCGTTGACGCCGCCCCGAAGGCAATCAAAGAGGGGATCACCAAGGCCGAAGGCGAGAAGATCATCGCGGCGCTCGCCGCGGTGGGGGCGAAGGGAGAGCTCAAGTAAGCACGATCCTGTAAGGATCGCTGCTGGATCCCCTCTCACCCCGCCCTCCGGGCGGGTGGGGAGGGGCTTTCGCTTGTCAAGTCATAGGTACCTGCGCTATGATGAGCGTTCGCTCAATCACGACCATATTGCCGAAGGAGCTGCCGCATGCCTTCTCGCACCAACCGCGCTGGCTCGGCCGAAAATCGGAAGTCCTACTCACGTATCCTGGAGATCCTCGAGATCCCAAACCTCATTGAAATTCAGACCACCTCCTTCGCCGCATTTGTCGGCCCTGAGTGGATCCCTGGCGCAACACCACTGCCCAAGGGGACGAAGACCTTCCTCGCAGAGTTGCTGGAGGAGATCAGCCCGATCCGTGACTTCACTGGCAAGCGCATGGAGCTCGCCTTCCTTGACTATGAGTTCAAGGATCCGAAGGTCGTTGAAGGCGATGCGCGCGCGAAGGATACAACGTACGCGCGACCACTGATGGTGACGGCTGAGTTGAAGATCCTTGAGACGGGTGAGATCCGTAGCCAGCAGATCTACATGGGCGACTTCCCATGGATGACGAGCCAGGGAACATTCATCATCAATGGCGCCGAGCGCGTTGTTGTCTCGCAGCTCGTCCGTTCGCCTGGCGTCTTCTACACCGACACCATTGATCCGGTATCCGGTCGCGCGTTCTGGTCGGCAAAGGTCATCCCGAACCGTGGGGCATGGCTTGAGTTTGAGACGAGTAGCAAGGATCAACTCTACGTCAAGGTTGATCGGAAGCGTAAACTTGCAGCAACGTCGCTGCTGCGCGCCGTTGGCTACGAGACGAACGACGAGATCGCCGGGCTCTTCTCGCACATGCCGAGCAACCCAGAGCATCCGTATATTGCGAACACGCTTGAGAAGGACACCACCACGACGCGCAGCGAGGCGCTCGTAGAGGTCTACAAGCGACTCCGTCCGGGCGACCCGCCCACGGGCGACAACGCGCGCTCGCTCGTAGAGAACCTATTCTTCAATGCGCGCCGCTACGACCTCGGTCGGGTTGGCCGGTACAAGTTCACACAGCGCCTGAAGGCGACGGCAGATCTGATGCACCTTGAGCTCCCTGGCGACGCCACGCGCACGCTGACGCGCGAGGATCTTGCCGCGATCGTTGGGCACCTCATCATTGCGAACGAGGGTGGCGCACATCGCGACGTCACGGACCACCTGGGGAATCGCCGCGTCCGCGCGAATGGTGAGCTGATCCAGAACGCCTTCCGCGTCGGTCTCCTGCGCATGGAGCGCGTGATCAAGGAGCGCATGACGATCCAGGAGGATGACAAGGCAACCCCAAGCGCGCTCGTGAATGTGCGCCCGGTCGTTGCCGCAATGAAGGAGTTCTTCGGTGGATCGCAGCTGAGCCAGTTCATGGACCAGACGAACCCGCTCGCCGAGCTCACCAGCAAGCGCCGGCTCTCCGCCCTTGGGCCGGGCGGCCTCTCGCGCGAGCGCGCCGGGTTCGACGTCCGTGACGTGCACCACAGCCACTACGGGCGCATCTGTCCGATCGAAACGCCGGAAGGTCCAAATATCGGACTGATCGGTTCGCTCGCAACGTTCGGTCGCGTCAACAACCTTGGCTTCATTGAGACGCCGTACCGCCGCGTGAAGGAGGGTCGCGTTACGAACGACGTCATCTACCTCCCTGCGGATGAGGAGGAGCGCTTCGCGATCGCCCAGGCGAACGCTGAACTAGATGAGAACTCGCACCTTGTTGGCGAGCGCATCTACTGCCGTAAGGGGGAGGGCTTTGAGCTCGTTGATCCGTTGAAGGTGGAGTTCATGGACGTCTCGCCGAAGCAGGTCGTCTCCGTTGCCACAGCGCTCATTCCGTTCCTTGAGCACGACGACGCAAATCGCGCACTGATGGGCTCCAACATGATGCGTCAGGCGGTTCCGCTCCTCCAGCCGCACGCTCCTGTTGTTGGGACTGGCGTTGAGGGTCGCGCCGCGCGCGACTCTGGTCAGGTTGTGATCGGACGTCGTGCCGGCGTCGTCACCTCGGTTGCCGCCGACCTGATCGTGGTAGAGCCAGATGACCCCTCGAGCAAGAAGGACGTTGACCACTATCCGCTGCTGAAGTTCGTTCGCTCGAACCAGGGAACCTGCCTCAACCACCGACCATCCGTCACGGTGGGTGATCGGATCACACAGGGTCAGGTGATCGCAGACTCCATGTCTACCGATCAGGGTGAGCTCGCCCTCGGCCAGAACGTTCTGGTCGCCTACATGTCGTGGGAGGGGTACAACTTCGAGGATGCAATCATCATCAGTGAACGACTCGTTCGCGAGGATGTCTTCACCTCCATCCACATTGAGAAGCACGAGACCGAGGCGCGCGAGACGAAGCTTGGACCTGAAGAGATCACGCGCGACATCGCCAACGTCCCGGAGGAGCTGCTCGCAAGTCTTGATGAGCGAGGGATCATCAACGTTGGGGCCGCGGTCCGACCGGGTGACATCCTGGTCGGAAAGATCACGCCGAAAGGAGAGACGGAGGTCACGGCGGAGGAGCGACTCCTGCGCGCAATCTTCGGTGAGAAGGCGCGTGAGGTGAAGGACTCGTCACTGCGACTCCCACACGGCCAGCGCGGCACCGTGGTTGAGGTGCGCGAGTTCCTCCGCGAAGATGCCGACCTCTCCGTTGGCGTCAACCAGTTGGTGCGTGTCTCCGTTGCGCAGAAGCGCAAGATCTCCGTGGGCGACAAGATGGCCGGACGCCACGGCAACAAGGGCGTCGTCTCTCGCATCCTCCCAGTGGAGGACATGCCGTACCTTCCAGACGGCACGCCAGTTGACGTCATCCTGAATCCGCTCGGCGTGCCGAGCCGCATGAATATTGGCCAGCTCCTTGAGACGCACCTTGGCTGGGCGCTCGCCAAGCAGGGGCTGAAGGGGGCGACCCCCGTCTTCGACGGCGCAACAGAGGAGAAGATCATCGCTGAGCTTGAGGCCGCTGGCCTTCCGACCGACGGGAAGATTGTCCTCCGCGACGGGAAGAGCGGCCGCGAGTTTGACCGGCCAATTACGGTCGGTGTGACCTACATGCTGAAGCTGCACCACCTTGTGGAAGACAAGATCCACGCACGTTCAACTGGCCCGTACAGCCTCATCACCCAGCAGCCGCTCGGTGGGAAGGCGCAGTTCGGCGGTCAGCGCTTCGGCGAGATGGAGGTCTGGGCGCTCCAGGCGTACGGCGCCGCGAACATCCTCCAGGAGATCCTCACCGTCAAGTCGGACGACGTTGTTGGACGCGTGCAGGCGTACGAGGCGATCGTCAAGGGCGAGCGCATCCAGGCGCCAGGCGTGCCGGAGTCGTTCAAGGTGCTCGTCAAGGAGCTGCAGAGCCTCGGCATCAACGTGGAGATCCTGAATGCGGATGACGAGCAGATCGAACTGCTTGAGGATCCGGGTGGCTACGCAACCCCAAACCTTGGAATCAACCTGTCGGGCTTTGAGTCCGACTCCAATTTTTAAGCAGCGGCACGCAGGAAGGGGCTGACGATGTTGGAAGTCAACAAATTCGAAGCGATCCGTGTTGCGCTGGCGAGCCCTGAGCAGATCCGCGGCTGGTCAAAGGGTGAGGTCACCAAGCCTGAGACGATCAACTACCGCACGCTGAAGCCAGAGAAGGATGGACTCTTTGACGAGCGCATCTTCGGGCCAACGCGCGACTGGGAGTGCTACTGCGGAAAGTACAAGCGCATTCGCTATAAGGGCATCATCTGCGACAAGTGTGGCGTTGAGGTCACGCGCTCCAAGGTGCGCCGCGAGCGTATGGGGCACATCCAACTCGCGAGCCCAGTCTCGCACATCTGGTACTTCAAGGGGACGCCGAGCCGTCTCGCAACGCTGCTTGAGATCTCGCCACGAAACCTTGAGAAGGTGCTCTACTTCGCCCAGTACATCGTCACAAGCGTTGACGAGGCGGCGCGCAAGGAGGCCCTGAAGGGTCTTGACGACGAGCTCGCTGGTCGCGGTGGTGGTGCCACCGCCGAAGAGGAGAGCGAGATCAACGCGCGCCTGAAGCGCCAGCTCACCGAGCTTGACCGCGAGATTCGCGCCCGACTTGAGCAGGTGGAGTCCGACCGTGCCGACCGCGCCCAGGCGATTGGCGAGGCCGCGCAGCTGACGGAGAAGGCGATCAACAACCTTGGAGAGGCGACCGCCAACGGCGCCATCGTCTTTGAGCCGACCGGCGAAGTGATCGTTGCCGACCGTGCCGTGGGCGGTAAGGAGGGGATGGCGCGCCTGCGCGCGGTCTTGACCCAGACCTCACTTGATGCCGAGAAGGAGTTCACGAACCAGAAGGAGCAGATCAACAGGGAGGGCGAGGGGAAGCGCGCCGACCTGAAGGCGCTCGCCGAGAGTGAGATCGCCGGCCTCCGCGCCAACGCGAAGACCTCGGCGCAGAGCCGTAAAGAGGAGATCGCCAAGGAGAAGAAGGCGCTCCTGAGCCTGAAGCCGTACCAGCTCCTTCCGGAGATTGGTCGCGAAGACGAACTCGACAGCTTCCGCACGCTTGACGCGAAGTTTGGCAGCGAGCGCCCACGCGGGGCACGCATCTTCCGCGCCGGCATGGGCGCCGAGGCGGTGCGCGAACTGATCGAGCAGATTGACCTTGACGCTGAGTCGAAGAAGCTCGCCGTTGAGGTGCGCAACACCGCCGGCATGCGCCGCAAGAAGGCGATCAAGCGCCTCCGATTGATTGAGGCCTTCCGCCGTTCTGGCGCACGCCCAGAGTGGATGATCCTCTCCGTCCTTCCGGTGATCCCGCCAGACTTGCGCCCAATGGTGCAGCTTGACGGCGGCCGATTCGCTACGTCCGACCTGAACGATCTCTACCGCCGCGTGATCAATCGCAACAACCGACTGAAGCGCCTCATTGAGCTCGGCGCGCCAGAGATCATCGTGCGCAATGAGAAGCGCATGCTCCAGGAGGCGGTTGACGCGCTGATCGACAACGGTCGCCGCGGTCGCGCAATCTCCGGCACCGGCAACCACCGGCTGAAGTCGCTCAGCGACATGCTCAAGGGGAAGCAGGGCCGCTTCCGCCAGAACCTGCTCGGCAAGCGCGTTGACTACTCTGGCCGCTCCGTCATTGTGGTCGGCCCTGAGTTGAAGTTGCACGAGTGCGGCATCCCAAAGAAGATGGCGCTCGAGCTCTTCAAGCCGTTCGTCATGCGGCAGCTTGTGGAGTTGGGGCACGCACACAACATCAAGAGCGCCAAGCGGCTCACCGAGCGCGCAACAGATGTGGTCTGGGACGTGCTTGCCGACGTGATCAAGGACCACCCGGTCCTCCTGAACCGCGCACCAACGCTGCATCGCCTCGGGATCCAGGCCTTCATGCCGGTCCTCGTTGAGGGTTCAGCGATCCGCATCCATCCGCTCGTCTGTACCGCGTTCAACGCCGACTTCGACGGCGATCAGATGGCGGTGCATGTGCCACTCTCCGAGGCGGCACAGCGGGAGGCACGCGAGCTGATGCTCTCGTCCAACAACCTGCTCTCGCCGGCGGATGGCACGCCGATCGTCACCCCAACGCAGGACATAGTGCTCGGCTGCTACTACCTGACGCAGGAGCGCGCGCTTGAGCCAGGCGAAAAGCGGCGCCGCTTCTCCGATGAGACGGAGGCCCTCCTCGCCTACGAACTCGGCCAGGTGTTGCTGCACGCTCCAATTGATGTCACTGCACGCGTCTGGGATGAGGCGGCGGACGCGATCGTGGAGCAGCGCACCGAGACCACGATCGGCCGTGTGAGGTTCAACCAGATCCTTCCAGACCGACTCCGCTTCGCGAACCAGCCGATGGCACGCGCTGACCTCGGCAAGCTGATCGGCCGCTCGTTCGAGCTGCTCGGCAAGGCGGAGACGGCGCTCCTCGTTGATGGCATCAAGCGCGTCGGCTTTGAGGCGGCGACTCGCAGCGGCATGACGATCTCCGTCTTTGATATCGTGATGGCGAAGGGGAAGAAGGCGATCATCGCCGAGGCAGACAAGGATGTCGCCAAGGTGGATGGCCAGTACATGCAAGGCCTCATCACCGAAGATGAGCGTTACAAGAATGTGATCCGTCTCTGGCAGAAGGCGACCGGCGAGATCGGTACCGCCATGATGGAAGAACTGAACACGCAGCGAGGCGTTGAGGATCCACAGTTCCACCCGCTCCTGATGATGACGAACTCCGGTGCGCGAGGAAATAAGGGAAATATCGGTCAGCTCGGCGGCATGCGTGGCCTGATGGCCGACCCTTCAGGGCGGATCATTGATGTTCCCGTGAAGTCAAACTTCCGCGAAGGGATGACGGTGCTTGAGTACTTCATCTCCACGCACGGTGCGCGCAAGGGACTCGCCGACACCGCGTTGCGAACCGCCGACTCCGGATACTTGACGCGCCGACTCGTTGACGTTGCACAGGACGTGATCATCCGCATCGCCGACTGCGGCACACTTGAGGCAACAGAGATCACGCTCGCTGACACCGCTGAGGTGATCGGCACTGAGTGGCCGATCGGCGAGGACCACCACGACATGCCAGAACTGCGCGCCGCGTTCGCGCGACGCATGGTGGGGCGACTCATTGCTGCAGATATGAAGATCGGCGGCGAGAAGATTGAGCGTGGGACGGAGCTGACCGACGCGCTTGCGGCAGCCGCTGCGGCAAGCGGCACTCAGTTGATCGCCGTTCGCTCGCCCCTCACCTGCATCGCTCCAGCCGGCGTATGCCAGTCCTGCTACGGTCGCAACCTTGCGACGGGCGAACTGATTGCGCTCGGTGAGGCGGTCGGCATCATGGCCGCACAGTCAATTGGCGAGCCAGGCACTCAGTTGACGATGCGTACCTTCCACACCGGCGGCGTCGCGGGCGTTGACATCACCGCCGGTCTGCCGCGCGTTGAGGAGCTCTTCGAGGCACGCAAGCCGAAGGGGAAGGCAGAGATCAGCCGCATTGATGGCACCGTTGAGGTGGTCCGCAGTGATGCTGGCACGGTCGTTGAGGTCACCCACCGCGAAGTCTACGAAGTGGAGCTTGACCTCCCGATCGACGCGTTGCTCACCGCACGTGAGGGCGACCTCCTCGAGTCGGGTCAGCTCCTGGGGACCTCTGCAACACAGGGCGACCTCACCGCACCGGTGAAGGGCCTCCTCGTGAAATCGAAGGATGGGCTGGTCATTCGTGCCGAGGATGTGGTCCCAGCCTCTAAGTACCCAATCCCGCACATTGCCAGGCTGCTCGTGAAGAGCGGCGACAAGGTGCGTGCCGGCGACCCACTCACGGACGGTCCGCTCGACCCACAGGAGCTGCTCGAGGTTCGCGGCCGGGCTGAGGTCCAGAACTACCTCGTCAAAGAGGTCCAGAAGGTCTACCGTAGCCAGGGTGTAACAATCTCCGATAAGCACATTGAGATCATCGTCCGACAGCTCCTTCGTAAGGTGCGCGTGGACAACCCGGGCGACACCCGCCTGCTGCCGACTGAGCTTTCCGATCGACTTCAGTTTGAGCGCGAGAATGCCCGCGTCCTCGCTCAGGGCGGGGAGCCCGCTACGGCCCAGCCGCAGCTACTCGGTGTAACAAAAGCCTCGCTAAACACGGAGAGCTTCCTCGCCGCCGCCTCCTTCCAGGAGACGACCCGCGTCCTCACCGAGGCGGCGATCACGGGCGCCTGCGACCGCCTGGTCGGCCTGAAGGAGAACGTCATCATTGGCAAGCTGATTCCGGCGGGGACAGGTGCGCCTGACGCCGTGGCGAAGCGCAAGGCGGAGGAGAAGCTCCGCGCCGCCGCCGCCCTCGCCGGCGGAGAGCTCCCAGCCGACTTTGGTCAGGACGACTTTAACGTCTTCCTCCAGACCGAAGAGGTGGCGGGTCCCCAGGACGACGTCTCCCAGCTTGTAGCCCTCCTCACCGAGGAGAAGCCAGCCCCCGAAGAGGAGGAGCTCAACCTGTTCGCCGCTGACGCGGCGGCCGCCAAAGAGGCGGCTGGGGGGTCGAAGGAGTAACCCAGCCGATCGGCCGCTGAGCATGGTGCTTTGACACCTTGAGCACGAGGCTGCTACGCTTCAATGTCCGTGCCACTGTGGCTCTGAAGCTAGTGGCGATCAGCAGGAGAGTAAGAAGAGAAGGAGCGCGCGCGAATCGTGCCTACGATCAGTCAACTCGTTCGAAAGGGACGCAAGACCAAGGTCAGCAAGGTCAAGGCGTCCGCGTTCCGAAAGAACTGGAACGGCCTTACGCAGCGACAGGAGCCTGCTCAAGGCGCCCCCATGAAGCGCGGCGTCTGCCTGATCGTGCGCACCATGACGCCGAAGAAGCCGAACTCCGCACTGCGGAAGATCGCTCGCGTGAAGCTGACGAACCAGATGGAGATCACCGCCTACATCCCAGGCATCGGCCACAACCTGCAGGAGCACAGCGTCGTCCTCGTGCGTGGCGGCCGCGTGAAGGACCTCCCGTCAGTGAAGTACCACATCGTGCGCGGCGTACTTGACGCATCTGGCGTGAAGGACCGTATGCAGAGTCGTTCAAAGTACGGCGCAAAGGCCGCTGTCCCAGTGAAGAAGAAGTAAGCGATGCCACGCCGTACAACGATCCCACGAAAGCTGAAGTACGAAGTTGTGCCGGCGAATAAGACGGTCGACCGATTCGTGGTCAAGGTGATGCTCTGCGGAAAGCGCGGGCTTGCAGAGCGCATCCTTCGTGAGACGCTTGAGCGCATTGAGGCGCAGGCGAACCGCCCAGGGCTCGAGGTTCTCGACCTTGCGCTGCGAAACGCAACGCCACTCATTGAGGTGAAGCCGCGCCGCGTCGGCGGCGCCACCTACCAGGTTCCGGTTGAGATCCGTGGCGAACGCCGCCTCAGCCTCGGCGTCCGCTGGCTCGTCCAGGCGGCACGTAAGCGCTCAGGGAAGAGCATGGTCGAGAAGCTCGCCGCAGAGTTCGTTGATGCATCCAACAACCTTGGTGCCGCAGTGAAGCGCCGCGAAGAGACGCACAAGATGGCGGAGGCGAACAAGGCCTTCAGTCACTTCAGGTTCTAGGCGGCCACGGCGATGCCACGCACTACGCCACTAGAGCGGGTACGAAACATCGGCATCATCGCGCACATTGACGCGGGTAAGACCACGGTCACCGAGCGCATCCTCTTCTACACCAAGAAGATCCACAAGATGGGTGAGGTGCACGAAGGCGCCGCAACGATGGACTGGATGGAGCAGGAGCAGGAGCGCGGCATCACCATCACCGCCGCGGCCACGACCTGTGCCTGGAAGGACCACATGATCAACATCATCGATACGCCCGGGCACGTGGACTTCACCGTTGAAGTGGAGCGCTCGCTGCGCGTCCTCGACGGCGCCGTCGTGATCTTTGATGGGGTCGCCGGCGTTGAGCCGCAGTCCGAGACCGTCTGGCGCCAGGCCGACCGCAACGCCGTTCCGCGCTTCTGCTTCATCAATAAGCTCGACCGGACCGGTGCCGACTTCTGGCGCTGCTTCGACATGATCAAGGATCGACTCGGCGCCAACGCGGTTCCACTCCAGCTCCCGATCGGCCTCGAGGACAAGTTTGAAGGGGTGATCGACCTGGTCACCATGGAAGAGATCGTCTACCTGGACGACAAGGGCGAGCAGAGCGAGCGACGCCCGATCCGGGCAGAGTTGAAGGCGGAAGCGGACAAGTGGCACGCATTCCTCCTCGAGCAGGCGGCCGGTCAGACCGACAAGCTCACCGAGGTCTACCTTGAGACGGGGACGCTCACGCCAGAGCAGGTACGCGAGGGCGTCCGCGCGGGCACCCTCGGCTACAGGATCGTCCCAGTCCTCACCGGCTCCGCGTTGAAGAACAAGGGTGTCCAGCCAATGTTGGACGCAGTCACTGAATATCTCCCCAGTCCCCTCGACGTCCCGGGCATCAAGGGAACGAACCCGCGCGACGTGACGGATGTGCTCTCGCGATCGGTCAGTGACGATGCACCGTTCGCGGCACTCGCCTTCAAGATCGCCGCGGATCCATTCGTTGGAAAGCTCGGCTTCTTCCGTGTGTACTCAGGCTTCCTGAAGGCCGGCTCGTACGTGCTCAATCCGGCCAAGGGGAAGAAGGAGCGCATCGGCCGCCTGATCCGACTCCACGCAAACCATCGCGAGGAGATCGACGAAGTTCGAACTGGCGACATTGCCGCTGCGATCGGCCTTAAGGATACGTTTACTGGAGACACGCTCTGCGATCCAGAGCACCCGATCGTCCTTGAGTCAATGACCTTCCCAGACCCAGTGATTGAGTTGAGCGTTGAGCCGAAGACAAAGGCCGACCAGGAGAAGATGGGCGTCGCCCTACAGCGCCTCGCTGAAGAGGATCCAACATTCCGTGTGCACACCGACCAAGAGTCGGGCCAGACGCGCATCGCGGGCATGGGCGAGCTCCATCTAGATATCATCGTCGACCGCATGGTGCGCGAGTTCAACGTCGTCGCCAACATCGGTCGCCCGTCCGTCTCCTATCGCGAGACGATTCGCAAGCGCGCGAAGGGCGAGGGTCGATTTATCCGCCAGTCCGGCGGTAAGGGGCAGTACGGTCACGCGGTGATCGTGGCTGAGCCGGGAGCGAAGGGGAGCGGCTACGTCTTCATTGACAAGATCGTTGGCGGCTCCGTCCCACGCGAGTTCATCAAGCCGATCAACGAGGGGATTCGCGAGGCGCTGCAGACCGGCATCTACGCCGGCTTCCCAGGTGTGGACGTCACCGTCACGCTTGTGGACGGCTCGTACCATGACGTTGACTCCTCCGAAATGGCCTTCAAGATCGCCGGCTCCATGGCCCTAAAAGACGCCTTTCCGAAGGCGGATCCCACCGTCCTTGAGCCGATTATGGGCGTTGAGGTGACGATGCCAGAGCAGTTCATGGGTGACGTCATCGGCGACCTGAACAGCCGCCGAGGGCAGGTCCTTGGCATGGAGAACCGTGGGACCACGCAGGTGGTCAAGGCCAACGTCCCGCTCGCGACGATGTTCGGGTACGCTACCGATCTTCGATCAATGACCCAGGGGCGAGCGGCCTTCTCCATGGAGCTCTCCCACTACGCCGAGGTCCCAGCGCACATCGCGCAGGAGCTCGTGGCGAAGAACAAGTCCGCGGCGCAGGCATAACAGCGTCGCCCTGTCGGCTATTAGTAGTTAAGTAGTAAAGAAGAGGGAAGGAGTTCGAGATGGCAAAGGCGAAGTTTGAGCGGACGAAGCCGCACGTCAACATCGGCACGATCGGGCATATCGATCACGGCAAGACGAGCCTGACCGCCGCGATCTCGAAGTACCTCTCCCTGAGTGGGAAGGCGGAGTACCGCGCCTTCGACACGATCGACAACGCCCCAGAGGAGCGCGAGCGCGGCATCACGATCTCGATCGCACACGTTGAGTACGAGACGGACGCCCGACACTATGCGCACGTCGACTGCCCGGGGCACGCCGACTACATCAAGAACATGATCACCGGCGCCGCCCAGATGGACGCCGCGATCCTCGTCGTCGCCGCCACGGACGGCCCGATGCCGCAGACCAAGGAGCACGTGCTGCTGGCCAAGCAGGTCGAGGTGCCGTACATCGTCGTCTTCCTGAACAAGTGCGACCTGGTCGATGACCCCGAGCTGCTCGACCTGGTCGAGCTGGAGGTGCGCGAGCTGCTGACCAAGTACGACTTCCCCGGCGACAAGGTGCCCGTCATCCGCGGCTCGGCGCTGAAGGCGCTCGAGGCGAAGGATGATCCGACGGATCCCGCCTACGCCCCGATCCAGGCGCTGATGGATGCCGTTGACTCGTACATCCCCACCCCAGTGCGCGAGATCGACAAGCCGTTCCTGATGCCCGTTGAAGACGTCTTCGGCATCAAGGGCCGCGGCACCGTCGCCACGGGCCGCATCGAGCGCGGCATCGTCAAGGTCGGCGATGAGGTTGAGCTGGTCGGCATCAAGGCGACCCGCAAGGTCGTCGTCACCGGCGTCGAGATGTTCAAGAAGCTGCTCGACGAAGGCCGCGCGGGCGACAACACGGGCCTGCTGCTGCGCGGCATTGAGCGCGAGGAGATCGAGCGCGGGCAGGTGCTGGCGAAGTCCGGCTCCGTCACCCCGCACACCAAGTTCAACGCCGAGGTCTACGTCCTGACCAAGGACGAGGGCGGCCGCCACACGCCGTTCTATAACGGCTACCGTCCGCAGTTCTACCTGCGCACCACCGACGTCACGGGCTCCATCGGCCTCCCCGCGGGTGCCGAGATGATCATGCCCGGCGACAACGTCGAGATGACGGTCGAGCTGATCACCCCGATCGCGATCGAGGTCGGTCAGCGCTTCGCCATCCGCGAGGGCGGCCGCACCGTTGGTGCCGGCTCCATCACGAAGATCACCGAGTAACTGATGGCGAAGCAGCGGATCCGAATTCGGCTCAAGGCGTATGACCACCGCCTCATCGATCAGTCTGCCAAGACGATCGTTGAGACGGCTCAGCGCACTGGTGCCGATGTGATCGGGCCGGTGCCGCTGCCAACGCGCATTGAGAAGTTTACCGTGCTGCGCTCGCCGTTCATCGATAAGGATTCGCGAGAGCAGTTCGAAATCCGAACGCACAAGCGCCTGGTAGACATCGTTGACCCAACCCCAAAGACCGTGGACGCGCTAATGCGGCTGACGTTGGCTGCAGGCGTGGACATTGAAATTAAGATGTAGGTGAGTGAAGTGACGCTTGGACTGCTCGGCCGAAAGGTTGGGATGACTCAGATCTTCGCAGCGGACGGCACTTCGGTGCCGGTCACCGTAGTTGCGATTGAGCCGAACACCGTGACGAAGATCCGTACCCCTGAGCGGGACGGCTACACGGCGGTGCAGGTCGGCATTGAGGCTGGCAAGCGCCGCTTGAACAAGCCAGACCTCGGTCAGTTCAAGGGCGAGCTTCCCGCCTGCTCCGTGGTGCGCGAGTTCCGCGTTGACTCTATTGATGGAGTGACACTCGGACAGACGCTTGACGTGAACCTCTTTGCGGAAGGCGACCTTGTGGATGTCACCGGCATCTCCAAGGGGAAGGGCTTCGCCGGAACGATCAAGCGCCACAGCTTTGCGAGTGGTCCAGAAACCCACGGCGCCGACCATCACCGCGAGCCTGGCTCGATCGGTGCGGGAACGACGCCAGGCCGCGTCTACAAGGGGACGCGCATGGCGGGACACATGGGCGTGGATCGCGTCACCGTGCAGAAGATGAAGATTGTCCGCTGCGATAGCGCGCGCAACCTGATTCTTGTCAAAGGCTCCATTCCTGGCGCAAAGAACGCCCTCGTGGCGATGAGCAAGGCGGAGCAGATCTGATGCCAAGCGTTGACGTCTTCTCAAAGGCTGGAGTGAAGGTGGGGAGCGTTGAGCTGCCCGCCGTCTTCATGAGCCCCGTGAACGAGGTGTTGATGCACCAGGCTGCCGTCTCGCAGCTCGCCGGTCGACGCACGGGAACCCACGCCACCAAGAAGCGTGACGATGTTGCGGGCGGCGGTCGCAAGCCGTGGAAGCAGAAGGGGACCGGTCGAGCGCGACAGGGCTCCACGCGATCCCCGCAGTGGAAGGGCGGCGGCGTGGTCTTCGGGCCGCAGGTTCGCTCCCATGAGACACCAATGCCGAAGCGGATGCGACGCGCAGCACTGCTGGGCGCCCTCACGGCCAAAGTCGACACGCTGAAGGTGGTCGACGAGCTCGGCTTCCAGGCGCCAAAGACGCAGCTGATCGCCAAGATGTGCAGCGCCCTTAACTCCGGGAAGCGCGTCCTCGTGGTGGCGCCGACCGTTGATAGCGCCCTTGTAAAGTCGACGGCGAACATCCCGTACCTCTTGGTGCTGCGTGCCGACTCCCTCAACCTCGTTGATCTCATGAACGCCGACACGATCATCGTTGAGCAGGCGGCACTCGCCACTATCCAGGAGGTGTACGGATGAGCCGCAGCGCGCACGAGATCGTGCTTCGCCCCGTGATCTCCGAGAAGTCGATCCTGCAGTCACAGGTCGGCAAGTACACCTTCGCCGTGCATAACGACGCGTCTAAGATCGAGATCGCTGCGGCGGTCGCCACGCTCTTCTCCGTCAAAGTGACAGAGGTGAACGTCCTCACCACCAAGGCGAAGTTGACGCGCGGCACCCTCGCCCGCAGCACCTTCCCAGGGAAGACGACCCCATGGCGCAAGGCCGTGGTCACCCTCGCCCCTGGCGAGAAGATTCAGTTCTTCGAGGGGGTCTAGTCATGCCACTTCGACGACTGAAGCCAACGAGCGCCGGCGTCCGCGGGATGACCATGCCGACCTTCGAAGAGATCACGACAGATTCGCCCTACAAGCCGCTCACCGAGAAGATGGTGCGTGGCTCTGGCCGCAACAATCAGGGGAAGATCACCGTGCGACACCGTGGCGGTGAGCAGAAGCGCCTCTACCGGAAGATTGACTTCCGCCGTGACAAGTTCGGCATTCCCGCCCGCGTTGCGACCGTGGAGTACGACCCGAACCGCTCCGCCCGCATCGGCCTCCTTAATTACGTGGATGGTGAGAAGCGCTACATGCTGCTCCCGAACGGCCTCACCGTGGGCGACATGATCGAGTCTGGCCCGAACGCCGAAGCGAAGCTTGGCAACTGCCTGCCACTCGCGCGCATGCCGCTCGGTACCACCATCCACAACATTGAGCTCGTCCCGGGGAAGGGGGGGCAGATGGTGCGTTCCGCTGGAGCTGCAGCACAGCTGGTTGCGAAGGAGGGTGTCTTCGCCACCGTCCGCATGCCGTCCACCGAGATGCGACTCGTCCCGCTCGCCTGCATGGCGACCGTTGGACAGGTCTCGAACATCGACCACGAGAACATGTCGATCGGCAAGGCTGGCCGCGCACGCCACATGGGGAAGCGCCCTGAGGTACGCGGATCCGCCATGAATCCAGTTGATCACCCGCACGGCGGCGGCGAAGGGAAGGCCTCAACAGGAATGCCTCCGAAGACGCCGTGGGGGAAGAGCGCGATGGGCCTTCGCACCCGTCGCAACAAGTTGACGCAGCGGCTGATCCTCCGCTCGCGCCACGCGAAGTAGGAGAGGGGGAGGCATGTCTCGTTCAAGCAAAAAGGCCCCCTTCGTTGAGAAGCGGCTCCTTGGTCGCGTGCAGGCGATGAACGCTTCGAATGAGAAGCGCGTCGTGAAGACCTGGTCGCGCGCGTCCGTCATCTATCCAGACTTCATTGGGCATACGATCGCCGTGTATAACGGCCGAAAGCACGTGCCCGTCTTCATCACCGAGAACATGGTCGGGCACCGTCTCGGTGAGTTCTCGCCAACGCGCCTCTTCAAGGGACACTCGCGCGTAGACCGAACGACCGCAGTCGCCAGCGCCGCCAAGCCGGGTGCTACCTGATGAGCATTCGCGTGAAGGCAACGGCGAAGTACGTGCGCGGCTCCACTCGACGCGCCCAGTTGGTGGTGCGCGCGATCAAGGGGAAGCAGGTGGCGGACGCCGCCTCAATCCTGCGCTTCCTCCCACACGCCTCCGCACGCGACGTGGCGTCGGTCTTGAAGAGTGCGACCGCAAACGCAGAGGCGAATCACGGCATTCCGGCCGACCGGCTCTGGGTTGTTGATGCAAGCGCCGATGAGGGACCAAGCTTGAAGCGTTTCCGCCCGCGCGCCCAGGGGCGTGCCTTCTCCATCAATAAGCCAATGACGCACATCACCGTCACCGTCAGCCCGAAGGAGGCCTGAGATGGGTCAGAAAGTTCATCCGATTGGATTCCGCCTCGGCATCACGAAGACGTGGAGCGCGCACTGGTACGCCGACAAGGACTACACCAAGCTGTTGCAGGAAGATCTGCGCATCCGCAAGCTGATCGATGTGAAGCTCGCCGCGGCAAGCATCTCCAAGGTGGAGATTGAGCGTGGGCTGAACTACGTCACCGTGACGGTGCACTCGGCAAAGCCGGGCGTCGTCATTGGTAAGGGTGGCCAAAACGTTGAGGTTCTACGTGCCGCGATCGGTGAGATCAGCGCCGGCAGGGTGAAGCTCGAGATCAAGGAGATTCGCCAGCCAGACTTGGACGCCCACCTCGTCGCCGTCGCCATCGGTGGCCAGCTGACGCGACGCATCGCCTTCCGCAAGGCCTTGAAGCAGGGGATCCAGCGCAGCATGAAGGCGGGCGCCAAGGGCGTGAAGGTGATGGTTTCCGGTCGACTCGGCGGGGCTGAGATGAGCCGCGAGGAGTGGGACCGAGACGGCCGACTTCCGCTGCAGACGCTGCGCGCCGACATTGACTTCGCCGTCTATCACGCACCGACCACCTTCGGCCGGATCGGTGTGAAGGTCTGGATCTACCGCGGCGATGCGCCTGCGGACGTCCTCAAGCCAAAGCCGATCTCTGAAAACACAGGGTCGGGAGCGTAGCCATGTTGATGCCGAAGCGAGTGAAGTGGCGCAAGGTGCAGCGCGGACGCATGTCCGGTCCTGCGAAGTCTGGCCGAACGGTGGCGTTCGGCGAATTTGGCCTCGCCACCACCGAGTGCGGCTGGGTGACGGCGCGCCAGATCGAGGCGGCACGACGGGCCATGACGCACTCGATGAAGCGCGGTGGCAAGGTCTGGATCCGTATCTTTCCAGACAAGCCGATCACGAAGAAGCCAGCAGAGACGCGCATGGGCTCTGGTAAGGGCGCACCCGACCAGTGGGTCGCTGTGGTGAAGCCGGGTCGCGTCCTCTTTGAGGTTGCCGGCGTTGAGCGCGTGGATGCGGTGGAGGCATTCCGCCTCGCAGCAATGAAGCTCCCCGTCGGTACCGTTACGTTGGAGCGCGCAGCGAATCTCGGTGAGGTGGTCTTCGGTAAGAGGTTCCTTGCGAAGGTCGCTTCTGGCGTGCCGCTTGAGGAGACAGCAGTTGCAACCGAAGTCGCCGCAAAGGAGCCGGAGCTCGTGAAGCCAGTGAAGCCAGCGAAGGGGGATGAGGCGTGACCGATATTGTGAAGGCCCGCTCTATGAGCGACGCTGAGTTGGTTCAGGCACTCACCGACGCGAAGCGCGACCTCTGGCAGGCACGCTTTGAGCTCTCCACGCGCCAGCTGAAGGACACCAGCGTTGTGGCCAAGACACGCAAGAGTATTGCGCGGCTGCTGATGGTCCTGGCCGAGCGCCAGGCGAGCCAGAAGGCGTAGGGGGCGAGATGAGTGAGAAGCATACGGGCCAGCGGAAGACGCAGACGGGCAGGGTGCTCAGTGATGCGGGCGAAAAGACGATCGTGATCAAGGTTGAGCGTCTGCAACAGCACCCAATCTACAAGCGCGTCATCCGACGCACCGCCAAGTTCATGGCACATGATGAAGAGAACAGCGCCAAGGTGGGGGACCTCGTGACGATTGAAGAGTCGCGACCACTCTCCGCCAGGAAGCGCTGGCGCCTCATTGAAATCGTTGAGCGCGCAGTGGGAGGCTCACTGTGATCCAGACAGGGACGCGACTCCGCGTGGCGGATAATTCGGGTGCGAAGGTGATCGAGTGCTTCCGCATCCTTGGACGCTCTCGCTCTACGGTTGCCGGGGTGGGTGACGTGATCGTGGCCGCCGTGAAGCAGGCCACCAGCAACGCGGGCGTGAAGAAGGGTGACGTGGTGAAGGCCGTGGTGGTTCGTACGGTCAAAGAGATCGCGCGACCAGATGGTAGCTTCATCCGCTTTGACGAGAACGCCGCCGTGCTGATCGCCGCCGACGGGAATCCTCGCGGCACGCGTATCTTTGGGCCAGTCGCCCGTGAGTTGCGCGATCGTGACTACATGAAGATCATCTCGCTCGCTCCGGAGGTGCTCTAATGCGTTCTGACTACCAGACCAGCACCTCCATCCGCGTCGGCGACACCGTTGCGGTGTTGAGTGGCAAGGATGCGGGGAAGCGCGGCACCGTGGAGCGACTCGTTAACCCGGGGCGAGTCGTGGTGACCGGCATCAACATCGCCAAGAAGCACCAGAAGCCGCGCCAGAAGATGAACACAGGCTCCCAGGCGCCAACGATCGACAGGGGGGGCATCCTTGAGATCGCCACGCCACTCGCCTTGGCGAAGGTGGCGCTGGTCTGCCCCAAGTGCGACCGACCCGTTCGCATCAGCTCGACCCGCGGAGCAGACGGCACGAAGGTGCGCCGATGCGGTCGCTGCGCAACCGAGTTCGCACGGAAGGAGTTCGCCAAGTGAGCGGTACCATGAAGCAGCGTTACATCACTGAGGCGATCCCTGCGTTGAAGAGCGAGTTTGGCTACAAGAACGTCATGCAGGTGCCGCGCCTCAAGAAGATCGTGGTGAACATTGGCCTTGGCGAGGCGCTCACCAACTCCAAGGCGATTGATGCCGCCGTGGGCGACCTCGCCCTGATCACCGGGCAGCGGGCCATTGTGACGAAGGCGAAGAAGTCCATTGCAACCTTCAAGGTGCGCGAAGGGAACCCGATCGGCGTGAAGGTGACCCTGCGTGGCGAGCGCATGTGGGACTTCTTTGAGCGACTCACTCGCGTTGCGCTCCCGCGGATCCGCGACTTCCGTGGCGTCTCAGGGAAGGCCTTCGACGGCCGCGGTAACTACACCCTGGGGCTCAAGGAGCAGCTCTCCTTCCCAGAGGTTGAATTTGACAAGATTGATCGACTTCGAGGACTCGAGGTCACGATTGTCACGACGGCGAAGAGCGACGAGGAGTCAAAGCGACTCCTTGCACTGCTCGGCATGCCGTTCGCGAACTAAAGGAGGCTTGAATGGCGAAGAAGTCAATGATCCTAAAGTCACAGGCTCCAGCGAAGTTCTCTACTCGCAAGTACAATCGCTGCTCGCTCTGCGGTCGTCCGCGAGCGTTCATCCGCAGGTTTGGTCTCTGCCGAATCTGCTTCCGAGAGCGTGCCCTGATCGGAATAATTCCGGGCGTAACGAAGTCGAGTTGGTGAGAATATGAATGTAACTGATCCAATTGCCGATATGTTGACGAGGATCCGAAACGCCTCGCGTGCGCACCACGCCGAGGTGTTGGTCCCCGCCTCCAAGTTGAAGGTGGAGATGGCGCAGATCCTCGTGCACGAGGGGTTCGTTGCGGGCTTTGAAGAGACGCGCACCACCCCTGAGAACTTCCTGAAGATCACGCTGAAGTACGTTGACGGGAAGGTCCCCGTTGTCTCTGGCCTCAAGCGCATCAGCAAGCCTGGTCTGCGCGTCTATGCAGGCAAGACGGAGATCCCACGCGTGCTCGGTGGTCTCGGCATCGTCATCCTGAGCACATCGCAGGGGATCATGACCGGCGCGCAGGCCCACAAGGCCCAGCTCGGCGGCGAGATCCTCGCCTACGTGTGGTGAGAGGAGCAAGCTGATGTCACGCATTGGACGCAAGCCGATCTCCGTCCCGTCAGGGGTCAAGGTGACCATTGACGGTCGTACGGTCACGGTCGCTGGGCCCAAGGGCACCCTCTCGCGTGACCTCCCAGGCGTCATTGCAATCGTTGCCGAAGGGGAGACGCTTCACTTGACCCGTCCAAGCGACTCAAAGACGAACCGTTCACTGCACGGACTCTGCCGCACCCTCGTTGCCAATATGGTGGAGGGTGTCTCGACCGGATTCCGCAAGGAGCTTGAGATCAACGGTGTTGGGTATCGCGCTGTGAAGAGCGGGAACAAGCTCACCCTTGCGCTCGGCTACAGCCACCCGATTGAAATCAATCCGCCCGCCGGGATCACCTTTGAGGTGGACGGCCAGACGAAGGTCTCAATCTTAGGGTACGACAAGGAGCTCGTTGGCCAGATCGCCGCAGAGATCCGCTCGCTCCGCAAGCCTGAGCCGTACAAGGGGAAGGGCGTGAAGTACGCCAACGAAGTGATTCGCCGCAAGGCCGGTAAGGCCGGAAAGGTTGGTGCCAAGTGAGCCGCGCAATGAGTCGCGTAGCTGCCCGCAAGCGCCGCCACACCTCCATTCGACTGACGGTGGCGGGCGACGCTCAGCGACCACGACTCGCGATCTTCCGCAGCCTGCATCACATTTACGCGCAGGTGATCGACGACCAGCGCGGCGCCACACTCGCCTCAGCCTCTACGCTCGAGGCGGCCGCGAAGGGCGACGCGAAGGCGACGAAGGTGCAAGAGGCCGCCGTTGTTGGCAAGCTGATCGGCGAACGTGCCAAGGCTGCCGGCGTTTCGCAGGTGGTCTTCGATCGCGCCGGATTCCGCTATCACGGGCGCCTGAAGGCGCTCGCAGACGCTGCCCGGGCTGCCGGGCTCGAGTTCTAAGGAGGGCGCCCAGATGAGCCGAATCGATCCGTCGAAGCTGACCCTCACCGAGAAGGTCGTGCAGATCAGCCGCGTGGCGAAGGTCGTCAAGGGCGGTCGCCGCTTCACCTTCTCCGCACTCGTGGTTGTTGGCGACGGCCAGGGCCATGTTGGCGTTGGCGTGGGCAAGGCGGGCGAGGTTCCTGAGTCAATCCGCAAGGGGACGGAGGATGCGAAGAAGCACCTCATCAAGGTGCCGTTCTTTGGGACCACGATCCCGCACGAAGTGCATGCGGAACACACTGCCAGCCGCGTCATGCTGAAACCTGCATCGCAGGGTACGGGCGTTATTGCCGGCGGCGCGATCCGCGCCGTAGTCACTGCGGCCGGCATCCACGACATCCTCTCCAAGGTCTACGGCTCATCCAATCCGGTCAACGCAACGCGCGCCGCGATCGACGCGCTGAGCCAGCTCCACACCGCGGCGCAGATCTCAGCGGCACGCGGGAAGCGCGTGCGCATCCGCGTTGCCGGCCAGCAGGAGAAGGAGACGGACCATGGCTGAGAAGCTGTTGAAGGTCACCCAGGTCCGCAGCGAGCTCGGCCATGTGGCGCGCAACCGCGGCACGATCCGTGCGCTCGGACTCGACCGCATTGGGCACAGCAACGTCCTCCCAGATAACCCTGCCGTGCGCGGGATGGTGCGTCAGGTACGCTTCCTGGTGACGGCAGAGGAGCTCTCGGGCGCCGATGCTGAGGCGGGCGCCAAGTTCATCGCCGCCAAGAAGGTGAAGCACGCCAAGCACACCAAGAAGGCGAAGGGGACCAAGTGAAGCTCCACGACTTGAAGCCAGCGGTCGGATCAAATCGAAAGCGCATTCGCGTTGGCCGCGGCATTGCTGCGGGTCGCGGAAAGACCGCCGGCTACGGCACGAAGGGTCAGACGTCGCGAAGCGGTGGCAGTATCCCCGCCTGGTTTGAGGGTGGCCAGACCCCAATCCATATTCGCATCCCAAAGTTGCGCGGTTTCCGCAACGTGCTCCGCGTTGAGTCTGCAGTCCTCAATGTGGGTCGCATCCAGGACTGGATCGACTTGGGTCGCCTGAAGGGCGAGTCGCCACTCACCATTAACGTGGACGTCCTTGAGGCGGCCGGGTTGATGAAGAGCCGCGGCAAGCCGCTCAAGGTGCTCGGCTCAGGGAACCTCACCGCAAAGATCTTCGTCCTCGCCGACTCGTTCACGGAGAGCGCACTGATAAAGATTAAGGCGGCGGGCGGGAGCACGCAGGTGCTGCAGCTTGCAACCGCTGAGAGCGCAACAGCGGTCGGTGTCACTTTCAAGGTGGCCGGTAAGAAGCCGGTGCAGAAGGCTGTCTCCCCAAGCGCCGCCTCGCCAGTCGATGAGACGTCGCCAGAAGCCTAGTCGTCATTCAGCCACGCATCGTTGAGAGAGCAGGAGAGGAGTTGATCGATGATTGAGACCCTACTCAACGCGGTGCGTTCGCCAGATATTCGCCGCAAGATCCTCTTCGTTGGAGCGATGCTTATTGTCTTTAGGCTCCTCAGCCACGTGCCGGTCCCTGGCGCTGATCCTGCGGCGCTGGCGAATTTCTTTGATGACAATGCGCTCTTCGGCCTGCTCGACCTCTTCTCGGGCGGTGGGCTTGCGCGATTCAGCATCGTTGGGCTCGGCCTCAATCCGTACATCAACTCTTCGATCATCATGCAGTTGATGAGCGGCGTGGTGCCGCGCCTCATTGAGTTGAGCCGCGAGGGCGAGTACGGTCGCAACAAGATCAATCAGTACACGCGCTATCTGACCGTGCCGTTCGCCGCGCTGCAGAGCTACGCATTCCTGGCGCTCCTGAACAGTCAGCAGGTGCTCACCACCCCGTTCGACCTCGCTAGCGCAGAGACGCTGGTGCAGATCGTGATCCTCACGACCGGCTCCCTCCTCCTGATGTGGGTTGGCGAGCTCGTTACGGAGCGCGGGATCGGAAACGGGATCAGCTTCATCATCTTCGCGGGCATCATCGGTCGCATCCCAGGTGCGATCGAGGAGTTCTTCGCCTCACCAGATATCTCCGTGCTGGTCGCCTTCGTTGCAATTGGTGCGGCGGCGGTTGCGGCGATCGTCTACATCACTGAAGGTCAGCGGCGCATCCCTGTGGAGTATGCGAGCCGCGTGCGCGGGAATCGCATCTACCAGGGAGGGCGCACCTTCCTGCCGCTGAAGGTGAATCAGGCGGGGGTGATTCCGATCATCTTCTCGATGAGCATTCTCCTCTTCCCCGCGCAGATCGCGAGCTACTTTACCGCCTCCGAGGTTGAGTGGGTGGCCGCTGGTGCAACGTGGATCCAGAACACGCTCGGACCGCAGAATGAGATCGTCTACCTCCCGTTCTACTTCCTGCTCACCGTGGCCTTCACCTACTTCTATACGGCCTTCACCTTCAAGCCAGATGAGACGGCGGACCAGCTGCGCAAGAATGGTGGGTTTGTCCCCGGCATTCGCCCAGGGAAGCCGACAGAAGAGTATCTGAGGAAAGTGGTGACACGCATCACCCTGCTCGGTTCAATCTTCCTCGGAACCGTCGCAGTCTCGCCGTATGCGATTGGCGCCTTCTTCGGAGACCTCGGCGGACTCGGTTTGAGCCTTGGCGGCACGGGGCTCCTCATTGCGGTGAGCGTGGTGGTGGAGACGATGAAGCAGCTCGAGGCACAGATGTTGATGCGCAACTACGAGGGCTTTATCAAGTGATCCTGGTCCTTCTCGGCGCCCCAGGCGCAGGGAAGGGGACGCAGGCGGAGGCGCTGGCCACCGCCACGGGCGCCGCACACGTGGCCACAGGCGACCTCTTCCGTGCAGAGATTGCGGCAGGGAGCGAACTCGGCCGTACCGCCGCCTCCTTCATTAATGCGGGGCAGCTCGTCCCTGACGAAGTGACGATCGGCATGATCAGCGCGCGGCTTGAACAGGCCGATGCTGCGCGCCGCGTGATCCTTGATGGATTCCCGCGAAACGCCGCACAGGTCGCCGCGCTTGATGCTGCCGTCGCGTCGAGCGGACGCACGGTCAGCGCGATCCTGCTCAACGTTGATCCAGGGATCCTCACCGCGCGCCTCACCGGCCGGCGCGTCTGCTCGTCCTGTGGGCGCTCGTATCACGTAGAGAGCCGCCCCCCAGCAACGGAGGGGCTCTGTGACGTGTGCGGCGCAGCGCTCATCACGCGCAGCGATGATGTTCCGGAAACAGTTGCGGCGCGCCTCGCACACCAGCTCAGCGCACTCAACGAGGTGGCGGAGATCTATCGGGGCTCCAATCGACTGCAGGTCGTTGAGGGGGTTGGTGAGATCGCGGAGATCCAGGAGCGACTCGCATCCTCAGCGCGCTCGGTCGGCTTTGGCGCGTAGGAGGGCGACATGAGCGGCATCACGAGAAAGTCGCCAGCAGAGATCGCGCTGATGCGCCGTGCGGGGAGCATTGTTGCTGAGGTGCTGGCGCTCGTAGAAGAGCTTGCCGTCCCTGGGGCGAGTAGTGCGGAGATTGATGCCGCCGCTGAACGGCACATCCTTTCTGCTGGGGCAGCCTCCAGCTTCAAGGGGTACCACGGGTTCCCGTCAGTTATCTGCCTCTCCATTGATAGCGAGGTGGTGCACGGGATCCCAGGCGACCGAGAGATCAAGGCGGGGGCGCTTATCTCTGTTGATGCGGGGGCGATCATTGAGGGCTGGCACGGTGATGCCGCACGAAGCTTTTATGTGGGGGAGGCGCCCGCCGATGTGGCGCGCCTGATCCGCTTCACGAGAGAGGCGCTTGACGCGGGGATCGCCGCAGCACGGCCAGGGGCGACGATTGAGGATGTCTCGGGGGCGATCGAAGATGTGGCGCTCGCCGCAGGGCTCGGGATCGTGCGTCCATATGTGGGGCACGGGATCGGCCGTGCAATGCATGAGGCCCCACAGGTGCCGAATTACCGCACCGGCCGGAAGAGCCTCACCCTGGCGCCAGGACACTGCCTTGCGATTGAGCCAATGTTCACCCTCGGCTCTCCCGACGTGGGGGTGATGGACGACAAGTGGACCGTTGTAACAATTGACAGGAGCCTCGCGGCGCACTTTGAGGACACGATCGCAATCACCCCAGAGGGCCTCCAGATACTCACCCGCCTGTGAGCGGTCGGCACGTGCTCGGCCTGAGCGTGGGCGGAGAGGGGGCTTCGTTGCGAGGCGGGCGGGGCTCTGCTAGTCTGCACTTTCGTGCGTTTGGGGTCTCTCCTCAGTCGCCCCCTGGCTCGCCAGGGATCAGCATCAGAGTCTGAAACGGGGGTTTGTTGGCGAAGCAGGATTCTATCGAAGTCGAGGGCACTGTCGTTGAGCCGCTTCCGAACACACTGTTCGTGGTTGAACTCGAGAATGGCCATCGGATTCGCGCCTACATCAGCGGGAAGCTTCGGACGAATTTCATCCGAATCCTTTCGGGTGATCGGGTGAAGGTTGAGCTCTCGCCATACGATCTGACCCAAGGTCGGATCACTTACCGGCTGAAGTAGCAGCCCAGGCGATTGAAGTAGCAGCACAGGAGAACGAGTGAAAGTTTCCGCGTCGGTCAAGGTTCGTTGCGATAAGTGCCTCGTGATTAAGCGGCACGGTCGCGTCATGGTCATTTGCGAGAACCCGAAGCACAAGCAGCGGCAGGGTTAGGCAGATGGCACGTATCGCCGGCGTTGACATCCCACGCGAGAAGCGCGTTGAGATTGCACTCACCTACATCTTCGGCATTGGCCTCACCACCAGCAAGAAGATCCTTAAGCAGACCTCCATCAATCCAGACATACGCGTTCGCGACCTCAGCGAAGAGCAGGTCAACCGCCTCCGCGAAGTCGCCGACAAGGGCCAGAAGATTGAGGGCGACCTTCGCCGAGAGATCGCGATGAACATCAAGCGACTTATCGAGGTTGGTACTTATCGAGGCACGCGCCACCGTAAGAATCTTCCATCGCGTGGTCAGCGCACCAAGACGAATGCGCGTCAGCGCCGTGGTGCTCGCAAGACTGTCGCCGGCAAGAAGATTGAGAAGAAGTAAGGCAGGGGGAGCAGATCATGGCTGAGAAAGAGAAGCGTTCCCCAAAGGCGCGTCGTCGCGAGAAGAAGAACATTCCTGTTGGGCAGGCACACATTTCCGCCTCGTTCAACAACACCCTGATCTCCATCACCGACCCAAGCGGCGCAGTCATCTCCTGGGGCTCTGGCGGCGTCGCGGGCTTCAAGGGTTCGCGCAAGAGCACGCCATACGCTGCGTCGCTCGGCGCCGAGGCTGCCGCGCGCAAGGCGATGGAGCATGGGCTCCGTTCCGTTGAGGTCTTCGTCAAAGGTCCAGGCGCCGGCCGCGAGCAGGCGATCCGTGGTCTACAAACCGCTGGACTGAACATCAGCGCCATCACCGACGTGACGCCACTGCCGCACAACGGCTGCCGTCCACCGAAGAAGCGTCGAGTCTAGGAAGGGAGCGTCATGGGTCGCGATACCGGTCCAGTCTGCCGCCAGTGCCGTCGAGAGGGGGCGAAGCTCTTCTTGAAGGGTGCTCGTTGCTATACGAAGAAGTGCTCCTTTGAGCGACGCCCAACGCCTCCCGGCATGCACGCTGTCCGCCGCCGCAAGGTTGGTGACTACGGCCTTCAGCTGCGCGAGAAGCAGAAGATGCGCCGCGTTTATCGTCTCGGCGAGACCCAGTTCCGCCGCCTCTTCACAGAGGCAGAGCGTGGAACCGATGTGACCGGCGAGCACCTGCTTCGACTTCTTGAGCTTCGGCTGGACAACGTTGTCTTCCGCCTCGGCTTCGCAAGCTCCCGCGACCAGGCGCGCCAGTACATCACCCACGGTCACTTTGCGGTGAACGGGAACGCGGTGAACATCCCGTCATACAGCCTTAAGCCTGGCGACGAGATCTCGCTTCGCCCGGGGCGTGCCGAACTAACGCCATTTAAGGAGGCGGCTGAGACGCTGAAGAGCGCTACAACCCAGGAGTGGTTGCGCGTGGATGCGTCCAAGCTCACCGGTCACGTGGTGGCCGTCCCGCGCCGAGACCAGATGCCTGGCGACTTCAACGAACAACTCGTCGTTGAGTTCTACTCGCGATAAGAGAGGAGAGAGATGACCGACGCAGTGACTTCACGAATCGCCCCGCTGGAGGAGCTCGGATCGTACGGGAAGTACGAGGCCGGCCCGTTCGCTCCAGGCTACGGCGTCACGCTCGGCAATGCGCTGCGACGCGTGCTCCTCGGTTCGCTAGAGGGAGCGGCGATCACCGCCGTCCAGATCACTGGCGTGCAGCAGGAGTTCTCTTCGCTCCCAGGCGTGCGCGAGGACGTGGTTCAGATCCTTCTCAACATAAAGAAGATCCGACTCCGCAGCTTCGCGACGGGGCGTGTGGAGCTCACCCTCAACAAGAAGGGGGCAGGCAGCGTCACCGCGGGCGACATCTCGCCGAACGGCCAGGTTGAGATCATCAACCCAGAGCAGGTGCTCATGACGCTCGACTCTGACAAGACCGCGATCGAGGTCTTCCTTGTGGTGGAGAAGGGCGTTGGTTACGTCTCCGCAGATCGTCTTCAGGCAGATCCGGACGGCGAGGTACGCCCACTCGGCGTGATGGCCGTGGACGCCATCTTCACCCCCGTGCGCAAGGTGAACTTCACGGTGGAGAACACGCGCGTTGGCCAGGACGTTGACCGCGAAAAGCTGATCCTTGAGATTGAGACCGACGGCACGATTACACCGGAGGAGGCGGTGCGCAAGGCGGCGGGGATCCTGGTGAGCCAGTTCTCTGCATTCTCAGGGCTCGGTGAGGCGCCTGCGCCAGCACCCGCCGCAGCAGCGGGCGGCAACCTGCTCGACCTCTCCATTGAGGACCTCGACCTTCCGATGCGCGCCTACAACGCGCTGAAGCGCGCCGGCATTGTCAAGGTGGGTCAGCTCCTCAGCGCACTCGATGGTGGCGAGGTGGAGTTGCTCAAGCTGCGCAACTTCGGTCAGAAGAGCCTCACCGAGGTTCGCGAGAAGCTGATAGAGCGCGGCTTTGATGTGCCAGAGAGCACACTTCCAGTTGATGTAACCCTTGATGACGAAGGCGATGGAGACGGCGCCGACGAAGCAGTGAAGGCCTGAGATGACATCGCACGCCATTGGTGGTCGTAAGCTCTCCCGAAAGCAGGGGCCCCGACTCGCCCTCTACAAGAACCTTGTTGTCTCCGTGCTCCGCTATGAGCGGATTCAGACAACCGAGGCGAAGGCGAAGGAGATCCGCCCGCAGGTGGAGCAGATCATCACGCTCGCCAAGAAGGGTGGGCTCAGTGCACGACGCGCCGTGATCGCTGCGCTCCCAAACGAGCCGCTCGTGGTTCAAAAGCTCTTTGATGAGATCGTTCCGAAGTACTCGGCGCGCAACTCCGGCTACTGTCGCATCACCAAGATTGGGATTCGCAAGGGCGACGCCGCCCCCCTCGTGCAGCTTGAGCTCGTCTAGGAGGTTGATGTGAACATGAAGACGTGGACACCTCGCGCTTCGGAGATCGAGCGCAACTGGTATGTGGTTGATGCGGAGGGGCAGACCCTCGGTCGACTGGCGACCAAGATTGCAACCGCGCTCCTTGGCAAAGGGAAGCCAACCTACGCCGACCATCTGGACACTGGCGACTTCGTGATCGTGGTGAACGCGGCGAAGTTCGTAGTGACTAGTGATCGACTCCTTAGCAAGCGTTACCATACGCACTCTGGGCACCCAGGTGGGTATCGAGAGGAGGCGCTCGGCGACCTCCTCAAGCGCAAGCCGACCGAGGCGATTCGCCGCGCAGTGAAGGGGATGCTCCCAAAGACGAAGCTCGCCGACGCGCAGCTGACCAAGTTGAAGATCTACGCGGGTCCAGAGCACCCACACGCGCCACAGCAGCCGAAGCCCCTCGTATGAGCCCGAAGGAGAAGAGCGTGAGCCTGCCGTACTACCAGGGAACCGGACGACGCAAGACCTCAATCGCCCGCGTGCGACTCGTCTCGGGTGAGGGGCAGATCGTAATCAATGGACGCACCTACTTTGAGCACTTCGGCGGCGCCATTCCGCAGGCTGAAGTCTTTGCCCCGTACCGCGTCACCGGCACCGAAGGGCGCTTCAACGCCATGGTGAAGGTTCAGGGCGGCGGGGTCTCTGGCCAGGCGGGGGCGATCCGTCACGGCATTTCGCGCGCACTCCTCTCTGCAGACCCTGAGGCGTATCGACTTCCGCTCCGTCAGGCCGGCTTCCTCACGCGCGATCCGCGCGCGAAGGAGCGCAAGAAGTACGGTCTCCGACGCGCCCGCAAGGCGAAGCAGTTCACGAAGCGCTGATCTAGCGCAGCTACGCTGCTGATGGCCACGGTCCGATTCGGTACCGACGGGATCCGTGGCATCGTGGGGGAAACCCTCACCACGGCGGTTGCGCATGCGCTCGGAGTCGCACTCGCCGCGCGATACCCGGGCGGCACCATCCTGATCGGTCGCGACACGCGGCCAAGTGGTCCACTTTTGAGTGGTGCGTTGGCGGCTGGCGCACGCGAAGGCGGCGCGACCCCGATTGATCTTGGCGTGATTCCTACACCTGGGCTCGCTGCGGTAGTTGCGGCAGACCCCGCGATCGCCTGTGGGGTGGTCGTGACGGCGTCGCATAACCCGGTGGAGTACAACGGCTTGAAGGTGATCGGTCGTGATGGGCGAAAGGTTCCAGAAGCAGTGGAACGCGAACTTGAGACGGCGATCGATGCGGCGATCGATGCGGCTCTCGCGCGCGGCGGCGTCGGAGCCGCCACCATCGGCAATCCTGGGGGCGAAGGGGCTCAATACGTTAGACGCTACGTAGCGCAGCTTGCCGCCGTTGCCGCCTTAGCAGCGCCGAATCGCGCGGCGACAGGGATTCGGGTGCTTGTTGATGCGTCAAACGGAGCGGGCGCTCCGTATGCAGAAGCGGCGCTCGTTACGACGGGTGCCACGGTGTACGGGATGGCGATGGGTGACGGCGTGATCAATGACGGTGTTGGCGCAACCTCGCCTGCGGCACTTGGGCGCCGCGTGGTGGAGCTTGGTGCGAACCTTGGGATTGCGCTGGATGGCGACGCTGATCGCTGCGCGGTGGTGGACGAGCGCGGCGAGCTTGTGGATGGGGATGTGGTGATCGGACTGATCGCGCTCGACAGGAAGGAGCGTGCGCTCCCTGGATCGGATCGTGTGGTGGCAACGGTCCTGACGAACTCGGGCATTGAGCGCCAACTGAAGACGGCGGGGATCACGCTGCAGCGCACCCCGGTGGGTGATCGCCACATTGCTGAAGCGCTCGCCGCTGGTGCTCCTGGCTTCGGTGGCGAGAAGAGTGGGCACCTCCTCTTCCCCGAACATGCGCCGACTGGCGACGGGCTGATCAGTGCGATTGAGGTGATCGCGCTCCTCGCGCGCTCCAAGCGACCCCTCTCAGCACTCGCCGCAACGCTGCCGCTTGACCCGCAAGTGCAGCGCTCGATCACCGTGCGAGCCGGCGAGGCGGCATGGCTCCTTGCCGAGCCGCGGATGGTTCGCGTGATCCAGGACGAAGAGGAGCGACTTGTGGCGTTCGGTGGCCGACTGCTGGTGCGGCCATCTGGAACTGAGCCGCTCCTGCGCGTGATGGGAGAGGGGCCAGATGCCTCCCTCGTTGAGGCGGCCGTTGAGCGCGTCCTCGCCGAGGCGGTGCTGCGGATCGCAGAGCGTCAGTAGGCGAGCGGTAGACTACGTAGATGCAGCTTGACGGCGCGCCAGTCCAGGAGCTCCCAGCACTCGGGATTGACATTGTTCGCGTTGAGCGCATCGCTGGCGTGATCCAGCGACACCCGATCCGCTTTGCGGCGCGCGTCCTTACCGAAGCCGAGCACGCCTACGTCCGCGCCCGACCAGAGAACTTTGCGGGGCGCTGGGCGGCGAAGGAGGCGGTCTCCAAGGTGCTCGGCCTCGGCGAGCGCGGGATTGGCTGGCGCGAGATTGAGATTGAACGACTCCCCACAGGGGAGCCAGCCGTGCGGCTCCACGGTGCCGCCGCAGAGCGCGCCGCGCAGCTCAAGATCGCAGCGATTGCCGTCTCCATCACGCACGAACGCGAGTACGCCGTTGCGGTTGCCTATGGGCAGCGCGCCGCGGGACAGCGCGCCATGCACGAGGCGTAGCATGGGCATCCCTGAAGCGCTCGCTGCATCAGGCCTGCCACCGCTCGCGCGCGCCGCGTGGGTCGAGGTGAACCTGGATGCGATCGAGAAGAACGTACGAAGCTTGAAGAGGCACCTCTCTGCCGGTGGTCACCTTGATGTGGTGCTCAAGGCAAACGCATATGGGCTTGGCGCCGTTGAGATTGCGCGTGCCGCACTCGCCGCAGGAGCGCGCGCGGTGCTGGTTGCAACGATTGATGAGGCGCTCCAGCTTCGAAGCGCGGGGATCAACGCACCCGTACGCGTCCTCTGGCGGGTGCCAAGCGAATACCTTCGTGCCGCTGCAGAGCACGAGATCGGCGTTCCAGCCACGTCGCCTGCGGTGGTCAGCGAACTCCTTGCCGCGAACCTCGGCGGACTTTCGCCGCTCCTCGTTGATATTGAGGTTGATACTGGGCTCGGTCGTGACGGGATCCTCCCGAGTGAGCTGATTGCGCAGGTCGCGCGGCTCGCTGCGGCGAGCCCACGACTACAACTGCGTGGCATCTGGAGTCACCTCACCGCTGCGGAGGATGCGGAGCGGTCGCAGCAGCAGGCGAAGTTGCTGAACGACGCAACGGAGGCGCTCAGTGAGCCCGCACTGCGCGAAGGGCTCGAGCGGCACCTCGTTGGATCTGGGGGGCTCCTGACGATGGGGAGCGGTGAACACGTTGCTCGCGTCGGGATCGCACTGTTTGGGGTGGTGCCGAACGCATTCCGGCCATCACTCACCGCGTCAGAGATTGGGATTGACCCTGTGTATCAGTTGATCGCGCGTCCGGTGCGCATCGCGATGCTCCCCGCGGGGCACGGCGTAGGATACGGTCCACACTTTGTTGCGCAGCGCCCATCACGCATCATCACGCTCCCGATCGGCTACGCCGATGGGATCTCCTATCACGAGAAGGGTCGTGCAGAAGTTCTGGTGCGTGGCGTGCGCCTCCCAGTCGTTGGGAGCATCGCAATGGATTCCATCACCATTGATGCAACCGATCACCCTGCGAAGGATCTCAGCACGTTGGATGACGTGGTCTTCATTGGACGCTCCGGAAGTGAGGAGATCCAGCCGGTGGACGTTGCACGTCGTCGGGAGACAATTACGAATGAGGTCTCCACAAGCTTCACCAGCCGCCTCGCGCGCGTCTACACTCGCGGCGGTCTCCCGGTTGCTGTGGTTGGGCTGAGCGGGCCGTCACGATGAGCGATCTGCGCGAACGCCACGGCGAGGTTCGATCGGCGGGGCTGCTCTTGGTTGTGGAGGAGTCATCGGAGCGGCGAGCGGCGCTGCTTGGCGGTGCTGAGCGTGGTGCTCGACTGCTCGGTGCGTTGAGCCAGCCGCGTGGCGGCGACGTTGAGGCCCTCGCTGCGACGCTTGCGACCGCCGCTGGGATGCACGGAGCGCTTGAACATGTTCACGGCGGAGCGGAGGAGTTGAGCGTTGCGGCGGGTCGCCTTGCCGCCTGGCTTGGAGGACCGGTGCGGGTCGTGGAGATCGGTGCCGACGCTGCACGACTCATCCTCGCCGCACCAGATCGCGCCATCAGCGCCTTTGAGGTCCCTGGCGCCGCACTCGTGCCCGCTGATCCGATCGAGCGTCAACGCCGCTGCGATGGCGTGCTCGCCCTTCTGGAACGGAGCGACCGATCGGTAATCGCCGATCTTCTCGGCGACCTTGCCGAGGCACCACTCCGGGATCGAGACGATCTCCGCGATCAGGTGCGCGCCGCCGCCACCGCCGATGCATTGCGCCGTCTCGCTGAGCTACTCGATGAAGAGCGGGTAGATGGCATGGATCTTGATGGCGCCCCGCTGCTCCTGATCGGCTCGGCTGCGAGCCTGATTGCCACTGGGACACTCCCAATTGGCGTTGTTGCACCGCTCCTTCCGCTCGGGCGTACGCGACTCCTCCTTGAACCGTACGGCGTCTTCTCTGCACTCGGCTCTGGAACACTCGACGAGGCCTGGGTTGCGGCGGCACTCCCGTCCCTCGCGGGCGATCTTCTCCTTCCGGGTGGCGACCTCTTCCTGCTTGAGGGGGCGCCAGGTGATGAGCTGCTGGTCAGCTCTGCTGGCGGCGAAGAGGTGATCCGCCACGGTGCGCTGCACCAACTCGCCCTTCGTACGGGTGAGTCAGAGTCGGTGCGCCTCACGCGCGACGGTCAGTCGCTCGAGGCTACGCTGCATGGTGGGATCGCACGCGCCGCGATCGTCTTCGGCGCTGCGCCCCTTGTCCTCACTGATATTCGGAGTGGAAGCCTCTCTGCAGCGATCGCCTCCGCAACGAGGGCGGCACCCATTCCAGCGCCGATCAGGCTCCTCCCGGCGGCCTCAACTTCCGAAGAGATACAAACTGGACGACACCTACTCGGCGATCCTGTTGAGGGGGAGATCCATTTCAGTGAGTCGGAGCCTGAAGGGGGCGGCTGGGAACTTGCAGTTGCCGCTGGCCTCCTTGCGATCGGTAACGCGTCACCGGAGACGGTGCTGCGTGCTCGCGCGGTCGGTGTCCGTGGCGTGATCCTGCTCCGCCTCAGTGATGGCGAGCGTGATGCACTCAGCGCATCACTTGAGCGACGGATCGCCGCCGCGGTCGCCACTGAGCCGTTTGGCATCTTGATCATGACGCCACGCCGACCGCTTGAAGGCGGCGCGACGCGGGCGATCGAGCTTCTCCGGACGTTGCATGGCCGCACCGTTCGATTCCACGCTGATCCTGCTGGGCTCGTTGTCTACGGTGGATCTGGACCGCGCGAAGGCGGTGACGTGCTCGTGGTCGGCGGAGCCTACGAGGGTCGCTACGGTAGTTGGGAGGGCCTCGCCGATCCGCGTGCGGACGATCCGCTCGGGGCCGTTCGGTTGGATGGTCAGTTGTGCGCGATCCCGCTCGGTGATCTGCAGCGCGCGATCGCGTGAGCGTACTGCGCATCTCACTCCCAAGCCTTGTGGCCACCGAGCGCTTCGGAGCACTCCTCGCGGAGCTGCTACATCCCGGAGATCGGCTGCAACTCATTGGTGAGATGGGTGCCGGGAAGACAATGCTCGCCCGCGCGATCGGGGGTGCGCTGCACGCCGATCCGCCACTCACCTCGCCGACGTTCGTCCTCTTGGCCGAACATGAGGGGCTGATGCCGATCTGGCACCTTGATGCGTATCGACTCCCCGTCGGAGGAGACCCGTTTGCGGCGGGACTACTTGATGAGCGACAGGTGAGCGGCCTCACCATTATTGAGTGGGCAGATCGGCTTCAGTGGCCAGCGGGTGAGGACGGCGCGTCAGGGCTGCGCATCGCACTGGCGCAGGGAGAACACGAGGATGAGCGCAGCGCAACGATTCAGTTCTCCGACCCTGCGCGACGCGCTGCGCTCCGCGATGCGCTCCAGCGAGCGGGGATAGTGGTGCACGATGCCTAGTCCCACGGCGCTTCCCACAAAGACGGCGCTCATCCTTGACGGTTCTCTCGGCGTTGGCTGTGTTGCCCTGCTGACGATTGACGTGCCGGTCGTAGGGAGCGTACGGCGCGCGGGTGCTACTGAAGTGCGCGATCAGTTCCTTCCGCGCATCGCGCAACTGCTCCCCGATGCTGCGTCACGAGAGGGGCTCGTCGCAGTGATCGTTGGGGTGGGCCCTGGGAGTTACACGGGAATCCGTGCTGCAGCCTCAGCGGCGGCGGGGGTGGCGACGGCACTACGCCTGCCGATCATTCAAATCAGATCAGATCGAGCGCTCTACGCCGCATCCACTGCCGCCGGATTTAGCGCCCCCGTGGTGATCCCGCTCGGCACACGCGAGGTGCTCGTTGTTGATGCATCCGGAAGTCGTCTCACTGCACGTGATGCCGCGCCAGCGTCGGCTGACCTTGCACTCGTTGCAGCGAACCTGCCAGATGCGTTTGCAGCGCTCGCCGCAGCATCACTCGCAGAGGCGCTCGCAGCCGGGCCGCAGGCCCGTTCGGTACCAGCGGAGGAGATCACGCTCCACTATTCGGCGGTACCGCGTGGCACAGAGGGGGCTGCCCCCTGATGCGGCGAGATGAGTATCAGTTCCGCCGCCTGACGATCAGTGACCTGCCGCTGGTGCGCGAGATCGAGGAGGCGAGCTTCAGCACGCCGTGGCCTGGCAACGCGTATGAGTCGGAGCTGACCACAAATAAGTTGGCATGCTATGTCGGCGCCTGCCGTGGCGAGGAGCTGCTCGGATTCGGCGGGATCTGGCTGATGGTGGATGAGGCACATGTGACCACGATCGCCGTTAAGCTCGGCCTACGGGGCCAGGGACTCGGTACCGCGCTGATGTTGGAGCTGCTGCGCGAGGCGCGCGCTGGTGGGGCACGCGTGGCAACGCTTGACGTGCGCATCTCGAACCTCGAGGTGCAGCGGCTCTATCAGCGACTCGGATTCGCGGAGGCGGGGCGAAGGGTTCGCTATTACGAAGAGAACGGCGAAGACGCACTGATCATGACGACCGCTGAGTTGAGTGACCCTGCACAGCAGGCGCGCGAAGGGCTTGCTGCGGCCGCGGTCGCCGCTGGCGAGGCTCTCCCCTCAGTCGAGGGATTCAATGTCGCGGCGCTCGGGGGCGCATTGAGGGGTCGGTGAGCAGCGAACGACTGATCCTTGCCGTTGAGTCGAGCTGTGATGAGTCGGCCGTTGCCCTGGTGCGCGAAGGGGGGGAGGTGCTGGTAGAGCGCGTGGCGAGTCAGAGCGCGCTCCACGCCACAACGGGCGGCGTGATCCCTGAAGTTGCCGCCCGTGAGCATCACCGCTGGATACCTCGCCTCTTGGACGAAGTGCTCAACGCACCTGAGGCGAGAGGAGCCGAGGCGACGATCAGTGCGGTAGCGGTAACCACGGGTCCTGGCCTGATCGGCTCCCTCTTGGTGGGTGCAGGCGTTGCCGCCGCCTGGGCGTGGGCGCGCGGCCTTCCGATCGTCCCAACCAATCATCTTGAGGGACACTTTCGCGCCGCATGGCTTCGTGATGCAGCTACGTCCGATCCTGCGCCAACACTCCCCGCGATCGGACTCATCGTCTCTGGTGGGCATACGCTCCTTGTGCGTGTGGCGGCGGATGGAACGAGTGAGCGCCTCGGCGGCACCATTGACGACGCGGCGGGAGAGGCGTTCGACAAGATTGCGCGACTCTTGGGACTTCCGTATCCGGGAGGCGCCGCACTCTCCGCGCTTGCAGCAACCGCTCCGCGTCGCGGGGTGCCACGCGCCGGTCGTGATCGACTCCCCGTTGCGCGAACGGATGGCGAGTACGACCTCTCCTTTAGTGGCGTGAAGACGGCAGCGGCGCGCATGGCGCTCGGCGCGATCGGTGCGCCAACGAGCGCACCCGGCCGAGCCGCCGCACTGCAGGCAACGCTTCGCGACCGCCCGGTGCCTCGCGCCGCCGCTGCGGAGATTGCCGCCGCTGCGGAGGAGGCGATCGTTGCTGCGCTGGTTGACCGGGTGGATGCGGCGCTCCGCGCCACCCCGGGCGCCGCGCTCATTGTGGGGGGCGGGGTTGCGGCGAATGGGCCACTCCGTGCAGCGCTCGCCGCCACTGCGGCACGGCACGGCCGAGTGCTCAGCGTTCCACCCGTGCGCTGGTGCACCGATAATGCCGCAATGATTGGCGCCGCTGCACACGCCGCACTCAATGAGGGGCGGGTGAGCCTCCAAGATCCGGGAGCCGGCCTCTCGGTGCGCGCATCGTGGCCATTCGGAACGGCGGCGGCAGGGTGAGCGCCGCGCCGCGCCGATCCGCTCCGCGCCGATCTGCCGCGCGCCCACTCGTTGAAGGACACGCCCCCAAGCAGCGACTCAGTCAGAGCTTTCTCATTGACCTTGAGGCGCGCGATGCGATCGTTGCCGCGGGCGGTATCACGCGCGGCGAGACGGTCTTGGAGATTGGTCCTGGGCTCGGCACACTGACGGAGGGGCTACTCGCCGCTGGGGCTCGCGTGATCGCGATCGAACTCGATGACGATCTCTTGCCGCGGCTCCAGGAGCGCTTCGCCAAAGAGATCGCCGCAGGATCGCTCCTGCTGGTGCACGGCGATGTCCTGAATGTTGACCTTGAGTCACTCTTGCCAACGAGTGGCACATGGCGCGTGGTGGCCAATATCCCGTATCACATCACGAGTCCGTTGCTTCATCGCCTCCTCCTGCTGGAGCACGCCGCCGAGCGCATCGTGCTCTTGGTGCAGCGCGAGGTAGCAGAGCGAGTCGCTGCGCCAGTGGGCGACTGGTCATACCTCACCGCATTCGTGCGCTCGCGCAGCGAGGTGAGCATCGTGCGACTCGTGCGTCGCGAATCATTTGAGCCGGTCCCTTCGGTCGACTCCGCCGTGCTCTCCCTTGAACGAACTGCGCATTCGCTGGTGAGCGAACTCACTGACGACGAAGAGGAGCAGCTCTGGCGCCTGGTGCAGGCGGGCTTCCGTGAGCGCCGAAAGAAGTTGCGCAATGCACTCCCGCGTGCGCTGCCCATTCCGAGCGACCAGATCATGGACGCGCTCCTGCGTGCCGAGATTGATGCAGACCTGCGGGCGCAGGCACTCGACGTGGCCGATTGGGTGCGACTGCTCCGCGAGCTCGGTGGGATCCCTGGTGCGCCAACGCGTGCCCCGCGCGTGATGCGCACGAATCCTGGAGCGGCGGCGCCACGACGAGGTCGCGTGGGCGCTGGGCGCGTGCGCTGGGTTGAGGTGGATGCGCCGGGGAAGGTGAACCTCACCCTTGCCGTGGTCGGCCGTCGCGCGGATGGCTATCACGATCTGCATAGCGTGGTTGCACCGTTTCGCCTGGCCGATCGACTCACGCTGCGCTTACGGAGTGGAGACGAGGAGGGTGATGAGCTGCACTGCGCCGGCATCCCCATTCCAGGCGACAGCGAGAACCTGATCCTCGTTGCGCTCCGCGAGTTGCGCAAGGAGCTGCCGATTCCGCCGCTCGACCTTGTCCTTGAGAAGCGTCTCCCAGTTGCCGCCGGACTCGGCGGAGGTTCAAGTGACGCGGCGGCGGCGCTCCGCGGTGCGCTGGAGCTCTGTGGCGTAGAGATTGATGAGGGACGTCTCGCGCAGGTGGGGGCACGCGTCGGTTCTGATGTCCCACTCTTCCTCCCTGGGGGTCCCGTCCTAATGGAGGGTCGCGGTGAGCGCATCACGCCGCTCGCGCCGTGGGCAGACCCAGCGCCTGGCCTCCTCCTGATCAGCGCACGCGAGGGGATCGCAACACCGCAGGTCTTTGAGGCGTTCGCCGCGGGCATTCGCGGAGATGCATACGGTGCGGCATTCGTGAGCTCCCAGCACCTGGCGAGTGAGGCGGCGGCCGGCCTCTCCACGGCGGCACTGTTGCAGCGAGCGGCGGCCCTCGCCTCGTCCAATGATCTGCTTGCGGCGGCACGCGCCGTCGCCCCGTGGCTGCGCCCGCTCGCCCACTCCCTCCGCCGCCTCCTCGGGCAACCACTCTCACTCTCCGGTTCGGGGCCGACCCTCTTCCTCCTCTATCCTTCCCTTTACGATGCGTCGGAGGCTGGCGCGTTACTTGAATCGGCGATCGGTCGCGGCGAGCTGGATCTCCCAGTGGGCGGCGTGGTGGTCACCGCGACTGAACTGGCATAGAGCGTGAGAGGAGTTGAGTGATGGGGAAGGTAATTGAGTGATGAGGAAGGCGATCAACGGACCTGGCGTTGCGCCGGCGATCGGTCCATATAGTGCGGCGATTGCGACGGGGGATCTCCTCTTCTGTTCCGGTCAGCTCGGGATGGACCCTGCGACAGGTACGCTTCGTGACGGGGTGGTGGCGCAGACGGAGCAGGCGCTAGAGAATCTCCGCGCCCTCCTCGCCGCAGCAGGCTTCGGTGTTGAGCATGTGGTCAAGTGCACCATCTTCCTCGCCGATCTCGCCGACTTTGCCACCGTCAACGAGATCTACGGGCGCACATTCTCTAAGCCATACCCCGCACGCTCAACCGTGCAGGTGGCGGGGCTCCCCAAGGGGGGGCTTGTGGAGATTGAGGCGATCGCCCAGAGGGTCGGGTAGACTCTTCTCCAGATGACACCCTCAAGTACAGGGCCGGAGCGCCTAACCGGCGTGACGGCCATCATCCTCGCCGCTGGAGTTGGGTCGCGCATGGGCGCCGCTCAGCCGAAGGTCCTCCATCCTCTCCTCGGTCGCCCGATGGCGCTCTGGGTGCTGGAGGCGGTCCGTGCCGTGGTGAGCGATCCGGCGATCCTCCTCCTCTCCCCTGCAACGGTGGCGCTCCATGCGCTCGCCCCCGCAGGGACGCTCCGCGCCGAGCAGCCTGAAGCTCGTGGCACTGGCGACGCGGTGCGCTGCGCACTCCCCGCGCTCCCCTCAAGTGTGACCGAGCTGCTGATCGCCTCTGGCGACACCCCACTGATTGAGCCGACCACGATCAGCGCGTTGATCGCGGCACGACGCGCCGCGCATGCGCCGATCGCGCTCGCCGCATTCCACGCTGAAGATCCGACCGGTTACGGCCGCATCGAGCTCAATGATGCTGGGCGTGCACTGCGCATCGTGGAGGAGCGTGACGCCACAGATGAGGTGCGCGCGAGTGACCTCGTGAATGCAGGGCTCTACGCCGTTGATCGGGCCTGGCTTGAGGCGGCACTGAAGGGACTCGTCCCATCTGCAGCGAGTGGCGAGATCTACTTGACGGATCTAATCGCCGCCGCCGCATCGGCGGGGACGCCAGCCCCCGTGCTACTGGGGAGCGGCGCAGACCTTGAGGGGGTCAACGACCGGCGGCAGTTCGCAGGTGCCGCCGCGGCGCTCCGTGAGCGCATCAACGGCGAACATATGGAGCGTGGCGTTGGCATGATTGATCCAACGACCATCTGGATTGATCCAACGGTAACGATCGCCGCGGATGTGATGATTGAACCGAACGTCATCATCAGTGGAGTCAGCCGCATCGGCACACGGACGCGCGTTGAGTCCGGCTCGCGGATTCATCAGAGCACGATCGGTGAAGGGTGCACGATTCGGTCAAGCGACATTGACTCCTCAACGCTACATGACGAAGTGGAGGTCGGACCGTTTGCGCATATTCGTCCAGGATGCGAGATCGGTATTGGTGCGCACGTTGGGAACTTCGCTGAACTGAAGGCGACGAAGCTCGCCGCCAAGGTGAAGGTCGGACACCACAGCTATCTCGGCGACACCACGGTGGGTGAGGCGGCGAATATTGGCGCAGGAACGATCACCGCAAACTACGACGGAGAGAAGAAGCACGCCACATCGATCGGCGCTGGTGTCTTCACCGGCGTCGGTACCCTGATCGTGGCCCCGCTCACGATAGGGGCGCGTGCAACGAGCGGCGCCGGTGCCGTCCTACTGAAGGATGTACCCGCTGGCGCACTCGTGGTCGGCGTCCCTGCACGCGTCGTCACCAAGGGGTCGTAGATGGACTCCGTGTTCGCTGATCTTGTCCTCATCCTGTTTCTGATCGTCCTGAACGGGTTCTTCGTGGCCGTTGAGATCGCCTATGTCACCGTGCGGCGCACGCGGCTCAGCGAGCTCGCCGATCAGGGTGATCAGCGCGCCGCCCGCGCCATTCGCCTGCTGCGCGATCCGGGTCGCTTGCTCGCCGTGATCCAGGTGGCGATCACCTTCCTCGGCGCGCTCGCTTCGGCGGTTGCAGCGGTGAGCATCGTTGAGCTGGTTTCAACGCCCCTAAGTGGCGTCTCCTGGATTGGCGAGCGCGCGGCGGCACTTGCGCTGCTCATCGTGACGCTGCTCGTCTCTATCGTCTCGATCGTGCTTGGTGAGTTGATCCCGAAGGGCTTTGCGCTGGCGCATCCGGACCAGATCGCACTTGTCGCTTCGCGACCGATCTCACTCTTTGCCAAGCTCATCAGCCCGCTCGTTGCCCTCCTCGTCCTCCTCACCAAGGCGATCTCAAAGCCGTTCGGCATTGATCCAACGCGCACGCCAGAACTCTCCGCAGCGGAGATCCGCCTGATCGTGGAGCAGGGGAGCCAGCAGGGTGTCCTGGAGGCGGAGGAGGAGCAGATGATCTCCGCCGTGATGTCGCTGAGCGACTCCAAGCTGCATGAGGTGATGGTCCCGCGCATTGACATCATCGCCATTGATGAGGAGGCGACCTTCGACGAGGCGGTCGAGGTGGTCCTGAAGGAGGGGCACAGCCGGACGCCGCTCTACCGAGAGTCGATCGACCACATCGTCGGCATCCTCTATGCAAAGGATCTGCTGCGCATCATCGCTGCGGGCGGGGCACAACCACGTCTCCGCGACATCATGCGTCAGGCACTCTTCGCTCCAGAGTCGCAGTCCGTAGACGATCTGCTCCACGAGTTGCAGCGACGCAAGGTGCACATGGCGGTCGTCTTAGATGAGTACGGCGGAACGGCGGGCCTTGTCACGATTGAAGATCTCCTCGAGGAGATCGTTGGCGAGATCCAAGATGAGTTTGATGAAGAGGAGCCGATGAAGGTGGTGATCAGCGACGGCGAGGTGATCCTCGACGGGCGTGCCGATATTGATGAGCTCACCGAGCTACTTGAGCCATCGCTTCTGCTTGAGGATGATGAGGAGTACGACACGCTTGGTGGCTTCGTCTATCACCGTATTGGGCGAGTCCCCGTAGTTGGCGACACGGTCACCGTGGAGCCGTTCACGATTCGCGTGCTGAAGGTTGCAGGTCGTCGTGTTGGGAAGGTGCGCGTGACCTGGGCACCGAAGGGTCCAGAGGCTCGTGCGGAGGGCGGAGAGAGGAAGAGGCGTCGCTGAGCAGTCGCACTCCACTACGCGGAGATGACGCGCTCCATGATCTCTTCAAGCCGCGCGATCGCAACCGGATTCATTGCGGTGACTCCACGAATCTCCGTCAGTGCGTTCTCGCGCCAGTGTTTCGCCTGCTCGCGCGTGTACGCCTCGGCACCGGTGCGCTCCAGCACGGCGAGGCTCGCGGCTAGGAGCCCCGCGTCTGGGTTCGGGGTGGAGAAGAGGCGATCGAGGGTTGCGCGGTCTTCACTATTGGCGCGCTCTGCGGCATAAAGGACGGGGAGTGTCTGCTTGTGCCGTGCGAGATCTGAAGGCTCTTTCCCCGTGCTCGCTTCGCTCCCCCAGATGCCGAGGAGGTCATCATTGATCTGAAACGCAAGTCCAAACGCCCAGCCGAACTTACGGAAGCGCGCGATCACCTCTTCATCATCGGTTGCGAGGATTGCGGCAGACTCCACCCCGCCAGAGATCAGCGCGGCCGTCTTCCTTCCGATCATCTCAAAGTAGTGCTCCACGCTCTGCATTTCGTTGCGCTGGCTCGCTGTGATGTCAATGAACTGACCCTCGCAGAGGCGGAGGCAGGTCTGGTCGTAGATCTTCATCATGCGGATCACCTTCGCATCGGAGAAGCCGAGATCGGTCAGGCGGTGCGCCGCAATGCGACTGATCGTGAAGAGCGCGTCTCCAGTGTTAACCGCCTGCGGTAGCCCCTCGCGCACCCAGAGCGTGGGGCGCCCACGTCGCCCCCTGTCCTGGTCTTCAATGTCGTCGTGGATCAGGCTGAAGTTGTGGCCAAGCTCCACAGCCGCTGCGCCAGGGACTGCGCGCTCCCAATCGCTTGAGAGCGCGCAGTAGGTTAGAAGGCCGAGGAGGGGGCGCATCCGCTTGCCGAGCCGCGCGCTCGGATCGCCGTAGCCCATGTGGTATCGGATCTGGTCGTACATGTTCTTGGTGATCGGCTCCTCCCACTCGGCGAGGAGTTCAAGGATCGCCGCGTCGGTTGCGGCGATCAGCGCCTCAAGGTCAAGCTCAAGGAGGTTGGCACCAGTTGGGGTGCCGCGGAGTGTGCTCATTTTCTAATGCTACCCTCTCCGCATGCCTGAACGCCGAACCTCGCGGACGCTGGCGGTGGTCACCTCACGCTTCCGGCTCGGCGAGGCAGATCGGGTGCTCACCCTCATTTCGCCGAATCGCGGCAAGTTCAAGGCGATCGCGAAGGGGGTGCGGAAGCCGACCAGCCGACTCGGGGGTGGCGTGGAGCCATTCGCCGAGCTTGAGGTTGCCCTCGTCGCGGGTCGCACGTTCGACATCGTGACGCAGGTGCAACCGCGGCGCATCTGGCTCGGGCTTCGCAGTCGGCTCAAGAGCAGCGCGGTGGCATGGTATGCGGCTGAGTTAGTGGAGCGAGCCACGAGTGAGGAGCAGCCAGAGCCCGAACTCTATGCGATCCTCCTGCACGCTTGGGATCTCCTTGAGGCGGGAGCCTCCGATGAACTTGTTGCACGTTGGTGTGAACTCGCACTCCTTGACGCCGCGGGACACGGACCAGAGCTTGACCACTGCCTCGACTGTGGCCGCGCGCCAGTGGAGGGTGAAGGGCTGCGCTGGGATGAGGTGGCTGGCGGCATTCGCTGCGCGACCCACGGCGAGGGACTCGCGCTCAGTAGTGATGCGCTGCGGCTCCTCCGCTCTCTCCGTCGCTTCCCTCCAGAGGAGTTGGCGGCGCTGCGACTCCCTGCGGGTCCACTTCAAGAGTGTGACCGCGCGCTCCGCGCCGCGATCCTGCTCCTCTATGGACGTGAGCCGAAGAGTCGTAGCTTCCTTGATGAGGTGACCGCATGAACACACTGACTGATGCGCTCCTGCGCGCTGCGGTTGACACCGCCGCCGCGCGACTTGGGCTCGCCGCAGCCGCCGCAGGCGTGGCGCTCGCCCGTGCGTTCTAACGCGCGAAGGATCGGGTAGGCTTCCACTTCATGAGCATCAGCGCTGACTCTTCGATCACGCTCGCCGGCACGCCGGCCGCTGACGCAACCCCTGCGGTCGCCGACATTGACGTGATCGTCTCGCTCGCAAAGCGGCGAGGATTCGTCTTCCCAAGTTCAGAGATCTACGGCGGCATCAACGCCGTCTGGGATTATGGCCCGCTCGGCGTTGAGCTGAAGAACAACGTGAAGCGCGCCTGGTGGCGCAGCATCGTGCAGGAGCGCAACGACGTGGTCGGGCTTGATGCTGGCATCCTGATGCACCCGCAGGTCTGGCGCACCTCTGGCCATGTTGGCTCATTCAGCGACCCGCTCGTGGAGTGCACCGCCTGCAAGCGTCGCCACCGTCTCGATGAGCTCCCAGGGACGGAAGGCTCCACACCGCTTCAACTCGCGGAGCCAGAGATCGTCACGAAGCTCGGCCTCGTCTGCCCAGACTGCAAAGGGGGCCTCACCGCCCCGCGTCGATTCAACCTGATGTTCAAGACCTTCATGGGCCCAGTGGAGGAGGATGCGTCGGTGATCTACCTTCGCCCTGAGACGGCGCAGGGCGCCTACGTGCAGCACCGCAACGTCCGCGACGCGGCACGGAAGAAGATCCCGTTTGGAATCGCGCAGATTGGAAAGTCGTTCCGCAACGAGATCAGTCCAGGTAACTTCGTCTTCCGCATGCGCGAGTTTGAGCAGATGGAGTTGCAGATGTTCGTTCGGCCAGAGGCGGGTGCAACCGCCGCCTTTGACGAGTGGCTTCCGCGTCGACTTGAATGGTACAAGTCGTACGGCGTATCGCCAGAGCGGCTCCGCGTACGCGAGCATGCCCCAGATGAGCTTGCGCACTACGCGAAGCGCGCAATTGACGTGGAGTATCGCTTCCCCTTCGGCTGGAAGGAGCTCGAAGGTGTGCACAATCGTGGCGACTTTGACCTCTCACGTCACGCGGCGGAGAGCGGCGAGAACCTCTCTTACTTTGACCCGGCTACGGAGGAGACCTTCACGCCGTGGGTTGTGGAGACGGCGGCGGGCGCCGATCGTGCCGCCTTCACCTTCCTTATTGACGCCTACCGCGAGGAGATGGTGCGCGATGAGAAGCGTGTGGTGCTCGGCCTCCATCCAGAACTTGCGCCGTACAAGGTTGCGGTCCTTCCGCTACTGAAAAAGCGCGCCGACCTTGTAGACCTTGCCCACAAGATTCGCAACGGGCTCTCACGCGAGTTCGCCGCCGTTTACGACGACACCGCTTCAATCGGGAAACTCTATCGTCGTCAGGATGAGATCGGCACGCCGTGGTGCATCTGCGTTGATGTGGAGTCCATGGATGATCACGCCGTCACGGTGCGCGATCGGGACTCAATGGAGCAGGAGCGCGTTGGCGTTGATCGCCTTGAGGAGTACTTCCTCAGCAAGCTGCGCGCCGCTCGTCCTTAGCCTTCGCTCGATCCGGTCGGCTGCTTCCCTGCCGGCCAGTAGAGCTCCTTATGGATCGCCTCTTCAGGGAGGCCGTACGCGCGCAACTCTTGATCCGCGGCAACGATCATGTCTGGATTGCCGCAGAGATACGCGACCGCCCGTTGTGGATCTACCGTAAGGTCCTTCAGCGCCGCTTGGATGATCCTCTCCACGCGCCCCGTCCGGCCACTCCACCCTGCGTTGGCAGGGTCGTTCGGCCGCGAGATGGATGGGACGTAGGTGGCCGGATATTCGCCGCTTGCACTCCAGCCGTTCAGTAGGTCCGCGTAGCCGATATCTGAGACGTAACTGACGCCGTTCAAGAAGATGGCACGGCGCGGGCGCCCATCGGCGAGGAGGGTGCGCGCCATGGAGATGAATGGCGCAATGCCCGTGCCAGATGAGACGAAGATGTGCACACGATCATCGTCGGGCTGCAGGATGAACTTCCCCTTCGGCGGAAGGACGCGCAGCGCGTGGCCAACGGGGAGTGAGAAGACCTGCGGCGTGAAGGCGCCACCGCGCACGAGTCGGAGATAGAGCTCATATCCGTTGGTGAGGTTGCGCGCGCACGAGGCGATCGAGTACGGACGCTGCAGCCACTTCTCGCCGACCTTGACGCCGATCGTCACGTACTGCCCTGGCTCAAATGGGGCGGGGGTGCCGGTTGGCTTGACCCAGATGCGTGCGAGCGTCTCGGTGTCGTCAATTCGTGCTGCGAGTACTGCGTTATAGGCAGGGTTGCTCTGGATGATGCCGGCCGCTATCGGATCCTTCTCGCTACCGCTCATCCCTACCTTCTCTCTGCACGCCACCGAGGGGCGGCTCGTGGTGAGTGTAGGGGAGCCCCTCCGCGCTCGTCCTGTTGACGGAGGGGGGTGCTGGTGGCATCCTTCGCTTAACAGGTCTTGACACCCACGGGCAGCCGCTTTGCCCGCCACCGGAACCCTTCGAGGAGGTCAGCCAGCCGATGGCTTCAGGAAATGTTGCTGAGGTGAAGAGCCGACTCGCCGTTGTCGATGTAGTCGGCGAGACGGTGCAACTACGCAAGGCTGGCAGCGCGTTCAAGGGGCTCTGCCCGTTCCACGGGGAGAAGACGCCATCGTTCGTGGTCACCCCCGCACGTGAATCGTGGAAGTGCTTCGGCTGCGGGAAGGGTGGCGACATCTTCACCTTCTTGATGGAGCGCGACAAGATCCCCTTTGGTGAGGCGCTCGCCCTTCTCGCCGCGAAGGCGGGTGTGGTGCTCGACGAGCGCAGCCGCGCTGAAGATGTTCGCCGTGCACGCCTCCGCGACGTGCTGGAGGGGGCGGTCAGCTTCTATCACGCGATCCTCACCACGCATGAGCTTGGCAAGCCGGCGCTCGACTACCTGCACCTTCGCGGCTTCACCGACGCAACCATTGAGGCACAGCGCATCGGCTGGGCGCCAGAGTCGTGGGACGCCTGCTCTAAAGCACTCGCTGCAAAGCGTGGCGCAACCGTAGAGGAGCTAGATGCCGTTGGACTCACCACCGATCGTGGTGGCGGTCGCGGTGCGTACGATCGATTCCGCGCGCGCATCATCTTCCCGATTCGGGACGCGAACGGAAAGGTCACTGGGCTCGGCGGTCGGCTCCTTCCGGTGGACGATGCGCGTGGCGATCACGGACCAAAGTATTTAAACAGTGCGGCGACGCCACTCTTTGATAAGTCGCGCACCCTCTATCTCATTGATAAGGCGAAGGCGGCGATCCGGAAGAGCGGCACCGCCGTCCTTGTTGAGGGGTATACGGACGCGCTGATGGCGCACCAGTCCGGGTTTGAGAACGTGGTGGCGAGCATGGGGACGGCGCTCACTCCTGCGCAGGTAGCGCTCCTCCTTCGTTATGGTTCAAAGATCGTCCTCGCCTACGACGTTGACGCTGCGGGGGTCAAGGCGGGCGCATTTGGTGCTACGGAGCTGTTGCGCCTGGTGACGGAGCTCGCTGGCGCTGCTGATGGACCATCTCTCGTTGATGTGGGGATCGTCAAGCTTCCTGATGGGAAGGACCCGGACGAAGTGATGCGCGATCAGCCCGACATCTGGCGCGCCGCCGTTGAGCGTCCGATCCCCGTGGTGGAGTACCTCATTGAAGAGGCGGCGAGCGCCCACGATCTCCGTGATCTTGGAGGGCGCAAGCGTGCGGTGGATGCGATCAAGCCGACGCTGCGCATCTTGCGCGATCCAGTCATTCGCGATGGTTACGCCGCCGCTGCGGCGCGTCGGATCGGGGTTGATGAGTTAACGATCCGCGAAGCGATCCGTCGCCCGAGCGGCGAGAGCGCGGGCTCACCCCATGATGGGAGGATCTCCGCCGATCGCGTCCGTGCCGCCGACCTTGAGGGTGACCTTGGTGCAATCCTCGCTGGCGTCTCGGCACCCGAGGCGGAACTGCTGCGCCTCCTCCTCATGGCACCAGCCGAGCGTCTTCGTGTGCGTGATGCGCTCGGCGACGAACTCTTCTCAAGTGGCCTCGCTCGCTCACTCTGGCACGGGCTGCGCAACGCACTAGATGCCACACTTGAGGCTGGTGAGTCCGCGGCAAGCGGCCTGCAGATCCCCGCAGCGATCCAGGGCGAGGAGCGGCGACTCGCGCAGGCACTCCTTGCTCGCGAGGGGCAGCCGGTGAGCATCGAGCGACTCCGCATCGGCATCGATCAGACCTCACTTCGCCTTGAAGCGGATCGGCTAGAGGAGGCGATGATCTGGTCGCGATCGGAGATCGTGGATGCGGAGCGTGCCGCCGATGTCGATCGGCTTCGAGAGTTAATGGAGCAGGGGCGAGAGTTGGGTCTCAAGCGAAAGGTCTTGGATCGGCGGCTGATGGCCGCTGGCGTGATGACCGCAGGGAAGGGGGGCGCACGATGATCGCAAAGAGGTCAGCATCCACGGGAAAGCCCGTTAGGAAGTCTGTTATGAGATCCGTTGCGAAGCCCGTCGCGAAGGTTAAAGAGAAGATTATGAAGTCCGCGGCGAAGCCTATTGCGAAGAGGTCGGTGCTTGCGAAGGCGCCCACTAAAGCTCCCACTAAAGCGCCCGCCAAGAAGCCGGCTGCGAAGCTGACCGTGAAGTCTCCTGTAAAATCTCCAGCGAAGACCCCAAAAAAGCTGCCAGTTAGCGCAACGAAGCCTGCTGCAAAGCCGAAGGCAACGCCAGCGGCCAAGGCACCAGTGAAGAAGGCGACGGTTAGCGCAACGAAGCCTGCCGCAAAGCCGAAGGCAACGCCAGCGACCAAGGCACCAGTGAAGAAGGCGACGGTTAGCGCAACGAAGACTGCTGCAAAGCCGAAAGCAACGCCAGCGACCAAGGCACCAGTGAAGAAGGCGACGGTTGTGAAGGCGTCTGCGAAGTCGCCGGCAAAGGCTGCGGGTAAGGCGGCCTCGCTCGCCACGCCGGCGCAGGGCGTAGCCAAGTCCGCCCCCAAGCCCCAGGCCAAGCCTGCGGAGTCCGCACCGAAGTCCGCCCCGAAGCCAGCACCGCAGGCTGCGGGTAAGGCGGCCTCGCTCGCCACGCCGGCGAAGGGGAGGGGCGTTGAGGGCAAGCCTGTCGTCGGCAAGCCTGTCGTCGGCAAGCCTGTCGTTGCGACGCCGCTAGCGCCAGCGAAGGGTGGAAAGGGGGCGGCACAGAAGGGTGCGCCCGAAGCACCAGATTCGACCGCGAAGCTCGCGGGGATCGCAGAGCCAGGCGCTGGTGACCTCGCCGAGATTAAGGCGGACGGTGTGGAGGTCCTTGATCCAGCGGCGGCGGCTGCGGCACTACTTGAGGTTGCGGCGCCAGCGGTAGTGAAGGCGGTCGAGACAGCGACGGAGACGGTGACCGAGTCGGCCGGTATTGACGACCCGGTGCGCATGTACCTAAAAGAGATCGGTCGCGTCGGACTCCTCACCGCCGAAGAGGAGGTTGTCCTCGCCAAGATGATCGAACTCGGCGAGCAGATGGCGGATGAGCCCTGGAAGGCGGTCTACAACCTGCACCAGTGGACCCATCACGAGACGGAACTCAAGACACGCAAGAAGAAGGAGTGGTACCGCTTCGATCCAGTGATCGCCGAGAAGGCACACCAGACCTTCCGCGCGGCGCTCAGCTTCTACGTGAAGGGGCACCGCCTCGGCGAGTGCAAGATCACCGGATTCGATAAGGCGGGACGCGAAGCCGCGTCACTGCCTGGGAGTGATGCGGTGCAGAAGAACCTACTCATCGCCAAGAGCCTGGTGAAGGCGTTCAATGATCCGAATCGGCGCAACCTTGCAGCTAAGACGATCGAACTGATCGACTTCGCCTTCCAGGCGGTCAGCTCGGGTGACCTGAACAGTCGCGATAACCAGGTGCTGAGCAAGCTCTTCGTCTGGTCGCGCGATGAGATCGCCTGGCCTGCGGCTGAGGCGTACGTCCTCTCAGGGAAGTACGTCAGCGCAACGGGTGAGGACTGGCTCCGCGAGGGCGGCTGGGATCCAGCGAACCCGGCACTCGGCAAGCTCCGTGGGCGTGAGGGGGGCGTGGTGCAACTCGGCTGGCGCGGGCGAGAGGAGTTGACCAAGGCGAACCTGCGCCTCGTCGTCTCCATCGCCAAGAAGTACATCGGTCGCGGGATGAGCTTCCTCGACCTGATCCAGGAGGGTAACATCGGCCTGATTCGTGCGGTGGAGAAGTTCGAGTACATCAAGGGTTTCAAGTTCTCTACGTATGCCACCTGGTGGATCCGCCAGGCGATCACGCGCGCGATCGCCGACCAGGCGCGCACGATTCGTATTCCAGTGCACATGTACGAGCAGCTGAATCGGCTGACGCGCATCCAACGTCAGCTCTTCCAGGAACTTGGCCGAGAGGCGACCGATGAGGAGATCGCAACGGAGCTCACCAAGGTCACGGAGACTGAGGTGACGGCGGAGCGCGTGCGCGAGATGCGCAAGGTGAGCCAAGAGCCGGTCTCCCTTGAGACGCCGATTGGCGAAGAGGAGGATAGCCACCTTGGCGACTTCATTGAAGATAAGTCGGCGAAGAAGCCGGATGAGGCGGCGAATAGTCAGCTGCTCAGTGAGCAGATTGTTGCCACGCTTGAGTCGCTCAGCGCACGTGAACAGCGTGTGTTGCGACTTCGCTTCGGGCTTGAAGATGGACGACAGCGCACCTTGGAGGAGGTAGGTGCCGAATTCAACGTGACGCGAGAGCGCATTCGTCAGATTGAGGCGAAGGCACTACGCAAGTTGCGCCACCCGTCACGCTCGCGCAAGTTGCGCGATTACCTAGACTAACGTCATGGCGACGCATCGCACCAGTGCAGTCGTTCCCGAAGGGGTTGGCCTCCACGCACGCCCTGCGGCGCTCTTTGTTCAGCAGGCGGCCACGTATCACTCCACGATCAGGCTTACCTGCGGCGAGCGAAGCGCAGACGGGAAGTCGATCCTCGGCGTGTTGCAGCTCGGCGCATCGGCGGGGAGTAGCGTCACGATCGAGGTTGAAGGCGACGACGCCGAGGCGGCCGCTGCGGAGCTCGCCGACTTCATCCGCGCCATCGTCTAGCGCCGCCTCTTTTAGCGCCGTTCCAAGGGGCGCGTCGACCGCCCGCGCCCGAGGGGCGGGGGAGGAGCGCGGCGATCCCTCTCGACGCCGCTGACCCTGCTACCATTTCGCCTTCGGCCGGTCTCGCGCCGCCGATCTATTCCGGCGTAGCTCAGTGGTAGAGCGGGCGGCTGTTAACCGCTAGGTCGTAGGTTCGAGCCCTACCGCCGGAGCCAGCACTCTGAGATCAGAGTGCGGCACTTTCCGAGGTTCAACACCCTTGAGAACCTCAGCCGTGTCCCAAGCGTGTCCTATTCCGTGCTTCTTGTCTACACCCTTCTTCTGGGTCTCCTCGCTGATCCCGCCACTTTCCGCACCCTGCTTGGGATGCCGTTGGCATCCGCGCGCCTCGCTCCGAGGCTTGTAGATACCACTGCGGAGGCGTATGGTGCGCGTATGGAATGGCTTGGCGTGGTTATTGCGATCGCTATCATCTTCGGATTTATTGCTTTTCTCGTCATTGCCATTTCGTCGTGGCGTAATCGTCGGCAGCGATATCCAGAGGGGATCAACCTAGATATAGTAGGTGGCTGTCACCTCCCCCCTCGCGGGTCTTATAAGAGCGGCACGTGGGAGGTCCGAAAGGATGGCACGGATGCCAAGGATCCCTCGGGCGGCGGCGGAAGTGGATTAGGCAGCGGCTGGGGTTGATTACGGAGGAATGCTCCTAGCGCTTACTCTGAGGCTCCTTACGGAGCCCAAGCGCCTCTCGCGTGCTCGCATAGAGTTTTGAGTCGCTCACTTTTAGTCGGCGCATCTCGCGCCGTAGTGCGCCCTTCAAGTAGTGCGCCTCCTTCAGCTTCTCAATCCTGCTTGGCATTACGACTTTGCGGAGCCAGAGGGACGCGCGTCCGATCTCGAGCGGCGCTGGCTCTCGCTCGGCGGGAGCATACGGCGTGAGCTTCGCTGGGGTCGTGATCGTCCAACCGTCGTCGCTCTGTTTATCAAGCTTCGCATCGCCGCTCTTGATTCCTGCTCGCTTCAGCTGCTTAAGATCTTCCGCGCTCATCTCGGGCGGGTACTCGATGTCGAGGTGATCGCTCTCACGCCGAAGCTGTGGATCTCCGACGATGGTGAGGAGTAGCGCGAGAGCCGCTGGGGCTTCAAGAAGGTCAATCACCCTGCTCGCTGGGGTCGCGTAGCGCCGTCGAGGTCTCCCGCTTCTTCGCGCACGCAGCGCCGCTCGGATTGCCTCGCGCGCCGCGAGATCGACCTTGCCGAAGGTTTCAAAGAAATGTGCGGCCGCGAGAAAGTCTGCCGAGGGAGCTGGGCGCTTCGGCCGTCCGCGTTTTCGCGCCTTGATTCGTTTCCCTGTTTCGCGCTCCTTCTCACGGATCAGGTCGCGGAGCGCCTTGGGATCGATGCCTATCTCTCGTGCGATCTGGGCTCGAGGCGTGTCCGGCTCGGCGAGCACCCGTCGCCACGCGATCGCTCTGGTTCGGCTTGACCAAGGCATCTCACGATTCTACTCCTATTAAAGAGACACGGAACGAACCGAGAGCACCCTGCCTAGTCCTTAATGGCTTAGGAGCCTTTATGTGGCTTCCATAGGTCTCGGGAGATGCCTGAGGCATAGCGAACGACTTAGCAGGGAGTTCAAGTGAACACAGATAACGAGACGACGAACAGGCGCGAGATTCTTACGCTCGACGAAGTGCGAGCGTGCCTAGGGATCTCGAAGGCCTACACCTACAAGCTGATCAAAGAAAAGAAGATCCCAAGCCTCCGGCTCGGCGTGCGTGGAGCGATCCGCGTGCGAGGGATCGATCTCGATGCGTACCTCGCGACCAAAGTCAAAGAGGCGAGCGAGTGAACGCACAAGAGCTCGCGCTCTCGCTGGCACGGCTCGCCGATCTTTCAGGTCGAGCGATCCCGTACTCGAAGGCCACCCACGCCCAGCGGAGCCGCTGGCGCGTGGAGATCCTCGGAGAAGATCGAGCCGATCTCCCTGATTGGCAACTCGGAGCCGAAGAGCGTGCGGCGATTCGTGGCGAGGTGCTTGATGAGTGCTTCTTCCGCTTTCAAGAGGCGCACGGCTTCTATCTTTTCCGTCCTCGCAATCCTGTGAAGAAAAGGAGTACCCGATGAGAAAGCGAACTGCTATTTGCGCGGTAAAAACACTCGGTAATCTACGCAATCTCCGAATCCTCTTGAGCAGGGACTTAGACACGCTTTACGCTTTGAATCCTCATAAGCACCGCTCGGAGTACTACGAAATGGAGGACTGTGAGCAGTTGTTTTTTACGGTATGCGAAGCGATTGAAGCGATGGATAGCGTGGATCGGCTTGGCCGAGGATGAGCGAAGAGCTCAAGCCGCTCGATGTTGCGGAGTGGCTCGCCGCTTCCCCGCCAGAGCCGATGCGATGGCTTCTAGACGGCGTGATCCCTGCGACAGGGTTCAGCGTGATCGCCGCTGAGCCGAAAGCCTCGAAGACGATCGTCGCTCTCCATCTCGCCCTCGCCGTCGCAAGCGGCACGCGTGAGCTCTGGGGTCGAAGAGTAGGAGTCGAGGGGAGCGTGCTCCTCGTTGAAGAGGAGGGCAGCTCTTCCGATCTTCACCGCCGCATCTCGCAGATCGCGGCAGATCTCGGACTCCCGCCTCGCGCTGGGAGGTTTAGCCTTCTCTTTCGTAAGCGAGTGAAGCTTGATGATCCGAAGAGTCTCCATAGCCTCCGCGAGCTGATCTTTCAGCTCGCGCCGTCCTTGGTGATTCTTGATCCATTGAGCCGGCTCCACGGCCGAGAGGAGAACAGCAGCTCGGAGATGTCTTCCGTGCTCGATGAGCTCAACACCATCGCCGCAGATCGTTCGGTCATCGTGCTCCATCATCAGAACAAGGGAGCGGGGAAGGGTGCGAGCAGGGTGAGAGGCACGAGTGCCATCTTCGCCGCCGTTGATGCGCTTGTCTCTATTTCCAAGGATGGCGATCGTCGCACCCTTGAGGTCGAGGCACGCGACGAAGGAGCCGAAAAAGGGAGCCTCGTGATCCGCTTCGATCGAGCAGGGAGCCCGACGCTCGTGCTCGGCGACGCGCTTGAGGCGACCGATGAAGACCTCATCGCGGTCGTGAAGACCTACGCCTCCGGCGTAAGCCTCAAGCAGCTCCGTGAGGTCTTCGGCAAGCGGCTCCCCTCTGATCCCAAGGTGCGGCAGCGGCTCGCCTCGCTGGTCGCCGTTGGCCGCATCTCGCAACAGGGAGCAGGGAAAGGCTTCGAGGTGCGCTGGTACGCACTGACGGATGACGAGGAGAAGAAAGTCTCGGAGCGTTTCTTCTCCGTTTTTTCTCCAGAGGCAGCAGGAGAAGAAAAAACGCTCAAAGGCTTTAGCCTTGAGCTTCTTTCTTCTGCCGAAGAGAGGAGCGAGCGATGAGCGAGATGATTCGAGTGATTGCTCGCATTGAGGTGATTGACGGCCGCAGCTGCGTGCTCTGGGTGCTTGAGGCAGACCTCGAGTACGGCGCTCCGACCTTCACGATAGAGGATCTCCTCCCCAAGATCTCTGAGCTGATCGCCAGCGTCTCGGAGGCTGAGCTCACAAGTGGCACGATCGGGAGAGTCTTCACCTCTGGGCTCATCGATGACGCGCGCCGCTTTGTCGAGTGGCGCAGGGAGAGCGAGGCGAAACTCCTCGCCGAGCGGATTCCGGAGCGGCTCCCCGCCGTGCTCCTTGCCGCTGAACAGGTCGGACAGAGCCTCGCTGCCTATGGTGCGGCGAGCGCGATGGGTGGCACGCAGTAGCTTGCGCAGATCTTAAAAATTCTAGCGGCGATCACTCTCGTCAAACCAGCACCGAGGACTCTTGCCTTTTGTAGGACTGTGGGCGATTTTTTGCGCTAAGGATTAGCCCCGAAGATGGATGTGAGAACGGGTGCCAAGAACGGCTCTATTAGAGGAGCGACTTTTATGATCACGAAGATGACCAGGGGTATTGTCGCCAACTGCCAGATTTTATGGGCGCGGTAGTTCTCGGCAGAGGGGTAGATTGCCAGCGCTTTCTCGGCCTCTTGTACTCGGTTGCCGAGAATGGCAAGGGCGATCATTGCGCCCACCAGAAGCAAGGTATCTTGGTTCATAGGCGCGATGGTATTCCAACTGCTGCCCGGCTGACCAGTGTGTTCCCTGAAAACCCAAAAAATCTAGTTTGGATTCACCCTCGTAAACCCAGCCCCGAGGGACGCGTACGCGAGGGGTTATGGGGGTAGGGGGGTCTTCTCCACAAGACGCAAGTCGGCTGAAAATCTTTTTTCTTGGTCTAGACTCGCGACACCTCGCCACGAGATTCGCGACCCGCTGCGCAAGCAAGCCCTCGCAGAGATCCTCCCGCTGGGTGTGTAAGAAGAAAGCAACCCAAGCGCGCCACTAGGCGCATAAGGAGATAAAGATGAACACCGACACACGAGCACGGCGATCCGCCGTGCTTGACGATGCGAAACGCATCGTAGATCGCGCAGTCGCCGAAGGCCGCGCCTTTACCGCCGAGGAGACGCAAGTCTTTAACGGCAAGATCGACGAGGCCGAGCGCCTCACTCGTATCGTTCAGGCAGACACGGCGAGAGCGCCGTATCTCGCTCTGCTCGCTCCCCGCGCGGATGATCTCAGGGAGATCGGTGCGCGATGGATCGGCAGCGAGCTGCGCACCTTGAGCCCAACCTCGGGCTCCGGCCAGAGCATCGACCCCAGCGCCTTCGCGCGCTATGTCGTTGGATCGCTTGCGACACAGTCGACTTTTTTGGCAAGCGGCGTGAACCAGATCACACTCGGCGACGGAGAAGGCCAAAGCCTCACCATCCCCGTAGTAGATTTAGATGCGAGCAGCGCCGCCTATGCGGCAGCTGGCACGCTGAGCGCTTCGGATCCTACGATCTCGCAGACGATCGCCACGCCAAAAAAACTGGCCGCTCTCACGGCTGTCTCGAACGAGGTGCTCGCTGACGGAAACCCAGCGGCGCTCTCTGCGCTCGCTGATTCGCTCGTCAAGAGCGTCTCGGGTTTGTTCGACACCTACGCCTATGAAGGAGCAGGTACAGCGAACCAGATCACAGGGCTTCAATCGATTAGCGGCATTAACGAAGTCTCGATGGGTACGAACGGCGCAAGCCTGACGAACCTCGACCCGTTCGCCGATGCGATTGGCGAGATCATTGCCGATGGCGGCGCACCTTCCGCGATCGTCGTTGGCGCGCGCACTTACAAGGCGCTGATCAAGTTGAAGACGCTCACCTCAACCTCGAACGCTCCGCTCTTGACCGCTGGCGGCTCGCAAGCCGGAGTGGCTCAGGCCGCACCGCTGACGCTGTTGGGCTTGCCTGTCTTCGTCAATGGGCATTTGAGCTCGGCTCAGACGCAGGGAACCGCGAGCACGGCGCAATCGGCTTTCGTTTACGACGCGAGCCAGATTTACGCCGTATTTCGCAGGGCGCAGGGCGCGAGTGCTCTTATCTCGATTGAGCGAGACGCTTCGCGGCTCTTCAATCTTGACGCGAGCGAGATCCGCGCAATCCTCCGAGCCGATGTGGTCGCGCCTCACCCCGAGGCTGTCTGCCGCATCAAGGGGATCCTCGCCTAGCCCATACCTTCCCTCTCAGCGTGCGGGCGCTGGGAGGTTTATCTAATCACTCGGCAGCGTTTTAGGTCCGCGCTGGGTGAAGTCGCAGCGGCGTTAGCCTTTTCGCTGACTGCGACGAAGAGCCTCGAGCGAAAGCTCGAGGCTCTTCTCTTAGTAAGCGCTTAATAAGTCCCAAGCCGCAAGGTGAACTATCCGAGGTCAGGGAATCAGTCCTGCCGACCTAATCGCCTACCGTGAAGTGCCACTCACCGTAATTCGGGTAGTCATTCATAATCAAGATGAACTCGTACTCGCCCTTCGGCACCTCAAAGGTGAGCCAGCCCTTTGCCTTACGACCGGCTAGAAGTACGCTGCTTGACCCCAGTTCTGGCTCCTTGCCGCCGATGAAGGTGCCGTTATACGTAAAGGACTGGCTATCGGACACTGAAAAGGAGAACGTGCTGTACGACATACCGTCAACGAGCGCTTCAACCTCTACGAGTACGGATACGAACTTGTTCCCAGCGTCAGGGTCAAAGTAGTCGCTATCAGTCACGAACACTTGCGCGTTCAGAAGCCAGACCGTCACCTCGCCATCCCACGTCAGCCCTTCGCCGACTCCGACGACATCTTGGCCGGCTGGAACGGACGGCGCCAGCGTTGGAGTCGCCGTTGGCTTTACCGTTGGAGAAACGGCACCGGTATTATTGCTGCCACCACAAGTCGCCACCACAAAACTGAGCATTAGTAGGCCGACTATGGCCTTTGTCAAGGCAGTCATTTACCCTCCCTCCTCGTGCGCCTGAGATTCAGGTGCTTGGAGGCAGTCTAGTCCTAAAACAGCCTCAGCACGGCACTGCCGGCTGGGGTAGGGTGCACGAATGGCGAAGCGCAGCAAACCGAAACTAGTGGAGCAACGTACAACGACCTGAGGTAGCGGCAATATAAGAAGGTGAGGCAGGGCAATGAGTAGGTTCGCAATTGCGATTGGGCTGGCAGTGATCTTGGTAGGTTGCTCAGACGGGGCAACTAGTGACGGGGCAACTAGTGACGGGCCAACTAATAGCGGGACAGAAAATACTGATGCAACATTCATTCGTCTTGAATCGAGCGCAAGGACTATTTTAGAAATGGTTGAAAGTCTTCCCAGCATAAGCGTTATTGACATTGTAATAGAAAAAACTGCGAATGATAAGGCTACGGTGGCTTACAGGATTATCGCTGCATACGAAAGCATTGCACCTAATATCGTGGTGATGAAATTCACTTGCGAGTATAGCCTCACTGAAGCTTCGTACAGCCGCTTTTCGGCATTGCAGCAAACGGGCGAAGGCGCCGGTAGGCTCCCCAGCGAGGCTTTGACCGACGATACCTATTGCCCAGACTCCGAATTACCGTGACGCTTAGCACGGCGCTAGTCCATCACTGCCAGCACCGCGCTAACTACCCCTATCGGAAGAGTCTCCCAGACGGCACGGCATATGTCGCGTCCGTGAAGGAGATCGACTTATGCCCGAGGTGCGCGGAAAGCTCCGTCCCCGCGCCACGATTCCGCGCCAGCTGAGCAAAGAAGTGGCGTAAGCCGTGAACCCATAGCCCTCTGCGTGGCGACGGCTTCGGCACGCCCGCCTCTTCCGCGACCTTCACGAGCGCCCGCCGAAAATCATCGGAGCGGAGCGGCCTTCCGCTCTTACTAAAGCAGAGCTCTTCTGCCTTCGCATCGTCACGCCATCGCGCAAGATCCGCAACGATGCCGGCGCTTACCTCTCCCATCGATTCAGGTTCGAGGTAGACCTCGCGTCTCGCCGCCTTCGTCTTCGTCCCGCGAAGGTGAAGGATCTCGCCATCAAGATCGAACCAGCGCATCCCGATCGCCTCACCTGATCGGAGTCCTGTCGCCGCGATGAGCGCGAGCGCTCGCTCCGCTGCGCTTGCGCCGTCGCGTGCGCCGACAAATCGCGCCGCAAGGAGCACCCGCTCAAGCGGCTCCTCGGGCAGATAGGGAAGATCGGGATGAAGCCCGAGCGCCGTGCGCTTGCGCGCCTCGATGTATTCCTTCCCCTGTAGCTCCCCATCGCTGCTTGATCCTTTCGGTGGCTCAGGTACGAGCTCCGCGTGCTTCTTGAGAATCTTCCGAAGCAGGTGATAGAGCTCGAGCCGTGTCTTCCGTGCCGTCGTGCGGCGCGTGATCTTTGCGATCGGTGAGCGTGCGAGCTCGGCAACGATGCCACGCTTCACGAGTGTCCGATGGAAGCCATAGCTCGCATCAGTCTGATCAAGCAGATCGGCGACGCGCACGCCTCCCAAGAGGATGCGTGGCAGAGCGATCGCGAGCCGCTCCGCACCTTCGCGTTTATGTGTGCGGAAGATAATCGGCTCCCAGCTACCGCCGGCACGCCGTACCTCCCAGCTTCCGACTCCTTCGCGCACCTCTACGCCATCGGCAAGCACCGCAAGCCTCGGCGCTTCTTCTCCTCGCCGTGTTTCGCGCTTGACGCTGCCGCGCGCCTTCGCTCGCCGTGCGGTGATACGCTCGAGCGCCGTCTCAAGGAGATCCTCGTCGTTTAACGGCGTGCCGAGAAGATCGCCGCACTCCTCACGGAGAAAGGCGATTGAACGATGGAGCCGCGCCGTGTTGATGCGTTCGACTGCGATCGCCTCCTCGAGCTTCGATCCGATCGTGCCGCTCGCTGGGTCTTCACGGCCATCGCGCCGCAAGCCTCCGAGATGCTTCGCCGCCTCTGCTTGCGTGGCGAAGGTCGCGGCTCGGCGTACGCGCTCGCCTCCCGCTGTCGTCGCGTACCAGCGCACTCGATAGCTGCCACTCGGCAGCTGGGTGATCGTCCCGAGCTCGTCGATCTTCTTCCTTCCCATCGTCGCCCTCCGCTTCTGCGCGATCTTGCGCGCTTCAGCTACAGGGTGCGGCGCAGAACCTACGGCGTGTCCTACTCGTGTCCCAAAATGAGGAGAAGACTCCAAAGAATCCCAGAGACCTAGATCCTCTTTCGTGCTCATAGCAGACCCCTTCTAGGGTGTTAAACTGCTTCCGATGGCGGGGCTCCGCCCTGTTAACCGCTAGGTCGTAGGTTCGAGCCCTACCGCCGGAGCCAGCATCACCTAAAGATAGGCAGGGAGGGGCAGATGGTTGACACAGGGCTGAGCGAGAACCCCACCGAATATCGCGCTAAACTTACAACGCAAGATGACGCCCAGATTGACGCGTGGGTTGCGGGCTCCCTGCGCGACATCGCCAAGCGGAAGGGTGTGGCGTACGTCCTCCACGCACTGAGCAAGGCGACCGGCCTGGACGATGATGGCCTCGCTGGTGCCTACACGTTGGGGGGCGGCGCCGCCGCTACCATGGGCCGCGACGCCGATGGGCGATTGATCTTCCCTGCGGTCGCACTTTGGGCCTTCGCGCCAGGGATTCGCGCCTTCGAATCGAAGCGCGCCCGCGACCGTCTGATCAACTTTCTCGTGTCGACCTTCAAGGAGGTCGTCTACATCTAGTCCTGACGCAGGCGCCGCTACTCGCCCTTCTGTCGAAGGATCGCGGCGAGGTTGTCCAACTTATTGCGGGCGATCTGCAGCCACTTCACCATGTTGGCGCGGTCAAGTTCTTTCAGCTTGATTGAGCCATCCGTGCGATCAATGGCGTGCAGGATGTGTGCCATCTCTTCAATTGCGTTGCCGAGTGCTTCGCGTGCGCTGTTGAGGCCGACATCACTCGCCGCTAGGACGTCGCTCGCCGCCGGGACTGACTCGGCGGGCGGCTGCGCTGCAGGCGTCACAGGCGCTGCAGGCGTCACAGGTACCGCAGGTGTTGCCTGCGCCATGGGAGCGCTGTAGGTGGGAGGCGTGGCTGCAGTCTGCAGAGTGGCGGGCGCGGGGGCGCCGAGGCTTGAGCGACCGGACTCACCGCGCACGATGCTTTTCAACCGCGTGAGTGAGAGTTCGCCGCGTGCGATCTGTGCCACGAGTTCAGCGCGACGCGCAGGGTCATCAATTTTCATCAGCTCGTAGGCGTGGCTGATCGTGTCAGAGCGCTCGGCGACGAGTGCGCGCACGTCGGCGGGTGCGGCGACGAGGCGGAGGCGATTCTCAATGTAGCCCTTATCCTTGCCGAGCTTCTCTGCAAGCTTGCGAATGCTGTAGCCGAGCTCGCTCGTCATGCGAGCAAAGATCGCCGCCTCATCGAGCGGCGAAAGGTTCTCGCGCTGCAGGTTCTCAACGACGGCGATCTCAATCGCCTGCTCGTCGCTCATCTCTTCCACGATCGCTGGGATCATTGCGAGGGCGAGCGCGATGACGGCGCGCCAGCGTCGCTCGCCGGCAACGATCTCATAGTGCCCGCGGTCGAGCGGCCGGACTAAAATCGGCTGGAGTACGCCGTGCTCGCGGATACTGGCGGCCAAGTCCTCAAGGGCCGCTGGATCTGCCGCGATGCGAGGCTGCTTAGGGTTTGGCTTGATGCGATCAACGGCGATGTGCCGCACCGCTCGGCCGTGCTGGTCTCCCTCAGGGGCGAGGAGCGAGAGGACCGAGTCGCTCAACTTCTCTTCTCCCGCGAGACGCTGGCTCGCCGCTGCACGGAAATCAGGCTTGGCCACGTGCGATCACCTCCGCTGCTAGTTCGCGATACATCTCCGCCGCATCTGAGACAGGGGCGTAGCTGGTGATCGGCTTGCCGGTGAGCGGTGCCTCGCCGAGTCGCACGGTGGAAACGATGATCGTCTTGAAGGCGGGGGCGTCGGCGTACCCCTGCATCTCGGCGAGCATCTCCCTGCCGAGCACCGTGCGCTGGTCAACGAAGGTGGGAAGGAGTCCGAGGACCATCAGGTCTTTGTTGAGTTTGGAGTGAATCGTCTTCACCACGCTGAGCAGGTTCTTCAGGCCCTTGAGCGCATAGAACTGCGCCTGCACGGGAACGATCACGGCGTCAGCAGCAACAAGCCCGTTGATGGTGAGGAGGCCGAGCGTTGGCGGGCAGTCAATGAGGATGTAGTCGTAGGCGTTGCGCGTCCCATCTTCGAGTGCCTCGCGCAGTGCGTATTCGCGCCCCATGGCGTTGAAGAGGTCGACTTCGGCGGAGGCGAGGTCGAGGGTGGCGGGGGCGAGGTCGATCCCAGGAAAGTCGCTGTGCAGGATGATCGGCGCGAGGGAGCGTTCTTGCGCAACGAGGACGTCGGCGGTGGAGCGAGAGACGTCGGCGAGGTTGAAGCCGAGTCCGGCGGTCAGGTTCGCCTGGGCGTCCATGTCAATGGCGAGTACCTTGAGGCCGCGCTCGGCGAGCGCGCCTGCCAGGTTGATGACCGTGGTCGTCTTTCCGACGCCGCCCTTCTGGTTGGCGACCGCAATGACCTTCCCCATCTAACTCCCTCCGCGGGCGCTGGCGGTGTGCCGCTCATGCGCCATGCGCATCCTACCCCCTTGTCTTTGTTCGTAGTGGCGCCTCTGCACACTGTCTGCGTACACCGACGCTGAATGGAGAGGCTGTCTGTTCACCGTCGCCTGAGAGGGGTGGGGGTGTGGGAGAATCGGCGGGCGGCGAGCCGACTCGCCAGACTGTAACAATCAAGGAGGGGTGATGGCGAAGGGGGAGGGGCGAGAGGCGGCGCGTACAGCGACCAGCTCCGGTATCCCACTCGACCAGGAGTACGGCCCGGAGAGTGCCGCGGGCCGTGAGGGGGCAACGATTGGGGCGGCAGGCGCCTACCCCTATACCCGTGGCGTTCAGTCAACGATGTACCGCGGACGACTCTGGACGATGCGCCAGTACGCTGGCTTCTCAACTGCGCGGGAGTCCAACGCCCGCTACCGCTACCTCCTTGAGCAGGGCCAGACCGGCCTCTCGGTGGCCTTCGACCTGCCGACCCAGTTGGGCTATGACTCTGATGCCGCTGAGGCGGAGGGGGAGGTCGGGCGTGTTGGGGTGGCGATCGACTCGCTCGCCGATATGGAGCTCCTCTTTGACGGTATCCCGCTCGACCGGGTCTCTACCTCCATGACGATCAACTCCACAGCACCGATCCTGCTCGCCCTCTACGTCGCGGTCGCCGAGCGACAGGGGGTTCCACGGGCTGCGCTCTCCGGCACCACGCAGAACGACCTACTGAAGGAGTACATTGCGCGCGGCACCTACATCTTCCCGCCAACACCCTCCCTGCGACTGATCACTGATCTTGTTGAGTGGTGCAGCACCGAACTGCCGAAGTGGAACACGATCAGCATCTCTGGGTACCACATGCGCGAGGCGGGGGCGACCGCCGCACAGGAGCTCGCCTTTACGTTTGCCAATGCGATCGCCTACGTAGAGGCAGCGATTGCGCGCGGCATTGAGGTGGATGTGATTGCGCCACGACTCTCCTTCTTCTTTGCAGCGTGGACGGACATCTTGGAAGAGACGGCAAAATTCCGTGCCGCACGCAGGATCTGGGCGCGTCTGATGCGCGAACGCTTCGGCGCAAAGAGCGAGAAATCGCTGCTCTGCAGATTCCATGTGCAGACGGCCGGCTCTGCGCTCACCGCGCAGTCAATTGATAACAATGTGGTGCGCGCCGCATATCAGGCACTCGCCGCAATCCTTGGTGGTGCGCAGAGCCTCCACGTCAACGGAAAGGATGAGGCGCTCGCACTCCCAACAGAGGAGTCGGCGCGACTCGCGCTGCGCACGCAGCAGGTGTTGGCGCATGAAGCGGGGGTGGCTGGGACGGTCGATCCGCTCGGCGGAAGTTGGGCGATTGAGGCGCTCACCGACAGGATTGAGTCAGAGGCGCTCGCGCTGATCGCTGAGACCGATCGTCTCGGTGGTGCCGTCGCGGCGATCTCGGCCGGCTTCCCACAGCGCGCGATCCAAGATGCCGCGTTTGCCTATCAGCGTGAGGTAGAGCGAGGCGAGCGCGTGATCGTTGGCGTGAACCAGTTTGTTGACGAGACGGTGAGCACCCCGCCGATCGCACGCATTGACCCTGCACGCGAGCGCGAACAGGTTGACGCACTGCGCGCCTTCCGTGCCGCACGTGACGCGGCGGCTGCTGCGTTGGCGCTGGAGGCGATCAAGCGTGCGGCAAAGGGGAGCGAAAATCTCATGCCGCACCTGATCAGCGGCGTGAAGGCTGGGCTCACCGTTGGCGAGATTAGTGGCGCGCTGCGCGAGATCTGGGGCGAGTATCGGGAGTCGCTCGTCTTGTGAGCGGGCTACCAGTGAGCGGGCGCATCCATCACATTGCGATGGTCGTGCGTGATCTTGATGCCGCGGTTAAGTTCCACGCTGAAGTGCTCGGACTCCCGCTCGAGCAGATTGCCGATGTCCCATCGCAAGAGGTGCGCATCGCCTTCCTCACCGCGGGTGACTCGAAGGTAGAGCTCGTCTCGCCAACGAACCAGACGAGCGGCGTCGCGCGCTTCCTTGCGTCGAAGGGGGAGGGCTTCCATCATCTCTGCCTCGAAGTGTCAGATTTGGATGCGGAACTTAAGCGGCTGGCGGAGTCTGGGATCCAGCTGATCAACGGTTCGGCCGTGGAGGGAGTGGAGGGTCCGGTCGCCTTCCTTCACCCGAAGAGTTGCCACGGCATCTTGGTGGAGCTGATTGAGGCTCCGGGCGGTCCCGCGTGGCGGCGACTCGGCTACGGCGACCCCGCCGAACTGCGCATCCGCTAGCGCAGTTCGCCAGCGCCTAGGACCTCTTGTAGCCCGCCTCAATCAGAAGGCGTGGAAGTTCGGTAGGGGAGCCCGCCACCTTGAAGCCCGCCGCCTCCAGCGCAGCGATCTTATCGATCGCACGCCCTGACGTACCAGAGACGATCGCCCCCGCGTGGCCCATGCGGCGCCCCTCGGGGGCCGCACGACCGGCGATGAAGGCGACGCGAGGCAGGTGCTGCAGGTGCTCCGCCGCCCAAGTGGCCGCCTCCTCTTCTGCGGCTCCACCGATCTCGCCGATCAGAACGATCGCGCGAGTCTCCTCGTCCGCAGCGAAGAGCTGCAACGCTTCGCGGAAGGTGGTGCCGACGATCGGATCACCACCAATACCGAGGCAGGTTGACTGACCGATACCCGCATCGGTCATGGACTGCACCGCTTCGTAGGTGAGCGTTCCAGAGCGGCTCACCACCCCAACGTCACCGGGGAGGTGGATGGAGGCGGGGATGATGCCGACCTTTGTGCCGCGTCCACCTGCGCCAGGGGAGGTTGCACCAGGGCAGTTCGGTCCGATCAGGTGTGCGCCGTGTGCGCGAACGATCGCAAGTACGCCGACCATGTCATGAACGGGGATCCCCTCCGTGATGCAGAAGATCGTCTTGATGCCCGCCTCGGCCGCCTCTGCGATCGCGTCGGCAGCGCCAGCGGCGGGAACAAAGATGCAACTTGTGTTGGCGCCCGTCGCTGTCACTGCGTCAATCACCGTATCGAACATCGGCACGCTCTCATCCATCGCGCGCTGCCCACCGCGGCCTGGGGTGACGCCCGCAACGATCTTCGTTCCGTAAGCGGCCATCTGTGCGGCGTGGAAGCTGCCCTCGCGACCGGTGAGGCCCTGGACGACGAGTCGCGTCGCTGGTCCAACAAGGATGCTCATCGCGTCCCGCCTGCGGCGATTGCCACCGCCTTCTCCGCCGCCTCATCAAGGCTGAGTGCCGTCTCAAAGCCACCGGCGGTGAGTAGCTCCGCCGCCTCCTTTGCGTTGGTTCCAACGATGCGCACGACCATCGGCACCGTCCGCTCTTGCTGGGAGCGTGCCTCAATGAGTCCGCGCGCCACTTCATCACCGCGCGTGATCCCACCGAAGATGTTGACGAGGATTGCCTTCACGCCTGCATCGGCGAGGATGATGCGCATCGCCGCCGCCACCTTATCGGCACGAGCACCGCCGCCGATGTCAAGGAAGTTCGCCGGCGTGCCACCTGCGCGCGTCACAAGGTCGAGTGTGGTCATGGCAAGCCCAGCGCCGTTCACCATGCAGCCGATGCTTCCATTAAGTCGAATGTAGACAATCCCCATCTCGCGCGCCTCACGATCGATTGGGTCTTCGCTATCTTCGTCGCGCCACCCCGCAAGCTCTGGTTGCCGATCTAGTGCGGAATCATCGATGGTGATCTTTGCATCAAGGCAGACGAGCCGCTCGCCACCAGGGATCTCTGGTGCGGGGACCACGGCGAGTGGATTCACCTCGACCAAGTCTGCATCCGATTCACGAGCGACGCGGACGAGCCCTGTGGCAATCAGAACGAACTGCTTCAGTAGCTCTCCGCGGACACCAATGCGGAGTCCGAGTCGGCGCGCCTGGAAGGGGAGGAGTCCGGCGTGCGGGTGTGCGAGCTCACGGACGATCGCGTTCGGGTCCCTTGCGGCAACCGCTTCGATCTCCATGCCGCCAGCGGCCGATGCCATGAGGAGGATGCCGCGGCTGCTTCGATCGATCAGCGCAGAGAGGTAGATCTCGCGCAGGATCGTTGCCGCTGGGGCGACGAGCACGCGACGGACGGGCAGCCCTTTGATGGTGAGTGCGAGGATCTGCGCGGCGATCGTCTCCGCCTCTGCGGCGCTCGCGGCGAGCTTCACCCCACCCGCCTTGCCACGTCCACCGACTAAGACCTGTGCCTTGATGACCACCTGTTCGGCACCTTCGGCGAAGAGTCGTGCAGCGACGGCGCGGGCGGCGGCCGGGTTCGTAACGGCCTCACCGTCCGGGACGGGGAGTTTCGCTCTGCGCAGCAGTTCGCGCGCCTCCGCCTCGTGTAGTTTCATCTCGCCTCCACTGACTCTGATGGGCGCTCGCCCAGGCCGCCATAGGGGAGTGTACGCGTGCAGGTCTGAACCGTCGCGAGTAGGATGTGAGCACGGTAACGGAGCGGCAGAGCCGCCGGCCGCAGCAGAGAGGAGTTGTCCGTGTCGCAAGGATCTGGCCCGCTCGCTTCGCCCCAGAAGCTTCGCAACTACCCGTCGTATCAGGGAGGCGAAGGGATGGTCGCATGGGCCCTCCACCGAGTCTCCGGAATCGGTGTCTGGGCCTTCATCATCCTCCACATCATTGACATCTGGTTGATCGGGGCGAACCCTGAGGCGTACGACTTCCTCGGCAAGTTCTACTCCAGTCCAGTCGGCCGCGTGGCGGAGACGCTCCTTGGCGCCGCCCTCTTCTATCACGCGCTGAACGGGATGCGCATTGTGGTGATGGACTTCTGGCCCGCACTGACCGTCTATCATCGCGCCCTCTGGAGGATCGTCTGGATCCTCTTCTTCACGATCGGCATCCCAGGCGCCTACATCATCTTGAAGCCGATCTGGGAGGCTGCAGGATGAGCGTGCAGCGATACTCTCGCTCCGGTCGACCGCGACCGGTTGGGTCGCGGGTTGACCTCTACGTCTGGTACTCCGTACGGCTGACCTCCCTTGCGCTCTTCGTCCTTGCGCTCGCTCACTTCGCCATGACGCACTTCGTCTTTGATCCTGCTGACCAGAGCGCTGAGTGGGTACGGCAGAAGCGCTGGAACTCAATTGCCCTGCGCGCGCTCGATTGGGGCATGTTGATGGCGGTGCTCGTGCACGGCTTCCTCGGGATGCGCACCGTCTTCCAGGACTACATTCCATCGCGGATCCGCAGCCTTGCACTCGGTCTTCTCTACGTGCTTGCACTCATCCTGCTCGTGCTCGGTACCCAGGTGCTCCTGACGCTAAAGATTGACTAGAGGGACGCTATGAGTGGTGCCCTCCGTGCTGAGGCAACGCAGATTGATGTGGACGCCATCGTGGTTGGCGCTGGCGGTGCTGGTCTCTGGGCGGCGCTTGAGCTTGCGCGTGAAGGCGTTCCAACCGCTGTCTTGACCAAGCTCTACCCAACGCGCTCTCATACGGGGGCTGCGCAGGGCGGCGTCTGCGCCGCACTCGGCAATGTTGAAGAGGACCACTGGGAGTGGCACATGTTCGACACGATCAAGGGTGGCGATTACCTCTCCGACCAGGATGCGGCAGAGGTCCTCGCGCGCGAGGCGATCCCAGCGGTGATTGAGTTGGAGCGGATGGGCCTCCCGTTTAATCGAACGCCCGATGGGAAGATTGACCAGCGTCGCTTCGGTGGTCACACCCGCAATTTTGGTGAGGCCCCCGTGCGACGTAGCTGCTACGCGGCGGATCGAACCGGCCACATGATCCTCCAGACGCTCTATCAGCAGTGCATCAAGGTGGGGGTCAAGTTCTATGACGAATACCACGTCGTAGATCTCCTCTTTGAGGGCGGGAGTGCCGATCAGGGTGGTCGCTGCAGCGGCGTGGTCGGCTACAAGATTACTGACGGCTCGCTCCACGTCCTGCGCGCCAAGGCGGTGCTCCTTGCCACGGGCGGCTACGGCCGTGCCTGGCGCGTCACCTCCAATGCGCACTCGCTTACTGGTGACGGCATGTCGCTCGCCTGGCGCCACGGCGTCCCGCTGATGGACATGGAATTTTACCAGTTCCATCCGACCGGGATCGTTGGACTTGGCATTCTCCTCTCTGAGGCGGCGCGCGGTGAGGGTGGCTATCTGCTTAACAACGAAGGGAAGCGATTCATGGAGACCTATGCGCCGAAGCTGATGGAACTTGCGCCGCGCGACATGATCTCTCGCGCGATGTACCAGGAGATCCGCGCCGGACGCGGCATTGACGGAAAAGACTACGTCCATCTGGATGTGCGCCACCTGGGCCGTAAGGTTATTGAAGAGAAGCTCCCAGATATCACCGAATTCGCACGTGTCTACCAAGGGGTCGAGCCGATCAGTGAGCTGGTCCCCGTGCAGCCAACGGCGCACTACGCAATGGGCGGCGTGCCAACGAACCTTGAGACGGAGGTGATCGCGAACGCTGCGGGCAGCGTGGTGCCAGGACTCTTTGCCGCCGGTGAGGTTGCCTGCGTCAGCGTGCACGGTGCCAACCGCCTCGGAACAAACTCGCTCGTGGACCTTCTCGTCTTTGGCAAGCGCGCGGGGAAGCGGATGGCGGCGATCTGCAAGTCCACCGCGGCGCCGCAGCGGATCGCTGGCGCTGAGCACGCGGTCAGAGAGGAGCTGCTCGCCCTCTCCACGCATCCAGACGGAGTTCGCCCTGCGGAGATTCGCCGCGCACTGGCCGACGTCATGATGGAGAAGGTCGGCGTCTTTCGAGATGAGGCGCTCCTCTCCGCCGCCATCCAGGAGATTCAACACCTGAAGGGGGAGTATCAGCGCGTGCGCGTGGAAGACACGGGGAGCGTCTTCAACACCGATCTCCTTGAGGCGCGGGAGCTGGGCTACCTGCTCGATACGGCTGAAGCGACCGCCGTCTCGGCCCTCGGCCGCAAGGAGTCGCGCGGCGCGCACAGCCGCGAGGATTACCCTGAGCGCAACGATGAGAAGTACCTCGCCCACACGCTCGTCTGGCGCGGCGCCGGAGAGGCGCCTGCGAGCAGGCTTGACTACAAGCCGGTGAAGATCACGAAGTATGAGCCGAAGCCGCGTGTCTACTAGGGGTGCGTGATGGATGTTGAGTTAAAGATCCATCGATTTGATCCTGAGCGTGACAGCGCGCCGCACTGGGAGACGTATCGCGTCCCCGTGGAGCCGATGGACCGCGTCCTGGATGTGCTGACCCGCGCGAAGGAGCTGCACGATGGAAGCATCACCTTCCGTCGCTCATGCGCGCACGGCATCTGCGGTTCCGATGCAGTGCTGATCAACGGTCGCAACCGCCTCGCCTGCAAGGTGCGCGTGGATCAGCTCGGCAAGAGCATCAGCGTGGGGCCGCTCCCAGGACTCCCCGTGGTGAAGGATCTTGTGGTCGACATGGACGAGTTCTTCGGCAAGTACCGCTCCATACTGCCCTTCCTTGTGGCGGACGAGCCAGAGGGGGCGGGGGAGCGTCTGCAATCCGAAGAGCAGCGCGAAGTGTATGACGACACGGCGAAGTGCATCCTCTGTGCCGCCTGCACCAGCTCCTGCCCGAGCTTCTGGGCGCAACCCGAGTACGTTGGGCCGGCGGCGATCGTCAACGCCCATCGTTTCATCTTTGACTCCCGCGATCAGGCGGCAGATGAGCGCCTTGAGATCTTGGGCAACGAAGACGGCGTCTGGCGCTGCCGCACCACCTTCAACTGTGTCGACGCGTGCCCTCGCGGGATCAACATCACGAAAGCGATCCTTGAGGTCTCTGCGGCGATCGGTTCACGCGGCTAGCGCGCGATGCGCGCGCTCATCGGTCGAACGGACGGCGCCTGTCGGGGGAACCCTGGTCCCGCATCGATTGGAGTCGCGCTCTATGACGCCTCTCGTGATGGCGCCGACCACCCGGCGGCACGCCCAGACGCAACGATCTCTGCGGCGATCGGCACCACGACGAACAACGTAGCTGAGTGGAAGGCGGTCATCTCTGCGATCGAACTCGCTGCAGAGCTCGGCGCCTCAGAGCTTCGCCTCTTGCTGGACAGCAAGCTTGTTGTTGAGCAGCTGAACGGTCGCTGGCGCGTTCGTGATGCAAAGCTTGTGCCGCTCTATGACGAGGCGCGTGCTCGCCTTGCGCGCTTCGCCGTCTGGAGCGCGGCACACGTTCCGCGCGAGGAGAATCATCAGGCGGACGCACTCGCAAACGAAGGACTCGACCGTGCACTACGCGGTGGTCCCGCCTGGGTTGTGCGGCGACCAGACGACGTTGCACGAGCGCGCGCAGCGCTAGAGCAGGCGGGCGGGAGCGCGGACGGTGAGAGTGCGAACGGGATCCCAACCACGCTGACACTTCTCGGTACAGGCGCCTCGCGCGGTGTGCCACGTGTTGGCTGCCGTTGTGAAGTCTGCCTCTCAGGGGATACGCGTAACCAGCGACTGCGCAGCGCGCTGCTCATTGAGTGGCGTAGGGCGGTGGTCAACACGCCGTGTGCGGTGGTGATTGATCCTGGGATGGATCTTCGCCAACAGGCACTTCGCGTTGGCCTCACTCGACTCGATGGCGCACTCATCACGCACATCCATGTTGATCACACTGGCGGCATTGATGAGTTGCGTGCCTACACCGATGCGCAGGAGGCGGTGCTCGATGTTGGGGCCTCTTCCGAGTTGTGCGTAGAGTTACTGCGACGGTGGGAGTATGCCTTTGATGGTCGTACAGCGCCGGGTCACGGCATCCCTTCACTGCGGCTCGTTGAGGCGACGCCGCATGTGCAACTCGGCGGACGTACCTTTGAGGCGATCCCGCTTGTGCACGGCCGACGATCTGCGCACGGTTGGCGGAGTGGCGGCGTTGCATATCTCACCGACGTGAGCGCGGTGTCTCCCGCATCGCGTGAACGTCTTGCGGACCTAGACACGCTGATCGTCTCCGCGCTGCGTGACCTGCCGCACCCAACGCACCAGACCGTGGACGAAGCGCTCGAACTGATCGCGGCGCTCCGACCGCGACAGGCGATCCTGACGCACCTTGACCATGACCTTGACTACCAGGAGCTTTCCTCGCGCCTCCCCGCCGGCGTGCTCGCCGGATTCGATGGGCTCGTCGTGGAGGTTCCGGCGCGCTAGACTCCGCCTCCGGCGAGATGGTCGGACGGTCGCGAGCAGCCTTTCGGGGCGGTTCGAGGAAAGTCCGGGCTCCAAGGTGCAAGGCAGCGGGTAACGCCCGTCCGCCGTAAGGCGCGGACTAGTGCCACAGAGACGAGTCCACCGCTGAGCTTCGGCTCACTGGTGGGGTGAAACGCGGCAAACTCTGCCTGGAGCAAGGTCAAATAGGGGGACACTTCGGCCCTTGTGGTCGGAACCGGCGCACCGCCGGCGTCTCCGGGTTGATCGCTCGAGCCACCGAGCAATCGGTGGCCTAGATGGATGGCCGTCCCTCCCGTAAGGGGGGACAGAACCCGGCTTATAGACCATCTCGCCGGCTTCAACATCCATCAGCTCCCCGTGCCCTCGTGCATCCCCCCATGCCCTCGTGCATCCTCCCGTGCCCCCGCGCGTCCGTCGTACACCACTCTCTCGTACGCCCTCGTTCTCCCATCTGGCGTTTTTATGGGGGCCCTTGACAGGTGGGGGAGGTGGGGGCAGAATACATTTAAGTGGTTGTAAGTGGGGTGTAGTGGGGGTACCACCCCCGAGGGCTACCGCGGAGGGGGTTACCGTGTTTACTGGCGAGTACCGCCATACGATCGACGGCAAGGGACGGGTCGCCGTCCCTGCGCGCTTCCGAGCACAGCTCGACGACGGCGCCTTCGTCTCCCGTTGGCTGGATAACTGCCTTGCGATCTTCCCGCGCGCCGCATGGGACGACCTTGCCGCCAAGGTCGCGGCGCTCCCGACCGGCAACGCGAGCGCCCGAGAGTTCGGCCGCTTCCTCTTCGGGAGTGCGTTTGAAGTAGAACTCGATGCGCAGGGTCGCCTGCTGCTCCCCGCAACACTCCGCACCTGGGGCCACCTTGAAGGCGAGGCGATGGTGGTAGGTGCGCGCGATCACGCTGAGATTTGGACGCCGACGCGCTGGGATTCGTACCGCGGTGGCATGGAGTCGTCAGACGCTCTTGCTGCGCAGTTGGAAGGGCTCGGCTTCTAAATGACGCATGCGCGTGATGCTGCGCAGGCGCTCACGGTGCATCAGCCAGTCCTCCTACGTGAAGCCCTTGAAGCGCTCGCTCCGCGCGATGGCGGTCACTACATTGATGCAAACCTTGGCGGCGGTGGACACGCGGAGGCGCTGCTGAACGCGAGCGCGCCGAGTGGTCGTCTCCTTGGGATCGACGCAGATCCGAGTGCGCTCGCGCGTTCGCGCGATCGGCTCGCTCAGTTTGGCGAGAGACTGCAAACCTTCCAGGGGAGCAACGCGCGTATTGCGGAGGCGGCGGCAGCGGTTGGCTTCCACGGCGTTGACGGGATCCTCTTTGACCTCGGCCTCTCGTCAGATCAACTTGTGGACCGTGAGCGCGGCTTCGGCATTCGCACCGGTGGACCGCTTGATCTCCGATACAACACAGCAGAGGGGGAGAGTGCCGCGACACTCCTTGCACATCTGAGCGTCCCAGAGCTCGCCGCACTGTTGCGGTCGTATGGTGAGGAGCCGCAGGCGGCACGCATTGCACGCGCGATCGTTGCACGACGTGCATCAGCGCCAGTTACCACGGCAGAAGAGTTGGCGGCACTGGTGGCAGAGGTTGCGACGCGACCCGGAAAGCCATCGCGCATACATCCCGCCACGCGAGTGTTCCAGGCACTCCGCATTGCGGTAAACGACGAGCTGAGTGCGTTGGCAACAGCAGTAGACGCCTCCATTGGACTCCTCGCCGTCGGAGGCCGCATTGTGGTGCTGTCGTATCACTCCCTTGAGGACCGCATCGTGAAGCGCGCCTTCGCCGCCGCCGCGCGCGGTTGCATCTGCCCACCGAAGTTTCCACTCTGCGGTTGTGGCCAGCGGCCAACACTGCGCCTGATCACGGATAGGCCGATCACCCCTACAGAGGGCGAGGTGGCGAGCAATCCGCGAAGTCGGAGCGCAAAGATGCGTGTTGCCGAGCGCCTGGCGGTGGCGGCATGACAGCGATCGGTCGACCCTTGCGCGGCGTACAACTCGTCGCGCCAATTACGCAGCAACGCGTTCCTGATGGACGCTCTGCCGCCGCGGCGCGACAGCGCGCGGCAATTCGCCAGGCGTTCCAGCCACTCCCTGGCGCGAGTGGAACTGGCTCTATCCGCACCAGCACGCGGCCACTCCCAGGAGCGCCAATTCCACGTACTGCGATTACGCCAGGCGTACGTCCGCGTGGACGGATCGGTGTTTCGGCATGGAGTTCTACCGAGCGCTCTGGACTCTTCGGGTTACAGCTCTCGAGCGTCATCGGTGTGGGAGGGGCGATCTTCGGTGCGGCACTCGTTGCGCTCCTCTTAAGCCTTGAGGTCACTACCGCTTCGGCGCGCATTTGGATCCTGACGAACGAGCGCGCGCGAATCGTGGAGCAGATACGAGCTGGCGAGACGGAGATGAGCCGCGTCGGCCGAGAGCCAGCCATTCGGCGCCGCGCCTTTGAGCTTGGGATCGTCCAGTTGACCGACCCGTTGATCGTGGAGGTGCGCTGAGATGGCGCAGGACTCACGCTTCGTTCGTACCGACGTCGCAGGGCGAGGACTCGTCGTTGGGGTGGTCCTTCTCCTTGCCGGCACCCTCTGCTTCGGACGACTCGCCCAGTGGCAGCTGATTGAACGCGACCGGCTACTCAGCATGGCTGGGAGCAGGATCAGCCTCTCCGCGAATGCCGGACCGCTCCGAGGGACGATCACCGATCGCACAGGTGCGGTGGTGCTTGCGGTGACCGTGATGCGCTTTCAACTGATCGCCGAGATAAAGCACTTGACCGACGCAGATCGCGCATCCCTTGAGTCAACACTGCTTGAGGTGCTCAACCTGGACGAACTGGATGCTGCGCGAGTTCGTGCCGGTCTCAACTCGAATCGCACCTGGAGCCTGCTCCTCCCTGCACTCGACCAGGCGGCAGCTGATGCCGTGCGCGCCGCCTCGGCCGAGGGGCGACTGCCAGGGATCTCGTTGCAGGAGGCGCGCACGCGCCTCTATCCGCAGCCGGGCGGTGCGTCTGAGACGAGTCTCGCCAGTCATCTACTCGGCTTCGTGAACGGCGACGGCACGGGCCAGTACGGCGTTGAGGGCTACTACCAGACGCAGCTCGCTGGGAGCGCCGAGGTGACACGGATGGAGCGGGGGAGTGATGGCGCTGAGCGGCCGGTCGTTGCTGTGGGGGCACAGCAGGGGGTCGACCTGCAACTCAGCATTGATGCAGGACTGCAGACACTGATCGAGCAAGAGATCTCCGCTGCAGGTGTTGCAAATCAGGCTGAGTCGGTGAGCGTTGTGGTGATGGATCCCTACTCTGGTGACGTCCTTGCCTCTGCCTCATGGCCCTCCTATGACGCAAATCGCTTCAGCGTGATGGCGGCGCGCGATCCTAGTCGCTTCATTGACCCCGCGATCAGTAGCGTCTACGAGCCAGGCTCAGTGATGAAGACGATCACAAGTGTTGCCGGGCTTGAGTCCGGCCAGTACTCGCCACAGAGCGTGATTGCAGATCAGTCGGTACTGAAACTTGATGGCGGCGTGAATGAGGTGCGCAACGCCGATCGCCGCTCAAGGGGCCAGATCACGCTTGCTGAGGCGTTCGCCTTTAGCCGAAATGTCGTCTTCTCTAAGATCGCGCTCTCGCTCGGAAAGAGCACGAGCGAAGCATCCCAGCGGCTGTACGGCACCTGGCTGCGCTTCGGCTTTGGTGGAAAGACCGGGATCGACCTTGCGAGCGAGAGCCAGGGGCTCGTGAACAGTCCGGATCAGCAGCGGTGGAGCGAGCTTGACCTTGCGAACGGATCCTTTGGACAGGGTGTTGGCGTCACGCTGATGCAACTCTGCACCGCCTTCTCCGCAGTGCTCAATGGGGGCGTCCTTGTTCGGCCGCGCGTCGTTCAGGCGATCAACGGCGTGGAGCAGCCGATCATCACGCGTGGCAGGGCAACTAGTCCGCGCGTCTCTTCGCAGATCATTGAGATGAGTGAGGGCCTCACGAAGCTCGTCCCGCTCTACTACCGACTCGCCAACATCCCCGAGTATGCCTCCGGCGGGAAGAGCGGAACGGCGCAGATCTGGCTGAGCAAGGAGCTCAACGGCGGGAAGGCGGGCTGGGATAAGCGCCACTTCAACTTCAGCTATGTCGGCTGGGTTGGACGAACCGCTCCTGAGTATGTGATTGCCGTCTCACTGCGTCGTGTTGCGCCGATCGTGAATGAGGTCGGCAACATCCTCAACAACATCGAGTCGTACGAGCTCTTCCGAAGGGTCGCGGAAGACCTCACCGTCCTCTTCCAGATGCCCCCCGCCGCCCCGGCAACGGGGAGCGGCTTGACTTCCCCCGCCCACCGCAGGGCCCCGGAACCCTCCGCTCCGGTGGGTCTGTTGGTGGGCGGGGACCCTCTTCGCGTGGAACGAGCCCCACGGCGGACATGAGTGTGGCCGCCGTGCATCGCCCTAGAGTGAGCGGGCACCTTGCAGCAACGGGCGCCGAGCTCGCCGCGCTCTGTGGCGCTCAACTTCTCCATGACGGCAACCTCCCTATTCGCGGTGCCAGCGTTGACTCGCGACGCTTCGCCGAACAGCCGGGCGCACTCTTCCTGGCCCTCCCGGGGGCGCAGACTGACGGTCGACTCCACCTTCTCGCGGCGATCGATGGAGGTGCCCACGCACTCTTAATCCAAACTGGGGGCGAAAGCCCCGCCGTTAACGAACAGATCAGCGCAGCGGCGGCGCGTGCGAAGGAGCGGGGCGTGAGTCTGCTCGGCGTTGCCGACGGTCCCGCTGCGCTCGCACAGCTTGCCACGCACTGGCGTGCACGCTTCGACCTTGAGGTGATCGGTGTGACTGGATCCGTGGGGAAGACCACGACAAAAGAGGTGATCCTCGCTGCGCTTGGCGGGGCGTCAGAGCGCGTCGCCGCAACTCCTGGGAATGCCAATAATGAGATCGGCCTCCCGCTTGCACTGCTGAACCTCCCTGATGGGTGCGAGCGTTTTGTGGCAGAGATGGGGATGTATGTCGGTGGCGAGATTCGCGCACTCTGTGCGATGGCAGGACCACGTATCGGTGTGGTCACGGCGATCGATGCGGTACATGCTGAACGCGCCGGAGACCTTGACGCGATTGAGTCGGCAAAAGGTGAGCTAGTTGAGGCGCTCCCAGCAGACGGCTACGCGCTGCTTGCTGCGGACGACAGCCGCGTCATGCGCCTCGCGCAGCGCACCCGCGCCCGCGTGCTGAGCGCCGGCGCTACAGAAGATGCCGACGTTCGGATCATCTCCGCGACGCTTGATCACTCCGCCGCTCGGACGCACGTGAAGGTGCTGATTGGCGACGAGCAGGTTTTCGTTGACCTGCCCCTCTTCGGCGTGCACTTTGCCCGAGCGGTGGCGCTTGCACTCGGTGTGGCGAAGGTGTGCGGCGTTGATCTGCAAACTGCGGCGGGGAGGCTCTCTTCGCTCACCCTCCCTGGTGGGCGATCAAGTGTCCGCAGCGTGGGGGGAGTTCGCATCATTGATGACTCCTATAACGCTGCACCGAGCAGCATGGCGGCGGCGCTCGCAACGCTCGCCGCATCGAGCGGCACTCGCTTCGCCGCACTCGGTGCGATGGGTGAGCTTGGTAAATACTCCGTGGATGCTCACCTTGCGGTCGGTCGCGCTGCGGCTGCGAGCGGACTCGGCGCACTCCTCGTCTTTGGTAGTGAGGCGGACGGTATCGCCGAGGGTGCGCGCAGTGCGGGGATGCCAGTCGATCAGATCGTTCGACTCTCCTCAGACGATCAGGGGATTGCCGCCGGCGCTGGACTGATCGCCGATCGCGTGCGCACAGGCGACACCGTGCTGGTCAAGGCTTCGCGCTCCGTTGCACTCGAGCGCCTCGTGGCCGCACTGCAGGATCGACTCGCAGGGGGTGCCGCATGATTGCCATCGTGCAGGCGCTCGTGCTCGCCTTCGCCTGCGTCGCCCTCTTGATGCCCTCCTACCTCCGACTCCTTCGTCACAGCGGCTTTGGAAAGCGCGTGCGCCGTGAGTTCGGCCCCGACGGGCACATCGTGAAGGAGGGGACCCCCACGATGGGCGGCCTCCTCTTGGTCGGTGTGGTGATCGCCCTTGCGCTCCTCCTTGACGCGGTTGACGCATCAACCTACGCCATTCTGCTCGCCCTCCTCGGCGTCTCGCTCGTCGGCGCGTTCGACGATTGGCTCGACGCCCGGACGGGCGTTGGCATCTCCGCACGCCAGAAGCTGCTCTGGCAGATCGGCGTCTCGGTGATCTCCGCCATCTACATCCAACAGCACTTCGCCTTCGCTTCGCTCGTCGTTCCGTTTGTCGGTGAGGTGCCGATCGCGCCGATTCTTTGGATCGCCGTCGCGATCGTTGCGATCGTCTCCACGAGCAATGGCGTGAACCTGACCGACGGACTCGATGGACTCTCCGGTGGGACGATGGTCTTCGCCTGGATCAGCTACATGGTGATTGCGCTATTGAACTCTCCGGGCCAACTGAACGTTGCGATCCTCTGTGCGCTCGTCGCGGGCGCACTCGTCGGCTTCCTCTGGTTCAACATTCATCCGGCGAGCGTTATCATTGGTGACTCTGGCGCACTCGGGTTTGGCGCCGCTCTCGCCGTGACTGGTCTGGTCACGGGCCACATCCTCCTCCTCCCACTGATCGGCATTGTCTTCGTGGTGGAGACGGGCTCGGTGATCTTGCAGGTTGCGAGCGTTAAGCTAACGGGGCGACGGGTCTTCCTCTTCACGCCGCTCCATCATCACTTTGAGCGGCTCGGTTGGGCGGAAACGCAGATCACCTTCCGCTTCTGGGTCGTTGGCGCGATTGGTGGAATCCTTGGCATCGTTGCCTTCCTCGCCACGCGCGGCGTTGGGGTCTAGCGGTGGGTGCTGCGCTCTCACTTGACGATCTTGAACCGAGTGCCGTAGCCGCCGGTAGCCTTCGCGAGGCCACGGTTCTGGTGCTCGGTGCTGGTCGTACCGGCCAGGCGGTGGCAGAGTTTGCTGCGCACCACGGTGCTCGCGTGACGCTGTATGACAGCGCTGAGTCGGCTGGGCTAGCGGCGGCGAACGATCGATTTGCGGACGGAAGCGTGCGACTCGCCTTCGGTGCGTCGGCGCACCTCACGCCGCTCCTTGATGCTGCGGATCTCGTTGTGCATAGCCCATCAATCACGCTCGGCTTCTCAACGGTGAGAGAGGAGGTCGCGGGACCGCTTCGCGACTTCGCCGCACGCGCCATCGGTCCGGGTGGCGATCGAATGAAGCACGCGCCGCTCCTCATCAGTGAGCCCGAGTGGACCATTCGACTCCTTGGCACGCGCTGGCGCGTTGGCGTTACTGGGACGAAGGGGAAGACCACGACGAGCAACCTGATTGCAGCGATCCTTGCGGCCGACCCTACGCACCCGGTTGAGCTCGGCGGAAATAACGGCGTCCCGCTGATTGGGAAGGCGACGCAACTCGCTGAGAGTGCACGCGTGGTGCTGGAGCTCTCGGAGTTGCAACTCCCCACACTCCAGAGTGAGGTTGATGTTGCCGTCTATACGAATATCACCGTGGATCACCTGGATCGTCACGGCACCGTTGATGGGTATCGGCGGGTCAAGCGGCTCCTCGCCGATCGCGTCGCCGCTGACGGCGTGCTCATCGTGAATCTAGATGACCCCGTGAGCGCTGGACTTGCCGGGATCGGACGCGTCACAACCGTTGGCTATCGTCGCGAGCGACCGGTCCCGGGGGGCGTTGGCCTGGTGGACGGCTGGATCGTTGCCGCCGGCGTCCCACGTTCGGCTCGCTACGGGGGCGGCACCGCCGCAACTGGCCCTGGCGGTCGCATCGCTCCGGTTGACGAGATTGCCCTCCCCGGCGATCACAGCATCAGCAACGTACTCGCCGCCGTGAGCGTGGGGCTCGTGGCGGGGATCGCACCGGACGCGATCCGTACGGCAGTTGCCTCCTTCCGCGGCATCCCGCACCGCCTTGAGACGGTCGCCGTACTTGACGGCATCCGCTACGTGAATGATGCGCAAGCAACACAGCCAGATGCAGTTGCAGCGGCGGTGCGCAGTTTCAGGAAGCCGCTGGTGCTGCTTGCTGGGGGTCGCAGCAAGGGGCTCGACCTTCATGACCTTGCACCGATCGTTGCGAGCCACTGCAGTGGCGCCGTCCTCTTCGGGGAGCTGGGAGACGAACTTGAGTCGCTCTTCCGCGCCGCGGGCCTCACAGAGATCGATCGCGCCGAGAGCATTCCAGATGCGGTCGTGCGTGGCGGTGCGTTGGCGCGCAGGCTGATGGCTGAGATGGGCGATTTGTCAGGAGGATCGTCGTCAGCGTACGCACCACACCAGAGTGAAGTGCGGGCAACCGTACTCCTCAGCCCAATCGGCTCTTCGTTTGACATGTTCAATAACCCATTCGGTGCACGCGGCGATGCCTTCCGCGAGGCGGTCCGCGCGCTCCCTGCAACGGAGCGCCGATGAGTCGCATCGTGCGTCGAGTGGCAGGGACGCCGAGCGGCGGCGCCCGCGTTGCAACGCACCGCAGCGCTGGCTTCTCTCCACGTCGGGCTGTTGCCTCAATCTTGCAAGTGAAGCGACCGCCAGAGGATCAGTGGATCCTCCTGCCGGCACTCCTCCTTGTTGGCCTCGGCATCCTGATGGTCTTCTCCTCTTCAGCACTGAATTCGCTCATCAACACCGATGATGCCTACGGCATGGGGATGCGTCAGGGCCTCTTCGCCGCAATGGGGCTCGGTGCAATCGCCATCCTCTCCGGAGTGGACTATCGACGTTGGCGTAGCTTCGCAACGCCGCTGCTGCTCCTCTCGATCGGATTCCTTGTCGCCGTCCTTCTTCCGGGCGTGCCAACTGAGGGGGGGCTGAAGCGCTCGCTCTCCGTTGGGCCGATCAGCATTCACGCCGCCGAGGTGGCAAAGTTGTCCCTCATCCTCTTCCTTGCTGATCACCTCGCGAAGCGTGGGCATGCGATGGGGGAGCAGTCAACGTTGATTCCAGCGCTCGCCGCCATCGGCACCTGCTTCCTTCTTGTCTTGATTGCGCCAGACCTAGGGACGGCTGTGGTTGTTGCGGGTGTCGGCTTTGCCGTCTTCTTTACCGCCGGTGCACCACTTCGCTGGGTGTTCGGCGCCGCACTCCTGGCTGCGGCGATCGGTGTGATCGGCATCTCGCTGCGTAGCTATCAGGCGGCACGCCTCAACAACTGGATGGATCCCTTTAGCGATCCGACTGGCGGCTCGTACCAGACGTTACAGGGCCTTATCGCGATCGCAGTCGGCGGGCCGCTCGGGACCGGGATCGGTACCTCCCAGCAGCCAGGCGGCGTGATCATTCCGTACGCCTGGAACGATTACATCTTTGCGGTGGTTGGTGAGGAGTTCGGATTTATTGGAACGGTTGCGGTGATCAGCGCCTTCCTCCTGATTGCGGTTCGTGGCCTCCGCGTCGCGCGTCGGGCGCCGGATACGTTCGGCGCACTCCTCGCCACTGGGGTCGTGGTATGGATCTGTGGGCAGGCCTTCCTGAATATTGGCGTCGTGCTCGCTATTCTCCCTGTGACGGGAATCCCGCTCCCGCTCCTCTCGCAGGGCGGCTCCTCACTCTTCGTCTTGATGTGTGCCATTGGAGTTCTCCTCTCCGTCTCGCGTGAGACGATGGGGGCCAGGGAGATCGGAGGGAACGATGCGCGTGGTGATCGCGGGTGGCGGTACGGGGGGGCACCTCTTTCCGGGGTTCGCCGTAGCTCGTACGCTCCAACGTCAACAGCCAGACGTTGAGATCCACTGGCTTGGTGGCCAGCGCGGGATCGAGCGCGAACTCCTCCCCGTGGAGGGCTATCCACTGACGCTCCTCGCCGCCCCGAGCCTGCGCGTAAGCGCCGCTGGGCCACTGGCTAACCTGCGTGACGCCCTCGCCCTCCTCCGCTCAATCCCACAAGCGATCAGCTACCTGCGGCACCTTCGCCCCGACGCCCTCTTCTCAACTGGTGGGTACATTGCGATCCCCGCACTGATCGCCGCCGCAGTGACGCGGACGCCGAGCCTGATCTGGGAGGGGAACGTCCAGGCGGGTCGAAGCAACCGACTCATCGCCCCGCTTGCAACAGCGCGTGCCGTTGCCTGGAAGGAGACGGCGAGTCGTGCACCGTGGAGCGGTGCAGGGACGACGGTGACCGGAACTCCCGTGCGCAACTTTGCGGGGGTGAGTCGCGCTGCAGCGCGCGCCAACCTTGGACTCGCTGATGGAGAGCCACTCCTGCTCATCTTTGGCGGCTCGCAGCGCGTGATGCGTTTTGAACGCGCCCTCAACGGCGTGCTCGCCGATCTGCTGAACGATTGGCAGATCCTGCATGTTGTCGCCGACGGTCTCGCGCAAGCGGAAGCGATGCGTTCGCAGCTCCCAGATGCGCAGCAGCAACGCTATAGGCCAGTCCGCCTCCTCTATGGCGGCGCAATGGAGGAGGCGCTCGTCGCCGCAGATCTCCTCCTTGGGCGTGCCGGCGCATCCACGCTCGCTGAGGTGGCGGCGCTTGGACTTCCGTCAATCATCGTGCCGTACCCCTACGCGGGAGGGCATCAGCACGCCAACGCGCAGGCGCTCGCGGCGGTCGGGGGAGCGATAGTGATCGATGACGCGGCGCTTACGCCGCAGGAACTACGCAGCGCGCTCGTGTCGTTACAGTCAGAGACTGCGCGCCAGCGCGTTGGGAAAGCGGCTGCCTCACTCGCCCGTCCAGATGCGGCAGAGCGGATCGCGCAGATCATCGTGCAACTTGCGAGGCGTTCGTGATTCGCGCTGTATGGGTGGAGCGCGACGAGGCGGCGCGCGAACTTGAGCGGAGGGTCGGTCTCCGCCCGGAGCGTGACGGTGACCTTGCTGCGCACACCACGATGCGGGTCGGCGGCCCCGCCGATCTCCTGGCAACGGTTCGCGATCGCTTCACGCTGCGTGGGGTGATTCGGCTCGCTCGAAGTCGCGGTTGGCCCCTGACGATCCTCGGGCGCGGGAGCAATGTGGTGGTGAGTGACGCTGGGATTCGCGGGCTCGTCCTGTTGAATCGAAGTGCGAACACGACGGTTGATGCCGCAACGAGCCTGATCAGCGCCGACTCTGGCCTCTCCATGGCGAAACTCTCCACACTTGCGGCAGATGCGGGGTTGACGGGGGCAGAGTTTGCACTGGCGATTCCAGGGAATCTTGGCGGCGCGGTCTGGGCGAACGCCGGCGCACACGGTGGCGAGATGTCACAGATCCTTCGGAGCGTCATGATCCTCCGTAAAGACGGCACGGAGGAGGAGCTTGCCGCCGATGCGCTCAACCTCTCGTATCGGCACTCTCGGTTCAAGGAGAGCGCCGGCCATGGTGAGGTGATCCTCGGCGTGACCATGGCGCTACGCCAAGACGATCCGGCGCTGATCCGCGCGCGCCTGGAGGAGATCCGGCGATGGCGACGTGAGCATCAGCCGCTCGGCATTCCGAGTGCAGGGAGCGTCTTTCGTAACCCAGCGAGTGGGCCGAGTGCGGGGGCGCTGATTGAGGCGGTGGGGCTCAAGGGGCGCAAGATCGGCGGGGCTGAGGTTTCAACAATGCACGCGAACTGGATCCTGAATCGGGGCGGAGCGACCGCCGCCAACATCCGCGAACTACATGAGCTCTGCATTCGAGAGGTTGAGCGGAGCGCCGGCGTCCACCTTGAGTCGGAGATCGTCTTTCTTGGTGAGTCGGACGCATAAGTGAACACGAGCGCATGAGTGAACACGAGCCCCTCCCTCAAGTGGTCGTCCTCTATGGCGGATTGAGCGCCGAGGCGGAGATCTCCGTGGTCTCTGGTAGCGCGATTGCAGCGGCGCTCGTGGAGCGGGGCCTTGAAGTGACGCAGATCCTCATCACCCGAGAGGGGAGTGCCGCCCTGTTGCCGAGCGGTCATCTGCGTGGAGAGCGCCCCCCACACGACTACACGAGCGAGGAGCGCGCCGCCTCACTCGTCTCCACGCCATTTCGCCCGCTGCGCGAAGTGCTCACAGAGGTGACCCGGGCGCGACCCGACGCGGTTTACATCCCTGCACTCCACGGACCTGGCGACGAGTCGGGTGAAGTACAGCAGATCCTCGGCGACGCTGGCGTCGCCTTTGTTGGTGCCGCCGCAGAACCTGCGCGCCTCGGCATGGAGAAGGGTGAGTTCAAGGATCTCGCCGCCTCACTCGGCATTGCCATCCTCCCGCACATGATCATCTCGTCGCGTGAGTGGTCAAGTGGACGTGTGGATGCACTGCAACGGATCAGCGACTTTGCGGCGAAGGTGAGCGGCTCTGGTGCACTCATCGGGAAGCCCGTGGCGCACGGCTCTTCGATCGGGATGCGCATCGCGCGCACCGAAGAGGAGTGGGGACTCGCCGTAGATCTTGCGCTGCAGTACGGTGACCGCGCCCTTCTTGAGCCGTACCTTGACCGCCCCCGTGAACTCGAGGTTGCGCTGCTTGAGTGGCCTGATGGCGGGGTCGTTGCATACGGTCCAGGAGAAGTCTTCCCTGGGCATGATTTTTACGATTACGACGCAAAATATGTGCAGGGCATCTCTCGGACGACCGTCACCCCTGAGATTGGCGGCACACTCCGAAGTGAACTTCACAGCGCAGCGATCAAGCTCTTCACGGCGTTCGGCGGTCGCGGCCTTGCACGGATGGACTTCCTCGTGCGGTCGAGTGACGCACGGGCTGGCGAGTGGTACCTCTCCGAAGTGAATACCTTCCCTGGCTTTACGCCGATCTCACTCTTCCCTGCACTTGTCACTGCGAGTGGGATCAGTTTTGCCGATCTTGCGCTGCACCTTGTGCAGACGGCGCAGCGGCAGCAGCGGGAGGGCCGATGAGCGACCGAGATCGGAGCGACGCTCGGAAGCGTGGAGCGAGCGGTGCCCGGCCATTCGCTCCTGGTGAAGCACCGCTCGGCGTACGACCAGGCCTCGCCGGTCAGCGGCGCAGAGCGGGTGCCGACGCAGGCGTGCGCATCCTGACACGGCGTGAACCTTCTGCTGCCGCTTCACCACGTCGCGGAGGGGATCGAAGCAGGTTGCGCCCAGAGACGTGGGCACTCTTGCGTCGCTTCGCCCTCGTTGTGCTCCTCGCCACCGCCTTCGTGGTGCCCCCAGCACTCGCAGTAAGTGGGCGCGTTACCGTCACCTCGGTGCGGATCCTCGGCCTTGAGCTGCTCGACGAGCGTGCAGTGAGTGATCTCGTTGGAGTTGCGGTGGGGAGCAGTCTGCTCAGCGCAGATCTGCAGGCGGTCGAGCGCGCGCTCATGGAGACCCCGTTCATCGCCAGTGCCCGTGCTCGCATCGGCCTCCCCGGAGAGGTGCGGATTGAGGTGCGGGAGGAGCCGCTCCTGCTGCGTTGGAAGCGCGCTGACGATACGTTCTTGGTGAGCGGCTCCGGCGAACTGCTCGGCAGCACCACCTCCCCACTTCTGCGCGCGAGTTCAATAGCGGCAATTGAGGCCCTCCCGCTCGTGGATGACCGCACGAGCGAACCTGCGTTGATGATCGGCTCTCAGCTCCCCGCACTCAGCCTTGATATTGCGACGCGTCTCGCTACGCTCACCTTGGTAGATTTGGCGAGTGAGGCACTGCGCCTCTCCATCCTGAGAGATCCCCAGTACGGGTTCGTCCTGCATGGAGTCGGCAAAGGGATCTCCTGGTATGCCGTCTTCGGCACCTACTCCGCAACGATTCGGCCGCCCGAGATGCTTCCGGGGCAGGTACGCCTTCTCCGTAGCCTCCTCGCCGTTCGCGAACGATTGATCGGCTGGGTGATCTTGGCGGATGGGCAGGCGGGGACCTTCACCGACCCAGGGGTGCGGCCACCGCCCCCGCCATCCAGAGAGCCGAGCCCGTCCCTCCCCTGATGGCAGACCGTCGTGGCCTCCCTCCTGCCGCTATGATCAGCCCGATGAGGTCGGTCACGTTGAGTGGAGGGTGCACGCATGGATGAGCGCTACGCGACGATTGCGGTCATCGACATCGGCACCTCAAAGGTGAGTTGCGGGATCGCGCACATTGGCGGCGATGGTGGCTCTATCTCTGTGATCGGCAAGGGGACGGCGGTGAACACCGGCATGCGCAAAGGCGTGGTCACCGACATTGAGAAGACGGGCGCTGCGATTAAGGCGGCGGTGGACGCCGCGGAGCGCCTTTCCGGTTACCACATTGAACACGCCACCATCTCCGTCTCGGGTAGCCATATTGAGGGTCAGAACTCAAGCGGCCAGGTGGCGGTCGCAAATCCGGATCGCGAGATCCGTGATGACGATGTTGACCGTGTCCTGGAGGTCTGTCGCGCAATCCAAGTCCCCGGCTCCCGGATGCTGCTGCATGTGCTCCCGTCGTCATACATTGTTGACGGGCAGGAAGGGATCCAGCAGCCGCGAGGAATGGTCGCGTATCGACTTGAGGCGCGCGCACACCTGATCACCGCCAGTGCCACCGCAATTCAGAACCTTGAGAAGTGCGTTCAGGAGGCGGGGATTGCGGTAGACGATTACGTTCCCGCATCCCTCGCCGCAGCGGAGCTGACGCTTACCGAAACGGAGCGAGAGCTCGGCACGGTGCTGGTGGATATTGGCGCGGAGACGTGCGACATCGCAATCTTCCATAACAATGCTGTGGTGCATAGCGCCGTGCTTCCAATCGGGGCCGCCTTCGTCACGCGCGACGTTGCGATCGGTCTGAAGACGAGTATTGCCGCCGCCGAGGAGCTGAAGATCAACTACGGCACGTGCGATCTCCGAACGGTGAGCGTGAGCGAGCAGTACACCGTCCCGAACGAACCGGGTGGTCGTCGTATTGAACGGATCGAGCTCGCCCGTATCATCGAGTCGCGCATGAGCGAGATGTTTGAGCTGATCGCTGGCGTGATCGCCGTAGCGGGACCAGAGGCGACGAGCGCTGGCATCGTCCTGACAGGTGGCGGCGCGCAGCTGGATGGGATCACCACCCTTGCGCGCGAAATCCTGAAGGCACCAGTCCGCGTGGCGGCACCTGAGGGGCCGCTCCTCGGCCTCCTTGACGACTTCCAGGGGCCATCGAACGCCGCCACCCTTGGCCTCTTCTCTTGGGTCGCTCGCAGCTTGGGCGAGTCTGGGATCGTTGAGGAGCCCCAAGCGGGATTCTTCGGGCGCCTCTTTGGCGGCATCAAGGGGGCCCTCTCGCGCATTCGTGGCTAGCCGCCCGCCTCCCGCTCACCAGCCAATGACGACCCCTTCAATAGCCCCAACGACGCTGCTACACTCTCGCAAGCCGATGGGAGGGCGACCTTGATCGTCAGGGGAGACCCTGCAGAGAGGTTGACGTTCGGTAGTTGAGCGGAGGGGGAGGCCGATGGCTTCGCAGACTGAGAACTTTGCGCTGATTCGAGTCGTCGGAGTCGGCGGCGCTGGCTCCAACGCGGTGAACCGCATGATCCGCGCAGAACTCATCGGCGTAGAATTCATTGCGGTTAATACCGACGCTCAGGCCCTTGGCAAATCACACGCCCCCACGCGCATCCGCATTGGCGATGCGATCTCCCGTGGCCTCGGTGCCGGCGGTGACTCGGTCGTTGGCGAGCGCGCCGCGACTGAAGACCTTGAGAATCTCCGCAAGGCACTCGCAGGCTCTGACCTGGTGTTCGTCACCGCAGGCATGGGCGGCGGTACTGGATCTGGAGCCGCCCCCGTGATCGCCAAGGTTGCGAAGGATCTCGGTGCGCTGACGATCGGGATCGTGACGAAGCCGTTCGAATTTGAGGGGAAGCGGCGTGCCGCCGTGGCGAACGCCGCCGCAGAGGAGCTGCGGAAGTACGTTGACACGTTCATCGTGATCCCAAACGAGCGCCTCTTGAGTGTCGTGAGTCGCCAGACATCAATGGAAGACTCCTTCAGGATCGCAGACGACGTCTTGCGCCAGGCGGTGCAGGGTGTCAGTGACGTGATCACCGTTCCGGGGATCATCAATCTTGACTTTGCCGATGTTCGCAGCATCATGAAGGAGGCGGGCTCGGCGCTGATGGGAATCGGTCGAGCGAGCGGCGAGAACCGTGCGCGCGCCGCCGCAGAACTTGCGATCGCTTCGCCACTCCTTGAGCTTGATATCCAGGGCGCCACTGGGGTGCTAGTGAACGTAGCGGCATCGTCAACCGTGACGCTGCATGAGGTGAACGAGGCGATCCACCACATCACCGAGCGCATTGATCCCGAAGCGAACATCATCTTCGGCACCTCGCTGGACGAGGGGCTTGCCGATGAGATCCAGATCACCGTCATTGCGACAGGCTTCGCGGGGAACGCACGTAGCCAGTCGGCGAGTGCGCCCGCGCTGCGTGCCGAGTATCCGTTCGGCCGATCTGAAGTGGTCAGCCCGCGATGGAGCGACGCAGTGGAGCCGCCGACGGCTGCGCCTGCGGCGCCACCCTCCCTCGGCTCAGTGCCAGAGACGAGGCTACCTGCTAGCCCAACATGGACACCGGGAACACAGCCTGCGGTCTCCGAGACGCCCCTTGAGTCGGCGCATGTGAACGACAACGGTGTCACCCCATCGTCGGTCTCAAGTGACGAGCTGGACATCCCCACCTTCCTCCGTCGCCGCTCGTAGCCCTGCCATGTCAGCACTACGCGACCAGTTAGGGTTACTTCACGCCCAGATGCGTGCCGCGGAGGCTCGCGCCGGCCGTCCGCCTGGGAGCGCTGAGCTCCTCGCAGTGAGCAAGGGGGTGACCGCTGCACGTGTTGCCGAGGCGATTGACGCGGGGCAGCGCAACTTCGGAGAGAACCGGGTGCAGGAGCTAGAGGAGAAGCGTGATGCGGTGGCGGGACTACGCCCAGATGTTTCCATCCGCTGGGAACTGATTGGCCCGCTACAGAGCAACAAGGCTCGTCGTGCGCTCGTCGCCGCTGATCGCATTGATTCCGTGGACCGCCTGGAACTGCTCCAGAAGATCGTCGAACTTCGCCAGGGGGCAGCGACGAGCACGGCGATCGCGCTACAGGTGAATATTGATGAAGATCCTGCTAAGGCGGGCTTCTCGCCGGAGGCGCTTCGAGCGGCACTCCCTGAGATCGCCGCCCTGCTTCGCAACACTGCGGTACAGGTTGACGGTCTCTTCACCATTGGACGGCTCACGGATGATCCATCCGAGGCCCGGGCGACCTTTACGGCGTTCTCTACGTTTGGGGCTGAGATCCGGGTTGAAGCGGCGAGTTGCGGCCTAGCGATCGGGCCGCTCCTCTCTGCGGGGATGAGCGGCGATTTTGAGGCTGCGATTGAAGAGGGGGCGACGCAGGTTCGCCTGGGGAGTGCGCTCTTCGGCGCGCGCGTCTAACCTTTACGCATGGACCTCACAGCGGCGCTTGACCTGGCACTTCAGACGATCTGGTTCCTTGTGCTCGGACGCGTGCTCATCTCGTGGGTTGACCCCGCAGGGAGTGGGCGTCTCTCGCGGATCTTGATTGAGACGAGCGAGCCACTTCTTGGGCCGGTGCGGCGGATCCTTCCGACCACCGCGGGGATCGACTGGTCGCCGCTCCTCGTGATGATCGTCTTGCAACTGCTTCGACGCCTCCTCTAGCCGAGCGGAGCGAGGGGCGGCGGGGGAGTCGTCTAGAATCCGCCCCTCGGGCGATTAGCTCAGTTGGTTAGAGCGCACGGTTCACATCCGTGAGGTCACTGGTTCGAGTCCAGTATCGCCCACCATCTCCCCTTAGTTTTTCGCCAGCCTCCGCAGCACCGCAGGCATGATGCCACCCTGTCGGAACGTCTCAAGTTCCATCGGCCCATCGAGCCGAGCGATCAACTTGATCGTGCGTCGTTCGCCGGTTGCCACATCTGCAGCGCCACTCTTTTGGATCTGCAGTTCTACACGTCCGCGCGGACTGATCGCGGCGAGCCCTTCAAGCGTGAAGCGCTCGCTCCCGTCGAGCGCGTGACTCGCCGCGCTCTCCCCAGGGAGGAACTGCAGTGGCAGGACCCCCATCCCAATGAGGTTCGAGCGATGGATGCGCTCATAGGATTCGGCGATGACGGCGCGTACGCCGAGCATCGCTGTCCCCTTCGCCGCCCAGTCGCGGCTGGAACCTGATCCATACTCCCGACCCGCAATGACGATGAGTGGCGTCTCCTCAGTTGCGTAGCGGGCAGCAGCGTCGGCAACGGCGAGGAGATCGCCGCTCGGGAGGTGCTTGGTGATCGGGCCCTCCTTGCCGTCAGCGAGCGCATTATGCAGGCGAATGTTCGCAAAGGTGCCACGCATCATCACTTGATCGTGTCCACGCCGCGCACCGTAGGAGTTGAAGTCAGCCACAGAGACGCCGCGTTCGAGTAGCCACTTGCCAGCGGGCGAGTCAGCACGGATTGAACCGGCGGGTGAGATGTGGTCGGTGGTGACGGAGTCGCCAAGGAGAAGGAGGGCGCGGGCGTCGCGAACGTCGGCGATTGGCGCCGCTACTGCAGGGATCTTCTTGGTGAATACGGGACGCGCGATGTAGCTGGACGCGGCATCCCAGGCATAGGTACGACCGGTCGGCACGCTGAGCCCCTTCCAGCGCGCGTCACCTTCGAAGATGTTGGTGTAGTTGCTGATATAGAGTGATGCATCCGCCGCCTTTACAACGGCAGTCGCGATCTCCTCATCGCTCGGCCAGATCTCGTGCAGGTAGACGGAGGCACCGTCCCGATCCGTGCCGACCGGATCACGCTCAAGGTTCGTCACAACGTTCCCGGCGAGGGCGAGGGCGACGACGAGTGGTGGGGAGGCGAGGTAGGCGGCACGCACCGCGGGATGGATGCGACCCTCAAAATTTCTGTTCCCCGAGAGGACGGCGGCGACGAGGAGATCTTCGCGCTCCACGGCGGCGGCGACCTCTTGATCGAGTGGTCCAGAGTTGCCGATGCAGGTGGTGCAGCCGTAACCGGCAACGTTGAAGCCGAGGGCGGCGAGCGGTTCAATAAGCCCCGCGCGCTCAAGGTAGGCGGTGACAACACGCGATCCTGGGGCGAGGCTCGTCTTCACCCATGGGGGGACGCTCATGCCGCGCGCGACGGCGTTGCGCGCAAGGAGCCCCGACGCGATCATCACCGAGGGGTTCGACGTGTTGGTGCACGAGGTGATTGCGGCGATCACAACAGCGCCATCGCGCATCGTGGTCGTGCCGACCGCGGCGTGGTGCGCCTTTTCGCGGGCGCGATCGGGGTAGGTGCGTTCAAAGCCGGCGCCGAGCTCGGGGAGTGGAACGCGATCTTGTGGCCGCTTCGGCCCGGCGAGTGACGGGACGATTGAGTCAAGGTCGATCTCAAGCACCTCATCGTAGGCCGGTTCGCTTCCAGCGATTCGCCAGAGTCCTTGTGCCTTGGCGTACGCCTCGACCAGCGTGATCTGCTGCTCATCGCGCCCCGTGACACGAAGGTAGTCAAGCGTCACCTGGTCAATGGGGAAGAGGGTGGTGGTGGCGCCGAACTCTGGCGACATGTTTGCGATCGTTGCGCGATCAGCGAGCGACACGCTCGCCAGTCCATCGCCGAACGCCTCAACATATGCGCCAACCACCCCGTGCGCGCGCAGTAACTCGGTGACGGTGAGGACAAGGTCGGTTGCCGTGGTACCCGCGGGGAGCCTGCCACTCAACTTTAGCCCGACGATCTTTGGGAGTGGCGCGAAGAGCGGCTCGCCGAGCAGCACCGCCTCCGCCTCAATTCCACCAATACCGAAGCCGAACACGCCGAGCCCAGAGATCATCGTGGTGTGCGAATCGGTCCCAACACAGGTATCCGGAAATGCGAGCGGCGCGCCGTCAATGACCTCTACGCGAACTACTGTTGCGAAGCTCTCAAGGTTGACCTGGTGCACGATCCCAGCACCAGGTGGCACCACGCGGAATTTATCGAAGGCGCCCTGCGCCCAGCGGAGGAGCTGGTAGCGCTCTGCGTTTCGCTCATACTCGCGCGCAACGTTCTGCTCGAGTGCCTCGGGGGTTGCCCATCGGTCAATCTGGACTGAGTGGTCAATGACAAGGTCGGCGGGGACTTGTGGGTTGATACGCTCCGGGTCAATGCCGAGCTCTCGCGCCGCATCGCGCAGCGCGACGAGGTCAACGATCGCGGGGACGCCAGTGAAATCTTGCAGGACGACCCGTGCGGGAGAGAAGGGGAGCTCACGTTCGTCACCGGTCGCCGCCGCGGCAGCTCCAGGTTTCCAGGCGAGGTATGCGCTGACGTCCTCTGGGCGGACGAAGTCGCCGCCAGCTCGCCGTGCGGCCCCCTCAATGAGGA
>JBCLDV010000002.1:0-120962 GCA_038914275.1 Candidatus Limnocylindrus sp.
TAGAGCAGCGCACCGCGCGCGTCGGCCTCAGCCTCCTTGCGGTGCTCCTGATTGCGGCGCTGGGCGCGGACTTCTTTGCGAGCTACAGCCCGATTGAGGTGCTCATCGACAAAGAGCCGGGCGCGGTACGACTCGCCGGCCCCTGCATCAACCTGTTCGGATGCGAAGGACCGCAACACATCTTTGGCTTAGACAACAACGTCCGCGACGTTTTTGCTCGCGTGCTGCATGGCGCCCGCCTCAGCCTTCAGGTCGGCTTCCTCACCGTCGGCTTTGCGATCCTGCTCGGCTCGCTCATTGGTGCCGTCTCCGGCTTCGTTGGCGGCTGGGTGGACAACCTCCTCATGCGCATCATGGATGTGCTCCTCGCCTTCCCAAGCCTCCTCCTTGCGATCGCCATCGTCACCGTGATCGGTCCTGGTCTGATCAATACGCAGCTCGCAATCGGCGTGGTCGCAATCCCCATCTACGCGCGTGTGATGCGCGCCTCCGTCCTCGGCCTGCGCGATCGCGAGTTTGTTTCGGCGAGTCGCGCGCTCGGTGCGTCGGAGGCGTCAATCCTCTTCCGGAAGGTCCTGCCGAACGCGTTGACGCCGAGCATCGTCCAGGGGACGCTCGGCATTGGCGGCGCAATCCTTGACGTTGCGGCGCTGAGCTTCCTCGGACTCGGCGCGCAGCCGCCAATGGCCGAGTGGGGCTCCATGATCGGCGGCGATCGCAATCTGCTCTTCTCATCCCCGCACGTTGTCTTCTTCCCGGGGATCGCGATCACCGCGACCGTGCTCGCCTTCAACCTGATCGGCGACGGTCTGCGCGACGCGCTCGACCCACGGCTGTAGCGATAGGAGTGGCAGATGTCTGATCGACTGCTTGAGGTACGAGACCTGCAGACCTCCTTCCGTATGCGCGACGGCGTGGTACGCGCGGTAGATGGCGCCACCTTTGGCGTAGATCGCGGTGAGGTGCTCGGACTCGTGGGCGAGTCAGGCTGCGGGAAGAGCGTGAGCGCGCTCTCCATCTTGCGTCTGATCACGCCACCCGGCCAGATCGTTGGTGGCAGCGTGCGCTTTGATGGCCAGGAGCTGCTCAGCGCGAGTGAGGCGGAGATGCAGAAGATTCGCGGAAGCCGAATCGCGATGATCTTCCAGCAGCCGAACTCGTCGCTCAACCCAGTTCAGAAACTCGCCGACCAGATTGGCGAAGTACTCCGCATCCACAAGGGTCTTGATGAGAAGGCTGCGCGGAAGCGTGGCATTGAACTGCTTGAGCTCATGGGCATCCCAGACCCAAGCCGCCGTGCGGACGCGTATCCGCACGAGATCTCTGGTGGCATGGCGCAGCGTGTGATGATTGCGATGGCGCTCGCCTGTGAGCCTGAGCTGCTCATTGCCGATGAGCCAACGACCGCACTCGACGTCACGATCCAGGCGCAGATCCTTGAGCTGCTGCGCGATCTACGCGAGCGACTCGGTACCGCCATCGTCCTGATCACCCACGACCTTGGCGTTGTCTCTGAGTTCTGCGATCGCGTGGCGGTGATGTACGCGGGAGAGGTGGTGGAGGAGCAGGAGCGTGACGCCATCTTCCGCAACCCGCGCCACCCATACACGCAAGGGCTGCTCGGTGCAATCCCGCGCCCAGGAACGGGACGTGGTCAGCTGCGGGTCATCCCTGGTCAGGTTCCAGCACTCACCGAGCCGATCATCGGCTGCCGTTTTGCAGATCGCTGCGGACAGCGTGAGGCGGCGGGCCTCGCCGCCTGCACCACGCAACACCCCGATCTGCTCCCGCACGGCGGCGAGAGCGGCAGCCTCGTTCGCTGCCACCTTTATGATCCTGCGCACGGCGCACTTGCGCTAACGGGGGCGAAGCGATGAGCACCAGTTCAAGCGTCCCGAAGGGCGTCAACGCGAGCGGCGGACCGCTGCTTGAGGTGCGCGGCCTTGCCAAAACCTTCCCGGTGCGCGCGGGTGCACTGCAGCGCGTCGTAGGTCAGGTTCACGCTGTTGACGGCGTGGACTTTGAGGTGCGTGCTGGCGAGACGCTCGGACTTGTTGGCGAGTCGGGTTGCGGGAAGACAACGGTTGGCCGCCTCATCTTGCGGCTGATTGAACCGACCGCAGGCTCCGTTCTCTTTGAGGGCGTTGACGTCACAAAATTGAGCGGCGCGCAACTGAAGTCGTATCGCCGCAAGGCGCAGATCGTCTTCCAGGATCCGTTCGCGAGCCTTGATCCGCGCGCGCCGATTGGCGAGGCGGTCGGCGAGGGGCTTCGGATTCACAGCATTGGATCCGTAAAGGAGCGTGAGGCAAAAGTGGCGAAGACGCTCGAGATGGTGGGCCTGCGCCCCGAATCTGCGCGTCGCTACCCCCATGAGTTCTCTGGCGGCCAGCGGCAACGCGTTGGCATTGCTCGCGCTCTCGTGCTGGACCCAACCCTAATCGTGTTGGACGAGCCGGTCTCGGCACTCGACGTCTCGATTCAGGCGCAGGTGTTGAACCTGCTCGCGGAGTTGCAGAAGGAGCTCGGCCTCTCGTACCTCTTCATTGCGCACAACCTTGGCGTGGTGGAGCACCTCTGTGACCGGATTGCGGTGATGTATCTAGGCAAGGTGGTGGAGACCGCACCCGCCGCCCAACTCTTTAAGGATCCGTCGCACCCGTATACGCGCGCGCTCCTCTCCGCCGTCCCCGAGCCAGATCGTCGCGATCGTCGCGATCGGATCATCTTGGAGGGCGATGTCCCTTCGCCGCTGAACCCGCCGAGCGGCTGTTCATTCCACCCGAGATGCAGGGAGAGCGCCGCCGCCTGTTCAACAACGGTGCCGTCCCTGATCAGCCTCGATCCTGCCGGGGTACGGCAGGTTTCGTGCATACGACGAGGGCCAGACGCGATCTGACTTCGCCTCTGGCCCGTGGCGCGCGTCGTACGTCGTGCGTCCGCTAGGCGCGACCGCCAGACTTTGCGAGAACTCCGGATGCAAGGTAATCGCGTACCCATGTTGGGACCCGCTTCCCGATGCGTGCATCCAGTCCGTTGAAGTTTCCTGCGCCAACAATGGCGAGACCGAACGTCACCACGGCGTAGGTAAGGTGCTGGTTCACGACGCCGTAGGCGAAGTCCCACGCCGCGACAAAGAAGAAGAGCATCATCAGTGAGCCCATCGCAGCGGCAAAGCGTGTGGCGAGCCCAAGGATGAGTGCCACGCCAATGGCGACCTGACCGAACTGCACAAGGAAGTCTGTCAGTACCATCAAGCCTTGGTTTCCGGCGAGTGACACCCAAAGATCGCGCGTTGGATTGAAGACGGTCCCTTCGGCAACCTCACCGGTGACGAACGGCCAGCCGAGCGTCCCGCTCGTGCCGTAGGCAAGGAACCCTTTTGCGGTCCATGCGCCACCCCCACCAACCAGCTTCTCCACGCCCGCCCAGAGGAAGATGGTGCCAATGACAACGCGACCGATTGCGACTGCGTTTGCGAACCGTGTGCTTCGCATATCCGCTCCTCCCATAACCGGAGCGGGTCGTCGAGGGAGTCCGCGATGCGCCCGCTCCTATGGTCCAAGTCTGCACCCGATCTCTGGAAAGGGGTAATCCTGAGCGCTCCGCTTACGATTCCCGGGCGGCGCCTTTTTGGGTGGCTGCCGCCTGAGAGGCGGTTGCTCAGTGGCTTCTTAGGGGCGGCTGTTTAGCGGTTGCGCTCGCTGCGCACGAAGAGCATCGTGCCGATGCTCAGCATCACCACGGTGAGCACGGCGATCAGCCCAGCGTTCCAGAGTGGTTCAGCGAGGACCGCCTGGTTCGGGTAGCCGTAGTAGGCGCCGCGGATGAGATCAATCGCGTATCTGAGCGGTGCGATGTGGCTGACGATGTCCAAAGACCAGGGGAGATTACGAATCGGATTGAAGGCGCCAGCAAGGAAGAACTGCGGCAGGAAGATGAATGGGAAGAGCAGGTTGGCTGAACGTTGGTTTGGGAGGAGGCTCACGATCAGCGCGCCGAACGAGGCGCCGAAGATTGCGACCAGGATCAGCGCCGGAATGATGGCGAAGACCTGGGCGAGCGTGAGCGGGATGCCGAGCACGATGCCGAAGAGCATCACGGTGAACGCCTGTGGGAAGGCAACAAGCGACTCGCCGAGGATCTTCCCGGCGAGGATGGTGCGCCGACCGATCGGCGCGACGAAGATCTCCTGACTGAAGTCGTTCTCACGATCCTCAAGGATAGAGATGAGGCCGAGTGCAGCGGACTGCCACACACCTTGCGCCAGCTGTCCAGCGAAGATGAAGGGGAGCAGGTCGATCCCTGGCGACTCGAAATTGGAGGCGAAGGCGCCACCGAGGACGCCAATGAAGAGCGCGGGGAAGACGAGCCCGCCTACGAGGCGGATTGGATCGCGAATTAACTTCGTGACGTCACGCGCCGCAATGGCGCCAGCGGCGGCAAACTCCCTCCGCAGGCTGAACTTTGAATCTTTCCGAGCGGTCAACGTTGCACTCATCGGCTGAATCTCCGTCGCGGCGCATCGTCGAGCGGCGCCTCCTCGCGCTCATCTGCAGTTGCGGCGACGATCTTCAGGTACGCATCCTCAAGGCTCGGGCCCCGCACCTCAAACCGCGTGAGCGGTACCGTGAGATCGCGCAGTAGCGCATGCGCAACCTCCGCACCCATCACCTCAACGGCGAACCCTGCAGAGATCGGTTGTGGAGTGTGGCCGAGTCGCTTCACTGCGGCGCCGAGAGCGACGCGGTCGGTCGCCTCAAGCTCAACACGCGTCACGCCCGTCCCGGTGCGCAGCTCCGCTGGTGTGCCGTTCGCCACGATCTTGCCGCGGTCAATGATGCAGACCTGGTCGGCGATCTCTACTTCGTCAAGGTAGTGCGTGGTGAGCACCATCGTCGTCTTCTCACTGCGGCGGATCACGTCAAGATATCCGGCAACAGAGCGGCGCGACTCTGGGTCAAGGCCAACGGTGGGCTCATCAAGGAAGAGGACCTGCGGCCGGTGAAGGAGCGACCGTGCGATTTCTAGTTTGCGGCGCATCCCGCCTGAGTAGGTCGAGATCTTCTTGAAGAGGTCGCTGCGGTCGAGGCCTACAAGTGCGCCCAGTTCAACGACCCGATCACGATACTCCTGCGGCATCAGTGAGAAGGCGGGGCGATACACGTACACACCGTAGAGCGCGGCGTGGAAGCGACAGTTCTCTTCGCCAGTGAGCGCGCGATCGAGTGATGGCTTCTGGAAGATGATGCCGACGCGGCGGCGCACTTCGGATTGCTCGTGGGCAAGGTCTGCGCCAGCAATCTGTACGCTCCCAGAGGTTGCCGCGAGCGTGGTGGTGAGAATGCTGATCGTGGTCGTCTTCCCCGCACCGTTTGGACCGAGCAGGGCGAAGAGCGTCCCCTGCGCCACTTCAAAGGAGATCCCGTCAACCGCATTGCGGTCGGCCCCCTTGTAGCGCTTCACGAGGTCGCGCACGCTGATCGCAGGCGCAACGACGGGAGCGAGCGAGGCAGTTATTGGATCGGAAACGACGGAACTCATCGCGGGGAGGATAGCAGGGGGATAGGATGCATTGATGTCTACGCTATGGCACCGGCTGGTCGCCGTCGTTCGTCTGGCGCATCCGCTCCCAACGCTCTTGAATGCCGTGGCGGCGGCGGCACTCAGCTCTGTTGCTGGCGCCAGCACACACCGCGCTGCGCTCGCCGCAATCACAATGTTGGGGGTTCATACCTTTATTGGTGCCACGAACGACTACCTTGATCGGGTTCGTGATAGCGGACGAGCCGAGAAGCCACTCGCCGCAGGTGCCCTCCCGCCCGCCGCAGCACTTCTGCTTGCCGCTTCGGGCTTGAGTGTTGGCCTCTTCGCCGCCGCGCAGGCTACGCCACTCACCTTTGCGCTCGCCGCTGGGGGCGCCGCAGTCGGCACGCTCTATAACGTCTGGCTGAAGCGCACGGCACTCTCGTGGCTGCCGTTTGCGATCGGCTTGAGCTTGATCCCGCCGTTCGCATGGTCAACGGTGACGACCGTGATGCCAGCGGGGATCGCTACACTTTCGCTCATTGCGCTCCCCGGCGGCGCGGCCCTTGCACTGCAGAACAGCCTTGCTGATCGCGAGATTGATCTCCAAAGTGGGCTGCGAGGCGCAGCGGTTCGCCTCGGTGAGCGGCAGACGCTACTCGCAATCCTGCTGCTTCACCTCATCACACTCACGGCGCTACTGCTCACAGCACCGGCGAACGCTTCGACCGAAGTCCTGCTCCTCGCCGCACTCCTCCTCACGGTGGGGGTCACCTGCAGTGCCAGTCGATCGCGTTGGGCACGACAGCGTGGCTGGGAGTTGAGCGCCACCGCACTCGCCGTGGCCGCACTTTCGATCGTACGCGCCGCCTCCGAAGGGGTAGGCTGAGGGTACGCAGTGCGCCGTGGGGGGATAGCTCAGTCGGTTAGAGCACCGAGCTTATATCTCGGCGGTCCCTGGTTCGAGTCCAGGTCCCCCTACCAACTCTCCTCACGCAACATCGCTGCACGGCAATACCGCTGCACGGCGAGAGTTCACGAACCGATGACACTGACACTCCCGTCGGTTTCAAGGACCGCAAGTGTGACCCTCTCAATTGATGGGACTCCCGCCTTTCTCGTTGCAACCTCACCTCGCCCGAGTAGGCGGAGGCCAAAGAGGAGGAAGAGATAGACGACCGCAGTGCGCGCGACGATCTCAAGTTCGAAGCTCATGGCTGGAGCATACTGTTCTCATGGAGCGACGACGCGCACTTATCATGGGAGCCTCGTCGGGGATCGGTGAGCAGATGGCACTGCAGCTCGCGGAGCGCGGTTGGGACCTTGTCCTCGTGGCACGGCGCGGTGAGGAGCTAGCGCGCGTCGCAGCCGCGGCGAGCGCGAGTGGTGCGGATGCGGAGACGATCGTGGCAGATCTTGCAACCTCAGTCGGCGTTGAGCTGGTTGAGGCGCGAATTGCGGATGAACTTCGACCGATTGAGATGGTGGTGAATAACGCCGGCTACGGTCGATTCGGAAAGATGATTGAACTTGATGCCGCTGGCGAATCGAACGAGATCGCCGTGAACGTGAACGCGCTGATGCGACTCTCTCGCGCGGCGTTGGTGGTGATGGCACCGAGAAAGCGTGGCGCGATTCTCAATGTTGCTTCGGTAGCCTCCTTCCTCCCGTTTCCTGGATTCACTACCTACGCTGCAACCAAAGCCTTCGTGCGCAGCTTCACGTTGGCACTCCATGAAGAGGCGCGCCCGCACGGCGTGCGCGTCACGTGCGTTGCGCCCGGGTATACGCCGAGTGGCTTCCAGTCGCGCGGCGGACTCGCCTCTACCTCTGGGCAACCGAGCTTCATGCTCACGAGTGCTGAGTTTGTGGCGCGTGTTGCGCTTGACGCCGTGGAGTGCGGTCGTGCACTCGTTGTCTCGGGGCGCTTGAACGCGCTCTCCGCGCGACTCTTGGGGCTGATGCCGAGTGGACTGCAGCGCCGCGTCGGCGCCTTCGCCTCGCGCTTCACGCGTTAGCGGCGCATTGCGCTAGGCGCATCGCGCTAGGCGCGGACCTTCCAGGTCACTCCATCGGCCTGATCTGAGAGCTCCACACCGAGCGCCTCGATCGCGTCGCGGATCACATCTGCATCGGCGTACCGCTTCTCCGCGCGCGCCGTAGCGCGCAAGGCAATCAGCCGCTCCACGGCGGGGGCGAGAAGTTCGCGTGCGGAAGGGGCGGGTGGTGAAGGCGGCGTGGCGGGGACGAGCTCCCTTGAGGACTCTTCAGCGTTCCGCTCACCCCGATTACCGGGCGTATCGTTGCGTGGCGCGGTGCTGCGCGGGAAGCGCGCGATAAACGTGGCGATTGACTCGGCTGCGCCGCTATGCAGGGCCGTCTCACCGGCGCCGGGGATGCGGATCGTCACCGCCCCCTTCCCGTACACCGTGACTGATTCGGTGGCGAAATCAATGGAGAGTGCGGTGTGCTCATCGATGCCGAGGATCGAAACTCCGGACGGAAGGCTGCGCTCTAGTTCACGCAGCTTCACCTCCCCGATGTAGCAGCGCGAGGTGTCGTGTGTTGCCCCCTCGGCGTTGTTCCAGTGCGGAACAATCGCCACGCGCAGATCAAGTAGTGTGCCGAGGAGGTCGAGTCCGTGCAGCCAGTGCGCGGGGAGGCCCGCCTTGTAGATCTCGTAGACGGGGATCGTTGATTCGCCGCTCGCCGCTGCGGCGGCAGACGAGGTGATCAGCGTGGCACCAGCGCGAACGCGCGCAGTGATCCGTTCAACGATCGGCGTCCCAGCCCAGCGAAAGAGTGCGCGTGACGGTGATCCAGGTCCAAGGAAGAGCAGGTTTGCGGCATCCAGTGCGGCGAGCGTCCCGCTGAACGCGGACGGCGCAAGATCAGCACCGGGGCGCTCGGTCTCTGGGAGTCCAACCACAGTCGTTGCCACGCCAACCTTCGAGCGGAAGAAGACGGCAATCTTCTCGCTCATCTCGGCGCGATTCGTCTGGAAGTCGTACGAGCCATCGAGTGCCACGAGCGAAGGCGGCACGCTGCGTAGGGGGAGGGTGGCGGCGAGCGAACGGTGCATCGGCGCCATAGAAGGACCGATCTCCCCCGATCCGATCAGAACGATACGCCCCGTTGCGTCGCTTCTGCTCATACGGGGGAGAGTATGGCGCAGGAGACGCCGCTAGGATCGCCGTATGGCACGACTGATCCTCTCTGGTGGCGGACTCGGCCCTCGCGCGGACGCGTGGCCTGAGGCGCTTGACTGGCTCGCCACAGCCGAAGCACCAGTGCAGCTCGCCTCGCTCGCCTCGCATGACGAGCGCCAGGCGCGCACCCTGCTGGGGCTTCTTGCTGCGCGCGGCTGCGCGGCGCAACTTTTCATCGGTGACGAGGATGATCCGACCAGCGGCACGATCTTTCTCTGCGGCGGAGATGCAACGCTGCTCGCCTCCGATTCGCAGCGCGCAGCGCGGCTTCGGCGCTGGATCCAACAGCCAGGGTTGACGGTCGTCGCCGACTCCGCCTCCGCGATGGCGCTCGGGCGACGTGCCGCCTCCTGCACCTGTGGTGGTCACCCCATACGCACGGTTGGAGGACTCGGAGCACTCGGGGCGTGGAGCATCCTCGCGCACGCCGATGGTCCAAATGATGCTCGGCTCGCAGCGCTGCGCGATCCGGAACTTTCAGACGGCGGCGCGCAACTTGCGCTTCGAACAGGCGAGGCGGTTGAGGTTCTCGGACTACCAGACGAGGTGAGATTTCAGAAGTTGAGTTGGTCGCGCGGGTAGCGCTCTGGTGTTATGGCGCGCGGCGGTTGGCATAGCGACAACGCGTGCGCACGGGACAGCTCTCACACTGCGGGCGGAGCGCTTTGCAGTGGCCACGACCGTGGCGAATCAGCGCCACATGCGCCTCATACATTCGATTCGGCTCCACAAGGTGCAACCAGGCGTCGTGCGCAAACGCGAGGCTCGCCTTTGGCGGGATGAGTCCGATGCGCTTGCTGACTCGCTCCACGTGCGTGTCTACCGGCATCAGTGGAACGCCAAAGCAGAAGAGCATCACGATCGACGCCGTCTTTGGTCCGATCCCTGGGATGGCGGTGAGCCAGTCGCGCGCGGCGAGCGGCTCCATCTCTTTCAGGAAGGAGAGGTCGTAGTCGCCGCTCTGCAGGCGTGTCGCCTTGAGTGCCGCCTTGATCCGTGGCGCCTTCTGGTCGGCGAGACCGCCGCTCTTGATCACGCTCGCAATCTGACGCACCGTAGCCGCCTCAACTTCGGCCCAGTCGGCATAGCGGGCGCGGAGTGCGCTGAATGCGCGCGCCGCGTTGACGTCACTGGTGTTCTGGCTGAGGATCGTCGTGACCAGCTCGCTCATTGGGTCGAGCCTCGGCTTCCAGCGGGGTACGCCGTAGAGCCCGGCGAGGCCAGCCAGCAGATCGTTCACAAGGTTCGGTCGGCGCCGTTTGAGGCCCTTCACCCAGGTCGCTGCGGGATCGGCTCTCTGCTTACGCACCTGCAGATCGTAGCCGTGCCTAGGCTTCTCTCGTGCTGGTGCGCCCTGCGCGCCACCCCTGTGCGATAGGGGCTCGAGCCGTCATCCTCGCGAAGCCTGGACGGCCGCCGCGAGCCCATCGCAGCCCGCACAGGGATGGAGGTTCAAGAAGATGGCAGTACGATCTGGCGCGGGCGGCGTCCGCATCACGGTTCCGGCAACCTGGGTCGCCTCATGGACGCTCTACGACCTTGCGAACACGATTTGGTCGTACGGCATCTTCTCCTACGCGATCGGCCTCTACCTGACGAGCGAGCGGGGTCTCGGTGAAGCGCAAGGGAATCTGTGGCTGCAGATCTCGATCGCACTCTCCGTTGGTGTGAATGCGCTGATCTCCCCTGCGATTGGGGCGATCTCCGATCGCGCCGGCCGACGCCTCCCATACCTCCTCTTCTTCACGCTCCTTGCGATCATCCCCGCGGTCTTCATCCCATCGGTACCTGTTGGGGTTGGCGTGGTGCTCTTCTGCATTGCGAACTTCGGCTATCAGTCATCGCTCGTCTATTACGACGCAACGATTAAGTTGGTCAGCACCCCAGAGAATCGCGGCTGGGTCTCTGGCCTCGGCAACGGGATCGGTTACCTCGGGACGGTCCTGATCGGCGTTATCATCCTCTTCGGTGGTCTGACCGTTGAGCAGGTCTTCGTCCTCGCCCCGATCCTCTTCGGTGTCTTGGCAGTCCCGATCTTCATCTTCATCAAGGAGATTCCGGAGCCGGCGGGGAAGGCCTCAGGCGGGGGCTCACTCTTAGCAACACTTGCAACGATCCGTGAACTGAAGCAGTATCCAGGACTCAGCCGATTCCTTACTGCACGCTTCTTCTACACCGATGCACAGAACACGGTGATCTCGATCATGGCGGTCTTCGCCGTGCACGCGGTCGGCTTCACCCAGGGAGAGGCAAACTACGTACTCGTGGCGCTCGCCACCACCGCGGTGATCGGCGGGCTCGTCTGGGGCCGCCTCACTGATAGCCGTGGACCAAAGGCAACGCTGAACTTGGTGCTCGCACTCTGGGCTATTGCACTCCTGATCGGTGCACTCTTTGTTTCGCCGATCCCATTCATCGTGGCCGGCGTGATCCTTGGATTCGGGTTCGGTGGCCTCGCCGGCGCCGACCGCATCCTGATGTACCGGCTCTCGCCACCGAAGCAGCTCGGCGAGTTCTACGGCCTCTACGGCCTCGTGGGGAAAGGATCGCAGGTGATTGGCGGCCTCCTGTATGGCGCCACGATCTACCTACTCCATCCAAGCCTTGGAAACGGTGCCTATACGGTTGGTCTTCTGACACTCCTCGCCACGATGCTTGTGGGCTGGTATCTGCTGCAGGGAGTTCCCGAGAAGCGCGAGGGGTAGCTCGGCGCACCTGGGCTGACCAGAAGATCAGACGATTAGCCTGATCAGCCGATCAGGCTGCGGATGATGCGCGTCGTCTCGCTCTGCCGCGGCTTCCAGCCGAGCAGCGAGACGGCACGCGTGATGTCCGCGATCAGTCGCGGCGGGTCTCCCGCGCGGCGTGGTTGTACCTGCACGTTGACGGTTCGCTTTGTGGCGCGCTCAATGGCGCTGATCGCCTCCTTGACGCTCGTCCCTACGCCACTGCCGATGTTCACAGCGGTGTGGCCAGTTGGCGTCCCCTCCTTCAGGAGGTAGTTCACGGCGGCGAGGTTTGCGGCGGCAACGTCGGCAACGTGCACGTAATCGCGGAGTGCGCTTCCGTCCGGCGTGGAGTAGTCGGTGCCGTAGATTTGGAACGGCTCGCCGCTCATCGCCGCATGCAGGAGTCGCGGAATGAGGTGCGTCTCAGGATCATGGCGCTCACTAATGCGCTCGGTGCTCCCCGCAACATTGAAATATCGGAGCGAAAGCGCGTGGAAGATGTGCGCCTCGGCATACGAGCGGAGCGCGAGTTCAAAGGCGACCTTGGTGGCACCGTACGGGTTCACTGGGTTGAGTGACACCTCTTCGCTGATCGTTGCGGCGGAGGGTGCGCCGTAGACCGCAGCGCTTGATGAGAAGGCGAACCGCTTCACTCCTACGTTGTACGCGGCATCGAGCAGGTTGAGGCTCGCCTGGACGTTGTTGGCGAAGTAGCGCGCGGGGTGCTCGATACTCTCCGAGACGATGCTCTTCGCTCCGCAGTGCATGATCACGTCGATTCGCGCGTCGCGCAGCAGCTCCTCCATGCCTGACAGGCTGCCGTAACTCCCTGTCTTAAATGAGGCGGCGTTCGGGATGGTGTCTGGGTGACCACTGGAGAGATCATCCAGGATCACTACGCGATGCCCTGCGGCAATGAGCGCATCGGCGGTTACGGCGCCAACGTAGCCGGCGCCACCGGTGAGGAGGATCGACGCGCCGCTCTCAGTCATCCGTAGATTCTAGTGGCGCAGCACTGATCACTTGTATCTCTCGTAGAGAGGCTCAGCCGCTGTGAGCAGCGCAGTTGCACGATTCTCCACCTGGCCCCTCCCAATGGCAAGGAGGAGCGCCCCCTGAACCCGCTTCACCCATGCCCCCGGCGCAGTGCCAATGTGCTGCAGCAGCGCCGATCCATCAACGGCGAGTTCGCTCGCCAGCGCTGGCACGCCACGTGCGTCTGCCCCTTCGCATGCGGCGAGGAGCGTCCCAGCGGCGTTGCCTGCACGTCCCGCCAGAACCCTTCGACGGATCTGGTGCGCCGCATCACGGGGGTCGCCGGTGAGTGAGGCCACGCGCACGCGATACTCCGTGGCGTCGATCGTTGCCTCTTCGGCCTCGCTCGCCGCGCGATCAGCGGCACGAAGGTGCGCGATCGCTTGGATCGTGGCGCGTGGTCGGCGCCAGCTGGTGAGGATCGCCTCCGCTTCGGTGTCTTCTGCGATCGGCGTGAGGAGTTCTGCGAGTCTGCCTATTAGGTCGGGTGTATCTAGGTTGGGTGTATCTGGACTGCCTGGCGCGCCGATCGCCTCCACGCGCCCTGGCAGCCGCTCACTCCAGTGTGCGTCCAGTGCGGGAGCGATGACACCCATCACGCCGAGCTCGTGCAGTGCAGTAAGGCCAACGCCCGCCCGCTCAGTGGCGAGGATCCCCTCAATCTCTGCGCCGATTCGTTCACCAGAGAGCGTGCTCGTCAGTGGCGCGGCGGCGCGAATCGCAGCGGCTGTGACCGGTTCAATGATGAGCCCGAAGCGCGCGGCGAAGCGCGCAGCACGCAGCGTGCGCAGCGCATCTTCGGTGAAACGCTCCGCTGCGTTCCCAACCGTGCGGAGCAGCCCTGCGGCAAGGTCCTCCCTGCCGCCGTGCGGATCCGTGAAGGTGCCGTTCAGGACTGGGTCTGCTTCAGTCTCCCCTGCAAGGCCGAAGGCCATCGCGTTGATGGTGAAGTCGCGCCGTGCAAGGTCGCCTTCGATGCTTCCGAGGAATTGCACGGAGTCAGGGCGGCGCGCGTCGCTGCTCGGACCATCGGCGCGGAAGGTGGTCACCTCACGTACGGCGCGCTCGGTGGGGATGCCAACGGTGCCGAAGCGGTTCTCGTACTGCGCATCAGGGAAGGCGGAACGCAGCTGATCCGGCGTTGCGTTGGTGGCAAGATCCCAGTCAACGGGCGTTCGCCCCGAGAGGACGTCGCGCACGGCGCCACCAACTACGTACGCGGCAAAGCCGTGGGCGTGCAGCTGTCCCATCAGCGTTGCAACGTCTTCTGGGATGGCGGCGCGCAGTGCCGCCTCGTGACTCACGCGCCGCTCGCCGTTGCACCCTCGCCAATGAAGAGGAAGTCGCGCCACGCCGAATATGCATCGTGGCGGAGATAGGGGAGGAAGATCGCGTAGACATCACAGCGCGGTTCGTATGGCCGACGGCGCAACTGCAGGCCAGCGACCTCAGGGAGTCGATTCCCCTTGCGGTGATTGCAGGTCATGCAGGCGGTGACAAGGTTCTCCCATGACCATGAGTCGCCACCGCGACTCTTTGGCACCACGTGGTCGATTGTTAGCGAGACGCCGGAGCGACCGCAGTACTGGCAACTGTGCTTGTCTCGCGCGAAGATCTCCTTGCGGCTCAGCTTGGCGCGCGGGCGCGGGCGGCGCACGCGATGTCGAAGCCGCACCACCGATGGCGCCGTCCAGCTGCGCGATGCACTGCGGATCGGCTGGCCCTCGGCGAGGATCTCCGCCTTACCGCCAAGGACGAGCCGAAAGGCGCGGGGGAGCGAGGAGACGTTCAGCGGTTCGTAATCCTGGTTGAGGACAAGGACCTCGCTACTCATCGCCCGATCGTATCAGCCGCGCCGAGCAGCTCAATCTGGTCGCCCGTCACTATTGGGCCCTCACGCAGCACCCGCGCGTACCAACGGCTGTCCTCGGGGCGCACCTTGTGGCTGACGCGCGCGATCCGCCAGTCTTCAAAACTCCCTGCGATGTTCCTGCAGGGGGCGGCCGGGCCGCTCAGTTGGATGACGGGGCCACTCTCCGCGGCGCCGATTCGGAGCCGATCCCCCTCCCGAAGCCCCCCAAGGTCAAGGCCACTCACGGTCAGGTTTTCGCCGATCGCACCAGGGTAGAGGTGGTGTCCGTCAGCATTGACGCGCGCGATCTGCTCCACCCCGTAGAGACAGACCGCCTTTTCGGGTCCGCCGTGCACCGGCTCCTTCGTCCTCTGTCCGTCGCCGACCAGTCCGCGCGTGGTCACGATCGTGCGGTCGATCGGCCGCTTCGGCACACCACCAGGGTGCGAGACGTTGATGCTGCTGATCAGGCCGTGACTCCCAGCAGTTAGCCGCGGGATCGCACGCCGCCCTGCGGCAAGGTCTTTCGTCCGCGCCCCCTGACTCGCCTCCGGGGGTGCTGGCGTCTCACTTGGCGTCTCACTCATGACGGGGAGTCTACGCGATCGCCTCAGCGGTAGAGGTAAGCCGCCACCGCCTCCGTACGCCGCACCTGGTAGCGCTGGATCGCCTCTTTCAGCTCCGTGGTCTCGGTCGTTGCTCGCAGGGTGAGATCTGGGATCTCTCCAAGTTCGTGATACGCGTACCCGATCCCGTGGCGTGCGATGTCGTCGCCGAATCCGGTGCCCGCTGGAGCAATCATCGGGATCCCGTGGTCAAGTGCCGCCCACATCAGTGCAGAGCCACGACCCTTATAGCGGCGAAGCTCGTAGGGCAAGATGATCGCGGATGCATCTGCGAAGAGTGCATGGAGCTGAGCGGGTGGCAAGCCGCCCCCACTGAGCGTGACGCCATCGGCAACCTTGAGGCGCTTGACCACATCTGGGAAGTGCTCTGCACCCTTTGAGCCAATCTGAACGGTGTACCTTGCGGCACTTGGGAGTTTTGTTTTCAGTGAGTTGATAATTATTTCGGCGTTGCCTGTGCCCTGCTCACGCCTGCTTGCATAGACGTAGATGTGCGGAGCGGCTGGATCGAGCGGCTTCGTCAGCGGGGCACAGTTCGTCGCCTCGTTCGGCCACGGGACCCACGCAATATCCAGCCCAGACGCCGCTGAATAACGCTGCGCCATTGACTCCACCTCAATGCCGAAGCGAAGATCCACGTCGCCCGCGCGGTCGTGCCAACGCCGTAGTTGGAGCCCAAAATAACTCGGGTGTAGCCCACGGCGCTCGTGTCCCTGCGAACTGAAGCGCAGTCGAAACTTCAGCTTGCTGCCACCCCCAGCCGCCGCCTTCAGCCGCTGAATGTTCCGAATCACCGTTTCTACCGTGATCGCAATACCGGTCGGGATGAAGATGGTCGCTTCGGGGTTCTTTGCGACCTCCTCCTCCAGGAGAGCGAGAAGTGCCGGATGAGCGGCGCGCTCCCAATCCAGTCGTGTCAGTCGATGGCCGAACGGTCCGGCGAAGAGCGGATCAACGATGCGCGTGATCCGACTTGGGACCATGAGTGTAAACAGGGGGCGTGGCGCATCGCGGAGGATTGCTGCAGTGCTTCGGAAGCGCTTGACCCCGACCAGGTCATCCGGGGCTCGGTTGCCGATGAGGAGGGTGTCGCCGGTCCAGTTATGCGCAAATCGCTCGATCGCTTCGGTCCAGTGTCCAACCCCATGTTGCAGGGTTGGCCCCGCCACCCCCCCGTGAAGCACATGGGGAGGTCCGGGCTCAATTGCGATCAGGAGTGGGGGCATGGGCGGAAGGGTAGCAGGCTCTGTGCGAGAATCAGGGCATGAAACAGCGGAAGTCACCCGCTAAGCCGAAGGTCACCACATCGACGTGGGCCACGAAGCGTGGTCTTGCGCAGATGCTGAAGGGTGGCGTGATCATGGACGTGGTGACGCCGGCTGAGGCGAAGATCGCCGAGGAGGCGGGCGCCGTGGCGGTGATGGCGCTGGAGCGCGTCCCATCGGACATCCGTCGTGATGGTGGCGTGGCGCGCATGAGCGACCCCGACGTGATCAAGGGGATCCAGGCGGCGGTCTCCATTCCCGTGATGGCGAAGGCGCGCATTGGCCATCATGTGGAGGCGCAGATCCTTGAGGCGCTGAACGTTGACTACATTGACGAGTCTGAGGTGCTCACGCCGGCAGACGATCGATTCCACATTAATAAGCACGAGTTCAACGTCCCGTTCGTCTGTGGCTGCAAGGACCTTGGTGAAGCGTTGCGTCGGATCGCAGAAGGCGCGGCGATGATGCGCACGAAGGGCGAGGCGGGGACGGGGAATATCGTTGAGGCAGTTCGCCACATCCGCACCGTCAGCGAGCAGATCGCCGCACTCAAGGGGCAGAGCGAGAGGCGACTCCGCGCCGTCGCCAAAGAGATGTGCGTCCCGTTTGAGCTCGTGAAGATCACCGCGAAGGCGGGCCGCCTTCCAGTCGTCAACTTCGTTGCGGGTGGGATCGCAACCCCCGCAGACGCCGCGCTCTCCATGTGGCTTGGTGCCGACGGCGTTTTCGTTGGCTCGGGCATCTTCAAGGCGAGGCATCCGGCCAAAACCGCGGCGGCGATCGTCCAGGCCACGACGCACTGGGCGAACCCGTCGATCCTTGCAGAGATCTCCGCTGGACTCGGTGAGGCGATGAAGGGGATCGAGATGCGCACGATTCCAGAGTCGGAGCGATTCTCCTCTCGCGGCTGGTAGCCGATGCCCGCCGCGAAGCGTCGCACGGGGGGACCCATCATTGGCGTGATGGCGGTACAGGGCGATTTCCGAGAACACCTCGACACACTTGACGTGATCGGCGCGCAGGGTCGCGAGATTCGACTCCCAGCAGATCTTGATGGCGTTGACGGCCTGATCCTTCCTGGTGGTGAGAGCACCGCGATGCGACGCCTCTATGAGCGCTGGAACCTGGTCGCGCCAATCAAAGCGCTCGCACAGCGTGGCGTGCCGATCCTCGGCACCTGCGCCGGTGCCATTCTGCTTGCCACAAAGATTGCCGATGGCGACGAACCTCTGCTCTCACTCATAGATATGGAGGTGCGCCGCAATGCGTTCGGTCGCCAGCTTGATTCGTTCGAGACGAAACTGAAGATGCCGAGCTTGAAGGCGGGGGGTGGCTTCACCTCACTGCGCGCAATCTTCATCCGCGCACCGGAGATCGTGCGAGTTGGGCCGGTCGCGAGCGTAGTGGCGCAGCTGGAAGATGGCCGCATCGTTGCCGCGCGACAGGGGAACGTGATGGGAATCTCCTTCCACCCAGAGATCGCCGGTGAGACACAATTTCACCGTTGGCTTGTTCAGCAGGCGGCAGTGACTGCGCAGCGCGGGTGAAGGGAGGCGCGGAGATGCTGTCGGGTGCCAACGACGCACCACGCGTTCGGCTTGCACGCATCACCGACCTTGCGGCACTCGTAGAGATCTCACGCCGCGCACAGCGCGCAGCTGATGAAGGTAGCGGCGAGATGCGGTCGCTCGGTCTTCCGTTTGGGCCAGCGGCACTGAGCCTCTATCAACTCTTTCGCATGCCGCTCAGCCTGATCCGATCGTCAGATTCCATTTGGGTGCACCAGCGCGGCGCAGTGGCCGAAGGATTTGCGCGCGTTGAGCGCGATGAGCGCGGTGACTGGGCCATTGTTGAGTTGGATGCCGTGGATGATGCCGCGCGCGCTCGACTCCTTGCCAGAGTGGCTCGCGAGGCTGGTCGTCACGGCGTGCTGCGGATCCATGTTGCCTGTGCAGAAGATCCGTCAACTCTCACGCTCCTTGCCAGCGCAGGCTTTCAGCCGTATGTGCGCGAGACACTCTACCTGCGTCACGACGCCCGCGACGGTGGCCGTGATGGCGGCGCGGGCGCGAGTTCGGCCGCGCCGCCGCTCGCCGCGTTGCAGTTAGGGGCGCTTCGGCCGGCACGACTAGATGACGCGCTGCGCATTGCGCAACTGATGACGCGCATCACCCCACCCGCCGTTTCGCGGATGGAACTGATTGATGCACGGGAGTGGGAGCGCGCCGCCGCCGGTGCATGGGCGCCGCGCGCGAGCATCACGCCGCTACTTCGGCTCGCAGAAGGGAGCGCGTATGTGATGGACGGTGCGGCCGGAGAGCTCGAGGCATGGGTTCATCTGGGTGCGGCGCGCGAGTCAGGCGAGCAGCATCCGCACGTGCTGCGCATCAGCCACCTTCCAGGCCTTGATGTTGCGCCACTGATCGAGGCGGGCCTCGCGGAGATCGGGCGGCGCGCAGGGCGCTTGGATACGGAGGGGAACGGTGTGCTTGCCGTGGTGCGCAGCTACGAGTCGGGACTCGCTGCGGCACTCGTGGCACAGGGTTTCACGCCGATCGGTGATCTGCGCCTCGCCGTGCGCGACGTGCGGGCACGGGTGACCGTACCAGGGATGGTCCCTGCGATTGGTTGAACTCGCTCCGTCCGCTGCGCCGCCGCGCTAGGATTGAAGGGATGAGCCTTGCCAAGAACCCCCGCGACAGGACCAGTTCACTGCTGGAGCCCACGGTCGTGCAGGAGGAGGCGATCGTCGACAACCTCGACCTTCTCCTTGACTGCCTTCCAGGGGAGATCGTTGCCAGCATTCGTGAACTCTCCACGCGCGAAGAGTTGGCCGCTGGCCGCGACGGCCTCCTTGAAGTGGTGATGGATCTTGGCCGACGCCCAGAGGCGCGGCTCACTTCCGGCGATGTCACGCTCCTCGAGCGCGAAGTTACGGAAGAGGACCTCTCGTGGGTGATCTCCCGAATCGGCGAGTTCGGTGGCGACAATCGCGCGGGCATTGAGCGTACGTTGCACCGCATCTCGGCGATTCGTAATCGCTCCGACCGCGTGGTCGGGCTCACCTGCCGCGTTGGTCGCTCCGTGTTTGGCACGATTGAGATCCTGCGTGACCACATTGAGTCGGGACGATCGATCTTGATCATGGGGCGACCCGGTGTTGGCAAGACGACGATGCTGCGCGAAGCGGCGCGCGTCCTTGCGTCGGAGTTCTCCAAGCGCGTTGTTGTTGTGGACACCTCCAACGAGATTGCCGGTGACGGCGATATCCCACATCCCGCGATCGGCAAGGCGCGCCGCATGCAGGTGAGCGCACCGGAGCGACAGCACTTGGTGATGATTGAGGCGGTAGAGAACCATATGCCCGAGGTGATCGTCATTGATGAGATTGGGACGGAGGCCGAAGCGATCGCGGCGCGCACGATCGCCGAGCGCGGCGTGCAGCTGATCGGTACGGCGCACGGCAACAGCCTAGACAACCTGATGGTGAACCCTACGCTCACCGACCTGATTGGCGGAATCCAGAGCGTCACGCTTGGTGACGATGAGGCGCGCCGCAGGCGGACGCAGAAGAGTGTCCTTGAGCGAAAGGCGCCGCCAACCTTTGATGTGGTTGTTGAGATCATCGATCGCGAGCACATCTTGGTGCACGAAGATGTTGCCGCTACCGTTGACGCGCTCCTGCGCGGCGACGCCGTTGCGCCAGAGGAGCGCTGGCGCGATGAGGCGGGGGTCCACCGTACGCATCAGCGCATTCGGCCGGGTGCACTCCCGGGCGCGGACCAGCGTCGATTCGGCGGGCTGACACCATTTGATGGACGTCGCGATGCACGCGGCGGACGAGATCGCCACGACGAAGGTCAGGGGGGTTGGCGCAAACATCGCGCCCGTTCGCGTCACGCTGGCGCGTTTAACGACACGGACAGCCCCATCACCACGATCCCCGGCGGCACTGCGGCGCCGGTGATGCTGGCGCTGGACGCTGACGCGGCCTCTGACGCGGGCGCAGCTTCTGGTGCAGCTTCTGGCAGCTGGCGGCCGTCACGCGGCTGGGCCAGCGGCGGGATGGCGGGGGCACTCTTTGAGATGGATCACGAGCCGACCGCGCGTACCGTTGAGGGGAACCTGATCCCAGCCTTCTGGGATGACGCACCAGATGCGGATGACGATCAGCGAAGTTCGAGTCCACTCCCTGAGTTGCGCATCTACGCGCACGGCATCTCAAGAAAGAAGTTGGAGGTGGCGATTCGCGAGCTCGGCCTTCCAGCGAGCACCGCGCGTGGACCAGAGGACGCAGACGCCGTGATGACGATTCGCAATGAGTTCAAGCAGCGCGGCACGCAGTTGGTGGAGGCGGAGCGCCGCGGCGTTCCGATCCACGTGCTGAAGTCGAACGCGGCGACGCAGATGGAGCGCGCCCTGCTCGCACTCTATGACCTGCCGAGCGATCCACGCGAGTTGGCGATTCGTGAGGCGGCGGACGGCGTGGAAGAGGTGCTACGAACCGCGCATCCGGTTGAGCTTGCGCCGCAGAACGCCTTCATTCGACGACTGCAACATCAGATCGCCGGTGAGGCGAACGTCACGAGCAGTTCGCGCGGACGCGATCCGCACCGCCGCGTGCGCCTTGAGTCGCCCGGGCGCGCCTCCAGTACGCCGCGCCGTCGTCGCTAACGTTTCAGGGCGCTGATGTTCATCAGCTTCGAAGGGCCGGACGGCTCCGGTAAGTCCACACAGATCGCACTTCTCGCTGCGCGACTCCGTGCGACCGACCGCGAGGTGGTCACCGTCCGTGAGCCTGGCGGAACGCCCGCAGGGGAGAAGATTCGCGCCATCCTCCTCGGTGTAGGGGGTGTGGTCCCCCTTGACCCGCGCGCCGACGCACTCCTCTTCAATGCGTCGCGCGCACAGCTCGTTGCGGACGTGATTGAACCTGCGCTTGCGCGCGGTGCGGTGGTGATCGCCGACCGATTCGCCGACTCAACGCTCGCCTATCAGGGGTATGGGAGCGACCTTCCGTTAGACGAACTGCGCGCGATCATCCGCTTCGCCACTGCAGGGCGCACGCCCGACCTCACCCTCCTCCTTGATCTCTCCGCCGAGCGCGGCCTCGCCCGCAAGTCGGGGAGTGGGCGCACCCGCTTTGAAGAGGGCTTCGACGCCGCCTTCCATGAGCGCGTTGCCGCTGGCTTCCGCAGCCTCGCCGCCGCAGAGCCGTCACGCTGGCACCTCCTTAATGCGAGCACGGGGCGTGCGCTGCTCGCCGCTCAGATCGCTGAGATCGTTGAGGGGGCACTCTCCGTCAAGCGTTAGCTCGGCTCGCCGCTACACTCCCTCAATGGTGCCGCAACTCACCTCCAAGGTCGACCACCTTCGACCCGCCTACGGGTTCGATGACATCTCGCTCGCCCCTGGCACCGACACCACTGATCCCGCGGACGTTGACCTCTCGCAGACCTTCTGTGGCATCCCGCTCGCCGTGCCGATCATCGCCTCGGCGATGGACGCGGTCGTCTCACCGGCTACCGCAGGCCTGTTGTACAAACTCGGCAGCCTCGCCTGCATCAACCTTGAGGGACTCTGGTTCCGTTACGATGACCCTTCGCCCCACTTCGCGGCGATCGTTGCCGCATCGAAGAGCGAGGTGCAAGATCTGTTCGCGAAACTTTATGCTGAGCCGCTCAAGGAGTCACTGATCGCGCAGCGGATCGCTGAGATCCACGCCGCGGGTTCGCCGGCGATGATTGCCGCCACGCCGCAGGCGATCGGTAAATACGGCGACGCCATCATCAAGGCGGGCGCCGACCTGCTGGTGATCCAGAGCCAGGTCTCTTCGGCGCGGCACATTGCCACAGGGTATGCACCGCTTGAGCTTGCCGACTTTGTGAAGCGGAGCAGCATCCCCGTTGCGGTAGGGAACACCACCAACGCCGAGGCGGCGTACTCGCTGATGGAGCAGGGTGCAGCGGCGATCTTTGTGGGCGTTGGCCCTGGCAACGCCTGCACCACGCGTGAGGTGCTCGGCATTGGCGTGCCGCAGGTCACCGCCGTAAGCGACGTTGCCGGCGCGCGCGATGCGTACCTCAAGGCGACCGGTCGCTATGTTCCAGTGGTTGCGGATGGCGGCATTCGGAAGGGTGGCGAGATTGCGAAGGCGCTCGCCGTTGGCGCCGATGCGGTGATGATCGGATCGCCGCTCGCCCGCTCAACCGAGGCGCCGGGCCACGGTTTCAACTGGGGGATGGCGGCGTCATCACCAACGCTGCCGCGCGGGACGCGCATTGAGGTGGGGATCGCGGGGAGCATGGAGCAGATCCTCAACGGACCGTCGCGCGTGACGGACGGGAGCGAGAACCTAGTTGGCGCGGTGCGACAGTCCGCCGCCGCGCTCGGCGTGCAGCGACTCGCCGCCTTCCGCGACGTGGAGGTGATCTACGCGCCCGCCGCGGCGACGGAAGGGAAGAGCTGGCAGCGTGGCCGCTGAGACGGGCGTGGCCGCTGAGACGGGCGTGTCCGTCGCGAAGGGCGCGACTGCGGCAGAGACGGGCGGCATCCTCGTCCTTGATTTTGGGAGCCAGTTCGCACAGTTGATCGCGCGCCGTGTGCGCGAGATGAACGTGCACGCGGCACTCGTTCCGTTTGATCTCCCAATGAGTGAAATCCTGGCACGCAAGCCCGCCGGCATCATCCTGAGCGGCAGCCCCTACTCGGTCTATGACGACGCGGGCCCAAAGCCAGACGCTGCACTCTGGAGCAGTGGCGTGCCGATCCTTGGCGTCTGCTACGGCGTGCAGTTGATGGCGCAGCAACTCGGCGGACGCGTTGGCCCTTCGGAACGTCGCGAATATGGCCCCGCCGACATCAACATCAGTGCAACAGGGAGCCCGCTCTTTGAGGGGCTCGGCGGCTCAGGTGTAGAGCGGGTCTGGATGAGTCACGGCGACTCCATCACGGATGTACCACCTGGCTTCATTGCACTCGCCACCACCGACTCCACGCCGTTTGCTGCGCTCGCGGACACAACGCGCAACCTCTGGGGCATTCAGTTTCACCCTGAGGTGGTGCATACGCCAGGGGGGCGGCGCCTGCTGCAAAACTTCGTGCGCGGCATCGCAAAGGCGGCGCCCACCTGGACGCCCGGGCGACTCGCAGACGATGCGGTCCGTGCGATCCAGGCACAGGTGGGGCCAACGGATCGTGTCCTCTGTGCACTCTCTGGTGGGGTGGATTCGGCGGTCGCCGCAGCGCTCGTGCATAAGGCGATCGGTGATCGGCTCACCTGTGTCTATGTAGATCACGGAGCGATGCGCAAGCGCGAGTCGGAGATCTTGCGCGACGTTTTTGCGGGTCAGCTCGGCATGAAGATCATCATGGTCGATGCGCAGGAGCGATTCCTGCACGCGTTAGAGGGCGTCATCGATCCAGAAGAGAAGCGAAAGATCATCGGCCGAGAGTTCATTCGCGTCTTTGAAGAGGAGTCGAAGAAGGCTGGTGACTTCAAGTTCCTCGCACAGGGGACGCTCTACCCCGACGTGATCGAATCCACCTCCAAGGAGACAAAGTCAGCGCAGAAGATCAAGACGCACCACAACGTAGGAGGCCTGCCAGATGATTTGAAGTTTGAACTCGTTGAGCCGCTGCGGGCGCTCTTCAAGGATGAGGTGCGCGCCGTTGGGCTCGAGCTCGGCCTTCCAGAGAGCGTCATCCTGCGTCAGCCATTCCCGGGGCCTGGACTCGCAATCCGCATCATTGGCGAAGTGACGCGTGAGCGGCTGGACATGCTGCGCGAGGCGGACTGGATCGTCATTGATGAGATCAAGGCGGCGGGACTCTATCGCACCATCTGGCAGTCGTTTGCCGTGCTGACGCCGGTGCGCTCCGTTGGCGTGATGGGCGACGGTCGCACCTACGGGAACGTGCTGGCCGTGCGCGCGGTGACGAGCGAAGACGGGATGACCGCTGACTGGGCACGACTCCCATACGACCTGCTGGCGAAGATCTCATCGCGCATTGTCAACGAGGTACCTGGCGTCACGCGCGTCGTCTACGACATCACCTCCAAGCCGCCCGCAACGATCGAGTGGGAGTGAGGACTGAATGGGAGTGAGCGAGGCGTCGGAGCGGCTGTCGCTCCCGGGGACGAGCTTCCTGAAGGTGCGACCGATCCTTATCACGGGGCGTGTCGACGGAGAGATTCGCGCGGGTGCGGCGCAGCCGAGCACGATGCCAGACGACTGGTGGATCGCGCTCTTCTGGGTGCAAGACAGTGACGGTGTGGTGAGCTGTCGCGAGGTGGCGCCAGTTGCCGGCCCGCCGCCGATCTCGCCGCTTGAACGTTATGGAGCCTTGATGACCAACGCGCTCGGCGACCTACTCGCGGTAGAGGAGGGGCGCTCCTGTCTCAAGCTACGCCTCGTTGGTGAGGCGACCGACCCGAGCGAGCCGTGGCGCCGCCCCCTGGCGCTCCAGGTTGCCGCCAAGTGGGATCCAATCCGAATTGCTACGATGACAGGGTCGAAGGTCGCCGAGGCGGCACTCGATGCGTTTGCGCGAGCCGTTGAGGTGGCACATCAACCGTAAAGAGGAGACGACGTGGCGGATCCATTTAAGGACTTCCTAGAGGAGCTTGAACGTCGACGTAAGGGTGACGAGACCCTACCCGCTGACGCTGTGGACGAGAACGCGCCACCACCCCCACCGCGCCCACGTGCGCGCCGCCCCTCGTCTGCTGGTGGCGAAGGTTTGCGCCGACCAAAACTTAGCCTCCGCGTGCTTCTCCTCCCCGTTCTCTTTGGTCTCTTCCTGATCGGCGGACCGATCATCGGCCTCCTCACCGATGCGCGCTGGTTCGCATCCCTTGGAGCGAGCGATCTCTTCTGGCAGCGGCTGCAGATTCAGGGTTCACTCTTCGTGGTCAGCACACTCGGCGCCCTCCTCTTCCTGTTGCTGATGATCTGGATCTCTTCGCTGATTGCGCGCCGCGCTGGCACGCCGCAAAGTGACGAACAGAGCGCCGCACCAGCACGGCCAGAACGCGAGCCGCTCGTCAATGAGCGTGGGCAGATTCGCATTGACGGCATTGCTGAGGCGCTCCGTGACCTGTTTAGCGCCGGCGTCGGCGGGGGTATCGTTGCGAGCGTTGGGAGCGGAGCGTTGCGTATTGGCGCGGTGGTCGCTGCGCTCTTTATTGGCGCGCAGGTGGTCTCTAACTGGCAGGCGATCAGCCTCTGGCAGCACGCCGTCTCGTACGACCCGAGTGGCACGCCCGTCCTTGACCCAATCTTTGGTCGCGACATCTCGTTCTACCTCTTTGAGCTTCCGATCTTGCGCCTAGCGCAGGGGATTGGCGTCACACTGCTGATCGTTGGAATCATCATCTCGGCGCTGCGCTACCTCCCTGCAATCGGCGCGCGCGGACTCGGCCTTGTTGGGGTGCTGCCACGCCTCCACCTGGCACTCCTGGCTGGCGGCGTGCTGTTGGCCACGGCATACGGCTATCAGTTGGATAAGTTCGAGCTTGTCTACTCAACGACTGGCGTGGCGACCGGCGTCTCGTACGCGGATAACGCCGCCCGAATTCCGGGCCTCGACATCCTGACGGCGATCGCAGCGATCGCCGCCGCCTTCCTGGTGGGAGCCGCGCTCACACGTACCGTCTGGCCACTCACCCTGACCGCGATCGTCTGGTTCGGTGCCTCTGGCGTGCTCGGCGGGCTCTATCCAGAGTTCGTCCAGCGATTCCAGGTGGAGCCAAACGAGTTCGCCCTTGAGGAGCCCTACATTGCCAACAATATAAAGATGACCCGCCTCGCCTTCGGCCTCGACGGTTGGAGTGAACTGCAGTACGACGGCGATGAGCCTCTCACCGCAGACGCGATCGCACTGGATGCCGCAACCTTCGCCGACGCTCGGCTCTGGGATTATCGGCCGCTGCAGCAGACGCTCGATCAGCTGCAGACGGTTCGGCAGTACTACAACTTCGCAGATGTTGATGTGGATCGCTACATCATCAATGGTGAGCAGCGGTTGGTGATGCTCTCCGCGCGAGAGTTGAATCCGCAGCGCGCACTGCAGTCTGCCACGTGGGTGAATCGTCGCATCGCCTTCACACACGGGATCGGCGTAGCCATGGTGCCGGTTGCCGGCATTGCCTCCGGCGGTCTCCCGAAGCTGATCATCCGCGACATCCCGCCAGTCTCCACGGACGGCGCCCCCGAGGTGAAGGAGCCGCGAATCTACTTTGGTGAAGTGGATGACGAGTGGGTGATCGTTGGCGCGAAGACGCCTGAGTTCGACTACCCGATCGGCGACAGCGAAATCGAGGGCGAAACGACGAGCGGCGACGCGACCACGAGCTGGACCGGAGTCAACGGGATCTCACTGAAGACGCTGGCTGATCGGCTCCTCTTCGCTGCGCGTCTCGGTGACCTGAACCTACTGATCAGCGATCAGATCACCACAGAGAGCCAGCTCATCTGGCGCCGCACGGTGGGTGAGCGCATCAACGCACTCGCGCCCTTCGTTAGCTGGGACAGTGATCCGTATCTGGTGATCCGTGATGACGGAGGCCTCAGCTACATCGTGGACGGCTACACGGTGAGCGACCGCTTCCCGAACGCGCAGGCGTTCGACCCTTCACAGGCACTCACGAGCCTTCTCCGCCCAGTCAACTACGTCAGGAACAGCATGAAGGCCACAGTTGACCTCTACACCGGCGAAACGAAGGTCTACGTCGCCGATTCGCGCGACCCGATCGCGCGTGCCTGGAGCGGCGTCTTCCCGGGCCTCCTCCGCCCGCTCGATGAGATGCCAGCCGACCTACGCGCACACCTTCGCGTTGGCGAGGAGGGCTTTGATATTGCCACGCGCATATACGCTCGCTACCACGTCACCGATCCGCAGACTTTCTATCGCCAGGATGACGTATGGACCGTCCCTGAGTCGTCTGCCAGATTAGGCTCGCTCCCTGGCGAGGCGTACTACGTTCGCGTTCGACTCCCGGGTCAAACGGTGACCGAGTTTGCGCTCATCCAGCCGCTCGTCCCCACCAGCCGACCGAACATGATCGCTTGGGTTGCGGCGCGAAACGACGGAGAGAACTACGGCCAGATCGTGAGCTATCGCTTCCCGAAAGACACATCGGTCTTTGGGCCAGCACAAGTGAACGCGCGTATTGACGCCGATCCGATCATCTCTGCTCAGACCACGCTCTGGAATCAGTCTGACTCAAAGGTGACGCGCGGAAATCTCATCGTCTTGCCGCTCGGCAAGACGGTCGTCTACTTGCAGCCGGTCTACCTGCAGTCAACCTCCAGCGCCTTCCCTGAATTCCAGAAGATCGTCGTCGCCACCTCTACTAAGGTGGTCTGGGGCGACACGCTCTCACAGGCGCTCAACCTGCTCGTTGGCGGTGGCGTGGTGGATCCGGGTGGCGGAACACAGCCAACAGACATTAGCGGCCTTGTGTCACGCGCCTCGGAACTGTTTGCGCAGGCGCAAGAGGCGCTGCGGGCTGGCGACTTCGCGCTCTACGGCGAGCGCATTGCAGAGTTGCAGCGCGTCTTGAGCACCCTCGCTGATCTGACCTCCGGAACGAAGCCATAACGGACGAAGTCGCAACGCAAGAAGCCGCAACGCAAGAGCGCACGCGGCCGAGGCTCCTGCAGCTCGCCGGTCGCGAAGCGCCAGCACTTTACGGGATTGGACTCCTCCTAAGCGTCATCGGTGGTTCGCTCCTCTTTGTTGCACTCGCTGGCGCAGGAGTGATCGCACTCGGGGTCGCCCTACTCCTCCTCAGCGCGGGCTTCATTGGACTGAATGGGGCATCGGCACTGCAGCGCGTGGTAGATACGCCGAAGGAGAGTTGGCGCGGCCCTGGCCCACTCGCCACCTTCTGGGCGGTGATCCCGCTCGCCATCCTCGCCCCAGCACCCCTCATCCTGATCCTCCAGCCGTTCGGCGGATTTGATCAATTAGAACCAGCGGCAACAACGCTCGCGCTGGCACTCACCACGAGCCTCGCCACCACACTTCTCGTGGCGATCACCGTGGTCGGCACGAACGCCGCGCGCTGGTCGGACCTCTTCGGCCAGCACCACGTCCCCTCAGCAAACCTGCCGCCCGCCGATCGGCGGGGCGGGCACGCTGGCGACATAGCCTTGGGCCTTGCCACGGCGCTGCTGATCGTGGTCGCGGCGGCACTCTTCAGCGCGCTGCTGATCCAGACCACGGGCGCCACCCCTGAGTCGCCACTTCCGCCATCACGTGACAACAGCGCACTCCTCTTCAACCTATTGAGCGCTGCGCTGATTGCGCCAATCGGAGAGGAGATCCTCTATCGCGGTGTCATTGCGCAGGCATGGGGGCGACAGTCAGGACCGCGGCGCGCGATCATCTTCTCCGCGATCGTCTTCGCCTTCGCGCATACGCTGAACATTGGCGGTGACAGCGTTGGTGACGCACTTGTAACCGCGGCCGTTGCCTTTGCGATTCGCCTCCCGCTCGGCCTCGCCCTCGGCTGGCTCTGGGTTCGTCGCCAATCGCTGCTCGCCACGATCGTGCTGCACGCGGCGTACAACGCGCTCCTCGTCATCGCCGCCTTCACGGCGTAGTACTTCACGGCGTAACGCTTCTCCACAGCTCAGCCCCAGGCGAGTGCGCGTCAACCCCAGGCGAGTACGTGCACGCTACGCTGCGTCGCCCATATTCGTCTTGTCTCCGGTGGCGTGGCGGGAAAACGGCGGGCTCGTCCCGCCGCCGGGGGCACCAGTTCCGCCAAGAGCTGAGGTGATTGTGGCGATCATGGAAATTCCGCGTGAAGCCAGTGGTGGAGAGCGCGCAGAAGGGGGGCGTCGCCTCTTGGACGCGGTGGAGTTAGCGGCTGGTGCAGCAGGGATCGCAGAGCGCCTTCGTGCGGCGCTCGGTGATGATTATGCGGCGCTCTTTCGCCCGCACCTCGCACCGCGCCTCAAGCGAGCGGGCATGCACGCGTCAGAGGCGCAGCGCGTGCAAGGGCTGATGCAGGCGATCGAGGTGATCACTGCCTGGTGGCCAGCGGCTCGGCAGCGCGTGCAGTCACCCGCCGATCTTGCGGCGCTCGTCATGCCGATCGTGGCGCGCCGTGAGCAGGAGGAGCTACACACCGCCGTTGTGGATGGACGGAATGGACTCCTCGCACTGCACAAGACGTATGTTGGGACTGCAACAGGGACGAGTGTGCGCATTGGCGAGTTGTTGCGCCCCGTCCTTGACGCGGGAGGTGTTGGCTTCGCGCTCGTGCATAACCATCCGAGTGGCGATCCAGAGCCTTCAGAAGAGGATCTGCGGCTGACATCAGAGGTGGCGGCGGCGGCGCGCCTGCTCGACCTTGAGTTCCTCGATCACCTCGTGATTGGGCACGGCCGCTGGGTGAGTATCCGATCGCAGCGGCCAGGCATCTGGGCGGTCACGGGGGCGCCTGAATAGCAGGGAGGTGGGTGCTACCATCGCGCAATGCTCAACCGTCTCTACAAACTCTTCTCCAAAGACATCGGGCTCGACCTTGGGACGGCGAACACGCTCGTCTACGTTCATGGGAAGGGGATCGTCATCAGCGAACCCTCCGTGGTCGCCGTGGAGGCAAAATCCCGGAAGGTCCTAGCGATCGGCGCTGAGGCGAAGCGCATGCTCGGGCGCACCCCGGCCAACATCGTTGCGATCCGACCACTTCGTGACGGCGTCATCTCTGACGCGGTCGTGACGGAACAGATGATCAGTCACTTCGTGCGCAAGGTCCACTCTGGCGGATGGCTCGCGGCGCGACCGCGCATGATTGTCGCCATCCCCGCAGGTGTCACCGAAGTGGAGAAGCGCGCCGTGCGCGACGCGGTCCTCAAGGCGGGTGCGCGATGGGTGCGGCTGGTAGAGGAGCCGATGGCGGCGGCAATCGGCGCTGGACTCGCCGTGGCGGAACCTTCAGGGTGCATGATCGTTGACATTGGTGGCGGCACCACGGAGGTCGCCGTGATCAGCCTCGGCGGTATCGTGACGGAGCGCAGTATCCGCATCGCTGGAGATGAGATGGACGAGAATATCGTGGCGTATGCGCGTCGCAAGTACAACATGCTGCTTGGCGAGCGTACCGCCGAGGATATCAAGATGGCGATCGGTTCCGCCCACGCTGGTGAGTGGGACGCGCAGCACATTACGATGCGCGGGCGCGATCTGCTGACCGGACTGCCGCGCTCAGTAGAGGTAGGTGCACCGCAGATTCGCGAAGCGCTCGAGCCGTCGCTCGTAGAGATCATCAACGCGGTGCGCGACACGATTGAAGAGACACCACCAGAGCTTGTGGCAGACATCATGGATCAGGGGATCGTCCTTGCTGGCGGCGGTGCGCTGCTGCTCGGCATTGAGGTCCGTCTTGCGGCAGAGACGAACATACCGGTGCGCATTGCGGACGACCCGCTCACCTGTGTCGTGCGCGGGACGGGGATCATCCTGCAAGAGCTGGAGACGCTGGAGAACCTCCTCGTGCCGGAGACCTACCAGCGCCCCCTCCGCTAAGCGGGAGCCATGTTCATTCGTTCGCGCCTACGCAGGGGGACACGCCGCAGCGCTTCATTCGGCGGTCGCGGTACGTTGGCGCTCATCCTCGCTACTGCACTCCTCCTCGCCACCTCTGGAAGCGCGCCGAGCCACGCTGTGCGTGATGCGCTCTCCACTCCACTCCGCTTCGCTACGGAACCACTCGCAGCTCTCGGCCGCGGCCTCGCCACGTTCGGTTCGGTAGCTGTTGATGTCCAGGCGCTGCGCGCCCGCCTTGCACTGATGATCGCCGAGCGCGACGAGGCCACCGCCACCGCCACGCGCGTGGCGAGCCTTGAGCGCGAGATCACCGAGCTTCAGGCGGTGCTCGACCTTCGCTCCACGATCCGATTCAGCAGCATTGCCGTCCAGGTCGTTGCGCGCGATTTCCAGATCGGGCGACGACTGGTGGTGATCGATCGTGGTGCCCGCGATGGGATTTCGGTCGGCGACGTGGTAATTGGAGCTGGGAACACGCTCGTTGGACGCGTGATTGCGGTGAGTGATGAGAGCGCGCAGGTGCGGCTGGTCAGTGACCCAGAGTTTTCCGTGACCGCTGAGATCGCCAGCACCGGCGCGATCGGGCTGATCCGCGGGCGCGGTGCGAACCGGCTCGCCTTTGATGGCATTGATGCGCTCCGCGACGTCCCGATCGGCGCGGAGGTGACCACTTCGGGAATAGAGCTAAGCGACACGATCCGTTCCGCATTCCCGCGCGGCCTCTCGATTGGGCGCGTGGTGACGCTCAGCGATCAATCAGGCGCGATCATCAAGAGCGCAGAGGTGGAGCCGATCATTGATCTGGACGCTGCGAGGACGCTGCTCGTGATCCTCAACTACAGAGGAGGGCTACCGCTTCCGAGTGCGACTCCTTGAAACCGTAGGGGGACCGCGCATGGTCTTGCTCGTTAAATCCGTTTCGCCATCTTTTCGGTATAATTAGCAATCACTTCGCTCGTAGGACCAGATGCAACGATCTCTCCCTCTTCAAGCTCGATCGCCTTCGTGCAGAATTGCGCGGCAGACTGAAGATCATGCGTGACATAGACGATCGCACGCGCCTTCTCCATCAGTTCCACAATGCGCGCGCGGGACTTCTCGCGGAACGAAGCATCCCCCGTGGAGAGCACCTCATCTAGGAGCAGCACATCAGGCTCAACGGAGGTGGCCACAGAGAAGCCGAGTCGTGCCCGCATACCTGAGCTATAGGTGTTGACCGGCGATTCTGCAAAATCTCCGATTGCTGCAAAATCCAGGATCTCTTGCACCTTCTTCTTCATCTCCGACGAGCGGACCCCAAGGAACTCGCCAACGAGCAAAATATTCTCTTCTGCATTGAGTTCGTCATTGAAACCAGCGGCAAGTTGGAGGAGCGTTGCAATTGAGCCGCGAACCTCAATCTTCCCTTCATCTGGGTTGATGATGCCGGCGAGAGTCTTTAGGAGAGTGCTCTTTCCCGCACCGTTAGCACCGATCACGGCGAGCGATTCGCCAGACTCAACCGTGAGCGAAATGTGGCGAATGGCCCAGAACTTGCCGTGTTCGTCTAGTCGTTCTGTCTGCCCAATGATACTTCTGCGCACGCGCTTCTTGCTGCGCCGAAGGTCAAACGAGATCCCGAGGTCTTCCAGATGTATTGGCGGATAATGCGTCACTAGAGCACTTTTGCGAAGTTTGGTGAGAGCCGATTGAACATGTAGATGGAAAAGATGGTGAAGGGGATTGAGACAAGCGCCACGACGCAGAGGCCAAACCAGTCAGGAGAGCGCCCGTAATAGAGCAGGTCTCGGTAGGCGATGAGCACCCATGCCATGGGGTTTAGGTGGAGGATTTGTACAACGATCGGGTAACTCTCCGCGGCCTTTAGTAGCTTGTCATAGCTGAAGAGTGCGGGCGAGAGGTAGAAGGCAAGGCGGAGGAAGTGCTTTACGAGGTTGCCAATGTCACTGTAGAAGACGTTGGAGGCGCTCAGCAGGATCGCCAAGGGGAGCGTCCAGAGTAGTTGGACGAGAACCACAAGCGGGAGTGCAAGGATCCAGACGGTGATGCGGTCTGGGTAGACAAGGTAGAGGACAAGCAGCGGCAAGAAGCCAAAGGCGAAGCTCCCAAGGCTTGCCCCAATTGCGGCAATTGGAAGTACGATCTGTGGGAAGACGATCTGTTGCATCACCTTCCCCATCTTGCGGACAGATTCAGTAGAGCTGGTGAGTGCCTGCGTGAACCAGCGCCACGGCAAGATCGCCGCAAAGAGGAAGAGCGGGAAGGCTGGCTCTGGCCTGCGGAGGATCACCCCAATGAGCAGGTAGTAAATCAGCAGTTGAATCGTTGGATCAATAACGAGCCAGGCGTTTCCAAGGAGGGAGTCGCTACCCTTTGATCGGAGCGACGAGTTCGCCAAGTACCAGATCAGGCGGCGACGCTGAACGAGGGCTGAGAGCGATGCAGCGATGCCCTTGATCGCGCCGGGTCGGGGGCGACCAACCGTGAGTTCTGAGGAGTGAATCGTCATGGCTGGAGGAGGATACCATTCGACCCCCTATACTGACCCCTGATAAAAAGGCCAAGGTGAAGGAGTAAGGCAACGTGAATCCAATACGGCGAGTGAATCGTGCGCTATCCGCTTGGTATCAGACGGCCGACAAGTCGCTGCTGACGAACCTCACCTTCCTCTCTGCGATTGCGCTCTCAGCGCTTCTCCTCATAGGGGCGATTGGGGTCAGCGTATGGAATAGCAACTTTGCCGCAGCGGTGGGGGTGAACGGGTCATCCATCAGCGTTGGTGAGGCGCAGGCGCGCGGTGAGGTGGAACTCTTCCGGCTCGGTCAGGAGGCTACCCGCGTTCGCGCTCGCGTCTCCGCCGGCACGCTCACCAACGAGCAGGGGACCGCGCTGCTTCAACAGATTACCGACGCGGGGACGGACATCAGCAGCCAACTCACCTCCGACTTGATTGATGTGTTGCTGGTTGGCCAGCTCGCCGCTGAGCGAGAGATTACCCTTGATCAGGCGGCTATCGATGCGGAGTGGGCGAAGGAGATAACGATCCCAGAGCTTCGGCTGCTTCGCCGTATCACGATTGACATCGCAAACGACGCGGAGACGGGCGCTCCAAACGCTGTAACTACCGCCGCTGCGCAGCAGCGCGTTGACGCGATGATTGCGGAGCTCACTGCAGGGGGAGACTTTGCCACGATCGCGAAGCGTGAATCGGATGACTCGTACGCGCCGGAGGGGGGCCGGATTGGGTGGAGCACCAAGAGCGAAGACCCGCTTAGCGATACTGGCTACGCGGCCGCCTGGGCACTCACCGCAGCCGGTCCGACCGCGGCGATCCAACGCGCGCCTGACCAGTTCGTGATCTTCTACGTGGATCAGATTCGCCCAGCGACCGCTGATCTGGACTTTGAGAAGCGCGTGAACGAGGCGAAGATTGACCTTGGTCTCTACAAGAAGATGTCCGCTGAGCGCGCGTTGCGGGCGGCGTTGAGCGCGAACGTCACGGCGGAGCTCCTGGTTGGCCCGGTGCAGCAGCGTGATGTGAGCTTCGTCTCCATCACCGCACCGCAGGACGGCGGCATGGCCGAAGAGGTCCTGGTCCGACACATCCTCTACAGCCCGAACGATGATTCGCGGAAGGCAGACAAGCTTGACCCAGCCGACCCCGCCTGGGCCGTCGCTGAGGCTGAGGCGAAGGCCGCCTACGACAAGATCGTGGCGGGGACGCCAATGGCGGACCTTGCAAGTGAGAGCGACGACCCAGGCTCCGGGAGTGAGGGCGGACTACTTCCCTGGGTGGGGAAGGGTGCCTACGTTCCTGAGTTTGACGCTGCGGTCTGGGCAGACGGCCTACAGCAGGGTGACCTGCTGGGACCGATTAAGACCCAATTCGGATATCACGTCATCCAGTTTGAAGCGCGCCGCGCCGGCTTGATGCTGCGCCTGGAGCAGCTCGCCGCTGAGCTCGCCACGGTAGGGGCAGAATTTGATGCTCGTGCAGAGGCAGCGATGAGTGAGTTTGACGGGCTGATGGTAGAGCGCCCAGGCTTTGTGGTGCAATATGCAATCAACCCTGCGCTCTCAGCGATCGTATGGAAACTTGGTGACGGTAAGGTGAGCGCGGTGGAGACGCTGAACGATCAGCTCGTCATCATTCGAGTCAACGCAATAGAGACCAAGCCGTACACGGATGAGCAGCGAAACACCGTTGAAGTGAGCGGCTTCTCGATCTGGCTCGACGGATACCGCAGCACGGCAGAGGTTGCGATTGACGGGGCAATTGTCCAGGAGGCAGTGGGCTCGCCAGCGCCGTGACGGCGCTGAGTGGCGACGGCTCACTCGACGCACTTCTCGCAGCGGCACGAAGCGCCGCACCAACGGTTGACCTCACGCGCGGCGTAGCGATCATCCCGCTCGGCGCACTCCAATCCGCAGCAACCGATCTTCGCCTACCGCTGATCGTGACGCAGGGAATCGGCGGCGCAGAAAGCGGCGGCGCAGAAAGCGGCGACACGGAGGGTGAACTGCCTGGTCGTGCAGGGATCGGCGCGCAACTACTTCTGCGCCTTTACGGTGTCTCGCATCAGGTTGTCTTCCTGCCGAGTGGCGTGACGGCAACACTCGGTGCAGCTTTTGCCGCGAATGCGCCGGGCTGGAGTGCACTCCTTGTGCCGCCGCTTGCACCACTAGACGCGCTCGCTTCACCGTGGGCGATGCCGTGGATCAGCGCGCGGTTGCGCGCCCCAGACGGCTGCCCGTGGGATCGAGAGCAGACGCACCTCACCCTTGCAAAGCACCTCATTGAGGAGGCGTGGGAGTTGCACGATGCGATTGAGACGCAGGCGGCGGCACCAAGTGCCGCAGCAGACGAGGCACTCGCTGAAGAGCTCGGTGACGTGCTGCTGCAGGTGGTGCTGCACGCGCAGCTCGCGGCGGAGCGCGGCGCCTTCGACCTTACCGACGTTCAGGAGCGACTGGCGCGGAAGATCATTCGCCGACATCCACACGTCTTTGGCGGTGCCGTGGCGGAGACGAGCCGAGATGTGCAGCGCACCTGGGAGTCGGTGAAGGCGGAGGAGCGCGCAGCGAAGCGTGGCGCAGATGGCGCAAGCGGCGCAGATGCAGATACACCGGCCGGCTCCACGCCTGCGTTCAAGAGTGCGTTGAGTGGCGTGAGTCGCGGGCTCCCCGCCCTCTCGGCGAGTCGCGAGTTGCAAGATCGGGCGAGCGCCATGGGCTACGACTGGCCGACGCTTGACGGCCTGCGCGAGAAGTTCGCCGAAGAGATCCAAGAGCTCAACGAAGCGCTGACCGACGCGGGAAATCCAGACAGCATCACTGGGCGAGCGGCGAAGAGTCCTGCGGCGCTCGCCGCCGCACAGGGGGAGCTTGGCGACGTGATCGCGGTGCTGGTGAACCTTGGTCGGCGCAGCGGGATTGACGCTGAGGCGGCGCTGCGAGGGGCGAACGAGAAGTTCCGCCGTCGCTTCGCTGAGGTGGAGCGACGCGCCGCAGAGCGTAGCATTGACCTGAAGAGCGCAGACTTCGCCATATTGGATACGCTTTGGGACGAGGCGAAGGCCGCCGAGCGCGCAGGCGACCTCGGCAAAGCTGAGTAGTTGAAGAGGAGCACCTTATGACCACTGGTAGCACGAGTTTTGGTAGCGCAAGTTCTGGTAGCGCAAGCGGGCCTCGCGGCGATGGCCGCGCAGCAGATCAGATGCGCGTGCTGAGCGCGCAGCTCGGCGTACAGAAGTGGGCGGAGGGTTCGGCGATCATCACCGTTGGGAATACCGTGGTGATCTGCTCGGCATCAGTAGAGGATCGCGTTCCGCCGCATCTTCGCGGGAGCGGCACCGGCTGGGTGACTGCGGAGTACAGCATGCTGCCGCGCGCTACGAACACGCGATCGGATCGCGAGGCGGTTCGCGGGAAGCTCGGCGGGCGAACGCACGAGATCCAGCGGCTGATCGGCCGATCACTCCGCCAGGCGGTGGACCTGAAGAAGCTCGGCGAGCGCTCCATCTTGATTGACTGCGACGTGTTGGTTGCAGACGGCGGCACGCGCTGCGCCAGCATCACTGGCGGCTGGATCGCGCTTGCGCTTGCAATGCGCGCAAAGAAGCTCGAGGGGCACTTAAAGCTACACATCGCCGCCGTCTCCGTTGGAGTTGTTGACGGTCGTCCAGTACTTGACCTCCCGTATGAGGAGGACAGCCGAGCGGATGTTGATCTGAATGTGGTCGCCACCGAGAGTGGTCACTATGTGGAGCTGCAGGGGACGGCGGAGCAGGAGCCGTTCCATCGGGATGCACTCGACGCGATGCTCGCCCTTGCAGACAAGGGGATCGCCGAGCTGATCAACTTCCAACGCGCAACGGTCGACGGCGCGCGCTAGCAGAGCGAGCGTACGGTGCGCACGCTCCTTGTAGCCACAGGGTCGGCGCACAAGCTTGCAGAGCTTGCACGACTCTTTGGCGATCTCCCAGTCAAAATGATCACGCTCACGGATCTTGCGATCCACGACGAGGCGCCGGAGAGTGGCGAAACTTTTGAGGAGAACGCGCTGCAGAAGGCGCACTTCTACGCGGCGGCGAGTGGTTACTGGACGCTCGCTGACGATTCGGGCCTTGAGGTGGACGCACTAAACGGCGCGCCTGGCGTCCATACACGCCGATACGCTGGGCCAGATGCAACCGACCAGCAGAACTACGAGAAGCTACTCGCAGAACTGCGCGGGCTACCGCGCGAGCGGCGTGGTGCGCGATTCGTCTGCTGCATGGCGCTGGTGGATCCAGAGAACGGCGCCACGCCGAGTGGCACAACACCGAACGCACGCCCGCCGCGCACCTTCCGCGGCGAGCGGAGCGGACACATCGTGGAAGGGCCGCGCGGCGCAGGTGGGTTCGGCTATGACCCGATCTTTGAGGTGGGCGGCCGCACGATGGCGGAGCGCAGCCCAGCGGAGAAGGATCAACTCAGTCACCGTGGCCAGGCGGCAACACTGGTCGCCGCTGCACTTCGTGCAGAACTAATGGAGCGCTAGGCGCTGCGTCACGAGGCGCGCCAACGAGGCGCTACGGCGATGCGCTCGCGCTCGGAGAAGGCTCTGCTGATGGGCTCGCATCACCACTCGGCTCCGCGCTCGGATCTTCGCTTGGCGGGGAGGTTGGATCCGGCTCTGGCACGTAGATAGGCGCTGGAAGGTTCGCGTTGCAGCTGACAAGGATCTGGTACGGACCCGCTGGGAGTGGCGACTTTGCTGGTGCTGGTGACGGCGTGGCGCTCGCGCCGGCGGAGGGTGAGGGGAGCGGGAGGGACTCGTCGCCGAGCGCAGGCTCACCTTTTCCTACAGGCCAACCGTACGGGCGCGTCCCAGGCGTAGGGAAGAGGCGTGCGCCAAGTTCGAGCGCGCGCTTCGCGTTGAAGAAGACGACCGAGCCGTAGGGGCTCGGCTCATCTGCGCGGCGGTAGCGCAAGATCCCATCGCCAGCGCGCATCTGCGCGCTCACGATCTTCCTCGTGTCGAACGCCTGCGCCCCCTCCGCGAGCGTTGGGAGGAGCGCCTGGTCCAGATCCGTGCGCACGCCGTCACCGAGTGCGCTCAGCAGCGCAAGGCCGTTGCTCAAGATGTTGCCGTTCGCGGCGAGCTGATTGCGAATCCCCACGAGCAGCTCCTGCTGCCTGCTACCGCGATTGAAGTCGTCGGTTCCTGGCGCCTTGCGCACACGCGCGTAGGCGAGCGCGCAGTCGCCATCAAGGTGCCAATCACCTTTAGGCAGGCGCACCCCCTTGAAGTCGCCGGTGCGATAGGAGGCATCAATAATATTGCGACTGATATGTACATCCACGCCGCCAATGTCGTTGATCAGCGTGCGAAATGTTGGGATCACAATGACTGCGGTCGCGTCAATCGTGATGCCGAACATTGCACCGAGCGCTTTGCGCAGTGCAACCGCAGGTCCATCTGGGAAGAGCTCCTTGTTGCGCTGCGCGGCGGGCCAGAGCGAGTTGATCTTCGGTTCCCAGACATCACCGTTGCCGAGTGGCACGTTGACGATGTCGCGCGGGATGGAGATGGTGCTCACCCAACCACCCACACGATCCCAACTTGCGATGATCATGGAGTCGGTGTTGAACGAGGTGCGCTGCCCCATGGCGTCCGCGCCAACCAATAGCAGCGTGAAGCGATCGCCAATCGGCGGCGGGGTTGGTGCTGGCCCGGCTGAATCGCTAGCTGAATCACCAGGTGATGCGCTCTCAAAGCCAGAGAAGACGTCATCAATGGCGCTGTTGGCACGCGAGGTGACGAGCGCAGCGGCGGCGTGCGGGGCGGCGGAGAGGAGTGCTGCGGCAACCAAGAGCAGCGAGACGGCGCGACGCCGATCCGCTCCGCGCGCCGCGTCGATCACCACCGCAACGCGCCACGGGATCATCAGCATCAGCAGCAGCGTGAGCATGGCGAGGCGTCCGGGTGTGGCGAACGAGGCGGCGAATGCAACAAGTCCACCCCCAATGATCGCAACCACCAAGATCAGCACCACCAGCGCGAGCGGCGCAATGGAGAGGAGTGCCGCACGACGTCGACCCTGCAGGAGTTGGCCGAGGCCAGGGATCAGCGCAGAGGCGAAGGCGGCGCGCAGGTGGGGCGTCTGGTGGGGAGCGGATCGTGAAGGCATGGGGCTGATGATGCCACGCGGAAGGGTGAGGGGGCGCCCCACGCTAGGATGGCGGGACGGGGCGTAGCGCAGCTTGGTAGCGCGCCTGCTTTGGGAGCAGGAGGCCGTGGGTTCGAATCCCTCCGCCCCGACCACCAGTGAGGGGGTCGCGGAACCACGCGGACCTTGCGCGCGTTATGAGGGGGAAGGGGTGTCCTGCCCCAAAGTGTGAGGTGCAGCATGCGAGTGAGCCTGAAGCGCGGGTCGGAGCTACTTCTCTCCGTGGCTCTACTACTCTCTGTGGCGCTGATACTCCCCGCAGCGCTCCCCGTGCGTGCGTACGCTGCGCAGGTGATTGACCTCCCAATCGATACCCCAGCGGAGGCGCACGAGGCGGTGCTCGCCACTGGCGCGCCGCTCAACGGCTTCACGCAGTTGAGCAGCGAGATGATCGGTGCGTCGCAGTACTACGAAGTGAAGTGGGAGCCAGGGGGTACGTCGATCTGGGTCGTGATCTATACGTACGGTTGGGGCGACTGCCAGGCGGGCTGCATCAGCCGCCACACGTTCATCTACAAGGTGCATCCCACCACTGGCGAAGTGACCTTTGATCGCCAAGAGGGAGAGGCACTCCCGAGCGACGCGCCAGACGCGCTGAAGAGCTTTGAAGCACTCATTGGGGACACTGGCTTGATCGTTCCTATCTCCACCACGGAGCCAGCGCCATCAGATCAGCCGGTGATTGACGACACCGACGGGGGTGCGCTCTATGAAGAGTGGTACGAAGACTTCGTTGCGGGGCTAGAGCCGTGCGCACCAGGCGCAGATCCAGCGGATCTGGACCTTGTGACCTGCGTACTCCCTGATGGAAGCGTTGCGGGACCGATGCCGCTCCTTGCGCTGGACCCGGGGTTGGTTGATGGTGGCGAGTCACACGGGGACGACGGCTGGATCAACGAGACCCCGAAGATCATCCTTGCGCTGCTGCTCGCATGGATCGCCGGTGCTGCGCTCGTAGGCTGGAGAAAATCTCGCGCGCAGTAGCGTTCCGGGTAGCGGCCGAGCAACACGTACGTAGCGTCTACGGCGTTGCGGTGCCCCACTCGTAGTTTTGCTTCAGGATGCGCAGGTAGACGAACGTCTCGGTCTCTAGAACACCTTCAATAGCGCGCAGTCGCTCGGTGAGGAAGTTGAGCAGCGCGTCGTTGTCTTCGCAGATCACCTCAATGAGCAGGTCGTACGCGCCGGCCACTATTACGCAGTAGCTCACCTCCGGGAGCGCCTCAAGGGCGGCGGCGGTGGAGAGGAGCGCGGCGGGGGTGCAGCGCACGCCGATCATCGCCATGAGCGGATAGCCAACCTTTAGTGGGTCGGCAACGGCGATCACCTTCAGTACGCCGCGGTCGACGAGCGCCTTGTAGCGCGCGCGAATCGTTGACTCTGGAACGGCGAAGGCGGTGGCGATCTCCGTGAACGGTCGGCGACCGTCAACCTGGAGCACCTCCATCAGTCGACGATCGAGATCGTCGAGTCCGGCGCGTTCATGAGACTTCGCCATGGCTCCTCCTGCGCAGTTCACCCTGCGCCTGGTCTCGCCGCGTGGGCGAACGGGGGAAGGCTACCATTAGCGAGTGATCAGAGGTCCCCTCCTTGTGCTCCGAGCCCTCCTGGCAAACGTGCAGTTCGCCATGGTGCAGATCGCCGCGATCACGATCGCCGCAAGCGTGGGGGTGGCGCTGAAGCAGCTCCCCGACTACGCTCTCCTCGCCGCCTCCGATTACACGCTAGAGATGGAGAAGCTGCGCGCGATCTATCAGCCAACGCTCGGCCCACTCGTTGACCTCTTTGAGCGACTCGGCCTCTTCCGCATCTTCACCGCCCCCTGGTTCACGGCGCTGCTCGCCCTGCTGACGATCTCCATCACGGTCTGCACGTTTGATCGGCTGCCGAAGATTCGCGCGGTGACAGCACGCAGTCGCGTAGAGCAGCCGAGTCAGTTCTTTGACCTTGCGCTTCCTGGTCGTGGCACGATGCCACTCGCCGCACCGATCAGTTCGGTGGAGAGCGCAGCAAGTGCAACATCCGTTGCGCAGGTGATGCGCCGCGCCGGATGGGAGGCGAGCATCGCTCCGGATCCAGAGGTGGCGGGGGGAGAGATCATCCATGGCGATCGATTCCGTCGCTCGTATCGATTCACGCTGGTGATGCATACGGGCCTTGTCCTGCTGATCATTGGTGCCGCACTCTCCGGGACGCTCGGCTACATGCAGGGGATCCTGCTCACGAACGGCGAGGCGCTCCCCGTTGGAAAGATTGGGAGCGAAGGCGGCCTTGTGGTGGAGAACCGCGGATTCAGCGCGCCGCGCAACGCGAGCGGCGCATTTGCCGACTTCACGACCGACCTCGCGCTGTATCAGAGCGGCGTGGAGGTGGCGCAGAAGGTGATTCGCGTCAACGATCCGCTGACCTACGGCGGATGGAGCTTTCACCAGAACTTCTTTGGGCCAACGGCACAGTTAGAGGTGCTCAGCGTGACGGGAGACCTGCTCTGGTCTGGCGAGGCGCCGTTCACCGCAGTGGTGGAGGGGGCGCCGTACGCCACGCTGCCGATCCCGGGGAGTAGTGCAGGGATTGAGATGCTGCTGCAACGCGATCCTGCAGGTACCGTGGTGGTCCTGGTGATTGCGAGTGAGCCGGTGAGTGCAGGGAGTAGCGACGTGCGCACGCTCTACGCGTCGGTGCTGGCACCGGGTGAGACGGCGAGTGCGCCGGGCGTGAGCTTCAGCGTGCAGCTGCTCAGCATCAGTTCGTATACGGGGATCATCGCGCGGCGCGATCCTGCGGCGCCGGTCGTCTGGCTCGCCGCGGCACTGATCATGGCGGGCCTGACGCTGACGCTCCGTCGCCCACGCTCGCGCCTCTGGATTCGGTTGCAGCCGGGGCGATCGGAACTTGACGTTGCACTCTTACTAGAGCGTGGCGCACGCGCCGAGCAGGCGGCGCCGCTGCTGCAACGGATCGCCGACACACTCGGCGCTCCGCTTGCGGCGCCAGGGGCTCCACCTCGTCATGAGTCCTCCACCCCGTAAAGTGACCGCCTGATGGCCTCACTTCGCGAACTCGTTCAGACGCTGCTCCCAACGGCGGAGCCGCTCGTGGACGCGCGCGCCGAGGCGCTCGCGCGGACCGTCACCTGGGTGCGACTCCTGCGCGCGCGACTGCCAGCGTTCGACGGCATGGATGCGGGCGACCTTGCGCTGATCCCGCTCGCTACGCTTCGCGCCGTTGCGCCGGATGAGGCGGCGCGTCGCGAGATGGTGGAGTACCTCGCCGATCACAGCGCCACCGGCATCTTGGCGATCGTCAGTGGCGAGACGCTAGGCGACGATGAGGCGCTGCTGAACGAACTGGTCAGCGCCGCCGCCGTCACGCGGCTGCCGTGCTTTCTGGTACGCGGCGTGGAGCCTGCGCAACTTGAGCGCAGCCTGATTGGCGCGGTGGTGAATCGGCGCGCCGAGTTGGAGCGGCAGGCGGTGGCACTCGAGCGGCAGATTGCGGCACTCGCGTTGGATGGGCAGGGGCTCGACGCGCTGATCGGCGCACTCGCCGCATTCATTGGACGCGCCGTGGCACTGGAGGCGCGCGGCGGCGCATCACTCGCGGTGGTCGCCCCCGCAGGACTTCCCGGAAGTGCCGCCGCGGCAAAGGCGGTCTCGCGCTACCTCGGCAAGCAGCGCACCGATGGGCAGCGCATCCCACTCCCTGCAGTCCTGGGTGCGCCGAACACCGAACGATACGGTGATGGCGTACGCGCGGGCGCACGTACTGGCGAGGGGGCGCACGTACGAGCGGGCGAGCGTGCGGAGGATGAAGAGTCGCCGCTGAGTGATGATGGCGATGAGCGACCGGGCTCCATTGTGCTGCTCGGTGATGAGCCGATCGGCGAGCGAGATCGCATCGCCTGCGAGCGCGTGGCGCCACTGCTGGCGCTGGAGATCGTGCGCGTTGCGGCGGAACTCCCCGCCAATGCGGGCCGCGGTGAGACGCGCACGCTACCCGTTGAAGGTCCGCCGTGGGTCGCGATTGCGGCGCGACAGCCACGCCAGCACGAAGTAGACGTTCCGGCGCTGCGCCGCGAGATGCGCCTGCTCGCTGGACCACGACGCTTCATGTTGCGCGGCAGCAACGAGTCGCTCGAGGTGCGCATTATTGCCGTGGCGGACGCCTCCGATCCTGGTGCCGCGGAGATCGCAAAGAAGATCGCCAAGCGACTCGCGCGGCCAGTGGCCGTCTCCAAGTTGTTCACAGATCCAGCGGCACGCCCCGCGGCGGAGGCCGACGCACGCGCCGCGCTGGAGGCGCTCGAGCGCCGCGTTGGTGGCCGCTCCGGGAGTGGCGGTGCGCAGGTGGTGCGCGCCGAACTGCTCCCCGCGCACCGTCTCCTTGGCGCCGTCTCCGCCATCCCAGACGGCCGTCGCCAGGCGCTCGCGCTCCTTGAGCCGCTACTCAACGGCACACCAGCGGCGCGAAAGCAGCGCATCGCCACGCTGCGCGCCGTCCTAGATACGCCGGGCGCCGCCGAGGCGAGCAGCTCACTCGGCGTGCACCGCAATACCACCGCCTACCGCGTGAAGCGCATTGAGCAGCTCACCGGCTGGGACCTTCGCGAAGCGGACCTGCGGCTCGCACTCTCCATTGCACTGCGCATCCTTGATGCCGAGGGTGGCCCGGATGTGGTGAGCTAGGTGGCCCGGATGTGGTGAGCTAGGCGACCCGCCTCCCTGCTGCGTCCTAAGGCTACGGTGTTGAGATGTTGCATCCCCGCTACGATGAGCAGATGAGTGCACGTGCGAGCCGAGAGAGTGGGTACCGTCGCGGACTGATCGCCCTGCTGATCAGCGCGGCGCTCCTCGTACCAACCGCCATCGCCTCTCCCGCTCGAACGCTCGCGGCTGAGAGCCCCGTCTCCTGCACCGGCTGGGGCTCCCTGATCACACCACCTAAGGAGATCCGCGTCTTGCGAACGCGCACTGGACGCGTGGAGGTTGTTCCCTTCAAGACCTACGTGTATCGCACGCACGTTGCCGAGTTCTGGTCGGAGTATCTGCCCCAGCCGTACTCGGACGCACTCCTTGGCGCTGGCGCCGTAGCGATCAAGCAGAACGCCTGGTCGTGGACCATGAACGCGCGCAACTGGTGGAGTGCGTCAGGCTTCACCAGTACGCAGGCTGGCTGGGTGCGCGACGATTATGCGGATGACAACCAGCTGAACGGATCGAGCGGAAACACTTCTTGGACTCGTCAACAGCGTGCAGCTGAGAACGCGGCGATCGCGTTGCGCATGCGCATACGCCTTGGGCAAGATCTTGAAGATGACGGCGTGGGCGGCCTTGTGTGGGATAGCGAAAGTTCCACCTACACCGCGCCGCTCGAGGTGCTTGACGAGAACGGCGACGCAGTGCCGATCACCAGGCGGTCGAAGCGCAGCTGCTTTGATGTGGTGGACCATCCGTCCATGAACCAGTTCTACGCCCGCGGCGGCATCTATGAGCCTGGCTACAACAGCGGGAGCGTGAATAACGCACGCTACAACGCCGCAGTGAATGCCACCTGGGGCATGACGATGCAGCGCTACTATCCGGTCTCCGGCGAGTGGCGATTCTGGCGACCAGGATTCTACGGGAGCTTCACCGTGAATCGTGAGTGCATGCTGCCACCAGAGCCTGGCGACTCCAACGTGCAGATGCGCCATCCATCGCAGCCGAGCCACTGGCGTGGCTGGTCCTTCTTCCCCGTGAACGCGGATGACTGCGCGCGCTCCGGCAACCTCTCGGTTGAGGCGCTGCTGCGCGTCTCCTTCTTCGCATTCGACTCCGAGCAGGTGGCAGGCCTCGGCACTGGCAGCATCGCCGACGATCGCTTTGACATCATCGCGATCTATCCGATTCGCGTCCTCTCGCCGCGCGGCGATCTGACTGGCGACGCGAAGGGCGACCTGCTCGCCGTCTCGCCGGCCGGTGCCGTGCGCCTTGTTTCAACGGATAGTTCTGTGGACGCCGCGGGGAGGCTGAACGGCAAGGCGCCAGGGCGCCTGACGCTCGGAAGTGGTGAGACGCTGCTCAGCCGCATCGTGGCACGCTCCACCGCCGAGGGCCATGCGGCGGTCGTGGACCTGCGCGAGGGGGCGGACGGGGGCATCAGCCTGGTGGAGACGCCGTACATTGGCGGCGTCCTGCGAGCGGAAACGACGCGCTTCACCGCATACGCGGGATTTGATGCGAGCGCAACGCTGAGCCTCGTTGCGGTAGATACGGCAAACGATGGGATTGAGGAGCTCTTCATCACCGAGCTCGTTGGAGCGGTGGAGGGCGCCGATGGCACGCCACGCTTCCGCATCTATAGCGTTCCACTTGAGGGGAGCCCCGAGCTGCTCGGTGAACTAGAGACCACGGCAGACGCGCGCCTGCTCCTTGACGACTTCACTGGCGACGGCAGCGTTGATGCGCTCGTCCTTTGGCGTGCGGAAGACGGATCGCTCGGCGCCTCACTTGCGCAAGGGAGCGGCGCACCGCCCGTGAGCGAGTGGAGCCTCGGCGACTTTAGCGAGCGAGGCGCGCTCGTCTGGCCGATCAGCAGCGCCTGGAGCGCCAACGTGGGCGATCTCACGGGAGATGGCGTAGCGGAGCTCTACGTGCGCTATCGCGATCCAGGCGGAACGGCTCGAGTGCAGTCGTTCTACCTGGACGCCGCACATGAGGCGCCGAACCCCGACAGGGTCTACGTCCCAGAGAGCGAGCCTGCGCGCTCCACCACGGTGCGATCTGGAGAGGGCACGTTGAAGTTGGTGGCGCAGCGCCTCGGCGTGAAAACGGCGCTCCTGCTCGCGCTGAACTCTGGTCCAACATATACGATCACGATCCAACTGAACGACACCTACGCAAAGATCGCGAAGCGCGTGCAGAAGAGCGAAGCTTGCCTTCGCTCAATGAACGGCAACAAGGTGTTGGTGCGCTACAAGAAGCTCACCATTCCGCGCGATCTCTGCGTCTACACCCTGACCAGCGTGATGTTCCGCACCGCGCCGGTGCGCTCTGCGAACGGCGAGTTTGACTGGCTGCGTGCGAGCGACACGTGGGAGGTGGTGGCGGCGCGCGCGGCGACGATCGGCATCAGCACCACCGCCGAAGCAATCGCCACGTTGAATCCAGAGGTGAGCCTTGCGGCCCCCGCGAGCATCGAACAGATCGGCAGCAAGGTGCGCATCCGTGCACCGTGGGCGCCACTCGTGCGTTCGCTGCAAGCTGCGCCAGACATCATGAGTACGCTGACGTTGCGTTGGAACAGCCCATTCGAAGCCTGGCGCTCCGCCAACACCACGGCCGCAACGCAGGAGCTCTACGTGCGCGACTGGAACGGTGACGGGATCGACGAGCTGGCATTTGCCGCAGCGCCGAACGCCAGCAGCGTGACGCTGCAGCTCCTCATACTCGGCACGGATGGCCGCCTTGCGTACGGCCCCGTGATCTCGCGCAGCGGCGTGGTGACCGGCTGGGTGCTTCGCTAGGCACCATCACCCCAGAATTTCTCGCCATCACCCCAGGTCCTCTCATCGTAACCCCAGAACTTGTGCAAGGTCACAAGGAAAGCCGCCGTAAAACTCCACTGAACCCACCCCTCGGCGGGGTACACTCCCCGTCAACGGCACTCCTCGGCCTCGCGGGTCTCGGAATCTGTGCCGCAGGCACAAGTTTCGGGCGCCTGAAGCCCGGCAGAGCGTGAGTGAAGGAGGCAGCATGAGTGGGAGGGAGAGCGGCATGGGGGTGAGCGGCGGAAAGAGCCTGAACACGGGGCGGAGTGATGCGGAGGTCCGTGAGGCGTTGAGCGTGGTGGCCAAGGCGGAGAAGTCGGGCATTCGCACCGTGCAGCTGCAGTTCGTGGACATCCACGGCACGGTGAAGAGCGTCCAGATCCCAATGCACCAGATGCCTGACTCGATCAAGTACGGCCGTTGGTTCGACGGCTCTTCCGTTGAGGGCTTCACGCGCATTGCAGAATCTGATCAGCTGCTGCGGCCGGATATGAGCACCTGGCGCGTGCTGCCGTGGGCGCCGGCGGAGAGCGGCGCCGGTACCGCGCGCGTGATCTGCGACGTGATCCTGCCAACGGGCGAACCGTTTGCGGGCGATCCGCGCGGCGTGCTGCGGCGGCAGGTAGAGCGCGCGGCGAAACTCGGCTACAAGGTCAACATGGGCCCAGAGCTTGAGTTCTTCCTCTTCAATCTTGACGCGGAGGGGAAGCCAACCAACACGCCGCATGATGGCGCCGGCTATTTTGATTTCACCGGTGACCAAGGGATTGAGATTCGCCAAGACATGGTGGACGCGTTGGAGGCGCTCGGCATCAAGATCGAGACGGCGCACCATGAGGTTGCACCCGGCCAGCATGAGATTGACTTTGAGTATTCGGATGCGTTGAGCACTGCAGACAGTGCCACAACCTTCAAGTACGCGCTGAAGGAGATTGCAAAACAGCACGGCCTGTATGCGAGCTTCATGCCGAAGCCGATTTATGGAATCAACGGCTCTGGCATGCACGTGCACCAGAGCCTTGCGAGCCTGAAGACTGGGAAGAACGTCTTCTACGAAGCCAAGGATAAGTACGGCCTCAGCGAGATCGCAAAGTCGTACATGGCGGGGACCCTTGCGCACGCACGCGCCATGATCGCGGTGCTCGCGCCAACGGTGAACTCGTACAAGCGGCTCGTGCCAGGATACGAAGCGCCAACGTACCTGGTCTGGGGTCGCAGGAATCGTTCGGCGTTGATCCGCGTGCCAATGATCTCTGCCGGACGCTCGGTAGAAAGTACGCGCATGGAGTTGCGCTGCCCGGATCCATCCGCCAACCCGTACTTGGCATTTGCGGTGATGATCGCCGCGGGGTTAGACGGCGTGGAGAAGGGGATGGTGCTGCCGGATCCGGTGGAGGAGTCGCTCTATGAGATGGACGCGCAGCGCGTGGCGCAGCACGGCATTCGCGAGCTCCCAGGGAGCCTGGACGAGGCGATCGCCGAGATGAAGGCTGACGCCGTGGTGACGGGCGCCCTAGGCGACCACGTGCTCACGCACTTCTTGGACGCCAAGCAGGCCGAGTGGGACGCCTACCGGACGCACGTCTCTAGCTGGGAGCTGGAGCGCTACCTGGGGCAGTACTAGTGGCGGGAGCGAAGCCCACGAAGGCGACCAAGCTCAACTTCACGCTTGAGTTGAACTGTGGCTGCAAGCCGCCCATCTGTGAACACGCGGGACCAGGCATCGCCAAGCTGCTCGAGGCCGCCTACGCCAAGGGTCGTGTGGACGGCATGAGTGAAGCGCTGCAGGGGGGCTCGGAGGCGGCGACGAAGGCGGGCTCTAAGGGGGGAGTTCGTCAGGGCCTTACTGCTCGGCGGCCACCACGCAGCAACTGAGGCGCTTCAGCCCGAGGGCGGACCAGCGTGGCGGCGGACCAGCCTGAAGTCGAACAAGGTGAAACCATCCCCCCCGCCGCTGCACCTGATACGGTTCCTGTGAACGGGCCGCCTGGCCCAGAATGAATTGTGGGACGAATGATGGGGGGTGGAACATGCGAAAGTTAATCGCTGCGCTTGCCGCGTCGGCACTGGTCGGTGGACTCTTCTTTGGCACCCCAGGCCCCGTTCTCGCCGCTGGCAACAACATCTACGTTGGATGGAACGACGATGATACGGAAGCGAGTTCCTGCGATGATCCCGACTTCAGCACCGATGAGACCGATGAAATTGACATCAACTCCGCGCTCGACGCCGCACTAGCCGAAGTCGACGACGATCTGGACGTGATCATCATCTGCAACGGCGAGTACGAATATGAGGGCAGCATGGCTGGGCATAGTGGCGATGAGTTCCACGGCACCGTGCAGATTGAGGCCGAGACGCCCGGTGAGGTCACGCTCGATGGCGGTGGCAATTATCAACTCCTCTCGTTCGCCAATACTGACGTCTTCATTGAGGGCATTAATTTCATCAACGGATGGTCAGAGGTGGGTGGCGCGATCTATCTTGACAACGGAAGCCTCACGGTGCGTGATTCGACTTTTGAGGGGAGCGTTGCGCTTTGGGGCGGCGCGATCTTCATGGATGACGGGAGTGTCTCTATCTATGACTCCGCCTTTTATCGGAACGGGGACCTTGGGCTCTTAGAAATATTTCCGACATTCGGTGGCGCGCTCGTGATCATCAGCGGCGAGCTCTACCTTGAGGGCACGACGTGGACTGAGAATGTTGCTTTTGTCGGCGGTGCGATCTCGGTCGGTTCTCCTGACGCCTTTTTTAATGAGGACTACGTGATCGACCCAGTCAGCGTGCGCGTTGTGGATAGCACCTTCACGGGGAACTTTGCCTTCCGTGGAGGTGCAATCGGATCACTTGGAGCGGACCTGTTGGTGGAGGGCTCTGACTTTGGTGATGATAGCTCGCCTGACAGCTGCGCAAACTTCGATGGACCGCTGCAAGACGATGGCAATGCTGCGGTCTGGGAGGGCGGCGCAATCCTCAACATTGCTTACCAGGATGGTGGAAGCCTTGACATTCAGGGCTCACGCTTTAGTGGCAACTGCGCGCTTGACGGCTCCGGCGGCGCAGTATTTGTGGTTGAGAACGACGACGCACCCGCTTCACTCCGTGTGCGCAACTCAGAGTTCATCAACAACGGCGCGACAGATTCTGGTGGTGCGATCTTTCGAGGTGGTGGGCCTGGCTCCAGTACTACGATCACGGGCAACCGGTTCACGAACAACGTAGCGGGGCTTGACACGGTTGAAGGCCAGGGCGGCGCGGTCCGTCTCTCCTACGCTGATCAGAACACCACCATCACGAGGAACACCTTTACCGCGAATCGCGCCGATCAGGGCGGCGCAGTCTCAATCAATGACGGCGGCGGGGATCCGGTTGCCCCTGGGGCGCATCTATGGGACATCTCCCGGAACACCTTCACGTCGAATACGGCAACGGTCGACGGTGGCGCTCTGCACCTTGCGCTCGATAACTCTGGTCGCGTGGTGCCGCGCAACATCACCGGCAACAGGTTCACCGCAAACCGCGCCCCGATCGGCGGCGCGATCGTAGTGGAGTCACAGCTTGGCAACGAGCGCTTGATCCTGCGCCGCTACACGGCTGCCCTGCAGAACAACAGCTTCACCCGCAACGTCGCCACCAGCAACCGCCGCACCGCAAACCTCGGTGTGCACTTCGACGATTAGCGCCGTAGTTAACTCGGTAGTGATTCTGCAGGCGCGCCTCGCCTTGAGATCCAATGGATCTCCGCAGCCGTGTGCCCTCTCGCAACATGAACTCGTTCGCCACATGAGGGCGCTACTCGCTGCGTGAGGGCGCTGCGAGCCCGAACGTTTCTCTCTGCCTCAGTTGTGGGAGCGTGAGCGCTCTTCAGGCGAAGTGTCGCTACTCTGCAGAGATGCGCCATCTGACACCCCAATGGATCTCCGCAGCCGTGTGCCTCCTCGCCTCATGACAGCGCGGCGAGCTTCATGACAGCGCCTCGAGCCTCATGAACGCGCTACGAGCCGCGTGAGAACCGTGCGAGCCCGAGCGCTCGTCTCCCTCCTTGCGGGGGTCCTGCTCGCCGCCCTTGCCGCCCCATACAACGTTGCCGCAGTAGAGGAGTTGCCAGAGGTCCCGAACGATCCGCTCTGGGCGGAGCAGTGGGCGCTTGCCGATTCGCCGGGGGTCGCCATCAACCTTCTGGAGGGCTGGCGCTACGGGAGGGGCGAAGGGGTCGTGATTGCCGTGCTGGATTCGGGGGTGATCGCGCATCCTGAGTTCGCGGGCCGCATGCTGCCTGGGTACGACTTTGTCTCTAACCCCGCCGTGGCGAACGACGGAGGCGGCCGTGACAGCAACCCAACGGATCCGGGCGACTGGGTCACGCGTGAAGAGGTGGCGAGTGGCGACTTTGGGGAGAAGTGCAAAGTCTCCGACTCGGTCTGGCATGGAACCCATGTGGCCGGCATTGCGCTCGCCGCCGCGAACAACGGCAAGGGGATTGCCGGCGTTGCCCCACTCGCGCTACTGCTTCCCGTGCGCGTGGTGGGCAAGTGTGGCGGGAGCTCAAGGGACCTGACCGACGGGTTGCGATGGGCGGCGGGGCTGAGCGTCTCTGGTGTGCCAGACAACGGCAACCCAGCGGACGTCATCAATATCTCACTCGGTGGAGAGCAGAGCTGCAGCGCATCGTTGCAGCGTGCCGTAGAGGAGGTGATCGCCACTGGGGCGATGATCGTTGTTGCGGTAGGCAACGAGGCAGTGGACGCTTCACTGTACGCGCCCGCCAACTGCTTCGGCACGGTCACGGTTGGTGCCGTGATGCGGAGTGGCACGTATGCCTGGTATTCAAACACCGGCGCGTACGTGGATCTATCTGCGCCGGGCGGCGATGTGAACGCGCCGATCATCAGCAGCGTGGATCGCGGTCGACGCGGCCCCATTGGATCCGGGTACGCGGCGCTATACGGCACGAGCATGGCCGCCCCACACTTGGCTGGCGTCTTGGCCATTGCTCGCGGGTACGACCCACAGACGCCGAGCGAGGCGCTCTTAGAGGTGCTCTTCGCAAACCTTGCCCCGTTCGCCGATTCAAGTCGGAACCCGCAGAACCCGTACTGCAGCGCCGGTGGCTGCGGTATTGGCGTACTGGATGCGGGGATCTTCTTGGCGGCACTCGAAGCGCGCGCCGCGCCCAGCATTGAACAGACACTCCCGGCGGGCTTGATCGTTGGAGCGAGCGTTGCGGGAGAGATTCTCGTTGACGGCATGGCCGCTGAGGATGTGACCACACAGACGCCGGAGATATGCGAATTCAGCGGTGGAGTCCTGACCGGACTCACCCGTGGCGTCTGCACGCTCTCACTTCGCCGCCCCGGCACCGCCACCGTGAAGCCAATTGACGTTCAGCAGAGCATTAGCGTGACCGGCCTTGCCGCAACGATCACGCATCAACTTCCAATTTCGATGCGCTTGGGCCAGCAAGTCAGGCTCCACGCCGCAGTTGATAGTGGCGGAGTGCTCACCTACCGCAGCCGCACCCCGGAGATCTGCAAGGTAGGGGCGAAGGGCTTGGTCACGCCGCTCGGTCGAGGCGAGTGCGTGCTTCGCATCCGCGCCGCCGCCGCCGGCCAGTATGACGCGGCGCGCCTCACCGCAATCACCAGGGTGCGGCGCCTCTAGTTCAAGCCTGCCGTGGCCGCTGCGCCGCCCTTATATTCGCACCTTAGGGTGAGGTAGGCTCTGCTGGATTAGGCGTTGAATCGGCTAAATCGGCTGATTGATTGGCAGTACTCAGCATGTTGAAGCGTCAGATTGCATTGACGAGCCTGCTACTGGTCCTTATTGGGGCGGCGCTACCAGGCGCAGCGAAGGCAGTTCCGTCAACCCTCTACGTTGGCGAGGGTGGCGGAGCGGTGGACCTGGTCGCGATCGGGGGCGCCATCGGTGGATTGGCGCTTGCGATCGCAATCGTGGTCGTTCTCGGACGCCTGCTCGCGAGCATCGGTCGTCGCGGCGATCGGCCGGCAACCGTGGTCGATCGCGCGCCCGCCTCGCGACTCAGTAGGGCGGGGCAGATCGCGGGGGTTGGAGTTGCGATTGGATGCGGCGTGGTTGGCGTCGGGCTTGGGTTTGTGGCGGGCGACGCTCTGAGCCCCCGACACGGGGGCGGGTTCACCGCGCTCCTGTTCGGTTTGATTGTTTATCTCGTGGGCGGCGTCGTCATCGGGCTCATGAGCATCGGGCTCGTGGCGATCGGGTTCCGCCACGGCCACGCGAGCGGAGCAATCAAGACGGTGTTTGTTGCCGCCGGATTCCTCGCCATCGGTGCCATAGGCGGCGTGGCGACGGCCCGGATCGCCGCAAGCCTCTACACACCGCCGATCGAGCTCATGGCATACGCATGGACCACCGCCGAGCTCGACGCCACATCGATCCCGTTCGTACCGCTCGAGAGAGGCCCCGCCGAGTGCCGTTCAATGCCTGATAGCCGAGTGGTCGCATGGATCATGGGTCTCGATCTGGGTGAGCTCGGACCCGGGACCGTTCGAGGGTGGGTCACCCTCGACCAGGACAACCCGGGTATGGCCCACGTAGAGCTCATCGTCGGCGGCGAGGATCTCCCCGAAGGTTCATTCCAGCCGTTCTGGATTGGTTGGGCTGAGATCGTGGAACGCACGTCCGACGGCTCTACCGGCCGGATCCGCTTCGAGAACCTCCTGCTACAAACTGGCCCGGACACGTCAACCGGACCGAAGATCGCATGGGACGCTGCCCTCTCTGGAACGATCAAGTGGAGATGCCAGGCGTGGGAGGTCCTCGGCCCGGAGGAATAGTGTCGCCGGGCACATCGCCGCGGCAGGTTTTCAGGCTTCGCGGACCCGACACAGGAAGTCCTCGTCGATCTCCAGGATCCTCAGGATCCGTAGCCAGAGCAGGCGGTCCGCCTGCCGGCACCGTTTTGCCCGCCCCTGGCGAATCCCCTTGCGCCGCTGGGTGGTGCGTCATCTATCCTGCTCGGGATGCCGACCCTGACCGACCAAGAGCTCGTTGCCGCCTGCCTTGAGGGGCGGGAGAGCGCCTACGCGCTCCTGGTGGAGCGCTACACGCCGCGCCTCTACCGCATCAGCGCGCGCATCTGCCGGCGGCACCCGCAGGATGCGAAAGACGCCGTGCAGGAGGCGTGGCTGCAGGTGGTGCGGGACCTTCGCAAGTGGAAGCCCACCGCCCCGCTAGAGGCGTGGCTGGTCACCATCACCGTCCGCACCGCACAGAAGGTGGACCAGCGTTCTAATCGTGCCGCCAGCCGTTCCGACTCCCTGGACGTCCCGCTGCCGGATGGTAACCAGCGCGAACTGCGGGATCCAACCCCCAGCAGCGACCCCGCCGACGTGGTGATCCGGACCGATCTAGAAGTTAGGCTCGCCGCCGCGGTGGCCGCCCTCCCAGAGAAGTATCGTACGGCGGTCTCGCTTAGATTCGAGGAGGGCTTGAGCCCAAAGGAGATCGCCGAAGGCCTGGGGATCCCCGAACGGACCGTGCGCACCCACCTGCTGCGAGGGCTGCGGGCGCTCAGGGAGAGCGTGGGAGACCTTGAGTAGGGGCCCTCGAGTAGCAGCCCCTGGGGAGAAGCTCCTCCCCGACCACCAAAAAGGAGCCGAGTGAATCATTTCAGGGGTCTCGGCGCCTTAGATAAGTATGACCGTCTGCAGCGGTACCTTGGAGCACCTGGAGCTCGCCCTTCTTGAAGGGTCGGAGCTCTCTCTTGCTGTTCAGGCACACCTGAGCACCTGCTCCCCATGCGCAACTGAGGCGAAGACCCTTCGTGGGATCGTCTCCGCGCTCTCGGCCCTCGCCGTCAGCACCGCCCCTGTGGCGTCGGCTGACCTTACGGCACGCCTGCTGCCGCTCGTCCTTGCCGAGGCCCAGAAGGGTCGACGCAGGGGCCTCTTCGCCCGCGTCATGCGCCCCGTGACAGCCTTTGCCACCGCCTTCGGCGTGGTGCTCGCCTCTCTTGCCGCCGCCGGTGGCGCCCTGGTGGTCGCCGCCGCGCTGACCGCTGGCAGCCGCACCCCACCCCCTGAGATCACGGCTCCCGCCCAGAGCGTGGCGCCGGCCACCTCAACACCAGCTACGCAGGCCCCTGCTACGCAGGCGCCCGCAACCCAAGCTCCAGAGACCACCGCCCCAGCTACGGAGGCTCCTGCAGAGAGCACCGCGCCTGAGGCCACGCCAACACCGACCCCGGAGCTGCCACGGCGCACGCCGGAGCCGGTCAGCCCTGATCCGTCGGAGGGTGAATCGACGGCGCCTACGGAGAGCACGAGCCCGTAGGTAGAATTGACACCTGACTGGCGGCTGTCGTGCCGTTGCCAGACGGGTCGTGCGAAATGGCGCGGTAATTGAACCTAGGGCATTTCCCTTGGGTTCTGTAGAAGAAAGGACACAAAATGTCGATTAAGAAGAAGTTCGTGACTGCGGTCGCGACGGCGGGCTTGCTCGCAGGGCTCTTTGGCTCTGCGTTCGTGCCGTCGGCGTTGGCATCACACGAGATTGACACATACGAGAGTTTCGCTCTCGTAGCCAACCCCGTAGAAGGGGCTGGCGGCCAGGGAATTGGCGTAAGCAGCAACTATGCGGACGGCTCATTGTACGATTATGGCGACAGTTACCAGCCTGATCAGCCTCTGCCAGAGAGACTGCAGATCAGCTCGTATGTAGATTACGGAGCCAAGGGTCCTGGCTGGCGCGGCGGCACCGGCGACGGATCCGGCCTCAAGCGGACCGGTCCAACTGGTCTGACGTACGGCAACGACTACTCCATCGGTTTCGTTCTTGTTGACGATCACGGCGCTGGCATCACTTCGGCAGATCTTTCTGCAACGGTGACCGGCGGCAAGATCAAGGTAGCATTTGCCTACGTTGTGAACGGTGGTGGACTAAAGAACTGCTCTAACAGCAACTTGCGAGCGGAATTCAAGTCCACGGGGGACTCGGTTCTTGATGCGAGTTCGCCCTACGGTAACGTGTACTTTCTGTGCATTAGGGCAGTATCAAAGACCACGCTCGGCACTTCAGGCCTTACAATTAAGGCTGACGGTGTAACGATCTGGAGCGGTACGGTCCAGGTAATCGGCGATGTCGATTCCATGGTGCTCTCCGTTAAGAACGGATACAACCGTGTTGCAGACGATAACGACGGATACGGTCAGTTCTTCAAGGTCATTGTAAAAGATGCGGCCGGCCAGGCAATTATGGGAACACAGGATGGCTTTACGAATGACACTGAAAATCAGGAGTTGTTTGGAGACACCCACCTGCAGCCTTCTGAGCGAGGCATCCACGCGGACCTCTTCAGTAGTACTTGGTGGGATGGAGGCATTAACCCGGGTACGAATGGCAGAGGCGTTCGGCTCACCGGTGATGCCTGTGATGAAAACAATGCCGATGCTGGCGACACGCTTTTGGGTGCGCTCGAGACGTACAATTTCGAGGGTGATCGAGTGACCTCGAATTCGGTATCCATTGTGTGCACCGGCGCATCTGACGAATATGTCATTGCTAGTGTGAGCCAGGAGTACAGCAGCCCGCTCCTTTTGGGTGCGGCTGACTGGGCTGACAGCGCACAGGGTGCGGCTGACGCGACCGAGCAGATTGACATCTATGTTGTGCTCAAGGACGGGGATGGCGCCTTCATGGGTGTCGACGGTTCGACGGGCACCGCGTTCGATGGCGATATTGATGGAAACGACGGCCTAGACATCCAATACGGCATCCGCGGTGCCGAAATCGGCGCAATTGGTGCTGGCGGCAGGCAGCTCATTGGTGGTTACGCACCAAACATGGAGGTTGCAGCGAAGTTCAAGATCGTGGTAACGCTTGACCCTGAACTTCCCAGCGAGGTCGTTGTCAACCTGTTCTATCAGGTGAGCTCAATTGACAGTGAATTCACGCTGACCCGTGTTCGCAATGGTGCGAAGACGGTTGCAACGTGGACTGCCGATTGGGGTCTTGATTGCAGCAATGCCCTTGTGGAATTTGAATGGGTTAACAAGAACGGCACGAAGGGCACGTACATTAATGGCTCGATGCCAGTGGTTCGACGCGCAAACTTCGACGGCGTGGCAACGTTCACGCTTGCGAGACGCAATACGGTGATCTTCGTGACCGCCTATGCGTGCGTAGATGGCACCAGCGATGTGCTCGGGCCAGTAAAGGCTCGCTTCCGCTAAGGAGCGAATGATCAGCTAGAGCACGAACTAGTCGATCTACAGAGGCCCCAGGGGAAACCCTGGGGCCTCTGCTATTCCCTAGGGAGGCGAGAGAGGCGTGCGGGAGGTACGCGGGATCAGAGCCCTATACTGGTCAGATGAGCGTTCGATTGCCAACCGTCCTGGCCACGCTGCTCGTCTTCCTGCTCTGTGCGCCGGTGGGCTTCCCCGTCCGCGCAGCTGAGTCATCAGAGATCCCAGGGGTGCCACTGACCTCTACGAGCGTGTCTGGTTTCGTTGGCGGAAGTATCTACGACGAGGTCTACTCACTGAGCGTGGAGAGCGGAACGGTCTTGCTGGCAACGCTTCGAGGCGAAGCGGGCGCGGAACTTGGCCTGTACGTTTTTGGGCGGGAGGCCACCTCTATCCTCATTGACGACCCAATTGCTACGTCAGCGGCTGCGGGTGCCAACCAAACAGTCTCCGTACAATTCTTCCGAGCCACCACGATCTACATCAATGTGAACGGGAGAAACAGTGATCGAGCCTACGCCTTTCAGTTGACCGTTTCACAGGTTGTAGATCGCTCCCCCCCGGTGATTACGGTTGCATCCCTCCCGCCGGTTGCACGTGCTGCACGGGTGTGCGTTGAGGTGGCTGCATTCGATCGGATCTCTGGCGTGCAATCCGTTGCAATTACCAGATCGGGGCGTGCAGATGAACTGGAGTGGCAGCCGTATCAGGGCCACAGGCGCTACTGCCAGGCACTCGCCCTTGAGGAAGGGCTCCATGAGATTGATCTGCTGGTGCGTAACCACATTGGCCTACAGCAGCGGATCACGGTGGGCGGCGTGGCGATAGACAATACGGTGCCGCTCGTTACGCTCGGCCGACCGACCGCTGGCGTCTTGCTGCAGCCACGAGGAACCATCAGTTGGCGCTTTAGTGAGCCCGTTCGCACTACCACCGCGCTGCGTGATGCCGTTGTTGCCGTTGGGCAAGACGGCACCCCGTTCTCTGGCGTTTCAACCCTCTCCCTTGATCGGACCTCCCTTCGTTGGGTTCCCAATCAGCCGATCCCGATCGGCACGTTGCTCGTGGTGACGCTAGCGGGAGTGCGTGATCAGGCAGGGAACCGTACAACCTCAATTGAGCCGCATGTGCTGATGAGAAAGTCAACGGCATCACTTGGGATTGAGGTGAGAAGCTTCAGCGGACCGCGTATCCAGTTCACGGTGCGGGGGTCTGCCAATCTCATCGGCGAAGTCCTTCAGATCCAGGCGCGCTCCGGGCGCACCTGGCTGGCGGTGAAGTACATCACCCTTTCCGCCCGAGAGCAGAGCTCCTCAATTCCGCGCGGCGACTATTCCCAGATTCGCGTCGTGTGGGCAGGAAATGAACTGGTGCATCAGAGCAGCGCGCTGTCGCTGGTGTTCGGCCTCTAGGCTCCACTTTAGGATCCCGCCTGAAGAGATGCGCTATCCTTCGTCTCCGCCGAAAGGCGGGATCGGTCGGGGCGTAGCGCAGCTTGGTAGCGCGCGTCGTTCGGGACGACGAGGTCGGAGGTTCAAATCCTCTCGCCCCGACCAACACTCTCGCCGCGACCAGCACTCTCGCCGCGGTATCTCCCTGCGCACTCGCCGCGACCAGACTGACCATCTTGCACGCGGACGACGCCGTCCCCCCGAAGGCCGCATCCAAGCCCCGCGCCTTCGCGTGGGCGGTCAGCGTGAACGTGTAGTCGGCTCGGAGTCGGTCACGGGCCCTAAGTGCCTCCGCTCAGGCGCGTCTTCGGGCGAAGATGCGACGGAAGCCAAATACGAACATCACGATGCCGGCGATGATGCCGACGAGGTAGATCGCACCCATCATCACGCGCCATAGCAGCGTGTCGTCGATCGCGACGATTCCCTCCTCGCCGATTGTGGCGGTGAGCACGCGGTTGGCGAGGATAGCTGCGAGCATCGCCACTCCGTACGCAACGGCGACCGCGAGGATGAGCAGGCCAAGCACGATCGCAACCTGGACGACGGGATGGGTACGCAAGACGATTCCTCCTTCAGCGCGACGAGTTGAGGTGATAAGGCGAGTTCAGAACGGGCTGCCCAGGGCGCCGCTAAGAGTCGCCACGCACAAGAACCAGACGAACGCGAGCACCGGTACGGCAGTGATGATCAGTGCGAGCCAGGCGATCGCGCCGCGAATCCCAGCTGACCAGCCAACAATCAGGATGCCGATGGGCCCGAGGAAAATCTCGGAAAGCGCGATCCCGGTGAATGTCTCTGAGGTCGAGCTCGTTGGGACGACAAGCGCGATCCCGTTCTGCATCAGCACGGCGGCGACCAAATACGAAATCGGCACGACGAGCGCGATGAACGCGCCGCCGACGACGCCCCGCCATGACTTGACCGTCATCACGACCACCTCCTGAGCACCCCGCCCCGAGGCCAGACCCTCCGTCAAGAGAGAGCGCCCAAGAAGCGCCGCCCAGATCGGCAAGATCAGCTGATACCCGACCCCGCCGAGGTGCGTCAGGGGGTGATCGGTCCCGCCCAGCAGCGACCCGACACCGACTCCGAGAAGACCGATCCCCGACAGCACCCCGAGCCCGCGTAGGACCGGACGTAGCCACGGTCCGGCCAGCAGGTTCACCCCGGCGAGCCAGGCGCCAATGATCACAGCGGCGACCGACTGAATCGCGAACGCCGCCTCATCCAGGTAATAGGAACTGACCAGACCGACGATCAGTGCGAGCTGGACGATCGACCAGATGGAGACGGCTGCGATGCCGGCGCTGAGCGACAGCCGAGCCAGACTGATCGGCATCCGTCTGCCGAGCTCGTAGAGGCCGAGCATGATCGGCGCGACAGCCAGGGTCATGATCAGGAGGGCCGCATCGTTGAGCGTGCCGAAGTGTTGCCCAACGGTGACAGAGAGCGCGGCCGTGACAAGACCCAAGAGTCCAGCTCCGGCGACGACGTAGGCCGCCCTTGCCGCCAGCCTGACCCGATTCGAATCGCCCATGAGCCCTCCGATCCCGACCGATGCCTCAATCCGTCATCGATTGCCCCGAATCGCCCGGAGCACGCCGCCGCCGTCAGCCTGCCGGGGCCACCACACCGCCACGCCACAATACACGGCACGCCGAGCCCTCCTCCGTGACAGCCAAGGCTGCGGGCGGCGCATCGGCTGTCGTTCGAGTGGGGGAGCCAGACCGTGCACGACGACCACGTTGTGTTGGACAGGCGCGAAGGCCTTGGCCACGAGGACCTGGTGAGGGTCAAGGAAGTAGCCAGAAGGCGCTGAAACCCTTGACCTAATGATGTTACGTGTATACAATCTATCTTGTCAGGATAGACTATGTACACGAAAGATGATGACTACATGATGACACTCTCAAAGACCCTAGGGCAGACAGAGGCAAAGTTCCTGGCCGACTTGGCGTCTCAGGACAAGACGATCTTCACGACCGATGATGCCAGACGGGTCAGCGGGACGTCGGCCGCAGCCGTCGATCTGCTTATCGCCAAGCTCATCAAGAAGAGGTGGCTGCTGCGGCTCAACCGCGGCGCCTACCTGATCCTGCCGCTATCGGCGGGCGAGGGAGCCGAGTACTCAGAGAACTGGTTCGTCGTGGCTAAGTTTCTGATTGAGCCGGCGGTCTACTATCTCTCGTACTTCAGCGCTCTTGAGATTCACGAGATGACGACTCAGCCCGTATTGTCCGTCTACATCAGCACGCCAGTCAGACGGATTCCAAAGGAGATCGCTGGTGCAACCTATCGCTTCATCTCCACGCGTTCTGATGATCTCTGGGGCATCGAGGGCGTCTGGGTAACGCCCGGCCAGCAGGTCAAGGCGAGCGATCTTGAGCGCACCATCGTTGATTGTCTGGACCGGCCCGATCTCTCAGGCGGAATCATTGAAGTCGCCCGCGGTCTTTGGTCCAAGCGCAATGAGATCGATTTTGCAAAGCTCGGGGATTACGTGACCCGTCTTGGCCGAAAGAGCGTCGCCAAGCGACTCGGCTTCCTGCTTGACGCTTTCGATCTCGGCACAACCCTGATCCGAGAGCAGCTGAAGGGCCTCGTAACGGCGAGCTATGTCCTCATGGATCCGACGTTGCCGGCCGAGGGCCGCTACCAAGGTAAGTGGAAGGTCAGAGTCAACATCGACCCAGACGAGCTCAGAGCGGCAACAACAACCTAATCAGAGGTATTCATGATCACCCAACGAGAGATCTCACAAATTGCCTTCCGAGAGCAGATGAGCGACCGCGTCATTGAGAAGGACTACGTTCTGACTTGGTTGCTTTTGGCGCTGGCCGATTCCGCTCTTTCAGAACACCTGGCCTTCAAGGGCGGAACCGCCCTCAAGAAGATCTACTTTCCGGACTACCGCTACTCCGAAGATCTGGACTTCACGGTTATTGGTCAGATCGCACCAGACGGACTTCTTGCTGGACTTCGGGGAGCGCTCGATCGTCTCGCCAAGGAGCAAGGTTTCCAGTTCGACCTGCCCGAGAACCGGATCGAACGCAGAGCGCAAAGCCTAACCGCCTACGTCAGCTTTGTTGGTCCGCTCCAGGCTCGTCTCGGTACGCGTGACGTCAAGATCGACTTCACTCTGTCCGAGAAGCTGGTCTTCCTCGTCGACAAAAGACCGATCCTCTCTGCTTACAGCGATCGGGTTGAGAGAAGCATTCAGTCTTACTCGCTTGAGGAGGTCATCGTTGAGAAGCTCTGTGCCATCATCGGCAGGAACGAACCGCGCGACGTCTACGACCTTCACTTTCTACTCAACCGAAATGACATCGATTTTCATTTGATCTCTGCGGCCTATGTTAAGAAGGCCGATTCAAAAGGGGTCGATCCCTCGCGGTTGCATGGCGTATTGGAGAAGAAGGGACCGACCCTCGCGAGGATGTGGGAGACTCGCCTGCGCCATCAGGTCAAGGAGCTCCCTCATCTCGAACAGGTGCTTCGCGAGTTGAATCGGAAGCTCAAGGAGTACGGACTGCTCGAAGTCACCAAATGACACAGGTTAAGAGAGGCAAGTTCTAGTTGCCGCCACTCGGACAATCTGAAATCGACTGATCACGCGTGAGTTACCACAATTCCAGTATGAACGTACCGAAAAGGTGGTAACAGCCCTCAAGGCCGCGGAACCACAAACGCTTTGAAGCAACGGCGCCAACTCGGTATCATCTGTAGTCAGACGACTAGGTGCGAACGCAGGCTTCGAGAGTTTGAACTAGTTTTGGGGTGTTCGCAGAGCGTACGATTACGTTGACCAACACGCTCCCTGCGCCCCCTCTACGCCAGGGCTCGCTCCAGCCACTCGCGGGGCTGCACGCCGCGGAGTCCATTCGGCGTGGGGAAGACCCGGCAGCGGGGCGTGTAGTCGCCGGGATCTTGGAACCCCGGCATCACATCAACGCCATCCACCCGGATCGTTGGCGAGCCCGGGAACCGGTGGGCGGCGGCCACCGCTGGATCGCTCGCGTCGACGACCTCCACGGGCGTCCCTGGAGCGACCGCGGCGATCACCTCGTCCAGCAGTGCGCGCGCCGTGACGTGGTTGGGGCAGCCATCAAAGTAGAGGAACTCGATCCGGTGGCTCACCGACCCAGTGTACAACCATCCCCTAAACACTCTTCCTCGCCCCATCGCCTAAACACTCCTCCTCGCCGCCTCCCCTGAGTGGGTTGTGCCGCAGCCAGATCTGCGCAGTACTAGATCTGTCAGTGCCTCGGCTAGAATCGTGCGATGCACACCGACCCGCTCCCGAGCGAACTCGCCGCGCTCCCGAGCGAACTCGCCGCAGGCTTCAGGCGGTTCCGGATGGATCGCTATGCGGCAGAGCGCGAGCGGTACGAACTGCTCGGCCGCGAGGGGCAGCGGCCGCACACGATGATCATTGCCTGCTCCGATTCACGTTCGGCGCCCGAGACGGTGTTTGATGCGGGACCTGGTGAGCTGTTCGTGGTGCGGAACGTTGCCGCACTCGTCCCCGCATATGCTCCGGACTCCAAGAGCCACGGCGCCAGTGCTGCGTTGGAGTTCGCCGTCATTGCGCTGGAGGTCTCATCCATTGTGGTGATGGGCCACGGCCGCTGTGGTGGGGTGGCGGCCGCCATTGATGACGCTGCGCCACTCTCTGCTACGGACTTCATTGGCACCTGGGTGGCGGGCCTGCGCGAACTCGAAGCACGCCTAGATCCAGCACTCGCCGCCGACCCCGCAGCGCGACTCCGCGCGCTCGAGCATCTCAGCGTGGTGCACTCGCTGGCGAACCTCCGCACCTTCCCCTGGATTGCGTCACGTGAGCGTGCGGGCACACTCACACTTCACGGTGCCTGGTTTGACATTGCGCTCGGCGAACTGCACGCGCTAGCGGGCGAAACCTGGGTCGCCCAGCCGAATCCGTAACGGAACTGCGGGGCGATATTTCCCTGCGGCTCGATGATTCGCCGCTGCGGGGCGATTACCCGAAGATGATCCCAACGCAGAAGAGTGCACCGAATGCACCCTGCAGCATGATCGTCTTGCTGTTCCCCGCAATGAGCGCGCGGCTCTGGTAGTCGCGGAAGAGTCGGCGGGTGGCATCAAGCGCGAGCGGTGCGGTGAGCAGCACGACGGCAGCGGCGACCGGAATTGCACTCGCTGCGATCAGCCCTGCGGTGATGGCGAATGCGCCACCGACCAGGGCCGCATAGCCGTAGCGGGCGGCCGATGTGCCGAGCGTGACGACGGCGGTGAGCTTCCCCGTGGCCTGGTCTGAGGCGGCATCGGGGAACTCGTTGATCCACAGGATTGCGGTGGTCAGCAGTCCAACGGGGATGCCAACGAGGGCCGCCTGCAGTGATGCGTTGCCGGTCATGGCGAGCGCGGTGCCGAAGGTGATCAGCGGGCCGAACGCGGCGCCGATCAGCAGCTCGCCAACTCCGCGGCGGGCGATGAGGCGGAGCGGTGGGGCGGTATAGGCCCACGCAATGACCACACCAACAACTCCGAGCGGCAGAATGGCGGGCACCCCGAGGGCGGCGATCCCAAGTCCGGCGGCTGCTGCAACTCCTAGTGCGCCAATGGCAATGCGGAGCAGACCGCGCTCGCTGATAAGTCCAAGTTCAATCGCGCGCGAGCCACCGGAGAAGGGGAGGAAGTAATCATTATTGGCCTGGTCAACGCCGGCGCGCCAATCGTAAAGGTCATTGAGCGTGTTCGCCGCAATGTGCACAGCGGCGGCGCCAATCAGCGCCAACGCAAAGGCGAGCCAGTTGACCGCGCCGAGACTCGCCGCATACGCCGCGCCAACGAGCACGGGGATCAGCGAGGCGGAGAGGAATGGGGCGCGAGTGATGACCATCGCCGAGAAGATCTTGGTGAAGGGTTTGATCTTCGGCTCAACTCGGGCGAGCTCGCTCGCCGGGAGCTCTTCGGTGACGCCGCAGAAACCAATCTGCACGCCGTTGCGCTTGGTCGGCGTGATGCGGATGCGGGCGGGGAAGCGGCTCCCATCCTTGCGGAGGAAGACCGTCTCGCCTTCATATTGCCCAGCACTCGAAGCCGTGGCCAGCCACCCGGGGACGCTCTGTAGCACCGTCAGTCCAGGCGAGAAGCGCGAGACGCGCATCTTGCCGATCACCTCATCGGCGCGGTAGCCGAAGATCGTTTCCGCGCCCGCGTTGAAGGTCTCAATACGCCCCTCAAGGTCGCAGGTGACCGTGGACTTGATGATGTTGCTCATGGCTCCTCCGATTGGGGCGTATGGGGCAAGCGCCTCAAGAGAAGCGTAGCAAAATCTTTGTTTGCACCTAATTTTCAACTTGTTTGCACCTTGTTGGCACTTCGTAGGCGCGTTGCGGGGACGCGGTTGGCGGCAGCCTAGGCGAACTCGCGATGGAGCGACCGCCGGGGCCCCTGTGCCAAGTCTCCTGATCACCACTAGCATTGCCCCTATGCGCCCGTAGCTCAGCGGATTAGAGCATCTGGCTTCGGACCAGAGGGTCGGGGGTTCGATTCCCTCCGGGCGCACCAGTTGGCACCACCCGTGTGGCCAGCCACCCCGCTCCGGCTGCCCCTCATCGGCCAGTCACCCCCCTTCGGCTAGAATGTCTACAAATGTCTGCCTACACCCTGCTGCGCCGCCTCACTCCGATCCTGTTGGCGATCACGCTGCTAATCCCTGCAGAGGGGGCGTTCGCCCGCGAGGTCTCACCGGCCGGGTGGACCGATCGACTCGTGATCACCTACGCAAGCGGGCCGCGCAGTTCACTTCCCGCAGGAGTGGACTCCGTGCTGCGTAGCGGGCGACGCGAGGTTGTGGACCTTGGTCGGCGCGCCGTGCCGTCTGACCTGCGCCGATTCAGCGATCCGTCAATCCTTGCCGTAGAGCCAGACCTACGCATCTCCCCTGCGACCATCACCCCGAACGATCCGAGCTACGGGTCGCAGTGGGACATGAGTGATGCTGGTCGCGGTGCCGCCGATTACAGCGTCAAAGCACCCGGTGCGTGGGACCTCACGGTGGGGAGCGCGGCAATCACCATCGCGGTTATTGATACGGGCATCACAACCCACAGTGAGTTTTCTGGGCGCCTTGTGAGCGGCTACGACTTTATCTACGATTTGGATATGGCGAACGACGGCGACCGCCGAGACAGCGACCCGTCTGATCCGGGCGACGGATGCGGAGGAGGCCGCAGCTCGTGGCACGGCACGCACGTTGCTGGGACGATCGGCGCTACGGGGAACAATAACGAGGGGATTGCCGGACTCAACTGGGTCTCCAAGATCCAGCCGATTCGCGTTCTAGGCGAGTGCGGCGGCTACCTCTTTGATGTTGCAGACGCCATCAGGTGGGCCGCTGGCGACACCGTCTCTGGCGTCCCTAGCAACGCCACGCCAGCACGCGTGATCAACTTGTCGCTTGGCGGTGGAGGGTCGTGTCCGGACTATTTGCAGAGCGCAATTGATACTGCGCGCGGGCTCGGTGCGCTCGTTGTGGTGGCGGCGGGGAATAGCAACCAAAATGTGTCAGATTTCACGCCAGCAAACTGCAGCGGCGTCATTGCGGTTGGAGCGACCGGACGCAACGGGAAGCGTGCCTACTACTCCAACTACGGGAGCTCGGTCACGGTTGCCGCTCCAGGGGGCAACTTTAACAGCGACTCAGGGATCTACTCCACACTCAATGCGGGAGCACAAGCGCCAACAACGGAGTCGTACGCTGCGTATCAAGGAACCTCAATGGCGGCCCCGCACGTTGCTGGGGTGCTCTCACTCTTGCTGTCGCTGTATCCAAGCCTGACGGAGTCAGAGATTCTGGCGCTCATCACGGAAACCTCCACACCGTTCCCGGTTGATACTGGGAGCTCGCCGTGTTCAACGGCTGGAAACTGTGGCGCGGGCATCATCAACGCTGCGGCGCTCCTTGCTGCGGCAACTCCGGACCTTGTGAGCCAGACGATCACGCTGCCTGATCAGGTTGACCGCTACCTCGGTGAGTCTGCATTCAACCCTGGAGCCACCGCCACATCTGGCCTTCCCGTCTCCTATGAAACAAGCACACCCCCTGTCTGCACCACTAATGGGACGCTGATATCACTCGTTTCGGTCGGCACGTGCGAGATCACGGCGGTGCAGGCTGGCGACGCGTCCTACCTTGCTGCGGACCCCGTTGGCAAGTCCGTTACGGTTCTGGTTCGCGCCACGCCCGCCGTACTGACAGATGTGGCGTTTGCGGCCCCTTCGCTGAGTCCCCTTGTGGGTACGGAGGTGAGCGTGGAGCTCGGCACCTGGTCTGGCGATCCAGCTCCTTCGCTCAGCTACCGCTGGTACCAGTGCTCGAGCGCGGGGAGTGCCGTGACGTCAACGAGGGTGCCGTCCGGGTGCAAGCTCATCAACGGTGCCACTGCTGTGACCTACAACCCAACCGGTTCCAATCTTGGCAAGCGGCTGCGGATTGCAACCACCGCAACCAATGTTGCGGAGCCTCGTGGAGTAACACGATTCAGCGCCACCTCGCTGCCCGTTGTGAGCGCGCCGATCATGAAGTCCGCGCCGAGCATTTCGGGCACCCCGAGTGTGGGCAGATCGGTCAGCGTAAGGAAAGGAAGCTTTACTGGCACGGCAAGCATTACGTACGCATACGCCTGGTACTCGTGCAGCGAGGCCACGAGCGCCTCCACGGAACTCGACAGGGTGAAGTGCAGTGAGACTGTGCTGGCATCAACCAGCCGCTACACGCCTGATGCAACTCAGCGAGGGCGGCTCCTGGTGATGCAAGTTACGGCAACGAACACGTACGGCAGCGTTACGTACTTCACCGCCTCCAGCGCCGCTGTTCGGTAGCGCTGGTTCAGTAGTGTCGGTGAGGTAGCGTTGACAGCCGATCCGCGCACACTGCGCATCCCACGTGACCTGCTCCCGCAAGACGGGCGGTTCGGCTCTGGGCCGTCGCGCGTTCGTGATGCACAGGTGGAGGTGCTCGCTTCGCGCGCCGGCCGCGGGCTCCTTGGGACGAGTCACCGCCAGGCGCCGGTGCGCGCGCTCGTGGGGCGGTTGCGCAGTGGCGTGGCGTCGCTCTTCTCCCTGCCGGACGGTTACGAAGTTGCGCTTGGCGTGGGCGGCTCCTCACTCTTCTGGGACCTTGCGGCGTACTCGCTGATTGAGCGCCGTTCGGCGCATGCCGTGTTTGGCGAGTTCTCATCAAAGTTTGCACGGGCGGCGCGCGCGCCACACCTGGTGGCGCCGCTCCTTGTGGAGGTGGCGCCGGGGGGCCGCGCCGAACTCGAGGCTGCGGCGCGAGGTACAGAGGCTGATTCAGTAGACACATGGGCGCTCGTGCAGAACGAGACGAGCACGGGCGTGGCGGCTCCGGTGCGTCGACCGCGTGGCGCATCAGGTTCGGCTGCGCCGGGCTTGACGCTGGTGGACGCCACATCCGCCGCCGGCTGCATCCCGTGGGATCCGCTGGAGGCCGACGCGTACTACTTCTCGCCGCAGAAGGGGCTCGGCGCGGATGGCGGACTTTGGATCGCCGCGCTCTCGCCCGCCGCAATCGAACGCGCGGAGCGCATCGAGCGTTCTGACCGATTCATCCCTGGCGTCCTTTCGCTGCAGAAGGCGATCGCTGAGAGCCGCAAGGACCAGACGCTCAACACGCCCGCGATCGCCACGCTGCTCCTGGCGGCGGAGCAGGTTGATTGGCTGAACGCTTCGGGCGGCATGAGCTGGTCTGCCGCGCGCATCGCCGAGTCATCTGGCCGCCTCTACGCCTGGGCGGAGTCGCGTCCGTGGGCATCGCCATTTGTTGAGGACCCAACGATCAGATCCAAGTCGGTGGTGACGGTGGATCTAGACGCAAAGATCGACGCCGCGCTGCTGCGCGATGTGCTGCGTGCAAATGGCATCGTTGACCTTGATCCGTATCGCGCGCTGAAGCGCAACGGCCTGCGCGTGGGCACCTTCCCATCCGTTGAGCCAGATGACGTGAGCGCCCTCATCGCATGCATTGACTGGGTAGTGGAGCGGCTCTAGGCGCGGAGCAGATGGCCGACGCCCGCGCCGCCGCAACTCCCGCCCTTGCGCTACTGCGCGAGTGCGGCGCTGCGCACCAGGTGCATGAGTACGAACTCGAGCCTCTTGCTGGACCCGCGGCACATCGTGGCGCGCGGCTGGCGTATGGCGCCGCCGCTGCGGCGGCACTCGGGATCGAGCCATCCCAGCTTTTCAAGACGCTCGTCGTTGCGCTGGATGGAGGCACCGCGTCGTCGGGTGAGTTGGCGCTCGCGGTGCTGCCAAGCGACTGCACGTTGTCCGAACGCGCCGTGGCCGCTGCACTCGGCGCGAAGCGCGCGACGCTGGCGACCGCCGAGGCGGTACAGCGCGCAACCGGATCGGTGCTGGGCGGCGTTAGCCCACTCGGTACGCGCCGTCCGATGCGCACGGTGATCGACGCCAGTGCACAGTCGCTCTCGCAGATTGTGGTCTCCGCTGGGCGCCGTGGCCTTGCCGTGTCACTCACTCCGAGTGATCTTCGCACGCTCTGCGACGGAGAGTATGTGGCGATCAGCACGCGCTAGAGCGCTACCTCGCCGGTTCGACCGCCGCGCGCAGCTAGCGCGAACGAGGCGCACAGCTAGCGTGACCGCCGCGCGCAGTTAGCGCGACCGCCGCGCGCAACTAGCGCGAGCCACTAGAATCGGGCGATGCGCTCCGCACCACTCGCCTTCGCTGCACGACACCCGCGCCTCGGTGCGGCGCTCGGTGCGCTCGCGATCTCGCAGTCATCACCACTCGCAAAACTCTCTGGCGCATCACCCGCCGTGGTGACGCTCTTCCGCGGTGTCATCGCCCTCCCGTTCTTGGCGCTCCTTGCGCGCCGTGAAGGGCATCGCCCCGCCCCGCGCGATCGCGCGCTCGCGCTCGTTGCGGGTGGGCTCTTTGCACTCGACCTGCAGTTCTTCCACCTCTCCATTCCACTGCTCGGCGTTGGGCTCGCCACCGTGGTGCCGAACGCGCAGATCTTCATCGTTGGAGCCTTTGCGGCGCTCGCAGGCGAACGCACGCCGCGTCGCGTGATCGCTGCGATCCCACTCGCCCTCGTTGGCCTGCTGCTGCTCGCCCGCGTGTTGGATCCGTTCGGCGTCAGCTTGGGTGTCGGCGGCGGCGCCGCGGAGCTCGTAGCCCCCGCCGTGGTCTCGGCGGGGAGTGACCCTGCGCTCGGCGTGCTGTGGGGGATCGCCTCGGCCACCTTCTACGGTCTCTACCTGATCATCACGCGACGCATCTCCACGGCATCAACGGCGGTCGGTCCGTTCACCATGCTGCGTGATGCAGCGATTGGCATGATCGCCGTCTCGCTGCTCCTTGCGCTGCTCGACGGCGTTCTTCTCCCGCCAGAGATCTGGCCGGGTGTGGGCTGGCTCGTCTTGCTTGCGCTGATGTCACAGGTGCTCGGCTACCCGCTGATCAACGCCTCCATCCCACACCTGCCGAGCGTCGTGGGCTCGGTGCTCCTCTTCGTCCAGCCGCTGATGACGCTCGTGGTGGGCGTCATCATCTTTGGCGAGGTCCCAACGCCGGGTCAGCTGCTCGGCGCACTGATCCTCTTTGCAGGCGTGCTGGTGGCGGCGCGCAAGTAGCGGAGCGTTGCGCACAAGTTGCGCGCACAGTCAGTTCAACGAACTAGGCGCTCTGTTCAACGAGCTATGCGCTCGGTTTCACCAGCGTCAACACGCGCGCAGGGTTCTTCACGGTGATCTGATCAATCGTTGCGGCGTCAACGCCCGCCGCCGCGAGGCTCGGCAGGAAGCTCTTCTGCAGGTAGGTGTAGCCGTTGCCGCCGTAGAAGAGGAGCTGTGAGTCGTGGCAGACATCCTGGCTCAGCATGATCTGCTTTGAGTAGCCCTCATCAAGCAGCGTCTTCAGCAGCTCAATTACCTTGGGCTCCCCCGCGCGATCGAGCGGCGTGAATCTCATGCCGAGGAAGTCGGCCTCCAACGTTGCACCGCGGCGCACGATCTCACGCCAGTATTCAATCCGTGGCCATGAGTCGCAGTGACCTATGACCACGCGCGCAGGGTCAAGGCCTTCGTCTTCGAGGATCGTGAGCTGCGCAAGTCCCACGGGGCTCTGCACCGCATGCGTTGTCACTGCGGCGCCAGTGCGAAGTGCGGCGCGGGCAGCGGCGCGGAAGACGCGCTCCTCTTGCGCCGTGACCCACGGCTTGTCCGTTCCGATCTCGCCGATGATTCCTGGATAGATCGGTCCATCTGGGTCCACAGCGCCGTCTGGGCCCGCAACGCCATCGCTGAACTCGCGGACGATCTGGTCCGCAAGATCGTCTGTGCTGCGCACATCAATTCGCACCTCTGCTGGGTAGTAGGCGGTGCGATACCAGCCAGATCCGCCGATGATGTGGAGCCCCGTTGCTTGCGCGAGGCGCGCGAGTCGGGGGAGATCGCGACCGATCCCATCGATCGTGAGGTCAACGAGCGCCCTTCCGCCAGCGGCGGCGTAGGCGCCGAGCTCCTCTACGATTCGCGGCTCCTCACCGATCAGCTCCCAGTAGTCCCAGCGGCTCTGAATGTGCCAGAGGCTCACCTTGGTGTGTTCATGGGGAAGCGTGAAGCCGAGGTCGCCTGGGGCGACCGGCCCTCTGACACTCTGGATCTCCCCTGGTGCGGCGCGTCTGCTCACCCCCGCATCCTACGGCAGCGTGCCCCGCCTACGGCAGCGTGCCCCGCCTACGGCAGCGTGCCCCACAACTGGGCCGCCCTACCCACGTAAAGGGTGCGATGATGCTGAAACGGTGCACGGGTGCCCGCTGGGCGCCTGGGCCGGAATGTATATGAGGTGCACGAGAATGCGAATCAAGTCAGCACTCCTTGCGCTGATCGCTGGGGCCGCCATTGTGGCGAGCGCATGCGGCAGCGCGACCGAGCCTGTGGAGAGCGTCGAGGCTCGCTTTCCCGAAGGCTCATACTGTGCACAGGCTCTCGCCCTTGGCGAAGATGTGACTAAAACCCTTCTCTGGAAGGTGTGTGATGCCGGCAAGATCGTGATCGCCACGGATCCTGCCTATCCGCCGTACTCAGAGATTGATGCGAGCGGCGAGTATGTTGGCTTTGACTCTGACACAGCGCGCGAGACCGCCAAGCGTCTCGGTGTTGAGGTTGAGTGGGCAACGCCTGACTGGTCCGCGATCACCGCGGGTAACTGGGCCGGTCGATGGGACATCTCTATTGGCTCCATGACCCAGACTGAGCAGCGGGCGCTCGTCGTAGATTTCGCCGACCCGTACTTCTACGAGTCGGGTTACCTACTCGTCCCAACCTCGTCAAGCGCCGCAACCGTGGCTGATCTTGCTGGGGTGACGATCTGCGCTGGTGAGAGCACCACACACGCCACTTGGATTGAGGGCGGCTTTGCGGAAAGCAGCGTCGTGGTCCAATACAACGAGCCACCTGTAGGCGCAGTATTGAAGACGTATCCAACGGACTACAACTGCATTGAGGCGTATCTCGCCGGTCGAACCGACGACTGGGGCGCCATGGCGCAGAGCCGTGAGTTCCTTGAGAACGCAATTGCGAATTCTGACGGCAAGCTCCGCTTCCTGAACCAGGATGCGAACTTTGCTGGACAGATCTCATTTGCGCTGGACAAGGGCGGCCCTTCGACGAAGTCGATGTTGGTCGCGTTGAACGCGATCGTTGCAGCGATGCACGAAGACGGAACGCTGTCTGGCTTCGCTATGACGCACGTCGCACGCGACATCTCAAAGCCGTAAGCGGAGTCCCGACGCAGCGGCGTCAGTAACGAACTGGGGGAGTCGCAGGGAGACCTGCGGCTCCCCCAAACCTATCGCGAATGTGTTCGCTGGCGGCTGGTAACTGCGGCTGCTGGTAACTGCGGCCGGCACTTCGGTTGTCGGTAACTGTGCGGGCGCAGGGCGCAAGAGAGGGGGTCGCGGGAGTGGAGCAGGACGCACGAGCACTGGCAGAGGCGGTGGCCGCCGATGAGGGGCGCCGCGCTTCGCGCTGGCAGCTTCGATTTCGCCTCGGTTGGGGCTTCCTTATTGCGCTACTCGCTGGATTCGTCCTCCTCTCCCTCAATGTTGAGATTGATTTCATTGCGCGGGCCACGCCATTCATCCTTGAGGGCATCTGGATCACGCTGATCGTATCCGCATCGTCGATCGTCCTCGCCACACTGCTCGCAGCCATCGGCGCGCTCGGAAGGCTCTCGCCTAACGCGATCGTCAACGCCGTCGCTTCGTTCTACGTCAGCTTCTTCCGCGGGACGCCGCTGATCCTGCAACTACTCGTCTGGTACCTTGCGCTCCCACAGGTCGGCATCGTGCTCGCTCCTATCCACTGCGCCATTGGCGCACTCAGCATGAACTACGGCGCCTACATGACGGAGATCTTCCGCGCCGGGATCCAGGCGGTGCCGCTCGGTCAGCGTGAGGCGGCGGCGGCGCTCGGCATGTCTTCGCGCACCGCCTTCTTGCGCATCGTGGCGCCGCAGGCCTTCCGCATCGTCGTCCCCGCGATCGGCAACGACTTCGTGGCAATGCTCAAAGACTCCGCACTCGCCTCAACGGTTGCGCTGCAGGAGATCGTCTGGCGCGCGCGCAACGTTGGACAGAAGGAGTTCAAGACGCTCCAGACCTTCATCATCGCCGCCATGATCTACTGGGCGCTGACGATCATTTTCAGCACCTTCCAGAATCGTATTGAGAAGCGACTCGCCGCGGGCGATCGCAACAAGGAGATCAAGGGATGAGCGGCCAGGCGAGCGCGATGAGTGGCCAGGCGAACAGGCAGCCGACGCATGAGCATCAGGTGCACCCCGCTGAGAGGCCAGGCAAGTTGGTGAAGGCTGGCGCGGAGCCGGTGCTGAAGGCTACGAACCTGACGAAGTGGTTCGGTGAGAATCATGTGTTGCGGAGTGCCTCTATCACCGTCTGGCCTGGTGAGACGGTCTGCATCCTTGGGCGATCTGGATCAGGGAAGAGCACCTTCCTGCGCAGCTTGAACTTCCTTGAAGATCCAACGGACGGCACGGTGGAGATTGACGGCGTGATCGTAGCTGCCGATCCATTCCATAAGGAGGGGAAGGAGCGTCAGGGTCGCATCCAGGCGTTGCGCCTGGGCGCCGGGATGGTCTTCCAGGAGTTCAACCTCTTCCCGCACCTGAACGTCATTGAGAACTGCGTGGAGGCGCCGGTGCACGTGAAGGGGATGAGCAGGAAAGAGGCAGAGGCGATCGCCGAGGAGTACCTGGAGAAGGTGGGACTCAGCGAGAAGCGCAACGAGTACCCATCACGACTCTCCGGCGGTCAGCGTCAGCGCGTTGCGATTGCACGCGCACTCACGATGCAGCCGAAGGTGCTCCTCTTTGACGAGCCAACAAGCGCACTCGACCCAACGCTAGTGGGAGAGGTGCTGAAGGTGATGGCGGACCTTGCGCATGAGGGGCGCACGATGATTGTGGTCACCCACGAGATGGACTTCGCGCATGAGGCGGCCGATCGTGTCTACTACATGGACCAGGGTGAGTTCGCCGAGATTGGGCCACCAGAGCAGGTGATTGACGCGCCGAGAGACCCCCGCACGAAGGAGTTCCTCTCGCGCTTCCGCACCCTCGGCGCGAAGAAGTAAGCGTGCCCGCGCGCGCTGCGGCGGCGGGATCCCCCGATCTCCTTGTTGTTGGCGGTGGCGTCTGGGGGACGTGGACGGCGCTCCTTGCGCGCAAGCTCGGCGCGAGCGTCACGCTGATGGAGGCGGCGGAGCCAGGTCATCGTGACTCCACATCCGGCGATTACAGTCGCATCTTCCGTCACGCGCACGGTGACGACGAGCTGCTCCTTGGTTGGGCGCGGAAGTCGCTCGCCGCGTGGAAGGCGCTCGCTAGCATGACGGGCGAGGAGCTCTTCGTAGAGACTGGCCTTGCCTGGTGCGTCTCCGACCTTGGCCTCTGGGAGGCGGAGTCTGAGCGGCGCCTGCGCGCCGCGGGCATCCCGTGTGAGCGGCTCACGGCGGACGAGGCGGTGAAGCGTTGGCCAGCGATGAGTGCCGCGGCGCTCGCGTCCGTCCTCTACGAACCAACGGCCGGCTTCTTGCGCGCGGCGAACGGCGTCCGCGCCGTTGCACGCGCCTTCACGAAGGCGGGGGGCGTGCTTGTGCAAGGGCGCGCGCAACCTGCGGCGGACGGGAGCGCACTCGACGCGAGCGGTGCACCCATCCGTGCGGGCGCAGTGGTCTGGGCGGCCGGGGCATCACTCCCTGCGCTCTTCCCCGAACTCGTCGGTACGGACACGCCAGCAGAGATCTCGCCGGTGCGGCGAGACGTTGCCTACTTCAAGGCGAAGGGGATGGGTGTTGGCGAAATCCCAACATGGATCGATGCGGGCGTTGGCGTCTGGGGCATCCCAGACGAGAGCGGTCACGGCGCAAAGGTGGGACCAGACTTCGATGCTGGATCATTCAACCCAGATGAAGCGTGGCCGAGTGAGGCGGCGGACGAGTCGCTCCAGGTGGCGAGACAGCGCGCTGGTATTCGGTTCCCCGCCATCGCTGACGCGCCACTTGCGGAGAGTCGCGCCTGTCAGCACGAGCGCACGCTCACCTGGCACTACGTCCTTGATCACCACCCAGCAAACCCGCACGTATGGATCGCTGGCGGCGGATCAGGTCATGGCTACAAGCAGGCGCCGGCGGTCGGCGAGATGCTCGCACGCGCGGCGCTCGAGCGCTCGCCATTGAAGCTCCCCGATCAGCGATTCAAGATCTTGGGGCGCGAGCAGGGCCCGGGAAATCCGGCGGGGGAGCCGATCGACGAGATCATATAGCGCGTAGCGCGTCTCGCATAGCGCGTCTCGCATAGCGCGTCTCGCATAGCGCGCCTCGCGGTGTGCGACTACTTCTGCTTGGTTTGCGTGAGTGATCGTTCGCTGGCGGCGTTCAGCTTGGCGGCGATCGCGGCGCGGGCGGCCTGACGGTCGCTAAAATCAATCCCATCCATGTCGCCAGGGGCGAGGCCGGCGGCCCAACCGCGTGCTGTGCGCGTTCCGTCGGCGGCGTAGCGGTCGGCAACCATCAGGTCGAACGCCTGAACGCTCGCCTCAAGTTCGCTGTAGCGGCCTGGCGGCAGCATCGACGAAGCGGTGCCGCGCTGCTGCAGTTCGCAGACGTGCCAGTCCTGCCGGTTCGTCAGGTCCCAGAAGCCGTACGCGTCAGAGAAGTCGTAGTCGCGGGCCTGCATGGTGTCTGGATGTAGGTACCAATCGCAGACGATGCGCGATCGTCCTGGGCCGAGCGGCTCGACCATGTGCACCATCAGATAATCCGGGTGGAGTGAGATGAGCAGGTTCGGCCAGACGGCGAAGTAGTGGATGCGTTTCGCATCCGTCTCCGTTATCCCCTTCAACCACGGTCGCTGGTGCGAGCCCTTGTCTAGGCCCATCGTGAGTGCCTCACCAACCAGCGGCTGCCAGCCGCCCTTCCAGAGTCCGCGCGCAGGGATGTCTTCACCAAGGTCGTACGGTGTTAGCGCGTTCAGTTGCGGGTGCACGCCGGGGCAGTGGTAGCACTCGGAGTAATTCTCCACCAAGATCTTCCAGTTGGCAGCAACGTCATAGACCTCGCGCTGCGTGCGCCGTAGCGGCGCAAAGTCAAAGCGCGCGAAGACATCAACGAGATCATCAAGGTACGAGAGGAGCGGCTCGGCGTCCTGATCGAGGGTGAGGAAGACGAAGCCCTGCCAGGTCTCGCAACGAAGTGACACGAGGTTGTATTCGCTCGGGTCGAATCGCTTTAAGTCTTCGGTGTGCTTCGCCTTGAGCAGCTTGCCGTCCGTACCGTAGACCCAGGCGTGATACGGGCAGACGATCTTCTTCACCTCACCGCAATCGGGCTGCCCATCCTGCGGGCCTTCAATCAGCGTGGCGCCGCGGTGGCGGCAGGCGTTGATGAAGGCGTGCAACTTATTGTCTTCGCCGCGCGAGATGATCACCTGCTCAGAGGCGAACTCAAGGAGGCGGTAGGAGCCAACGTTCGGGGTCTCCTCTTCACGGCCGACGCAGCGCCACTCATGGCGGAAGATCTCCTGCGACTCCCAGTTGAAGATCTCTTGGTCGTGATAGACGGCGGGCGGGAACATGTCCGCCTCGTCAAACGGACGACGGACGGCGGCGATCGCCGCGGGGTCGAGTGGTGCCGGTCGCGATGCCTTCAACATGTCCCTGATTCTCGCACGCCGCGCCCCTACTTGAGGGGGGCGTTGAGGCGGAGGGAGGGGCGTTGAGGCGGAGGGAGGGGCGTTGAGGCGACGGAGGCGTTGAGGCGGCGGAGGCCGCCGCGTGGGTCCCGGATCTCCACGCGCACCAGGCCATTACGGCTATGGGGCAGCCTTGGGGGCGAGTTCGGTAGCGATGATGCCGCGGGCGCGCTCGCTTGCCTGATAGATGCCGCTCTTCGGGAGCACGGCGCGAACCCTTGCCACAATCTCACGTTGGCCCCCGGCGTTGGTGACACTGATTAGCACGTTCGTCTCTGGATCACGTTCGTGCGCGAGATGCTCGTACGTGAGCTACTCGTCCGTGAAGTTCTGCTCGGCTACACTGCGGCGGATGAGTCGAGGCAGCGCAGCGCACCCTTCTGCGAGCAGCGCACCCGCCGTTGACCTTGCCGCCGCCGCCGTGCTCTGGGGCGGTCTTTACGTCATCTCCGCCGCCACATTCGATGCGATTCCGCCCGCCACACTGACGCTCGTCCGCCTGGCGCTCGGTGTTGCCGTCCTCTTCTCTTTTGGTCGTCTGCGCGGCGTCAGCTCTGGCTGGTCGGAGGTTCCACACCGTGTCGCCTGGATCGCCGCGGCGGTGGCGGCAGCCAGCATGCTGTTGCAGTTCGGTGGGACCGCACTCACCTCTGGCGTTGAGGGGTCGGTCGTCACGATGGCAACACCGATCTTCGTCCTCCTTTTTGGCCGAGCGCTCGACGGCGTACAGATCGCAGCGCGCGCTTGGATCGGGATCGCACTCGCCACCGCTGGCGTCCTGCTGCTCTCACTGCGTGGCGGTGACGGCGCGCTGAGCCTGAGCGACCCTGCGCGACTGCTCGGCATGCTGATGTTGATCGGCGCCGGTGCAACGTGGGCGCTCTACTCGTCGCTCGGGCGGCCGCTCGTTGCGGCGGTTGGTGCGAGCCGCGCCATCGCGCTCACCGCGGCGCTCGCACTTCCGTTCATCGTTCCCGTTGCGGTAATTGAAATTGCGATCCGTGGGGTTGATCTTGCCGCCGCCACCACGCCCGCCGCACTCGGTGCGGTGGCGTACCTTGCAATTGCCGCCACCGCGATCGGCTGGAGCCTCTGGTACCGCGGCTACGCCGCCGCCGCGCCGCGCGTTGCAGCCGCCGCACTCTTCCTGCAACCACTCGTTGCGGCGCTGCTTGGCGTTGGCCTGCTTGGCGAGACGGCGGACGCTGGGCTGCTCGCCGGTGCGGCGCTCCTTCTTGGTGGCGTTGCGCTGATCGTGCGCGGCGCATCGCATCACGCTGCGGCGCTTCACCAGGTAGCGCAACCACGCGTAGCGCAACCACGCGCGGCGCGCCGCTGATGCAGGATCTTCGTCGCTACCGCAGCGAGGCGCCACCTGTGATTGGACTTGCCTCGATCACGCACGACGATCACGGTGTGGAGCGCAGCCCAGCGGGTGACGATCGCGCCGCATGGAGCGGGTGGGTCTCCGCGTCAAAGACGCGCAACTGGCTCCGTCGCGATCCACTCCTTGATTGGCTAGATGTGCACGGCGAGGCGAAGGGGTTCAAGAAGGATCCAGAGGTGGACGCCGAGCCGCCGAGCCCGTACGACCTACGTCGACTCCTCTTTAGTAAGGGGAACGCGTTCGAAGTGGAGATCTTCAAGCTCCTTGAGCCGAAGGTTGGTTCGTGGGTGAAGATCGCGAACGGTTGGGAGGAGACGCGCAGCCTTGAGGCGGCGCAGCGCACCTTTGAGGCGATGCGGGACGGCGTAGAGTTGATTGAGCAGGCGGTGGTGCGCAACCCAGAGGATTGCAGCTACGGCGCGATCGACCTGCTCGCGCGGAGCGACGTGCTTGCGAAGCTCTTCCCTGGGAGCGTTGATAGCGAGGAGGCGGCGCACTCGGCACCCGCGCTTGCGCGCGACGGCGAGGCGGCACCGCCGTGGCACTACCTGGTGGTGGATGTGAAGTTCTCCACGCTCGAACTCAGTGTCAACGGACTCGTCAGCAGTTCACACCGTCACTACGCAGGCCAGGTGCTCGTGTACACTGCGGCCGTTGCGCGACTGCAGGGCTACTGCGCCGCGGAGGCGTATCTGCTCGGCCGCACTTGGACGAGCAGCAAGGGGCGTGGACGCGGCGCACTCGATCGACTCGGTCGCGTCGTGGTGGAGCGCGAGGAGACGCGCGACGCCGCCACTCCACTCGCGATTGAGGTGGGTCGCGCGCTGGAGTGGATTCGCAGCGTGCGCGCGGATGGTGCGAACTGGGCTGCGTTGCCGCGACCGACGCGACGGGAACTCTACCCAAATGATGGCGCGAACGAGGATCAGCCATGGAGCGGCGCGAAGCGGTTGATCGCCGACACCATTGGCGAACTGACGGTGCTTCCTGGTGTGAATCCGGATCTGCGCGACGCGGCGATCGCGCGCGGCATCTTACGGCGCGATGAGCCGAACCTATCGCCTGAACTGCTCGGTGTGAGTGGTGACGTGCGACCGAAGCGGCTCGCACTTGTCTTGGCGGCGAATCACCCGGATCGGGTTGCGCGCATTGCGGCAGACCCGAGCCTTGCGGTGATCCCCGAAAAGATTGATCTGCAAGGCGATGCAGAGCGGCACTGGCGCAAGGCGTGGCGTATTGAGTTCTGCGTTGACTTTGAGAACACGCAGAACCTTGATGATGATTTCAGTCGCCTCCCCGAGGTTGGCGGGAACGTCTGCATCTTCCAGGTCGGCTGCCTGGTGCAGATTGATGGTCGCGCTCCAACGGCGGCGGAGTGCACGGCGGCGGGCGTGCCGAGCGCGTTCGGCCAGTGGACGGCGAAGCGGCTCTCGCTCGGTGCCGAGCGCGAGGTCTTGGACGCATGGCGTAGCTTTATGGAGGCATGGCGCGCATCACTCAACGTGACGTGGGGTGAGGCGCGGATCATGCACTGGTCGCCTGCAGAGCCGAACCTGCTGAAGAATTCGTACAACTGCGCGGCTGACCGTCACCCCGACTGGTCGCTGCCGGATGAGCTCGGCTGGTTTGACGCACTCAATCAGCTCGTGCACCGCGTCCCTGTTGGCGTGTATGGCGCCGTAGGGTTTGGGCTGAAGCAGATCGCCAAGGGGGCGCACCGCGCCGGGCTGATCCAGACGGTCTGGGGCGACGGCCCCGCCGATGGCCTCGGCGCGATGGCCGCCGCCTATGAGGCGGAGCGTCGTGCCGCACGCGATGGTGGCGCGCTCGGCGACTACGACTTCATGCAGGCGGTCGCCGAGTACAACCAGGTGGACTGCCGGGCGATGTCAGAGGTGGTGAGCTGGTTGCGAGAGAACCGCTGAGGGCGGCGAAGGAAGACTAGGCGACCTTCCGGCGGCGATAGCGACGCGCGATCACGCTAAAGAGCGGCAGTTTCACGAGCAGTTCGGAGATCGGTCGCGCCGCTCGCCCGTCACGCCCTTCAACCGCAAGGAGGCGATCGGCGGCGTCGCCCTCCACGTGGCGCGGGTCACAGGTGGCAAGGTCGATCGCCACTTCACCAGGAATTTCTGTGCCGAGCTTTTCAAGTAGGTTGGCGGGGATCCCCTCATCGCCGAACTCGGCGCGCACCTCCTCCTCTAGTTGCCATCGCGGATTACGGAAGAGGACCGCGCGCCATGCATCTGCCACCGCTTCGGTCACGGTGCCGTCGCCAGGAACCGGATTCGCGGAGAGGTCTTTGCCGCGCGCCCATTGCGCCGCCTGGTGGAGGAGCGAGTACTCGTCAAGCTCAAGGTAGGCGGCGAGATCCTGCGCCGGTGAGCGATCGCCGAAGATGGCGAGGATCCCTGGTGCGAACGCCTCCTTCATGTCTAGGTCAATCCCGCGTACGGTGCGGTGCAGATAGACCTGCTGATACATGAAGTGTCGCGCGTGTAAGAAGCTCTCCAGTGCCCCCACCGCCGGCTCGTAGAGCGTGAGGCCGCGCGGTCCAATGAAGCTGTAGCGACGGAGGCGCTCCACATCAACGGCGCCAATCTGCACGCCCGTCATGTACGAGTCGCGACGGACGTAATCAAGATTGTCCACGGTGAAGACACCGGAGAGAAGTGGCTGCATCACGCGCAGCCATCGCGGCATGGAGTCATCCACAAGCGGCGGCTTGGAGATGAGGAAGCTCACCCAGGTTGGATCTATTGACTCGCCTTCATTGAAGCGATCCCGTTCGGCGTGCTCACCCGGCGCGCGGCGGAGTCGACCGATGATCTCGTCCAGCTCATGTTCAATGATCAACGCGGATAGATCTTCATGTGCGAGCCGCTTCCCTGGTGCGCGGCGCGGGTCATCTGGCGCTTGAAACTTGTCCAGCACCTCGTGGTCAAAGAAGTGCGCGAAGGGACCGTGTCCAACATCGTGGAGGAGCCCCGCTACGCGCAGCGTCTCTACTACAAGACCTTCGCTGGGGACTGGATCGCCGCTCGCGCGCAACTGCTCTGCGAGTGAGCCGTACAGGTGACGTGCCCAGAGTCCCGCCTCATGCATCACGCCGAGGCCGTGCGCGAAGCGGCTGTGCTCGGCGGTAGGGAAGACCCAGCGCGCGCTCTGCAACTGGCTGATGCGTCGAAGTCGCTGCAGCCACGGTGTGTCGAGGAGATCCTCTTCGGCAGCAGCCTCAGGCAGGTAGCCGAGCGACGCCGCCCCCTCCGGCGTGAGGCGCTTCGTCAGTTCTATGTAGCCGTGGATCGGATCACTGATGAGATTGACCGCCTTGAAGCGCGCCGCCTCGCTCGCCTGGCCCGCCTCGCTCGCCCGGCCTGCCTCTCCCGCCTCGTGTCCGCTCATCTCTGCCACGTCATCCGTTGCCGTAGCGCGCGGCGGCGGCGGCGAGTGTGCGTGCCATGTCTTCGCGGAGTGCCTGCGGCTTCAAGACTTCCGCTCCGTCGCCCCATCCAAGGAGCCAAGTGCGCACCTCAAGAAGGCCGGAGACGCGCGCACGCCAGAGGAGTGAACCGTCGGCCTCTCGCTCCGTCTGTTGTGATGGGTGCCAGCTTGTCTCGCTCGCGCGTGGTGCGGCGCTTGGCGTGAAGCGCACCACGATCTCTTCCAGTGGCTGGTCCGCAACAATGTCCCAGGCGGCGGCGAGCGTGCGCTCCAGCTCAACATCTTTTGGTCGCGTGAAGGTGGCCGGAGTCATGCGCGGATTGCTGATGCGATCCACGCGGAAGGTGCGCATGGCGTTGCGCGTCTCATCGAATCCAATCAGATACGTTGCGAGCGTTGCCGACGATGGTTCAATCAGATACGGATGGACACGTGCGGTTCGTGTGGTGCCAGGGTTGCTCCACACGGCGGCGTACTCGAACTCCAGCACGCGACCGTTCACCCACGCGTTGGCGAGGACGCGAAGTCGCGTCTGCGCCTCTGGTTGATCGCGAAGCTGGCTTAGTTGCGAGACGGTGCGCTCCACCGCGGAGCGGAGTGGTTCATCCAACATGCCGCCGAGCTTCATCAGGGCTGCACCAAGCTCTGGGTCGTAGCCGGTGGCGAACTTGGCGAGCAGTCGCGCCGCCAGGACGATCGCGAGCGCCTCGTCGCGACTGAAGCGGAGGGCGGGGAGGAGGCCACTCTGCGAAACCCCCCATCGGCCATGTTCGTTCCAGATGGGGACCTGCACCTCCATCTCGAGCGCCTTCAGGTCGCGGTAGGCGGTGCGTCGGCTGACGCCGAGCTTCTTTGCAAGGTCGCTCGGGCGGATCCCCGACTCTCCGACCGCCTCAACGTACTTCAGCGTGCGCAGCAACCGCGCGGTACGGTCGCTCTTATTGAAGTCTGCGCCCTGAGCCCGCTGCGCGCCTGGAGCCGGTTTTGTGACCTGAGCCGGCTGCGTCATCTGGGTCATGTCCCAGACTGTGCCACACGGCTCCCCTCTACACCAGCCGCCGCAGCAACAAAGGCGGCCCAGACACGCTCAAGGTCGGCGGGGCTGCTCTCAGTGCGCTCGGGATGGCACTGCACTCCAAGGACGAATCGCTCTCCCGGCGCCTCAAGCCCCTCAACAAGCACCCCGCTCGGCGAGTCGGCGAAGGCGGATGCGATCAGTCCAGGGGCGAGTCGCTCAAGTGTCACCGCCTGGTGGTGGTAGCTGTTCACGGCGAGCGGTGCGGTGCGGGCGCCAAGGATCGTTGCGAGCCGCGTCGCTGGCTGCACATTGAGCGGATGCGTCAGCGCCGGTGAGGCCGGATACTCAGCGCCGACCTGTCCCTCAACATGCTGGAGCAGGCTGCCACCGCGATGCACATTTAAGAGCTGCATGCCACGGCAGATGCCGAAGATGGGGAGTTGGCGCGCATCAGCGGCGGCGATCGCCTCCCACTCGAGCGCGTCACGCGCCGTGTCCATCTCCACCGCGCCGTCAGCTGGTTCGCGGTATCGATCTGGGTGCACGTCTGCGCCGCCGGAGAGGAGCAGGCCGTCCGCGCTGGCGTAGGCGTGATTGCGCTGCGCCGCCGTGGAGTTTGTTGAGATGAGCATCGGCAGGCCACCGGCACGAAGGATCCCGTCGGCGTAACGTGCGTTCACCAGGGCGGTGCGCGCAGGGTCAGCATCTGCATCGTGATCTGCAACGGTGATGAGGATGATCGGTGCGCGCACGGCCGCTCTTATGCGCGCGCGGCGAGTTCCGTGAGCGAATCAAGTAGACGCTGCACCTCATCCGCAGTGTTGTAGGACATCAGTCCGGTGCGCAGTACGCCGCCACTCTTAGTGAGACCGAGCGCCTCAATCGCATTCGGTGCGTAGAAGTCGCCGCTCCAGACTTGGATCCCATCGCCTGCAAGATGCTCCGCCGCCTGATCGGGCGTGGCGAAGTCCATCGTGAAGGAGACGATTGAGGTGCGCTCACTGAGGCGGTTGCGGTCGGTGATGCCGCGCACGTGGATGCCGCTCATTCGGTCAAGGCCATCAAGGAGGAGGCGCACCAGATCCGTCTCGTAGCGGGTGATCGCCTGCAAGCCGGCACGCAGGTTGCCGCGGCGGCCGCTGAGCGGCGCCTGATCTGCTGGATCACCAAATTCGCTCCCGATCCAGGCGAGGTGGTCGATCGCTGCAGTGACGCCCGCCATCGCCTCAAAGGCGGGGGTCCCCGTCTCCCAGAGATCGTGCGCGGGGCGCACCTTATAGCGTCCGAAGCGTTCAAGCAGCGGCAGTTTCCCGTAGAGGAGGCCGGCATGCGGGCCGTAGAACTTGTACGGCGAGCAGAGGAGGAAGTCCGTATCCAGCGCCTGTACATCAATGGGGTAGTGTGGCGCGCTGCAGACTGCGTCCAACACCGTGATTGCGCCCACGGCGTGCGCCGCCTCCACGATGCGCTTCGACGGATTGATCGTGCCGAGTGCGTTGGAAGACATCCCAGCCGCCACGATCTTTGTGCGCGGACCGAGCAGCGACGCGTAGTGATCCATATCGAGCGTCCCGTCCTCTGGCTTGATGCGGATCGTCTGCAAGACGAGCCCGTGATCTTGCGCCAGGAGTCGCCACGGACTGTAGTTCGCATCGTGATCCAGTTGCGTGACGATGATCTCATCATCGCCTTCTAGCTCACGCGCGAGCGAGCGCGAGAGTTGGAAGTTGAGCGTGGACATGTTCGCACCAAACTTGACGCTCTCAAGTGGCGCGTTGAGGAGATCCTCCGCGGCACGGTGCGCCGCGTCCTCTACTTCACCTTGCGCACGCGAGGTACTAAAGAAACCGCCGTTGTTGGCGTTCGCATGAAGGAAGAAGTCCCGATACGCATCAATCACCGCCTGTGGCACCTGGGTTCCGGCTGGACCATCAAAGAAGGCGATCGGTCGCCCGTCGGGGAGTGTATTGGCGAGCGAGGGGAATCGTGCGCGGATCGCGGCAACGTTGTACGGCTTCATTCGTTGTACGGCTTCATTCGCTGATCGTAGAGCGAGTGCTCCGCCTCCGCACAATGGCGCGCGCAACCGCGGCCACGACCAGCCCAAAGCCGAGCGGTAGGAGAAGATAACCGACCAAGGCGAGCAGGCCACCGGGTCCCGTGGCGATACCGCCGCCGCGGACATCGCCACTCTCTGGGCTCGGCGTCTGGCCCACCGCACCTGGCGGCGTGGCGCTCGGTCCGGCGGCGCTCGAGCCCGCCGCGCTCGACCAAGCGGCGCTGAGCTCACCGATCAGCCCGGCGGCGGCGATCACGGTGATCGCGATCCCGGCAACGAGTGCTGCGAGGGTGAGGAGGCTCGCGGCGAGGTTGCCGCTTCGCTCGTTGCCAAGGATGCGGAGTGCGTCACGGCGGTCGAGTGTGGTGAGGACGAGCGGCTGCCCCTCACCGCCGGCGGTCAACGTACCGTTGCGCAAGAGGCCCGCTGCGGTTCCACGATCGAGCGTGCTGATCTGCTCCAAGATCACCCGCGCGGTGAGCGTTGGTGTGCTGACGGCAAGCTGTTTCACGAGCGCCGTGGTGGCGGGATCGCGGTACTCGCGCGCCGCTGCGGCGAGTTCTGCAACGCTCCCCTCCCACTGTCGCTCAATAACTACGAGACCGCCGGCGAGCGCCGCGGCGTCAATTGCAACGGCGTGACCACCATCCGCAATAAAGAAGGGGACGCTGCGCACAACACGTTCAAGTTCCCGCCAGGTCGTCTTGTCAGCAACGAGGACGCGCTCTCGGCGGTAGACGAGCGGGCGGTGGTTCTCATCATCAAACGCCTCGGCGGCGTCAATGCCTCCCTCAATTGCAAGGTAGCGACCTTCACCAGCGAGCAGCGCCTGGTGCGGCGTGATGGGGGAGAGTCCGGCCAGCAGTCGCGCGGCGCGTGCACGTGCGCCACCGCGTCGGCTCGCCCAGGCGGCGAGTGCGATGAGCCCGAGTCCGGCAATGAGTAACGCTCCACTCATCCCAGTGCCCGTCCAGTGATCGGATCAATTGACTGCGTTGCCCCAGAGATACTGGTGAGGATCAACTGTCCACCGAGCAACTCTGCAGCGCCGACCACATCGGTGTGTGCGAGCCGCCAACGCACCTCGCCATTAGCGCGTATGGCCCAGGTCTCCACCTCGCTCTGCACGATGACGTGTTCAAGTCGCGGCGAAGCCATCAGCGCCACCACCGGTGTTCCGGTCTGATGCAGCCAGGCAAGCTCGCCACTGCGCGCAGCGAAGGCGTAGACGGTGAACCCGTAGCCGACCACGAAGAGCGCGCCCTCATCCCAGTGCAGCGCGCGCGGTTCGTCATAGATCACGGAGGCGAGGCGGACCGCCCAGGCGCCGCCCGGGTGCTCCACGCGTAGCTCCACGCGGCAGAGTCGATTCGGATCCTCCTCCGCACCCGCACCGAGCGCGCCGTGGTCGGCGAGCGTGGCGCCAGACTCTGAGAGGGCGAAGACGGCGGCCGCCTGACCGCTGCTCCCCCAAGTGGCGCGCACGCGAAGTCCGCCAGGGAAGCTCATGATCAGGCTGCGCGGTTCGATAGCGCCTGAGGGGATAGGTGCGGCGGGACGCTCGTTCATCCCACGATTCTACGCGCGTCCTACGATGAGCCGATGAAAGCGATCCTCTTCGATTGGGACGGCACGCTCATTGACACCACCGAGCACGTCTATGAGGCGAACGTGGAGGTGATCAAGTCGATCGGCCTCCCGCCGCTGAGTCGCGAACTCTACGGTCTCCACTACTCGCCGAACTGGCGCCGCATGTACGCGGCGCTCGGCGTCCCCGAACACCTTGTGGAGGGGGCGGCGCAGATCTGGCACAACGCGTATCGCGGCCATGAGGCGGATCTCCTCCCCGGCGCGAGGCCAGCGCTTGAGCGGCTCGTTGCTGCAGGGATTCCGATCGGCGTTGTGACCGCTGGCGATCGAAGGGTGGTCTCAGGGCAGCTGAAGCGGACGAACGTTGCCGACCTACTCGGCGCCGTTATCTACGGCGATGACTTGCAGGAGCAGAAACCGGACCCAGAGCCGCTTCGCCGCGGACTCGCCGCACTCGGTCACGGCACAGCACCCGAGCAGGCGGCGTACCTTGGCGACACGCTCGATGACGCTCGCATGGCGCGCGCCGCAGGGCTTCGCGCGATCGGCGTAAGGTCGCCCTTCTTCAACCCGCAACGATTCCTTGATGAGGCGGACGCGCACGAGCACGCTGAATCGGTTGCCGCATGGGTCGACGCGTACTTGGCGCGCCTGAAGCGTTAGACTCTCCGTATCGCGACAGGGGAGCGCCTGAAGGCGCTGAGAAACGGGAGAGCCCGTGACCCTACGAACCTGATCCGGGTCATGCCGGCGAAGGGAGACGCAGGAGCCCCGCACGATAGAGAGTGAGGGCATCTGCGCGCAATCATCCTCGCCGGTGGTGATCGACCGGACCTCGCCGCGCTCAACGCCGCATGGCCTGGCTGGGATCGCGCCGATCTTGTGATCGGCGCTGATGGTGGCGCGCGCGCGGCGGCGCCGCTCGGCCTTGCGCTGCACGTGATCATTGGCGACTTTGACACGCTGGCCGCCGCCGAGGTGGATGCGTTCGCAGCGCGCGGTGTGCGCGTGGACCGCTTCTCGCACGAAAAAGAGGCCACCGACACCGAGCTCGCACTCCTCGCTGCGTGCGACGCTGGTGCAACGGAGATCGCCATCTTGTGCGGACTCGGATCAAGCGGCGGACGCAGCGATCACTCGCTCGGCACCATTGCGTTGCTCGCACACCCGCGCGCGCGCGGCGTGGACCTTTCACTATTGGATGCAACGAGTCGGATCCAACTCCTTGCCGCTCCGAACCGCTGCGCGCTGCGCGCGAAGGCAGGAACGATCGTCTCGCTAATCCCGTGGGGTGGCGCCGCGCTCGTCTCAACGGAGGGACTGCGGTGGTCGCTCCAACGCGAAACACTGTTGAGCGGCAGCACGCGCGGCCTCTCTAACGAGAGTCTCGGCGCGCCGCTCATTGAGCTGCACGAAGGTGCGTTACTGATCAGTGAGGGGGCACCCCCTCAGGTCGAACACGAATGAAGGAGGCACGATGACACCAACGATCACACCAACGGCGACACGAACGTGGAGCCTGATGCATCTCGTTGCACTCTCAGTGGTTGGGATCAGCTGCGGCGCGCTCTTCGCTGGCTGGAACCTGCTCTGGGGTGTGCTCACGCCGCTCTTTGCGCTCGTGATGCCGCTGCAGTATCTGCTCCTTGCGGGCACCTGGGTTATTGCGGGACCGCTCGCTGGGCTCATCATCAAGCGACGCGGCGCCGCACTCTTCGGTGAACTGATCGCCGCATCGGTCTCGTTTCTCCTCGCGAGCCAGTGGTCAATTGATGCGCTCTTCTCCGGTGCCATCCAGGGACTCGGCGCGGAGCTCGTCTTCCTCACCTTCGGCTATCGAGTCTGGGGTTGGCCCGTACTCCTGCTGGCTGGCGCCGCCTCTGGCGTTGGCATGGCGCTGCACGACATACCGCTCTACTTCGACGGAGTGGATTCCACGTATGCGGCACTTCTCGGCTCGGCCATGGTGGTGAGTAGCGCCGTCCTTGGGGGTGGTGGGGCACTACTCCTCCATCGTGCGCTGCGAAAGAGCGGCGCACTCGACGCGATCGGGGCCTGAGCTGGCGCAACCTGCCTGATGCAGCCTGGCCCGACGCACGCTGACCTAACGCACCCTGACTTGACGCACGCTGGTCTAACGGACGCTGACCTGCCAGCGATTGAGATCGCCGATCTTGTCTGGCAGCCGGCCGGTGCCGATGCGCCGACGCTCGACCTGCGTGGCAGCGTGATTCGTGTTGCCGCGGGCGAAACACTGCTGATCAGCGGTCCCTCTGGTGCAGGGAAGAGCACGCTTGCCGCCGCATGCGCCGGCCTGCTCGGCACGCTCCTCCCTGGAACGTTGCGCGGCACGCTGCGTATTGGCGGCGCAGATCTGGTCGCCGCGGCTACGGATGGTGCACCAGGGCTCCCCCGCGAACTTCTCCTGCAGCTCGGAGTCATCACCGCTGGCCCTGCGCCGCGGCACGCGCTGCCACGCCTCCTTGACGATGTGGCGCTCCCGCTGGAGACGCGTGGTCTCGCTGCCGATCAACTGGCGGCGCGTGCACGTGCGGCGATCGGCGCAGTTGGACTCCCTGATGCTGCGGCGGAGCGTGACGCTGGGAGCCTCAGTGGAGGTGAGCGCGCGCAGGCGGCCGCCGCAAGCGCACTCGCTGCACGCCCAGGACTTCTGATCGCGGATGAGCCGCTCGCAGGACTCGACGTGGCGCGCGCCGAAGCGCTCGCGGCGCACCTGATGACGCAGCGCGCAACGCGTGTGATCGTTACGCACGAACCATCCCCGTTTGGCGCCGCAACGCAGTTTTCTGCTGCAACGCAGCGGGTGCACCTTGATCACGGGCGCGTGGTGCGTTCGTCTTTCTCGGATACTGCGTCAGCTTCTCCGGCGCATCCACCGCAGGTCGCCCCTCCGCAGATACAGCACGCGCCAGGTGAGCGCGGCCCTGTGCGCCTGCAACTCTTCGCCGCTACGAGCACGGCGCGGCCCACCGTTCCGCCGCTGAGCTTTACGGCGCATGCAGGTGAGTTGACGCTCCTGCACGGCGAAACGGGGAGTGGGAAGTCAACGCTGCTCTCCCTCGCGGCGGGTGCTCTCCGTCTTGATGCAGGGGAGCGGCTCGTTGCGGCGGATCGAATCCGGTTCGCACCGCAGGACCCTGGGCTCCTCCTCGGTGCACGGACGCTGCGTCAACTCCTTGCGCGGGACGAGTCGCAGCGCGCGTCGGAGATCGCCGCGCGGCTCGGTGTGGCTGAGCTCCTTGATCGGCCCGCCTCGCGTTGTTCTGACGGTGAACGCCGCCGCCTCGCACTCGTTCTCACCGCGTCCGCAGAGCCGCAACTTCTCTTTGCTGACGAACCAACGCTCGGCCTTGATGACGCAGCGGCAGCCAACGTTGCGGAACTACTGCACGACCTTGCGGCGCGCGGGGCTGCGGTGGTGGTCGCCTCGCACGACCCACGACTCAGCGCCGATGCTGCGGGCGTCCGCGCCGTTGCGCACCCTGCGGAGACGTGTGGCGCCAGCGGCACGAGCGGCGCGAGTGGCGCGAACGACGCGAGCGGGGAGAACGGCGCGTCGGCGCGCACAATTGCTAAACGGGGCGCGTCGTTGGCACACGAGATGTTGAGTCCAGCGCCCGTGAAGCGGTTCATTGGCGTCTCAAATCCGCTGACGCGCTTCGGCCTCGCACTATTTTGGTTCGCCCTCTCGGTGCTGAGTCCGGCAACCGCCGTAGCGCAAGGCGCCGTTGCGCTCCCCGCACTGCTCGTGGCGTGGAGTTCCGGCGTGCAGTTGATCTCCACGCTGCGGCTCGCCGCGGCGCTTGCGCCTGCGATCGCGGGGATGGTGTTGGCGAATCTCATTGGCGGCGCAACGCCGGAGGCGGCGGTTGGCGCGGGCGTGCGACTCATTGCGTTTGCGGCGGGGAGCCTGGTACTGCTCCGGCCGTTTGAGCCGCTCCGACTCGCCGATGGCGTACTACAACACCTGCGCGCGCCGTTCGCCCCCACGCTCACACTCCTCGCGAGTGCCGCAACGATCCCGTCACTGATGAGCGAGGCAGAGGAGCGCCGCGCAATCCGTCGCCTCGCAAAGGCTGGCGTTGATCCGCTGCTCCTTGCGGATCTCTTCGATTCGGCGATCCGTGCCGTCCCGCGACTCGCGATCGCGCTCGAGGTGCGCGGCGTGCGCCTCCCCTCCCGGGAGCGCCCGGCGAGCGCGCTCCGTCCGTCGCGCTTTCGCCGTGCGGATCTCCTGCTCGTACTGCTCAGCGCAGGGGGCCTCCTTCTGAGCGTTGCGCGCGTCGTGATCGAGCGCATTACACTCGGCGCATGAGCCCACTTGACGCGCGACCCGCTGCAGGAGACCGCGCTCCGCACTTTGTGCTGCGCGACGCCGATGGGGTTGAGCGCTCGCTCACCGCAGCCGAGGGGAGCTGGCTCGTTCTCTACTTCTATCCAAAAGACGACACGCCAGGCTGCACGATTGAAGCGTGCGAGTTCCGCGACGCGGAGCGCGCGCTGCAGGAGGCGGGTGCAGTCGTCTGGGGGGTGAGTCCTGACAGCCAGGAGAGTAAGGCTGCGTTCCGCGACAAGTTTCAGCTCAACTTTCCAATCCTTGCGGATGAGGCGCACGCTGTTGCCGAGGCGTACGGCGCCTGGGGGGAGCGCATCGTTGGGGAGCGCACCTTTACTGGGATGCATCGAGTCACCTTCCTGATCGCCCCAGATGGACGAGTGGCGCGCGTCTGGGGGAGCGTCACCCCGGCCGGGCACGCCGCCGAAGTGCTTGCCGAGATCGAGGCCCAGCGGGCGTAAGGCGTCAACAGTCGGCACAGCGGCCGTACAAATCGAGTGCAGGGCATGCACAAAACGAGCGCTACGCACGCACAAAGTTGAGTGCCACGCCGCCCGTTCGCGCCGAGCGCGTCCGTGAGGAGCCCCTGCTACGATCCATGAGGAGTAACGCGGTCCCACCGTTGGCAAGAAAGGTTGATCGTGACCCTCGAGACGCAGGAATTTCTGGTTCAACCGGTCGATGCCTCATGGCTGCAGTGCAACATTGAGTGCCAGGAGGCCTGTCCCGTTGGCACCAACTGCCGCGGCTACCTGGCCCTTGCCGCCGAAGGGCGCTTTGAAGAGGGCTACCTCCTCGCCCGCGAAACGAATCCGATCGCCGCAATGTGCTCATATGTCTGCTCCGCTCCCTGCGAGCGCGCCTGCCGACGCGGCGACATTGATCGCCCGCTCGCCATCCGCGCGATGAAGCGCTTCCTCGTGGAGTGGCACGCCGCTTCGGGAATCCCTGACGTTGCTCCGCAGATCACGCCGCGTCCAGAGCGTGTTGCGGTGGTGGGTGCGGGTCCCGCCGGACTCTCCGTTGCGCGCGAACTCGCCGTCAAGGGATACCAGATCACGGTCTACGACAGCCTCCCGTACGGCGGCGGCACAATGTTGATTGGCGTCCCCGCCTTCCGCCTCCCCCGTGAGGCAATAGAGACGGACGTTCGCCTCATTGAGAGCCTCGGCGTGAAGTTTGTCTACAACACGCAGATCGGCAGGGAGATCACGTTTGAGCAGCTGCAGAAGGAATACAACGCGATCGCCATCTGCGCGGGCGCCATGGATCCGGTTGCGCTGGATGTTCCAGGGAGCGACCTTGACGGGCTCGTCTATGGCGTGGACTTCATGAAGAGTGCGAACCTCGGTGAGCCACTCAGCGTTGGCCGCAACGTGCTGGTCATTGGTGGCGGCTACACCGCCATGGACTGCGCGCGCACCTCGCTCCGTCACGGTGCTGAGCAGATCACGATTGCGTATCGCCGCACTCGCTCCGAGCTGGTCGTGGATGAAGAGGAGCTCGGCGAGACGGAGCGTGAGGGTGTGAAGATGGACTTCCTCGTCTCACCGCTTGAACTGATCGGTGAGAACGGAAAGATCGTCGGTGTGCGCATGATCAAGAACCGACTCGGCGAGCCAGACGCCTCTGGTCGACGCAGCCCAGTGCCGATTGAAGGCTCTGAATACATTGTGAAGGCGGACACGGTGATCCCCGCCGTCTCGCAGGCGGCCGATCTCACCTTCCTTCCGGTGCAGAGCAGCTTTGAGGTTGCGCGCGGTCGCGTGAAAGTGGATCCAGCAACCTACGCTACGAACATCCGCGGCGTGTGGGCCTGCGGCGACTTTGTGACGGGCCCCGCCACCATGATTGAGGCGGCGGGTCACGCAAAGAAGTGCGCCTATGCAATAGATCGCTACCTTGCCGGCGTAACGCAGGTGGTCATTGATGCGAATGTCCGCATCACCAGCTCGTGGCGTCACGACATGCCAGAGTTCTACGACCGCATCCCGCGCCAGCACATCCCGGTACTCCCGCTTGCGGAGCGGCTCCCATCTGCCGATGCCACCGTGAACTTCACCACCCAGGTGGAGCTTGGCTACGGCGCGCAGCAGGCGGTGGCGGAGAGTACCCGCTGCCTGATGTGCAACTACAACATCTGGTTCGACCCAATGCGCTGCGTCCTCTGCGGCGCCTGCGCCGACGTCTGCCCTGAAGGCGTGATCCATCTGGTTGACATCAACCAGCTGAAGTCGGAGGGCGCCCTCCCCGAGCTCTCGGAGGCGTACGGCTGGGAGAACGGCGGGGCTATGATCATCGATGAGGAGCGCTGTATCCGCTGCGCCCTCTGCGTCAAGCGCTGTCCGTTCGACGCCATTACGATGGAGAAGTTCGAACTGCAGGAGATCAGTTCAGATGGGCGCCTGTATAAGGAGTCCTACCGAGATGGACAGCTCGCCGGTGTTGCCGGCACAAGGGGAGGGACACAGTGAGCCTACTGGCGAAGGTAGATCAGGCGATCCGTCGATCGTCTGCTTGGCGCTCCCTCTTCCGTAACTCCTACCCGAACGACGAGCGGAGCCGCGCGTATGCGGTGATGAACAACGTCTTCCTCCACCTCCACCCGGTGCGCGTACGCCAGCACGCGGTGAAGTTCGCCTACACCTTCTGCCTCGGTGGCTTGAGCTTCTTCCTCTTCCTCGTCCTCACCGTAACGGGCGTCTACCTGATGTTCTTCTACGCCCCCTCAGCCACACAGGCATATTCAGACATCATTAAGATCCAGACGCTCGTGCCGTTTGGGCTGCTCACGCGCAATATCCATCGATGGGGTGCGCACCTGATGGTCTTCTTCGTCTTCCTGCACATGATGCGCGTCTTCTATCACGGCGCCTACAAGCCGCCACGTGAATTCAACTGGGTCGTTGGCGTGGTGCTCCTCTTCCTGACGATCATGCTCAGCTTCACCGGCTACCTTCTCCCGTGGGATCAGATCGCCTACTGGGCGATCACGATCGGCTCCAACATGGCCGGCTACGCGCCGCTGCTCAACACGCCATCGAAGCTGCTGCTGCTCGGCGGCCTTGAGGTGGGACAGAACACACTGCTCCGTTTCTACGTGCTGCACGTGATGGTCTTCCCGCTCCTCGCCGCGGTCTTCCTTGCGGTCCACTTCTGGCGGATCCGCAAGGACGGCGGCATTAGCGGGCCGCTATGAGCCACGAGCAGCGATGAGCGACGAGCAGCGCCCAGCACCCGTTGCGCCGGTTGATCCGTCGCGACGCACGGAGATTGACAAGCAGCGCGTCCCCATGGCGGCGCGCCCGTATCGACTCCTCGCCCTGGTGAAGCAGGACGCGGTCGTCCGCATTCAGAAGGAGCCAGACGACACGGTGATGACCTGGCCGCACCTGCTCACCATTGAATTCCTTGCCGCCGTTGCAATGAGCATCTTCCTGCTCCTGCTCGGCCTCTTTGTCAACGCGCCACTCGAAGAGCTCGCCAACCCGAACGTCACGCCGGCGGTTGCCAAGGCGCCCTGGTACTTCCTCGGCCTTCAGGAGTTGCTCGCCTACTTCCATCCAACGGTTGCCGGCGCGCTGACGCCCGCCGCGGTCTTGGTTGGCAGCGCGCTGATCCCGTATCTGGATCGTCGCAACATTCACAGCAGGCGGCCATCGGATCGCAAGCTTGAGGTCTCGCTCTTCTCCATCCTCTGGGCGCTCGGGCTCGCCGTCACGTTCATCGGCATCTTCTTCCGCGGCCCTGGCTACTCCTTCATTCTGCCGTGGGTCAACGGCTTCTTCTTCAGCCTGTGAACGGAGGCGTGCGATGAGCAACTATCAAGTTGAGCCCGCAGATAAGCCGCAGGCGCTGACCGCGCAGACGATCAAGGCGCTCCGCCACGAAGAGGTACAGGGGATCTCGCGACGCCGACTCCTCCGCACTACGATCGGCGCCGGCTTCGGCCTCTGGCTGCTTGAGGTGACCGCTGGAACGCTCGGCTTCCTCTGGCCGAACCTTGAGGGCGGCTTCGGCGGCAAGGTGCGTGTTGGCACGTTTGACACGCTGAAAAAGCTGAACGCTGCGTTCCCATTCCATGAGGGCTACCCGGTCTACTTTCAGGAGGCGCGCGCCTTCATCATGCTCGTAGATCCAACGCGCCCTGAGTTTGTCAGCGGCGAAGATGCGACCGGCGAAGGGAGTGCGCTGAATGTGCGCGCGCTCTATCAGCGCTGCCCGCACCTCGGCTGCAAGCCGAACCTCTGCAGCAAGACCTACTGGCTTGAGTGCGCCTGCCACGGTAGTCGCTTCGACCGACTCGGTACGAAGGCGGATGGTTTTGGTCCGGCTCCGCGCGGCATGGATCGCTTCGCACTTGAGGTTGATAAGGACGGCGTGCTCACGCTAGACACCGGGAAGATCACCCTCGGCGTTGCGCCGGTCGCACTCGGGCAGCCAGGGATCGAAGCGCCACGCGCCGCAACGGGGTGCATCTAAATGAGCGACGAGCAGCACAACCTCCCCACGCCAGTCGAGAAGGTCGCACCGCCAACCCCACGCTTCTCTAGCCCTGCGTCGATTCAGACGCACGGCCTCACCGCTGAGCGCGCGGCGAAGATCGTCAGCCAGAGCGGCTCCGCGCGGATGGCGGCACTGCTCGGTATTGCCGTGGTCACCCTCTTCGTGATCGTCTACACCTTCTACGACCAGGGTCTCCCTGGAGTGGGGGGGTCGTCACGCCTTGAGGCGGCGCGAGAAGAGCAGTACCTGGAGACGGTGAAGCGCGGCTACAACCTCTACGAGGCGAACTGCGCACGCTGTCACGGCGCGCAGGGGCAGGGCGGCATTGGCCCAATCCTCAGCGACCAGGGGAAGCTCTTCTCGCACCTAACACCCGCCTACCTGAAGAACGTCTTCACCGTAGGTGGCCGCTACATCTGCGGCGACGCAAACTCGCTGATGGGTGTCTGGGAGGATAGCAACGGTGGGCCGCTGAACTACCGCGAGATTGAAGAGTTGATCGCCTGGATCCGCGCCACAAAAGATGATGTGGTTAAGGTGCGCGACCCTCTAACGGGAGAGTTGATTGAAGTGACCGGCTGGCGCGATACCGCCTACGAGCCGGCATCCGACGCAACGCCAGTACCAGCCTGCTGGAAGGACGCCTATGCTGTCTCACCGTCACCGTCACCGTCAGCCTCCGGCGGCGAACCAACGCCAGCGCCGAGCGGTGAGATGGGTGGCTCGTACACCATCGTTGCGATTGGAGTGAAGTTTGACCTCACCACGCTGACGGTTGACGCGGGGAAATACTTCCAGATCGTCTTTGATAATCAGGACGCAGGGATCCCACACAACGTGGCGATCCACGAAGGGAGCGCCACAGCCGTTGGGAAGGAGCTCTGGCAGGGCGCCCTCTTCCCTGGCATTGCAACGCAGACCTATACCGTCCCCGCGTTCGCCGCTGGGAGCTACTCCTTTATCTGCACGGTGCACCCAAATATGGTCGGCGACCTGGTGGTGAAGTGAGCAGCCTCCCCGCGCCGTTCGCTTCGTCGCAGGTGGCGCAGGTGGCGCAGTCGGCGATCCCTGCGCCGCGTCGTGTGCTCTTCGGTCTCTTCGACGCCGCCGGTTGGGGCTGGGCAACCTTCCGCGCCGTACTCTGGACGCTCCTCATCATCCTGATGCTCGGCTACATCCCGGATCGCGCCTACTACATCATCACCTCGCCAACAATCGAACTTGGCCTCAATGCCGTCTCGCTCGTCAACATCTGCCCAGCGGAGAACAAGGGTCTCCCGTGCCCCGCGCCAGCAGGCGCACTGATCCCATGGGAGAGCGGCGCGGCAGCCTCACTCCCGGGTGCTGGTGAAGACGGCAGCCTCCTCCAGGCGGGGACGCACCTTTACTACATCGGTGGCCGCGCAAGCACTGCAACGGACGAGAACGCCAACATCCCAAATGTTGCCTCCGCAGAGATCGGACCCGAAGGGCTTGGCGGGTGGAGCGCCGCCGCGTCACTCCCAGCCCCGCGCGCACTGAGCGCCGCCGCGTATCTCGCCGGTACCGCATACGTGATCGGTGGCACGTCAGACACGGAGAGCGCAACCGCCACCGTCTTCGCTGGTACGCTTGATCCTGTCAGGGGAACAATTAACTCCTGGTCACTCGTTGACGCGTTGCAGCTTCCAGCGCCACGCAGCGGCGCAACCGTGATCACCGTCAGCGATGGACTCATCCTTCTCGGTGGTGCGGACGAGTTCTACGCACCTCAGACAACGGTCTGGAAGTCCACACTGCAGGCGAGTGGAAGTCTCGGCCCGTGGGAGCAGATGCTGTCGCTCCCTGAACCACGAGCGAACGCCGCCGCGGTGCTGGTGGGTGATGCGATCTGGATCTGGGGCGGTCGTGATGCAACCGGCTACACCGGCGCGGCTCTCCGCGGCGACATCGCCGTTGCGAAGAGCGTGGGTGGCAGCGGATACGGTACGCCAGCTCCAGGTGCAGCACCAGATGAGCAGGGTGACGCGCCGATCGGCAGCATCTACAAGTGGAGCACCACGAGTGGCGACGCGAATCTTCCCGTGCCACGCGAAGGGGCGGCACTCTGGAGTGCAAATGGCACCCTCTATGTTGCGGGCGGAGTGCAGGAGGGGGTCGTGATTGGTAGCGTCTACTGGACCGCACCAACTGCCGAAGGCGGGATCACCGTCTGGCACAGCGTCGATCAGGTCAACCTGCCAACGGATCAGCTCCGCGCATATTCAAGCGGCGTAGTCGTTGGGACGCACGCGCTCCTGCTTGGGGGAGAGGATGCGAACGGGAGCCCCGCTACGAACTCCGTCAGCGCACTGACCTCACCGAAGGCGCCAGTCTTCCGTGCCGGCCTATTTGGCCTCACCATCCCTGCGCTGGCGATTCCGGGCGAGATCGGCCAGCAGATCGGCTACCTCTCCGCCGCCGGCGCCTGGACACTCAACTTCGTTATTCTCTGTGCCCTCGCCGTTGCGTACGCCCAGCGTGAGCGTTTTGGTGCCTGGCTCCGCCGAGGGTTCGCTAAGAAGTAAGATCCGCCGATGGGTACAACCGCAAAGCGACTCTTCGGGATCAACGCACTGTCGGCCTGGCTCGGCTACGGGATTGCGCAGCTCACCAATATTTTTGAACTTGTCCCTCGCAGCACCCCATACGATCCGAACAGTCACCTGTTTGGTGGAAGTGCCGACGGTCTGGCGGGCGCGATCGGCCGCGTCTTCGATTCGCATGGGTACTTCACGACCTGGTCGAACCTGCTCGTTGCCGTGACGCTGACGGCGCTCTACCTTCATCCCGCGCGCACCGGACGAATCTTCAGTCAGCTACGCAACACTTCGCTGCTGATGATCACGATGACGATGGTATTCTACCACCTACTGCTGGCGGGTACGTCAAATCCACAGGGCTTGAACGTCGTGTCCAATCTGCTCCAGCACTACATCACGCCAGTGGTTACGATCGCGGTCTGGGTTCTGGTAGGTCCGCGCGGACGCTACTCGTTCCGCGACACCTTCAAGGTCTTCATCATTCCGATCGCATATCTTGCCTACACGCTGATTCATGGAGCGGCCGCATCTGTTTATCCGTATGCGTTCTTCAACGTGATTGAGTACGGCTACCCGGCGGTGCTGACGCGGATGGCAGAGGTCATCGTTGGCGGTTACATCGTGGCGCTGATGTACCGCGGCGTCGAACGGTTGCGCAGCCGCTAATTCGGCGCGCGACCTCTGGTGAGCCGGGCGGGGGTCGAACCCGCGACCAAGGGTTTAAAAGACCCCTGCTCTACCGCTGAGCTACCGGCCCGCTCGAATTCTCGCACGGCACGCTGGTCGGCGGGTCTGGTTCGTGGGAGAATCGGGGCATGAGGCGTGAATGGTCCATTGAAGCGGCAACACAGGCGCTCCTTGAACTGCGCCCGATCATTGCGCTGCTGCGCGAGCAGCGCGTTACGCTTGAGGGCCTAAAGCAGGAGCTGCTTCGGCTCCGGCGACTCGAACGTGCTGGTACTTGGCCTGGTGGCAGCGAGCAGGGAGACCTTCAGGAGGCCGGCGCAGACCCCGCAGCGCAGGGTGCCCTCCTAACGAGTTCGCTCGTTGAGGTGCGCATCCGCGCGCTCGTTGATCAGATGCAGGCGAGCGCTGATCGCGTGGTGGCGCGCGGGATTGAGCTCCGCGATATTGAGCGCGGCCTTGTGGACTTCACCGCGGTCGCCTTCGGTCGCCCCTTTCACCTCTGCTGGGAGGAGGCGGATGGCGAGAGTGTTGAATACGCGCACGGGCTCGGCGAGGGCTTCGGCACGCGCCTTCCGATCGGTGAGTTCCTCCGTCGACACGCGCACGCCGAGCGAGGCGCTTGACGCAACCACCCGAACTGCCGATACTCCGCAAGCGGGGTGGAGCAGTGGCAGCTCGTCGGGCTCATAACCCGAAGGTCGGTGGTTCGAATCCATCCCCCGCAACCAACTAAACCACCACCTCAATGGCGATCGCGCTATGGCGATTAGTTATGGCGCCGACGCACCCGCCACGAAGCTTGCGATCTCCTCGAGTGTTGCGAAGGGTCCCACCTTGTAGTCGAGCACCCTCCCTGACGCGTTGAGGAGGAGGGTGAGTGGCGCGGCGTTCACCGGCACCTGTGCCGCAATGGTGCCATCAGCATCAACGAGTGTTGGCCAGGTTGCACCGAGCTCGCTCGCCGCAGCGGCGCCTGGCCCCGCGGCATCCTTGTAGAGGACACCCACGACCACGGCACCCGGCTCGCCACTCGCTGCGTACTCGGCGAGGAGTGGGATCTCATCGCGGCATGGGATGCACCAACTCCCCCAGAAGTTGAGCAGCACGCGCTGATCGCCACTCACAAGGTCACTAAGGCTGACGCTGCGTGTTGGCTCTGCGAGCACCGCTTCTCGCTCAATCTGGATGGTTCGGCCGATCAGTTCGCCAGATGGCTGACAGCCGCCGAGCAGACCGACCGCGAGGATGAGCGTAGAGGCGAGCGCGGCGAAGCGGACCGGTAGCCTCACTTCACCACGAGGTCGCCGACCATGTTCGGGTGCACCGTACAGACAAAGGAGTAACTTCCAGCAGTGAGCGCTGGGATGTCATAGAGGCGCTCATCATCACCGTTGAAGATCTCCCCCTGCCAGAGCTCAGGCCCGACCGCACTTGAGGAACCTTCGTGGATGGCGATGTTGTGGGGGATCCCAACATCCTTGTTGTTGAATCGCACTTGACTCACTGTGTCCGCAGGGAGTTCAAACGTCGTCTGCTCAAACTTCACGCCCTTTGCGGTGATCAGGACGATCCCGTCACTCGGCACCTCAGATGGCGCACCACTCTCTCCTGGCGCACCGCTCGCTCCTGGTGGCAGTGCACCCCCGTGCATTGCCGAACCGAACATTCCCATTTGTACGCCACCGACGAAGAGAAAGAGGACGGAGAAGAGGAGCAGGCTGACGCGTGGTACGCGCTTCGGCGTTGGGTTGACCAGGTGTCCGGTGCTGTCCGCCTCTGCAACGGCGCGGTACTCGCGTTCTGCATCAAGAAGCCAACCGATCAGTGCATACCCTGTCATCAGTACGCCGAGCAAGAGGACGGGGACTCCGATCGCCGCACCAAAGAGAAGGACAGCCGTTGCGAAGCTGACGAGGAAGGGGAGCAGCGATGGCGTCGGAAGGTGCACGCCGGCGGGTGGGCCGGACGACATAGGTTCACTCACTGCGGCGATCTGCAGCGCGCCGTGCTTTCCTGCGCCGAGTGCGTCGTACTCGCGCACCGCTTCGCGGCCCCAGACGAGGAGCGCGAGCGTCATGGCCACTGCGGCAATGGCGAGTGCTGGACCACCGAGCGCAACGGAGAAGAAGAGTGCCGCTGACGTAACGGAGATGAGCAGCGGCGCGAGGCTCGATCCTGGGAGGTGGATGCCGGCGGGAGGTTGCGTTACTGGGAGCGTAGGTATCCCAATGCGTCGCGGTCCGGCGCGTTGGAAGCGAAGGAAGACCCAAGCATAGTAGGCGGCCACAAGGAGGAGGACGAGGATCGGGAGCAGCTGAATGAGCGCCCCCCAGTCGGGAGCGACGAAGGGCCCGATGAGCGCGATGACCCACTCAAGCAGCGAGCGGAGCGCATCCATCCGTTGCCCCTAGGCTTCGGAGTTCATTGCGTGGAACAGCACCGCCGTCATGGTGCTCATCGCCACACCGAGTGTCATGAGCATGAACGCACCGCCGAGGTCGTTGGAGACGAGGAGGTAGACGCTCCCAATCGCAACGAAGATCGCTCCAAACGCCAAGGCGTACTGCATGGGCTCATTATAGCCGCCACCATAAAAAGCGCGGGTGGACGAAGATAGGGGGGATGACCCTCCACGGCCTCCTCCCAGCGCACGGCCCCCTGCCGCCAGAGCCGAGCCTCTCGGCGGCCCTCTACTGGTACTCGCCACCACTCATCACTGCTGCCGTGCTCATTGGTCTGGTGGCCTGGTTTGTTGCGGTGCGGCGTATTCGGCGTGAACACCCGCAGAACCCGGTCCCGCGGTCGCGGAGCGTGTCACTCCTTGCCGCGGCGGTGCTCCTGCTCCTTGCGCTGCAGTCGGTGATCGAGCGATACGACACGACGCTCTTTAGCGTCCACATGGTGCAGCACCTCGTCCTCCTCTTCCCCGTGCCGATCCTTCTGCTTCGCGCAGCGCCGGTGACGCTACTCCTCCGACTCGCCTCACCACGCTGGCGGGCGCGGATCCTCGCCCTGCTGCAGAGTCGCGTGGTTGGCGTGATCAGTCATCCACTCTTCGCCTGGCTGCTGCTCGTCTTCGTGATGTGGGCAACGCACCTCTCACCACTCTTTAACGCGGCGCTCAAAGACCCGTTCCTGCACAACCTTGAGCACCTGCTCTACCTGACGAGCGCGCTCCTCTTTTGGGCGCCAGTTTTTGCGCTCGACCCAGTGCGGCACCGCCTCTCGCGTCCCGCCGCGCTCTTCTATCTCATCACGCAGATGCCACAGAACAGTTTCCTCGGCGTGGCGATCATGTGGGCGCCGAACGCGCTCTATGCGAACTACGAGGCGCTTCACCGCACCTGGGGACCAACGCCACTCGAAGACCAGCAACTCGCCGGTGCGATCATGTGGCTGGTTGGCGACGCACTCTTCCTCCTGGCGGTCTTCGCCGTGCTCGCCACCTGGATGCGCGCAGAGGAGCGGCCCGCTTCGCGCTACGATACGGATCAGTTGGCGCAGGAGCTCGCCGAGATTCGGCGACGAGAGACGGCGTTGGCGGAGCGTCAGAGAGGAGAGCAGAAGTGAGCGTAGCGATTGATCCAGTCTGCGGGATGGAGGTTCAGGTCTCATCGGAAGCACTGACAACGTTGATCCAGATTGCAGAGCTGTCGGGCGCCGACCAGGTTGGGCGGCACCACGGCCTGACCGAAGGTGGTGCTGAGCGTTTCTACTTCTGCGGGCGTGGCTGCCTTCTTGACTTCCAGGATGAACCGGCGCGCTTTCTTGATGCGGGTTTCCAGCCCTCTGGCATGTGAAGTGGTATCTTTAGGCGCATAGATCGGTCGTCCAGCACGGCTCTGTAGGGGTGTGAAACATGACGTACGTGATTGCGGAACCTTGCATTGATGTCCTTGATCAGTCGTGCGTTGCAGTTTGTCCCGTTGACTGCATTCATTTTGAAGAGGGGGGCGATCGAAAGCTCTACATTGATCCTGATGAGTGCATTGACTGCGGCGCCTGTGAGCCTGAGTGTCCAGTGAACTCCATCTTCCCGGCCGAATCGGTGCCCGTACAGTGGTCGCCATACATTGAGATTGACGCCAACTGGTACAAGGACAAGGCGGGGGCACGCGCGGCGGTCGACGTAGCCAAGCCGCGCTGAGGCGGGCGCGCTGAGCGCGATCACCCCCTTCTCATGCTCCTGGTGTGGGAGTGCTGTTGCACCGCGTACCGAAGACTCTCTTGAGCGCTGGACGCTCCTCTGCGCCGCATGCCTTGAACGTGCCCCTGGCCAGCCGTACCTCAAGGCGAAACTAAAAGAGGGGATGCGCCGCCGAGCGGAAGGGGGCGCGCCACCCGTTGGAATTCCGCTCGCGATCGCCGCAACGGAGCGCAGTGTTCAGCTTGAACCGCCAAAGAGTGGTGATCCATCTGGCGCCGTGCCGGCGCGACTCGGGCTCCTCCCGCCACCGCAAGAGCCAGATGCTCAGGAGGCCTGGTACCTCAATCGCGTGCCGTATGATCGCGGGCCTCTCGCCGGCGCCACATGGCAGGGAGAGATTGACCGCGCCGTCCTCTGGCTCGATGGACTCTCATTTGAGGGGCGCATTGTGGAGCTGGGCGCCGGGATTGGATTCTGGACGGTGCTCCTTGCGTCGCGCGGCGAGGTGAGCGCCTATGACGCGCGCGAAGATCGGCTGACGCGTGCGCGGCAGCGACTCATGGCGCACGGCATGAAGGCGCACCTGCATCCACGCGCACTCGATGAGGGTGCAGAGGGGGTGCCGGCGGGGCTGCTCCTCCTGCCGTTCGTCTTAAGTCAACTCGCTGCGGAGCCACGCACGCGGCAGGTGGAGGTGGCGCATAGCTGGCTTGCAAAAGATGGTCGCCTTGCACTGATCGACCTTGCGCCGCCGAACCTTGACCTATCAACACTGGAGCAGGCGACAACTGAGATGCTCGGTGCGCGTTTCACCACGATTACGTCAGAGCCACTCGGGCGTCACCTGGTGCTGATCAGCGCGATCGCGCGCTGACGCGCCACGCCGCGCGCTGACGCGCGGTGGCGTGCGCTACTCGTCTAGTGTGTGCCCGTCGAGGAGCCGATTCAGCAGTTCGGCGAGAGAGCCCACGGTGATCGCGGCGGGTCGCACCTCTGTCCCGCCTTCAATCGTGACGCCGAGGATTGGATCGTCGCTGTTGCTCCCAGGCTCAACGGGTATATCGGCTGCAGCGGCGAGCTTCGCCATCTGACTCTCTGGGAGGGTCGCCTTATCCTCGAAGTCGCCGTGGGTCATGATCGTCTTCCCGTCCGAATACACCTCAATGCGCTCCTCCATCTCGTTTGACCAGGAGCGGGTCGCGACATAGAGGAGGCTGCCGCTCGGCTCGGGAGTTGCCGCGCACGCGCCAACAAAGAGTAGTGCGGCGAACCCTATGCTGAGCGACTTCAGGTGCATGAAGAAAGTATAGCGAAGGCCATGAACGAACGCCATGAACGAACGCGATCGCGCTGAACTGAGGATCTTGCATGAGGGCCTTGCTCAGGTTGTGGCTGGCACCCTGGACCCGCTCTGATCCTGGTGGCGGCTGAGGCTCTGGACGCTCGGCGTGACCCTCTATCTCCTCTGGCACTTCCTCGGCAAGCGGGACGAGCGGCGCCTCCTCGCCGAACTCAAGGCTTCTTATCCAGATGCGGTAGGCTCACGGAGAGGCGCACGACAAACGCGCTGAGTCCTAAACTCGGCTTCAGCAGCAGAGGAGTTGGCAGCGTGACGAGCCTAAAGAGTGGCGCGAACAGCACCGAGAACGTCATCCAACTTGAACGTGTCACGATCCGTTTTGCTGGCGACTCTGGCGACGGGATGCAGTTGACTGGGGGCCAGTTCACCGCCACGACCGCTCTCTTCGGTAACGATGTCTCCACCCTTCCAGACTTCCCCGCGGAGATTCGCGCGCCGGCCGGCTCACTCGCTGGCGTCTCTGGATTCCAGATCAGCTTCGCGTCAGGCGATATTCATACTCCAGGCGATCGCCCCGATGTGCTCGTGGCGATGAACCCCGCGGCGTTGAAGATGAACCTTGGTGACCTGATCCCTGGCGGCGGCATCATCGTCAACACCGACGCCTTCAGCGACACCAACTTGCGAAAGGCGGGCTACGCCGCGGATCCACTGAAAGACAGTTCGCTGAAGGGGTACAGCCTCTTTGAGATTCCAATGTCCGCGATGGTGGCCCGCGCCTGTGAAGGACTCGGCCTGAGCAGCAAGCAGATTGACCTCACGAAGAACTTCTTCGCGCTCGGCGTGATGTTTTGGCTCTACGAACGATCGATGGCGGCGACAGAGAAGTGGATCGCGCAGAAGTTTGTTGGGAAGGAGGCTATCGCCGAGGCGAACCGCCGCGCGCTGCATGCGGGTTACGCCTTTGGTGAGACCACGGAGATCTTCCACGCGCACTATCGCGTCCCCGCCGCGAACTTGGCGCCCGGTACATACCGCAACATCACGGGGAACGAGGCGACGGCACTCGGCTTCGTCACCGCCGCAAAGCTCGCCGGGCGCGACCTCTTCCTCGCCAGCTACCCGATCACTCCCGCGTCAGACATCCTGCACCAACTCTCTGGCTACAAGCACCTCGGCATCAAGACGGTGCAGTCGGAGGATGAGATCGCAGCGATCGGTGCGGCGGTTGGCGCCGCCTACGGCGGTGCGCTCGGCATGACCGCCACCTCTGGCCCAGGGATGGCGCTCAAGGCGGAGATGCTCGGCCTCGCCGTCATGGTGGAGCTGCCACTCGTGGTGGTGGACGTGCAGCGTGCTGGGCCATCCACCGGGATGCCAACAAAGAACGAGCAGGGCGACCTGCTGATGAGCATGTTCGGTCGCAACTCTGACTCACCGATCCCCGTCATTGCGCCAGCTACGCCCGCCGAGTGCTTCACGATGGCGATCGAAGCGTGGCGCATCGCGCTCAAGTACATGACGCCCGTTATCTATCTGAGTGATGCCTTCTTGGCGACTGGCGCTGAGCCGTGGAAGATCCCACAGATCAGCGACCTCCCCTCCATTACGGTGGAGAACGAACCGCCGTCAGAGAGTGGCGGCTTCCGGCCGTACAAGCGCGACCCTGAGACGCTGGCGCGCCCGTGGGCGGTGCCGGGGACGAAGGGCCTTGAGCACCGCATCGGCGGCCTTGAGAAGTTGGATGAACTCGGCACGGTCAGCTACGACCCAGACAACCATCACCGCATGACGCTCCTGCGCGCCGAGAAGGTGGCGCGCGTGGCACGCGACATCCCCGCTACCGAAGTCTGGGGTGACCGCACCGGTGATCTGCTGATCTTGGGTTGGGGCTCAACGTACGGTTCCATCCGCTCCGCCGTGGAGCGGATGCGCGAGCGCGGCAAGCGCGTCAGTCATGTGCACCTTCGCTACCTCAACCCGCTGCCAGACGACCTTGGCGAGATCCTCACCGGATTCAAGACCGTCCTCCTCCCCGAGTTGAACCTTGGCCAGTTGCGCATGTTGTTGCGTGCGAAATACCTCGTTGACATCATCGGCTTTAACCTGGTGCGCGGGAAGCCGTTCCAGATCGGTGAGATTGAGGCGAAGGCCGAGTCGTTGCTCGGTGAGAGTGTGGAGGTGGCGAAGTGACCCAGAGCGAGCTCCCGGTCCTCACGAAGAAGGACTTCGAGTCCGACCAAGATGTGCGCTGGTGCCCAGGCTGTGGCGACTATGCGATCTTGGCGCAAACCCAGAAGACGATGCCAGACTTTGGTGTAGCAAAAGAGAAGATCGTCTTCATCTCGGGGATCGGCTGCTCTGGTCGCCTCCCCTATTACATGAATACGTTCGGCTTCCACACCATTCACGGTCGCGCGGCGACGATTGCGACCGGCCTCAAGGCGGCGCGGCCTGACCTGATGGTCTGGGTGATCACTGGTGACGGTGACGCACTCTCCATTGGCGGTAACCACCTGATCCACGCGATGCGCCGCAACGTTGATATGAAGATGGTCATGTTCAACAACCAAATCTACGGTCTCACCAAGGGCCAGGCGTCGCCAACCTCTCCGATCGGAAAGAAGACGAAGTCCACGCCGATGGGGACGATTGATACGCCGATCATCCCGTTGAGCTTGGTTGCAGCCGCCGAGGCGAGCTTTATCGCTCGAACAGTAGACACGCACTCCGAGCATCTACAAGAGATGTTGCATCGTGTCGGTGATCACACGGGCGCCGCATTCTTGGAGGTGCTGCAGAACTGCAACATCTTCAACGACGGCGTGTGGCGCGACTTCACGGACAAGTCCGTGAAGGATGATCGCATGCTGGTGCTTAAGCATGGCGAACCGATGATCTTTGGCACCGAGAAGGACAAGGGGATTCAGCTGAACGGTCTAACCCCTGAGGTGGTGACGATCGGCGAGAACGGCGTGAGCGTTGCCGACCTCTGGGTGCACGACGAGACCGATCCTGATCCCACGCGCACGCAGATCCTGAGCCGCATGTGGTGGCCCGACCTCCCGGTTCCGGTCGGCGTCTTCCGCCGCGTCCCTCGACCAACGCACGATCAGTTGCTAACGGAGCAGGTTGAGACGGCAAAGGCGGCGCGCGCCGCGAAGGGGCCGGTTGATCTCCAGAAGCTCCTCGCCGCCGGGGAGACCTGGACCGTCACGTGAGCGAGAGCGCGCAGAGAGCGCCACGCCTCTACCTGCTCGCCGACGATCTGATCTGGGCGACTCGACTTGCAGGACAAGGTCGCACCCTTGGCGCGGAGGTGGTCACACTGAAAGGCGCCCCCGAACTTCGAGAACTCGTGGCGCGCGGTCCTATTGGCGAGCGCGATCTCATTGCAATCGACACCACGGCGCGTGGCTATGAGCCGGTCGCTGCGGTGCGCGAAGCGGCGGCGGTCGGTCGCGTCCTCGCCCTCGTCCAGCACGACGATCCAGTGCTCCGCGCCGCCATCCTTGAGGCGGGGGCGCTGCGCGCCGCGCCGTATCGCGCACTCTTTGAGCGTGGACATGCGATCCTCGCAGAGTTGCTCGGCCTCCCTCTCCCCGTCGTGGGGAGCCTAGAGTCGCCGAGCCGGAGCGGAGGTTCGCACACATGAGTGACCGAACGAGTGATATCGCCGCCGCCTACACCGCCGCCGTGCCTGGGCTCGGCGCCGGACACGCGCTCGAGGCGCGCCTCATTGGCCCCGCCGCATACGCGGCGCGACTCGCCGCCGCTCGTGACGCGGTGAGCGACGCAGGACTCGACGCTGCACTGATCGGATTCGGCGCCGACATGCGCTACCTCACCGGGTACGCCGCACCAGCGCTGGAGCGACTCACGATGCTCGTCGTCCCCGCGCGTGGCAGCGCCACGCTGATCGTCCCGCGGTTAGAGGCTGGCATGGCGGGTGATGCGCCGGCGATGCGCGGTGGCCACGTTGCCGCCGTTCCGTTCGGCGAAACAGACGATCCGTTTGCTCTGGTTGCGAGTGTAGTCAACGCTGGCGCGCGCACTGGCAGTGCACCCCGCGCGGGGGCGCGGGCGGTGGCGGTTTCGGATCGACTCTGGGCCACCTTCGTGCTGCGCATTGAGACGGCGCTCGTCACAGGTGGCGCCCGACCCACGCTGAAGCTCGCATCAGAAGTGATCGGCAAGCTGCGCGCCGTCAAGGCGCCAGAGGAGGCGGCACTGCTTCGCGCCGCTGGTCGCGCAGTTGACACCGTGGTAACGGCGATTACGAGTGGCGCACTTCTTGGTCGCACCGAGAACGATGTTGCGCGCGAGGTGCGCGAGCGACTCACGGGGGCAGGGCACGAGGTCTCCTCGTTTGCGATCGTTGGCTCAGGGAAGAACTCCGCCTCACCACACCACGAGGCCTCGTCAAAGGTGATTGCGGCGGGCGATGCGATCGTGTTGGACATCGGCGGTCAGTTCGGTGGCTACGGCTCAGATACCACGCGGACGATCTGGGTGACTGGACCGAACGGCGGGGTGCCGCCTACTGATGACTTCTTGCGCCGCTACGACATCCTCAAGCGTGCCTACCAGGCGGCAACAGACCACGTCCGTCCTGGCGTCAGCTGCGAGTCGGTCGACGCGGCGGCGCGTGCCGTGATTGAGGCGGCGGGCCTTGGCGAGCTCTTCTTCCACCGCACCGGCCACGGGATTGGCCTTGAGGAGCACGAGGATCCGTATATCGTGAAGGGGAACCAGACGCCGCTCGTCCCTGGACACGCGTTCAGCATTGAGCCAGGCATCTACGTTGAGGGCCTGAACGGTGCGCGCATTGAAGATATTGTCCTCTGCGGCGAGCAGGCCGTTGATCAGTTGAATCTCACCAGCCGCGAACTCTATGTAGTGGCCGGGTGACTTGGAGATGAACGAGGCCCTCGCGCAGAGGCAGGCGACCGCAGCACAACTGCGCCGCATGGTGAAGGCGCGCCCCTATGTTCCAATCCACGAGATTCGAAGGACGTATGGGCTCCCTGGCGACGAGGATCTCACCGTGAGGATCAGCACTGCAGATGGCGATGCGTGGATCGGACTGCCAGCGCGTGAGGCGAAGTTAATTGAGACACTCATCCAACAGGGTGAGGTTGGGCTGATCTTTCACGACATGCCACGCGCGCGCGTGGTGCTCGGCATCTTCGGGATGACGCTGCACGCGTAGCCTGCAGTTGCGCTAGCGAATCGTCACGCTCTCAAACTAATCGCCACCTCTTCAACTAATCGCACCCCTTCGCGCGCGAGGAGCGCGCGCTTGAAGGAGATCGGGGACATCCGGCCGGGTCGCCAGGTAGCCTCGGCGCCATGGTCTGCACCGCGCGCTGCGCCGCCACCGTAACCGCCGATCCCATGCGCTGCGACCACGCGATGGCAGGGGAGGAGGATGGGGATCGGATTCTTTCCTAGCGCACCGCCAACCGCGCGTGCAGCGCGTGGTGATCCGATCGCGGCGGCGAGTTCGCCGTAGCGCATGACGCTCCCGTTGCGAACTTTTGCGAGCGCCATCAAGACGCGGCGCTCAAATGGCGTGCAATCAGCAAGGTCACTCGCCGCGATTCGCTCACGTGCGCTCAGCTCGCCACATAGCACGGCGCGCATCAGGCGTTGAAGGTCACGCTCGTTCGCGATCGGCCCAACCCGACCAGCGGGAGGTGTGCTCTCAACCACGGGGAGCGGCGCGCGTGGGTCGAGGGCGATCGCCCGAACGCGACCGTTGCGCACCAAGACGGGGAGCGCACCCCAGGGGCTCGCCCAACGCATCGTGCGCACCGTTGCTAGCGTGCGATCAGCCATCTGGTGAGCCTACCTCCTTGAGATCGGGTATACTCCCCTGGAGTATGCAGAATCTGAGCGCGCTAGCGGCCACCGAGGTGAGCGAGACGGCGGAGATCGCCCTCCCGATCACCGGCATGACCTGCGCCTCGTGCGTCAACCGCATCGATCGCTTCTTACGTAAGGCGGATGGGGTGCAAGAGGTGAGCGTCAACCTTGCCACGGAGAGCGCGACGATCCGCTACCTTCCTGAGCTCACGGGCGCCACCGACCTTGCACGCGTCATCTCTAACGCCGGCTATGAGGTTCCTGCCGCGGCGCTGGAGGTTGCGGGGCGGGGCGGCGGTGCTGAGCGAGAGGCGGCGCGCGAGGCGCTGGACGCGGAGCGTCTTGTGGCACGCGGACGCGAGCGGCGGGCGTTGCTGCGCGGTGGCGTCCTCGCCACGGCCTTCGGCCTTGTTGCGATGCTGCTGATGTTGCAACCGTGGATCTTGTTCCCCATGGGGAGAATCAACTGGATCCTGATCCTCCCCGCAACGCTCATACAGTTTGGCGTGGGTTGGCGCTTCCACTCACGCGCGCTGCGTGCACTACGACACGGCAGCCTCACCATGGAGACGCTCGTCAGTCTCGGCACCACCTCGGCATGGGCCTGGTCGGTCGTGATCACCCTCTTCCACGCCCAGCTGATGCCCATCGGCGTGCCGGCAAGCGCAACATGGGATGTCGCAGCGCTCGTCCTTGGATTCGTTGCGCTCGGTCGCTGGCTGGAGGCGCGCGCCAAAGATGAATCAACGAGTGCCGTGCGCAGCCTCTTGGCGCTGCGCCCAGAGACGGCGGAACTGCTCACCAGTTTAGAGGCAACGGAAGGGAAGATCGTTCCCCGCACCAGCATCGCCCTTGGCGATCTGCTGCTCGTGCGACCAGGTGGTCGCATCCCCGTGGACGGCGTGATCGTCTCCGGTCGCGCCGCCATTGACGAGTCGCTCCTCACTGGAGAGTCGGTCCCAGTGGAGCGCGGCGAAGGTGGACGTGTTGTTGCGGGCGCACTTTTGACTGACGCGTCACTCGTCATTCGCGCCACCGCCGTTGGTGAGGGGACAACGCTCGCCCGCATCGTCGCCGCGGTGGAGCGCGCGCAGGCGTCGAAGCCCGATATTGCCCGCCTCGCGGATCGCATCTCAGAGATCTTCGTCCCTACAATCATCATCATCGCCATCCTCACCTTCGTCAGCTGGTACCTGCTCGGTGCAGAGCCGAAGCTCGTTCGCGCCGTCGCCACGGCGATCGCCGTCTTGGTCGTTGCCTGCCCTTGCGCCATGGGCCTCGCCACGCCGACCGCCGTCATCGTAGGGATGGGTCGCGGTGCGGAGGCGGGGATCCTGGTGCGTGACGCCGCACTCTTGGAGAGCGCCGGCCGAATGAAGGCGGTGCTCTGGGATAAGACGGGAACCCTCACCACCGGCCTACTCTCTCTCTCGCAGGTTCGTCCATACGCGCTAAGCGAGTTCATCAACAGCCCAGACGAGCTGCTCCGCCTCGTCGCCTCCGCCGAGCTGCGCTCCGAGCACCCGCTCGCGCGTGGCGTCGTTGCCGCAGCGCGCGCACAGGGCGCCGTGCTCGAGTCGCCATCCGATGTTGAGGTGATCGCGGGTCGGGGACTAAAGGGAACCGTCGCAGGGATGCGGATCGTGATCGGCAACCGCAACCTGATCGCCGCCGAGGCGGAGGCCGGAGCTTCGCAGTTAGATGCTATGGCCCGCGAAGAGGCGGAGGCGGGTCAAACCCCGCTCTACATCCTCATCAACGGTGCGCCCGCTGGCGTGATCAGCCTCGCGGACACGGTGCGTCCCGAAGCTGCAGCCGCCATCCGTGCGCTCGCCGATCGAGGGATCGTCTCTTGGATCGTCTCTGGCGATCGGCAGGAGGTGGTGAGCGCCGTTGCGAGCGCCGTCGGCATCCCCGACGCCCGCGCCCTCGGGGGGGTTGCTCCGGGCGAGAAGGCTGACGTGCTCGCACGCGTTCGCGCCACACACGGCAGTGTTGGCATGGTGGGCGACGGTATCAACGACGCCCCCGCACTCGCCGCCGCCGATGTTGGCATTGCCGTTGGTGGCGGCACCGAGATTGCGAGCGAGGCGGCAAGCGCAACCATTGCGAGTGGCAGTCCGTCCGCCGTTCCAACCCTGGTGGACCTCGCTCGCGCCACGACGCGCACGATCCGCCAGAACCTCGCCTGGGCCTTCGGCTACAACCTGCTGCTCGTCCCGCTCGCCGCGGGTCTTTTTATCCCAGCATTCGGCGTGGGCCTCGACCCCGCCATCGCCGCCGCCTCCATGGGCCTCTCGAGCGTCACCGTCGTTGCGAACTCACTCCGCCTGCGGAGGGTGCGGATTACTTCCGGGCGTCTCGAATCGGACGTTCGTTGAGGTGCACCTGCTCTTGAGCGAAGGTCATCGCGTCGAGTTTGACTTGGCGAAGAGATGCTCTACGGTATGAAGATGGCGTGCGTACGGTAAGAGCATGACGCGCGATAGACTGCGCATCGGTATCCAGCTGCCCGAGGTTGAGCGTGTCGTGCGCTGGCCAGAGCTGCGGGCGATCGCAGTTGCGGCGGAGGAGTCGGGCTTCGACTCGCTCTGGGTCGGCGATCACCTGCTGTATCGCAACGACGGACGTCCCGAGCGCGGACCGCACGAGTGCTGGTCAACGCTCGCGGCGATAGCCGCGGTCACCTCTCGCATTGAGATTGGACCACTTGTTGCCTGTGCATCGTTTCATCCGCCGGCCGTGCTCGCAAAGCAGGCGGCGGCGGTACAAGAGATCAGCGGCGGGCGGTTGATGCTCGGGCTTGGGGCCGGCTGGAACGAGGCGGAATACGCGGCGTTCGGGCTCCCATTCCAGCATCGAATCGGCCGCTTCATTGAGGCGCTGCAGATCATCGCGCCGCTCGTACGCGGTGAGCGCGTAACCTTTTCAGGCGAACACTTCTCAGTTGACGATGCGGTACTGCTTCCAACGCCGCTCGTTCCAATCCCGCTCATGATTGGCAGCAACGGTCCGCGGATGCTCGCCGCCTCGCTTCCGCTGATGACGGCATGGAACACCTGGTATGCGAGCTACGGCAATCTGCCAGAGCGACTCGCAACGCTCAACGCCGAGATCACGGCGGCGGCGAATGCCGTAGGGCGTGACCCACATACGTTACGCCGGAGCGCCTGCGTGCTGGTGCGCACCGATGCCAGTTCAACGGAGCGGCCGCTCGGCAATGAGAATCCACCAGTCGAGGGGAGCGCCAGCGAGATCGTTGAGCGGCTCGCCGCCTACGCCGCAGCCGGCGCAGACGAGATCATCGTCGTCGCCAACCCCATCAACGAGCGCTCGGTGCGCGAGATCGGCGCCCTGCTACCAGCGTTGCGCGAGTCTGCCAAAACCGCTAGTTCATAGGTCCGCTAGTTCGTAGGTCCACGCCAATGGATCAGCTTGTTGTGAGCGTGTATCTCTACGGGTCGTGCCGATGCGCGAAGAGCTAGCGCAGCTTCCCGAAGAGCGCTGATGCGTTCTGGCCGCCGAAGCCGAAGCCGTTGATTAGCACGCGGTCTACTGGCTGGTTGGTGCGTGCCGTGTTCGGCACGTAGTCAAGGTCGCACTCTGGGTCGGGCGTCTCAAGGTTGATCGTTGGCGGAACGGTGCCCGTCTCAATGGCCCTGATTGCGGCGAGCCCAGCAACGGCGCCCGCGCCGCCTAACATGTGTCCGACCATGCTCTTCGGTGAGCTGATCGGGATCTTGTAGGCGTGATCGCCCAAGGCGCGCTTGATCGCCTTCGTCTCGGTGAGGTCATTGAGTGGGGTGCTAGTGCCGTGCGCCACGATGTACGAGACGTCGGTTGGGAGGGCGCCGCCGTCGCGGAGCGCGTTGGTGATCGAGCGAGCGGCGCCGCGACCGGTTGGCTCGGGTGCGGAGATGTGGAAGGCGTCGGAGGTGGCGCCGGCGCCAAGGAGTTCGGCACGAATCGTGGCGCCGCGTGCTTTGGCGTGCGCGAGCGACTCAACCACAAAGACCGCGCCACCCTCGCCGAAGACGAAGCCGTCGCGGTGCTTATCGAAGGGGCGGCTGGCTCGGGTTGGGTCGCTGTTGCGCTTGCTCAGTGCGCCCATGTTGCCGAGTGCCGCGAATGCCATCGGCAGCAGCGGTGCCTCAACGCCGCCGGCAATGACCACATCCGCTTCGCCGCTGCGGATCAGGCGCAGCGCATCCTGGAAGGCGAGCACGCCCGTGGCACACGCCGCAGCCTGGGTGATAGCGGCGCCGGTGAGGCCGTACTTCATGCTCACCATGCATGCGCCCATGCTCGGGCTGAGTGCGGGGATGGCGAAGGGGCTCACATAGCGTCCACCCTTTTCGCGGAAGGCGTCTGCACCCATCGTGACCTGTTCAATGCCGCCGCCGCCGGTGTTGATCACCGTGGCGACTCGGTCGCGTCGCTCTGGATCCCAGCTGCGGATGTCGGCGAGCCCAGCATGCTCGATCGCTTCGGTCGCTGCGGCTACAGCGAAGTGCACGAATCGGCTCATGCGCCGCGCCATCTTCATATCCATCGTCTTGAGTGGGTCAAAGTCCTTCACCTCAGCGGCGATCTGCACCTCGTTGGCGGATGGATCAAAGTGCGTGATGCGACCGGCACCTGAGCGACCGGCGATCAGCGACTCCCAGTAGCTGGCGGCGCTGTTGCCGATCGGCGTGATCGCGCCGTAGCCGGTGATGACGGCGCGTTGTGCATCACTACGCTGCGGTGTGTTGCTGCTGCTCTGCTCCGTCATCTTGCCTCCTACTCTCCGGTCCAGTGTCGCAGGATGATGGCGCCGTTGTGTCCGCCAAGGCCAATGTTGTTGCTGATTGCGGCGCGCAACGGTGCCTGGCGCGTCTCCAGCACCACGTTCAGGTTGCAGGTGGGATCTACGTTGCGGGTGTTCAGCGTCCCTGGGATCGTCTGATGATGGAGCGAGAGTGTGGTGAAGATCGCCTCAACGGCGCCTGCGGCACCCATCAGGTGTCCAGTGAGCGACTTGGTTGCGGAGATGGGGATCTGCGCCGCGCGTGCGCCGAGGGCGGCGTGGAAGGCGAGCGCCTCGCGCTCGTCACCGATCGGCGTGCTGGTGCCGTGTGGGTTGATCATGTCAATCTCTGCGGCGTCGATCTTGCCGCGCTGCAGCGCCCAGCGGATGGAGCGCGCCGCGCCAGCGCCACCCTCGATCGGCTGGATCATGTCGTGCGCATCGGCGGAGGAGCCGTAGCCGACCACCTCGGCGTAGATCGTGGCACCGCGCGCCTTGGCATGTTCAAGGTCCTCAACGATGAAGGCGCCCGCCCCTTCACCCAGGACGAAGCCGGCGCGATCAAGGTCGAAGGGTCGCGATGCGGAGGCTGAGCCCTCGCCGTCACGCGGCGCGCCAAGGCCGCGCATGTTCATGAAGCCGATGTGCGCCACCTCAATCAGCGGATTCTCGGTTGAGCCAGCGATCACCGTGGTCACATCGCCGCGCTTGATCGCCTCGGCCGCCTCGCCCAGGGCGTGCGTGCCGGTGGCGCAGGCGGAGACGACGGCAATGTTATGCCCCACGGCACCCGTCTCGATTGCGATCATCCCTGAGCTGCTATCCACGAGGCCGTGGGCGATGAAGGTGGGCGCCACGCTGCGTGCCCCCTTCTCCTTCCAGATCATCTGGTTCTCAATGAAGAGCCCCTGGCCGCCAGCTCCCGAGCCAAACACCACGCCAACCTCTTCACGGTTCGCATCGCTGATCTCTAGCCCTGAGTTTTTCAGTGCCTGCTTCGCCGCGGCAACACCCCAGTGGATCTCCGGCCCGGTGCGGCGAATTTGTTTTGCATCAAGCCACTGGCTGGCGTCGAAGCCGCGCACCTCGCCCGCCACCACGTACGGCGCATAGGCGGTTGGATCCCAGTGCGTGATGCGGTCAAGGCCACTCGTGCCGTTGGTGAGCGATCTCCATGCACTGTTGATGTCGTTACCGATCGGCGAAACGATCCCGAGTCCGGTGATGACGACGCGTCGGGTGTGATCAGGTTCGCGCATCTCTCCTCCTCTAGCGCGTCGCCGCCGCGGCGGTGACTTCGTCTGCGGCCGGGAGTTCGTCAATGGAGAGGATCTCCGCACCGGCCGCCGACGGGATGCGCTTCACGAGTCCACTGAGTACGCGACCGTAACCAACCTCAACGTAGCGTTGCGTCCCCGCGGCAGCCGCGGCGCCGATCGCCGCAATCCAGTCAACTCCGCTCGTGAGGTGATCGGAGAGTTCGCGGCGCAGCTCTGCGGCGGTGCGAATCGGCGCGGCGCTCGCGTTGGCGATCATCGTGATCTTCGGATCGCGCACGTCAACGGCCTCCAGCGCGTCGCGCATGCCGGTTGCGGCCTCTGCCATCAGTGGCGAGTGGCTCGCAATGCTCACCTGAAGTCGTACGGCGCGCTTTGCGCCAGCGGCGGATGCGGCGGCAACGGCGTGTTCAATGGCAGCGACCTCACCAGAGAGGACGATCTGACCCGGCGAGTTGCGATTCGCAAGGACGAGAAGGCCAAATGCGGCGCCCTCGGCAACGATGCGCTCCTCCTCTGACTCAGGGAGCCCGAGGATTGCCGCCATGGCGCCGGCGCGTCCGTCGCCGGAACTCTGCATCAGTTCGCCGCGCCTGCGCGCAAGTTTCACCGCGTCGCCAATCGTCAGCGCGCCCGCGGCAACGGCGGCGGCGTACTGTCCAGCGGAGTGACCGGCGGCGAAGATCGGCGTCTCAAGCTCCTCGCCACGGGCGGCGGCGCGCTCGCGTGCCGCCGCAAGCATCGCGATCGAGATGATTAGGATCGCGGGCTGCGCCTGTTCGGTGCGCTCGAGCGCCTCCGCCGGGCCGCTGGCAATCAGCTTGCCGATCGGCTCGCCGAGTGCAGCCTCCGCTTCGGCCAGGACGGCACGAGCGGCGGGGGAGTTGGCGAGCACCCTGCTCCCCATGCCGACCGCCTGCGAGCCCTGCCCAGGGAAGATCCACGTCGTGATTTGAGACATGCGGGCATCGTAATGGCGCGTCAAGGAGGGGAAGAGTATTATATGCGTATATGCATACACCTAAGCGTCGCCGCTTCGCCGACCTCTCCCGTGCCGCCGACGAGCTGCGCAGTCGCCTCTCCGCCGTGGCTCGCCCAGCGCTCGGCGCGGGGGTGGACGAGGTGTCGCGGCGGAGGCAGAGCCTCGGGGAGATCGGTGGCCGCATCGTCTCCATTCGTCGCCTCTGGCGCGAGCTCGTCCTCTCCACGGCGCAACAGTTGGCGCCGACCGACCTTTCGCTCGCGCAGGTTGCGACCCTCTACCTGCTCGCCGATGGGCGCGCGCGCAACATCGCGGAGATTGCGGCGGAGCTGAGTCGGTCGCACTCGGCAACAAGTCGACTCGTTGCAGGGCTCGTGTCGCGCAAGTTGCTGCGCGTCGTCCCCGCAGAGGACCGTCGACGGCGCGTGCACCTCTTGGCGCCGGCGGGAGAGTCAATGCTCACCGCGATCGATCGTGGTCGCGCCGAGCAGTTCGTTGGCGTGGTGCGGCGACTACCGGCAGCGGAGCGAGGACTCGTTGCGGCGGCGATTGCGGCGCTCGCAACGCGTGCGCCGGTTACTCCCCCGCGTAACCCAGCGTGACGTCGTAGAGGACCTCAACGCCCCACGCGAGCGCCTCTTCTGAGACACGTTCGTCAACTCCATGGAAGCGCTCCATGAAGCGCTCCTTCGGATCAAGGAGATACGGCGAGAATCCGTAGGTTGGAATCCCAGCGGGGACGGTGATCTTTGCGTCCGTTGCATACGGAGCGACCACGGGGATCAAGATCGCGTCAGCATCGCGCGCGCGGATCGCCGCGCAGGCGATCCCAAGAATCTCGTGATCCATGGGGTTGCTCACCGCTGCGCCGTACTCTGTGAGATCGACCTTGACGAACGGTGCAAGATCGGCGCCAATGCGCTCCATCAGTGCCGCCTGCGCCGCCTCTCTTGTGGTGCCCGGGAGCGTGCGGCTATCCACGGTGAGCGTTGCGGATCCTGGCAGCACGTTGGAGCGAATCCCTGAAGCGATGATCGTTGGCGCAAACGTGTCGCGCAGCACCGCACGCAGTGCACGGAGTAGCTCTGGCGCGCAGCCGGCGGCCGGCGCCTCGCTGTTCAGTGGTGCAGCGTCGCTGAACGTACGCTCGGTGAGGAGTCGCTCGAGGCGCGTGATCGCGGCCTCAGGGAGCGCAGCACGGAGTGCGCCAATGAGCGCCTCGTTCTCCTTGACGAACTGCACTGGACCTGGGACTGAGACGCGCTCCACGATCTGTGCCGCGCGCAGCAAGGCGTTGTCGCTATCTGGCATGGAGGCGTGACCCCAGCGTCCGCTCACCGTGATGTTGAATCTGGCGAAGCCCTTCTCCGCAACCTGCAGCGGATAGATGCGCCGACCGGCGGCGGTGATCGTCATCCCACCCGCTTCGGTGAGCCCAACGGCGGCGTCAAGCCAGTGCTTCCGGTCGCGCAGGACGAGCGCGATGCCCTCCTCGCCACCCGTCTCTTCGTCCGCGGTGGCGGTGAGGATGATGTCGCGGCGGAGGCCAGGGATTGGATCCTTGGCGGGGTTGAGGCCTGCGGCGCGTGCACGCGCACAGAGGAGTCGAATCACGCCAACCTGAACCGCGAGCGCCCCCTTCATATCAACTGCGCCGCGACCCCACACATAGCCGTCCTTCACCACGCCTTCGAACGGGTCGACCGTCCAGCCATCCTGGTTTGCGGGGACCACGTCAAGGTGTGCAAAGAGCAGCAGCGCACCGTTCTCCTTGTCGCGAGGGTCAAGCTGCGGGTTCGCCGCGGAGGCGCTGCCGCGCAGTCGGACGCTGACGTTGCCACGGTCGGGAATCGGCTCGTAGAACTCAGGCTCCAGACCTTCGCGGCGGAGGAGTTCAATGAGCACCTTTGCCGCGCGCGTCTCGTTCCCTGGCGGGTTGACGCTCTCCGCGCGAATCAGTTGCACCAGATCCTGCGCCGCCTCAGCGCCGATCCTTTTCAGCAGCGCCGCGTCAACCGTGGCGGAGGGGAGTCCCTTTGGGAAGCGTTCGGCGGCGGTTGCGGCGAACTGTGAGGTGTTGCTACTCATCTAGGTCTCCTCTGACGCTCTGCTGGTTGCGGCGCGCTATGCGCCGAGTCGCTGGGCGATGATGCCCAAGATTGTAAAGATGATGGCGCTTCCAACGAGCCCGCCCACAATCAGTTTCACGCCGAAGAGGCCACGACGCTCATCCGCCGCCGCACGCTCTGGATCAGGGGGCTCGCTCCCTGGGATCACGGGCACGTCGAGCCCGCGGAGTCCGCCTCGAGGGTCGCGCGGGTCAACCGCTCGCTTCGTGCTCACCGTTCTCCCCTCCGCTCTGCCGCCGAGTCGAGTGCGCGCGAAAGGCGCGCCCCCGTGGTGATCGCCCCTTCTGAGGCGCTGCTCACCAGTGCAGCGTACTTCGCCCAGACGCCGCCACTGTATTTTGGCGCAGGGGCGCGCCAGGCGGCCCGCCGCTTCGCCAGCGTCGCCTCGTCCACCTCGAGTCGTAGCTCGTGCGCGGCAACATCAATGGTGATCGTGTCGCCCTCTTCAATGAGAGCGATCGGTCCGCCGAGCGCCGCTTCGGGCGCAATGTGCGCAACCATGAAGCCGTGTGTTGCGCCAGAGAAGCGACCGTCGGTGATGAGCGCCACCTCTTCGCCAAGCCCCTGTCCAACGAGCCCTGCGGTCACGGCGAGCATCTCGCGCATCCCCGGTCCGCCAACGGGACCCTCATAGCGGATCACCACCACATCGCCGGCTGTGATGCCCTTCGCGCGAATGGCGGCAAAGGCCGCCTCTTCGCTATCAAAGACGCGCGCCGGTCCACTGTGGTGGCGACGTGAGTGTCCGGCGAGCTTCACGATTGCGCCCTCCGGTGCGAGCGAGCCGCGCAGCACCGTGAGTCCGCCGTTCGGCGACATCGGCTTTGTGATCGGGAAGATCACCTTCTGGTTCGGCGTCTCCTTTGCGCTTGCAGCGATCTCGCCAATGGTTCGTCCATCAACGGTGCGCTCTTCGGTGTGCAGCAGGTTTGCTGACGCTAGTTCGCGCAGGACGAGTGCAATCCCGCCCGCCTTGTGCAGATCTACTGCGGCGTAGCTGCCACCCGGAATCAGATTGCCGATCACCGGCGTGGACTCTCCGAGTCGCTCGAAGGCTTCGATCTCCAACGGCAGGTCGAATTCGCGCGCGATTGCGAGCAGGTGCAGCACGGCGTTCGTGGAGCCGGCGGTTGCACCAACCGCGCGGATCGCGTTCTCTAGCGCGCGTTGCGTGACTAGGGTGCGCGGGCGTATGTCGTCGCGCACTAACTGAACGACGATCTCCCCTGAGCGTTCGGCGGCGGCGATCTTCTCCGGATCCGTTGCCGGGATCCCGTTTAGTCCGGCGGGGGAGAGGCCGAGCACCTCCATCGCCATGCTCATCGTGTTCGCCGTGAACTGGCCACCGCACGCGCCCGGCCCAGGGCAGGCAACGTTCTCCAGCGCCCAGAGCTCTTCGGCGCTGATCTTCCCTGCGTGATACGAGCCGACCGCCTCAAAGACGCTCTGTACCGTGACGTCCTTCCCGTTGAACGAGCCTGGGAGGATCGTGCCGTTATAGAGGATGAGCCCTGGGATGTTGAGTCGACCGAGCGCCATTGCGGCGCCAGGGCTCGTCTTGTCACAGCCGGTGAGGCAGACAAGTCCATCAAAGCTGTGTCCCGCCGCAACTAGTTCAATGGAGTCGGCAATGACCTCGCGCGAGATGAGCGACGCCTTCATCCCCTCCGTCCCCATCGCCACACCGTCTGAGACGGAGATCGTGCCGAACTCCATCGGCGTGCCCCCAGCGCGCCGAATGCCGCGCTTCACCGCCTCGGCGAGTTCACGCTGGTTGAAGTTGCACGGCATCGTCTCGATCCAGGTGGTGGCAACGCCGATGATCGGCT
>JBCLDV010000003.1:0-65127 GCA_038914275.1 Candidatus Limnocylindrus sp.
CCGACTACGTCAGAAAGTACGTCTACCCGCACATCGCCACCGATCGCTTTGAGGCCGCGCCAGAACTCTATGAGCCGTTTCTTCAGGCACTCGTCAAGACTGGGACGGCGCTGGAGATCAACAGCTCTGGATGGCGACAGCGCACCGGCATCTGCTATCCGCTACCGCAAGCGGTGGCGCGCTATAAGGAGATCGGCGGCCGATACATCGTCACCGGATCCGATGCGCATGAGCCCGATTGGTTTGCGCTGAACTTTGATCGCGCACGCGAACTGCTGCTTGAGAACGGATTTGACGAACTGGCCACGCAACGCTGGGAGCGCGCGGGGGAGCGCTGGCCGATCCAGCCGAAGCGCTAATCCCGACGAGTTAGCGCCGACGGTCAGTCCGGAGGGAGCGTTGGATCAGCATCCGAGAATCCACGCTCCGTTGCGAGCACCAGCACACCGCGCTGATCAATGAGTACGTAGGCGCGGATCACGTCCAGCGCGTCGCCTGCGGGAATCTCCATACTCGGTCGAACGTCATCGGTGACGATCAGCCAGTAGACGCCGTGTAGCGCTGCGGCGTCACTTCCCGCACTCGTCAACCTGATCAGACGCACGCGCGGCGACGCGCCCACTGGCGCGTTCGCGGTTCGCGCGGCCCGCACGGCACTCTGCGGCGAGATGCCAGCGAGCACCGTATCTGCGCTCACCGCCTCCCATCCCGAGGGGAGAGGGAGGTCCAGCGGACGAATCCGATCCGCCTGCGCGCGCAGGAGGAGTGCGCCAGCGAGGAAGGTGAGCGTGAGGATGAGCGCGACGCGGAGCACCTGCGCGCGGCGCACCGGCGCTGCGAGCTCCACCCCTAACGGAGGCGTCTCCCTCGCCGCAGGGCTGGCTGGTACTTCGGTCGGCTGACTCGGCTGTTGGCTCATGGCGCCATCGTGCCAGAGTTCACCGCTACGATTCAGCCATGACCGCTTCTAGCCCCCGCCCGACCGCCGCCGAGCGTGCCCAGTCGCTCCCACGTGACCCGTTGCTCGGCACCCCTCTCCGCCACGTGGTGCGCGACGCCATTGGCCGCGCCCTCCGCCGAGCGATCGCCAACGGCGCTCTCACCGCTTCGGTAGATGCGGCGGCGGTTGACTCGCTCGTTGCCGGGATTGAGGTTGAGGTTCCCGGGAGCAGCGAGCACGGCGACTACGCCTCCAACGTTGCGATGAAGTCGAGCAAGCTGCTGAAGGCCGCGCCGGCACAGATCGCCGCGGCGATCGCGGCCGAACTCTCGGCCGAAGCGGGCGAACGACTCCACGGCGGGGCGGGGGCACTCGGCCCAATCGCCAGCGCAAGCGTTGCCGGACCAGGCTTCCTCAACGTTCGCCTTCGGGCTGGACTCCTTGTTGAGCTACTCGACGCGATGATCGCTACGCCGAATGCGTGGGGCCACCTTGCACAACCCGTTGGCGCCTCACCACTCCGCGTCAACATAGAGTTTGTCTCGGCCAACCCGACCGGGCCACTCACGGTTGGTAATGCGCGCGGCGCATTCGTTGGCGATCTACTTTCGCGCGTCCTTGAGGCGGCGGGGCACGAGGTGACGCGCGAGTACTACTTCAATGACTTCGGGGAACAGGTGCGACGACTCGGTGAAAGCATCATCGCACTTCGCGACGGAAATAACGTTGCAGAGGACGGCTACAAGGGCGAATACGTTGCACAACTTGCTGCTGCGATTCCTGCCGATGTTGCGGAGCGTGCCGCAGCGGCGCGTTCGCTGGACGCGGCGAACATCGACCAGGATGAGATTGCCGTCGTTAGTAAGTGGGCATCCGAACAAATTCGCATTGGGATCCAGGCATCACTTGAGGCGCTCGGCGTGACGTTTGACGTTTGGCGATCTGAAGGTTCCCTCTACGCCGAAGGGTACGTGGATCGTGCAATTGAGAAGTTGCGCGCCGCGGGCTGGCTTGAGGAGCGCGATGGCGCGCTCTGGTTCCGCAGCACGGCGTTTGGCGATGACAAGGACCGCGTGATCAAGAAGTCCACTGGCGCGTATACATATTTTGGTTCTGATATTGGCTACGTTGAGGAGAAGTTTGGTCGCGGGTTTGATCACCTTGTCTACGTCTGGGGGGCGGACCATCACGGAACGATTGCGCGGGTGCGCAACGCAGGTGAAGCGCTCGGCTACAAGAGAGAGCACATTGAGATGCTCCTCGTTGCCTGGGTGCGATTTGTCCGCGATGGCGTTGAGATGAGCATGTCAAAGCGCGCCGGAACCTTCGTGACGCTTGATGAGCTGCTAGAAGAGATCGGCGTGGATGCGGCACGATGGTACTTCGCTTCACGCAGTGCGAGCACTGCAATTGACTTTGACATCAAGGCGGCTGCGGCGCGCAACAGCGAAAACCCGGTCTATTACGCGCAGTACGCCCATGCGCGCATGCAGTCGATCACGCGCAAGGCGGCGGCTGAAGGGCTGACGGCGGCCACAACGATTGGTGATCTACTTGATGACGAGAGCGGTCCCGACGCGAAACTCGCGCGCGTCGCCGTGCGCCTCCCTGAGGTGGTGGAGGACGCCGCAGCACATCATGAGACGCAAGGGGTGACGACATACGCCACGGAGCTCGCCACCGCCTTCTCCGCCTTCTACCGCGACGCGAAGGTGGTGGACGCCTCCGCGCCCGAGCTCTCCGCCAAGCGCCTTCGACTGGTGCGTGCGGTGGCCACGAGCCTCGCCGCCTCCCTCCGCCTGCTCGGCATCTCCGCCCCTGACGAGATGTAGGCGCCCCCTCCAGAAAAGGGGCTCCAGAGAAGGGGTTACGAAGTCTTTACCGAGCTGCTCTGTGGAGATTCACCCGCCAGGCGGATGATGGGGTCCGGTTCCCTGGACCTCCCTCCTGAGAACCGACCTCCAGCCAGGCGGGGGGCGATGGGCATTGACCTCCGCCTGGCACAACCCCCGTTACGACGCTGGGGGGTGGCGCGTGGGAGAATAGGGCGATGGAACTCACCTATTACGGGCGCAGTTGCGTCCGCATCCGAGGACGCGAAGCGACGATCGCCTACGACCCGTACACCTCCGTCGTGGGGCCAACGGGGCGCGGGATCACGGCGGACATCGTCACCCTCAGCCACCCGGATGATGCCCCGCTCTCACGTGTCAAGGGTCGACTCGCCCCACGCGATGGCCGCACGCCGATCGCCACCAGCCTTGATAGCGCGGTGATCTTGGAGGGTCCTGGCGAGTACGAAGTGAAGTCAGTGCTCATCACCGGCATCCGCAGTTATCGCGATAGCCACCGCGGTGGAGCGGCACGGCACAACACCGTCTTCTACGCCGAGATCGATGGCATCCACGTAGTGCATCTCGGCGATCACGCCGAAGGCTTCTCCACAGACCAGATCAAGGAACTCCCTGGCGCCGACATCGTCCTCGTCCCAGTCGGAGGCGGGCTGAGCGCTGAAGCGGCCTCTGCCCTGATCCGTGAGCTCGGCCCAAAGATCGTGATCCCAATGCCGATGACGGACGACGTTGCGCAGGCGAATGCGGCGGTGAGAGAATTCTGCAAGGAGGAGGGGCTCACCACGCCGCCTGTTGCGCAGCCAAAGCTGACGATCACCATCTCTGGTCTCCCTGAGGAGACGACCACGATCGTGGTCGAGCCACGCGGAGAGGCGTTCGGCGCCGAGTAACCGCACGCGCGAAGAGCGCGAAGTGCGCGAAAAGCGCGCAACGCGACAGACTGTTGGCACAACGTGCTGCTCTAATCGCTCTAGAATGCCGACTGAACGTCGGATACAGCGCGAGGTGGATCAATGACTGATGGAGATTTCGGCGACGATGGCAGCGGGGGCGACGGTAGCGGAGGCGATGACGGCGGTCCGCTTGATCTAAGCGGCAACGGCACGAGCCTTGACGAGTTCGTCCTCTTCGCCGCCATCACCGATGGTCGACGGCGAAGCAAGTCGAAGGCAGAGCGCCCGGTTGCAGAGAAGCCGGCGAGCGGCTGCGCTCTTCCAGCGGTGGCGCTCCTACTCCTTTTTGCCGTGCTCGCTATCTAGCGAGTCGCGACTCAAGCGTCGCTCGCTCCCATCCGCCGCGAATCCGCAGCGCGCTCGGATCTCCGCCAGCGCGGAGCGCCGCCTCGGGTACGAGTCCAACGATCTCAGTCTCGCCGATCTGCACTCCAAGCTCTTTCGCCTCGCGCTCGGCGCGCGCGCGAATGCTGTGCAACGTGATGCCCTGACGCGCGGCGCCAGCAAGATCATGCAGATTCATTGAGAGTTGCGCACCACCAACACTCGCAAGCGGAAAGCCGAGTGCCTGCAAGCCCGGCACGCCGTTTGGTGCGCTGCCGCGGAGTGATGCGGCGAGTGAGGTTGCGGCGCGCAAGAGTTTGCCTGCAGGTGCACCGGTCAGTACAGCGTTCCATGCCGCCATCAGTGGGCGCACCCCAACTGCAACCGCGCCCGCGGTAGCGTGGGGCAGCACTGGCCCCTCATCCGGCTCGCCGTCAGGTTGGCGCTGACGCTCAATCAGACCTTCAAAACCACCCCGCCGAATCTCTGGAAGCGAGCGGCGCTCAGCGGAGCGGGCGGCGGCGCCATAGAGGTGCACCGAGAGACCGAGGTCGGCGGCAAGTACGCGGCCGAGCTCTCGCGCGATCACGATTGCCGCGCGCTCGCTCCCCCCCGGTCCGAGCGGCACCACTGGAACAACGTCGATCGCTCCGATCCGAGGGTGCACGCCGCGATTTGCGCCACGCTTGTTCGGCGACGTCAGGTCAATCGTTGCAACGGCGAGTCGTGCGAGCGCGCGGGTCGCGGCGATCAGAGCGGCGCCCTCGCCCACGTAGGTGTAGACGCTGCGATCGTGATCCACGTCGTGATGCACGTCGAGCAGCTGCACGCCGGGCGAACCGCTCACGACCGCCGTGAAGGCGGCAAGGATCGCCGTGTCGCGCCCCTCGCTGACGTTGGCAACAACCTCGTACGAGGGGAGCGTGGGGCCGCTCAATCGAGCACGCGGCGCATGACGGGCCAACGCCCGTCTGGTCCGGTGGCGGCGACGGAGAATCCGAGTCGCTCCCAGAAGTGCTGCGTGGCGGCAGAGGTCCCCTCCACGTCGAGCACCGCCGTGGTGACCGGCTCCTCTGGGTACGCCTCAACGGCGGCGAAGCCTGCGCCGCCCAGCCGCGTCAATACCCCCTCAACGAGCGCACTGCCGAGCGCTGCGCCCCGCACGGCAGGGATCACGGAGATGCAGGTGAGCACGGCGGGTGGCGGCGTGGATGGAAGGTCTGGGTAGCGATCGCGCAGCCGCTGTGCACGAGGGAACGCAGAGAGTGGCCCCGCCTGGCAGTAGGCGACTGGCTCCCCCTTCGCAAGAAGGATCCAGCCCATCGGGCCACTGATCGACAGCTGCCGAGTGAGCAGGCGAAGTTTCGCCGGCTGCCCTGGCGCGGCGGCGGCATCCCGTAGCGCCTCTTCGCGCGTCGGCGCCTTCGGCGCGAACGGGTTAAAGGCCGGCGAGCTGATCTCTTCGGCGCCGAGGAAGGCGGCGAGCGCCGCCTTGCCACCCGCCGGCGCACTCGCGCGCGGTGGCGCAATCAACGCACGTGCAGCAGCACCTGCGGCAGGACCTGCGGCTTTGCTGCCCCTATCCGCGTCCTCCCACCAGGTGCAGGTGGCGTGATCGGCGTCAGCACGCACACACGGCGGGACGAGCGCTAAGTCAGAGGCGCTCTCTACTCCGACCAGTTCAAATCCGTCGCCGATGTCAATCCTCATCGTCTGGGATACTAGCCCGCATGGGAACCCACACGTCAGAAGAGAGCGAGAAGCTCGGTCCGATCAACCTGAAAGCCTGGCTCGCAGGGGCAGCTGGCGTGGCGATCGGCCTCTTGACCGTTGCCGTGATCGCGGTCGCCGCCGGAGCGATCTAGCCCCAGCGGCGCTTCGCGAATCAGCCAGTCAAACGTATCTTCCAAACGTATCTTCAAAACCTACCGACGAGCCACCCGTCGGGCACCCTTGCGCGAACCCTGCACAATCCGGCGGAACCGAGATGCGATCGGTGCGAGTGCTCGTCCGATCAGTGCGCCGAAGAGTCCACCAACGATCACAATGGGAAGGCCAATAACAACGATGTTGATCGCAGCGACCACCACCGTGCGGCCAACCGTAATCAGGTTTGCAAGTGCGCTGCGGATCTCGTCGCCAAGATCAAAGTCTGCCGATGCATCATCAACTGGCGAGACTGGAAGCGTCAGCGTGACGCTGATGCTCGTCATCGCAACCTGGTCTGCAAGTGCAGAGCGCTGCGCCTCATACGACTCAATGTCGCCCTGGACTCGACTCAGCTCGGTCTGCACCAAAAGCACATCGCTCACGCTCGATGCACGACCAAGCAGTTCAAGGAAGGCCGCTTCGCTTGCGCGAAGATTCTTCAGTCGCGCCTCAAGGTCAACGAGCTGCATCGTGACTTCATAGCTGCTTACATCTTCGTACAGCACTTCACCCTCTTCGCGAAGTCCAGACATCACAGTGTCAAAGCTGTCGGCTGGCACTCGGAAGGTTGCGCTGACGTAGGTCTCGGCTCCCGTGCCGGAGCGAGAGCTCGCCGAAAGGTAGCCTCCGACGCGAGCGATCAGCTTAGTAATGCTCTTCAGTGAAGCATCTGCATCGCTGACCTCGAGTGAGACGTTGCCGTAGCGGACAAGGTCTACGCGCGCGGCGCCTTTGTCTCCGGATTCTGGAGTTGAGATGTTGAGCCGACCGCCGCTATCCACGACCCCTTGCTCAGAGTCGACGTACCCGACCGAGGACTGGCTCGCGCCACCCGCAGCGCAGCCGCTCGTCAGGACAAGGGCGAACGCCAGCAGGGCGCCGATCAGTACGGGGGTTCTAACGCGAGAGGGTTGTGCGCTGAGTGCCTTCATGCTTCTCTCCTTCTCTTGGCCCCGGATTGGGCCGCTCCTCTTGGGCCCAGAAGAGCCCTTCGTCCCTATAACGCCCCGGCCCTGGCCAGGGTTCCCCTAAAAAGAGCCCGATGTTTCCCTAGAAGAGCCCAACGATCTCCCCGCCCCGCTCAAGGTCAAGGTCAATCCGCTCGCCACCAGGCACCTTGTTGAGCCCCGGCATAAGGCGCATGTCTCCGCAGACTGCGGTGATGAAGCCAGCCCCCGCCGCGAGGGTGACGCTCCGGACGGGGACGCGGAAGCCGGTTGGGCGGCCGAGCCTGCTCGCGTCGTGGGAGAGCGAGTACTGCGTCTTTGCCATGCAGATCGGCAGGCTGCCGTAGCCGAGCTCCTCAAGGCGCGCGAGTCGCTTGGCGGCGGCGGGGGCAATGTCCACACCGTCCGCGCCGTAGATGCGCATTGCGATCGTCTCAATCTTCTTGGCCAGCGGGACGTCGTCGGCATAGATTGGCGCGTACTTCGCCTCGCCAGAGGAGGCGGCAGCCCAGACCGCCGCCGCCAGCTCCACGGCCCCCTTGCCGCCATCGGTGAAGTGCGACGAGACGACCGCAGCCCGCGCGCCCGCGGCGAGCGCCACGCGTCGAATCGCTTCGTGCTCCGCGGCAGTGTCGGTTGGGAACTTATTGATCGCCACAACCGCTGGGATGCCGAAGGCGAGAACGTTCTCGATCTGTTTTGCAAGATTCTGCGCACCCAGCTCAACCGCCGCAACGTTCTCTTGGCTCAGCGCTGGGTCGAGCGGCTTCCCAGCAACGATCTTTCCAACACCGCCGTGCATCTTCAGCGCGCGCACCGTTGCAACAATAACCGCCGCGTCCGGTGCAATCCCAGATGCACGGCACTTGATGTCAAAGAACTTTTCGGCGCCCATATCTGCGCCGAACCCAGCCTCCGTCACCACGATCTCGCTCGTTGCAAGTGCGGCGCGGTCGGCAAGGATGGAGTTATTCCCGTGCGCAATGTTGGCAAACGGACCGGCATGCACAAACGCTGGGCCGCCCTCCAGCGTCTGCAGTAGGTTCGGCTTGATCGCATCGCGCAAGAGCGCGGCCATTGCGCCGGCTACCTTCAGGTCTTCCGTAGTGACCGGTGTTCCGTCCAAAGTTTCGGCAACTACGATGCGGCCAAGCCGCGCGCGGAGGTCGGCAAGATCAGAGGCGAGTGCGATCACCGCCATCACCTCACTCGCAACGGTAATGACCGTCTCCGATTCACGAACCACGCCGTTCTCTCGTCCGCCAAGGCCAATGACCGTTTTCCGAAGCGCGCGGTCGCTGATGTCTACAACGCGCGGCCAAGTGATGGTGCGAAGATCGATGTTGAGCGCGTTGCCATGGTGGAGATGGTTGTCAAGGAAGGCGGCGGCAAGATTGTGCGCCGCGCCAATGGCGTGCACGTCACCGGTCAGGTGAAGGTTGAACTCTTCCATGGGAATGACCTGGCTGTAGCCGCCGCCCGCAGCGCCCCCCTTGATGCCGAAGACGGGGCCGAGGCTCGGCTGCCGAATCGCTACGGTCGCCCTCTTGCCGATCACGTTGAGCCCCTGTGCCAGTCCGATCGTGGTGGTGGTCTTCCCTTCGCCGAGCGGGGTGGGGGTGATCGCCGTCACCACCACATACTTGCCGCGCCTGCCGAGCCTCTCCATGCGCTCGATCGCCTCAATGGAGATCTTCGCCTTCGTCCGACCGTACGGCTCAACCTCGTCTGGCGTGAAGCCGAGGTCGGCGGCGATCGAGTCGATCGGCTTTGGCGTGACGCTTCGAGCGATCTCTAGGTCAGATGGAAACGACATACACCCAGTCTACGTCCGTGCGAGGCGCGCAGCCGCCTGGGCCGCCTGCAGGATGAGGATGGCGTTCGTCATGGGGCCAACACCACCCGGAACGGGGCTGAGCGCCCCTGCCGCACCGATCACCGCGGTAACACTCTCCGCCTCTACGTCCCCCAGGATACGTTCGCCGTCAGCGTGGATCCCCACGTCGATCACGACGCAGCCCGGCGCAACGTGCTCACCACGCACCAGGCCTCGCACCCCCGCCGCCACCACCAGGATCTGCGCCGTGCGGGTGACGGCGCCCATGTCTGGCGTCTTGGAGTGCACCACCTCCACCACCGCGCCGGCGAGCCGAAGGAGCTGTGCCACCGGTCGCCCAACGACCGCGCTTCGCCCTATCACGACCGCGCGTTGTCCGCGCAGCGGAATCTCATATGCGCGAAGTAGCTCCATCACCGCCGCCGCCGTTGCGGGGAGGAGCGTGCCGTTAAGATCGCCCGCATCAAGCCGCGCGGCGCTAGCGGCAGTGATCCCATCAACATCTTTCAGCGGGTTTATTGCCGTCACCACGCGCGCATAGTCAACACCTTCTGGTAGTGGCGACTGCATGATGATCCCTGCAACGCCCTGGTCGGCAGAGAGTCGCGCCAGTGTTGCACTGATCTCTCCCTCCGATGAGGTTGGGGCGAGTGAGATCTTCTTCACCGCAAAGCCCGCGGTCACCGCCTGCTTCAAGAGTTGCTCTACATAGATCAGCGCGTCAATCTGCTCGGTTGCCGCAACGACGGCGAGTATGGGTTGACGACCGCCACGTGCGCTTGTGACGTTCGCAACGATGCGTGCCGCCTCTGCGGCTAGTTCGGTTGAGCGCGGCTTTGCGGCGAGGGTTCGACTCACTGCGGGGTTGCGCGGCGTAGTGCACTCAGCGCAGCGTTCGCCTGACTTGCAAGTGTTGCGCGCATCTCCGCATCTTCAATATAGGGAAGGTTTGCCTCAACGTTCTCTGCGGCGCTCTCGCCTGCGGCACGAGCGAAGCGAGATGCAACGTCAAGATCGCTCGCCGCAGATGCGAGTGACCTATCCGCGATGCTGCGCGCCGCCTCGGCAACGGTGACGGTTGCACGGAGCGTTGCGAGTGGCACCTCTGCTGCGCGCTGCGCGGCTGCGGAGAGTGCAACGGTGCGGGCGGCGCGCTCGGTATCAGAAGCCCTTGGCAGCCCTAAGGCCTCCATGAAGGCGCTGTAGGCAACGGCGTCATCTTCGGCGAGTCCCAGCAGTTCGGTGCGCGCCGTGCGCGCGCGCTCAAGCGCAGCGCGCTGAAGCCCCGCATGCTCCCCTTCGCCCTTTGCGAGTGAGAGCCCGGCGACCATCTCCACGAGCGCTGCGCCAAGCGCACCAGCAACTCCAGCTGCAGAGCCACCGCCCGGCGCAGGGGTCGCTGCGGCGAGTGCGTCAAGGTAGTCGGCGAGTGTGGTGTTTGGCAGGCGCATCATGCGACTCTCCTTGGTAGGCGGCGTGTGAAGGCGTTAGCCGGCCTCGTATTCGCTGACGGGGCTGCTATGCCATGCGCCTAGCATCGCACGGCGAAGCGTTTTCGCGGACTACGCGTCACCTAGAGTTACGCGTGGCTGAGGAGGCCGTCTGACGTCTCGATCGTTGAGGCGAAGGGGAGGGAGCTCCAGGCGTCATCAAAGGCCACAATGGTCCAGGTTCCGGCGCGGCGTGAGAAGGCGAGCACGAGCGCGGCGTCTTCGGTCTCAAGCTCCCAGAGCGTGCGTGGGCCCGATTCGGCGTGGTAGGCACCGTACTCGCGGCGCAGGGCAAGGACCTTTTTCACCTTGCGGGCGATCCCCTCAAAGGCGACCGCCTGTGGCGCCCCCGTCCGCCAGTGGGCGGTCACCCTCACTGCGACCGGCGCGATCTGCTGCATTGCCATTCTGTACCTCCCGCCCGCTCAGGGCCTCGCCCCGCAAGGGGCCGCTCGCGAACTAGAACATCTGTTCGGCATGGTTAGTGTCATAGAACATCTGTTCTCTGTCAAGGGGTGTACTTGGGCATGCTCAAGCCGTTGAGGGCTGGGAGGGGTGAAGCCTCCGCAATCTGGAGCGCCCTCGTGGCCCCTATTGACATGCCCCAAATGGGTACTACTCTCTCTGTGTTAGCAAGATCGCTAGCGAAGAGCGCTTGAAGGGAGTACATGCGGATGTCGAAGTTACGAGCTGTTCTGGTATTGGCACTGACCATGTCAATCATGCTTCCAGCAATGTCGCTGAGCGCTGCCGACTTGGGACAAACCTACAAAAATATTGATGCATTAACCTCTAACCAGAGTGGCGGCGTGACGATCTCACCTACTGAAAAGCAGGGGCCGACCACAACGGTGCCGGCGCTCGGCGGCGGTGTGGGGATCCCCAAGATCATCAACATCCCGGCTAGGTGTGAGCGCGTTGTACAACCCAGCAACTGGCCGTGGGTGCCCTACTGGTGGATCGTGGCGGGATGCCCCGATATTGGTCCCCTGCTGGCGCTGGCGCGGAATCCAAACACCGAAGTTCTTTTGCCAGGTGCGACCAAAGTTATTGAGCAAGGTGCTGGCCAATCGATGTGTCCTTCACCCTGCAAGATAAAGCCTGGAAGCTTTGACCGGTGGGGGAAGCTGGTCGGACTTGGCATGGGCGGCAGCGGGGGAGCCGGCAAGATCTTCAACATTCCGGCGAATTGTTTGCGCGTTGTGCAACCCAGCAACTGGCCATGGGCGCCCCACTGGTGGATCGCGGCGGGATGCCCCGATGATGGGCCCATGCTGGCGCTGGTGCGGACACGGTTGCCACGAGCTAATTGGCGGCCCGTGTACCTGAGGTACACGCTGGAAGCACGCCTGCCGGCATGGCAGTTGGGCGTGCCATGCGTGATTGGTGATGAGGGCCCTGGTGGGGGAATCGTGTTCTATGTTTCGACAACTAAAATTAATGTTCAGCCTGGGATCAGTTCGGGTGGCTATTGCCTGGAGGCAGCCCCCAAGACATGGAATAACACTGCCAGCGATCCGCTGCTGAATTGGGGATGCTACGGCACTTGGATCGGCGGGTCACTCAGTACAGGTGTAGGTATTGGTACTGGTGCGTCGAATACCGCAAAAATTATGGCTGATTGCAGCCCGCTAAATATCGCCGCGAGGCGCGCAGGTGATTCGACTTTTGGTGGCTGGGATGATTGGTTCTTGCCGTCGAAGGGCGAGCTGGATTTGATGTGGACCAATCTGGCAAGCGCAACGCCAAGCCTTGGTGATTTTAGGGAGGACTATTACTGGAGTTCATCACAGAACAATTCGATTAACGCGGTTTGGGGAGGGAACACCGCGTGGGTCCAGTACTTCTACGCTGGCGGCCAGGGCTACGGCACCGGGGACTACTCCTACTACGCCAAGAACGACCCCCACTTCGTCCGCGCAATTCGGGCTTTTGAACCCTGACGCTTAATCTATTTGCCGCTTGGCATGGCGGCGACAGCGCCTGACGGAATAATCTAGCCGTAGATAAGTTTGGACTAGGTCTATTTGAGAGATTGGTGTACTGCGGGGAATCGAAACGGCGAAACCTCGCCGTGGGGTCAACTCTGCAACAACTTTGGTCGCAAGCGCCCGCTCTGGGTCGTCTATGGGGCATGGTCAGACCGACGTGCAGCTCGATCAGCTCCTTGGCCTCAATCTGGTTGGCATCATTGCAGCCTCTGGAACCCCATCGTTCTCAAACTAGAACATCTGTTCTCTGTCAAGGGGTGCTCTTTGAAGGTGTGCGAGAATCCCCGCACCAGCGCGGGGGCCTCTCCCCGCCCCAAGAAAGGAGCGCACTGTGAAGGTCATCCTCACCGCCAACGTCCCCAAGGTCGGCAAGGCTGGCGAGCTCAAGGAGGTCGCCGACGGCTACGGCCGAAACTACCTGATCGCCAATGGCCTCGCCATTCCCGCCATCGGTGGGGCGGCGAATCGCATCGCCGCGGAGATCGCCTCTCGGGTCACGAAGGTCGACCGTGTAAGGCAGGAGGCGGAGCAGCGCGCCAAGAAGATCAGCGCCACCACGCTCACACTCGGCGCCAAGGTGGGCGAAGGGGGGAAGCTCTTCGGCTCTATCACCAATAAGGAGATCGCTGAAGCGCTTGAGCGTCGTGGGATCAGCGTAGAGAAGCACCAGGTACTCCTTGACGAACCGCTGAAGCAGCTCGGCACCTACAAGGTGCAGGTGAAGGTTGCGGCCCACCTCGTTGCCGAGGTGACCGTCACCGTTGAGGCGAAGGGCTGACCACAACGAACCGACGCGCGCCGCGCAGCATCCTCCACGTTGACCTCGACGCCTTCTTCGCGTCCGTAGAGGTTCTTGACAACCCGTCGCTCGCGGGGAAACCGGTAGCGGTCGGATACGGCGAAGGGCAACGCGGCGTGATCTGCGCCGCAAGCTACGAGGCGCGTGCCTTCGGCGTCCGCGCCGCCATCTCCACGCGGCTCGCTCGCGCGCGCTGTCCGCAACTCATCCTTGTTGAGCCGCGCCATGATCGCTACAGCGAAGCGTCGCATCAGGTCATGGAACTTCTTGATGCGTGGAGTCCTGTGGTGGAGCAGGTCTCCGTTGACGAAGCGTATCTTGATCTTGCTGGCACCGAGCAACTGCACGGCGATGCAACACGCGTTGCGCGCGAACTGAAACGTGCCGTTAAAGAGGTGACGGGTCTCACGATCAGCGTTGGTGGTGGCGCAAGCAAGCTCGTTGCAAAGATCGCTTCCGGCGCATCAAAGCCCGACGGCCTGCTGATCATTCCGGAATCAGAGCAGGTGGCCTGGCTTGCACCGCGCTCTGTTGCGGAGATTCCAGGGGTTGGCCCTGTGGCACAACGCAGGCTGCGCGAACTCGGCATCACCACGTGCGCGCAACTCGCCGCGGCGCCAGACGATCACCTTCTCCGACGCTTCGGTGCGCACGGTCCAGCAATGAAACTGCTTGCGCTTGGTGAGGATGACAGCACTGTTGACACAGGCGATGAGAGAAAGTCGCTCGGTCGCGAGATGACGCTGGACGAAGATGTTGCCGATCCGCACGTGCTTGAGACGCTCCTTCTTGGGCTCGTTGAATCCGTCTCGTACTCACTGCGCCAAGAGCGGCTGCTCGCGCGGACCGTCACGTTGAAACTGAAAGACACCGAGTTCCAATCGATTACACGCCAAGTGAAACTTGCGCAGCCAAGCGACCTAAGTGCGCCGATCTTTGAGGCGGCGCGCGCGCTCCTCAAAAGGTCGGCGCGTGGTGAGCCGTATCGGCTGATCGGCATCTCCGCCTCAGACCTTGGTGCGGACGAGCAGCTCGCACTCTTTGGGACCAGCCGCACCGAACGCGAGCGTGCCGTGACCGGCGCTGCGGACAAGATGCGCGCCAAGTACGGCGGCGACGCCGTGACGCGCGCGCGCCTGATCGAGTCCGACGAGGAGTAGAGGCAGGGGCGCCTTCCAAATTGTTGCAGGTCGGGAGGGGTGAAACCACCACGATGCGGAACACGCTGGCTCGAATGGGGTTGACGGAGTCTCGGGGCGAAGTGGGATCGCACCGCTAGAACACACCGAGGAGTTTCTGGGTGGGCGCAGCCGCGCGCACTCGACCACCGCGGCGCGGCCGGTGCGCAAACGTCGGGGCCGGGGTGGTCTACGGCGTCTTCTCCGACGGCGACGGTGATGGGCTGGCTACGGTTGCTGATAGTTGCCGAAGGCGAGCACGAACGTCTGCCCTCCAATGAGCGTCACCGCCTGTGGTCCGACAGGAGTTGGTGCGGTCTGGATCCAGCCTAGTTGGGCGACCTCTGAAACAGTGTAGGTGCCCGCTGGCAGGTCGCGACAGACCCGCTCACCCTTGAGTCCAGTGCTGACCGAGATGACGGACCCCGTTGTCGGCGTGATGGTGAGCGTCCAGGGCAGGAGCGGCTCACCCGCATCGCTGATGCCGTTGTTGTTCAGATCGTTGAACTTCGTGATGCAGAGGAGGCCGAGCCCTGCTGGCGACGGTGAGGGGGATGGTGATGGCGATGGTGACGGGCTTGCCACCGGTTGTTGGTAGTTGCCGAAGGCGAGCGAGAGCGTCTGCCCGGCGAGGAGCGTCACCGCCTGTGGTCCGACGGGGACTGGGGCGGTCTGGCTCCATCCTGATTGACCGACCTCCGAGACCGTATAGGGACCCGCTGGCAGTTCTTGACAGACTTGCTCGCCCTTGAGTCCGGTGCTGACCGAGATGACGGACCCCGTTGTCGGCGTGATGGTGAGCGTCCAGGGCAGAAGCGGCTCACCCGCATCGCTAACGCCGTTGTCGTTGAGATCGTTGAACTTGGTGATGCAGAGAACGCCGGGTTGTGCCGGTGACGGAGATGGTGATGGGACGGGGACTGGCGTCAGGCCGAAGGCATACAGCTTGTTGTCCCCGGATCCGACGTAGACCACGCCGTTGGCGACTGCAGGCGAGGATTTGATGGTGTAGCCAGTCGTGCCCGTCCAGAGCGGGGTGCAGATGCCACCGCCGGTGCTGCAGCCGACCGCGAAGGCATACAGCTTGTTGTCTCCGGATCCGACGTAGACCACGCCGTTGGCGACTGCAGGCGAGGAGGTGATGTAGGAGCCAGTCGTGCCCGTCCAGAGCGGGGTGCAGGTGCCACCGTTACTCGAGCAGCCGACCGCGAAGGCATACAGCTTGCCATTATTTGACCCCACGTAGACCACGCCGTCGGCGACCGCAGGCGAGGATTCGATAAGGCCGCCAGTCGTGCCCGTCCAGAGCGGGGTGCAAGTGCCACCGTTACTCGAGCAGCCGACCGCGAAGGCATGCAGCTTGCCATCGTAGGACCCGACATAGACCACTCCGTTGGCGACGGCAGGCGAGGAGTCGATTATGTCGCCGGTGGCGCCCGTCCATAGCGGGGCGCAGCTGCCACCGTTACTCAAGCAGCCGACCGCGAAGGCATACAGCTTCTTGTCCCAGGACCCGACGTAGACCACGCCGTTGGCGACGGCGGGCGAGGAGGTGATGTACCCGGTGGAGCCAGTCCAGAGCGGGGTGCAGCTGCCCCCGTTACTAGCGCAGCCAACCGCGAAGGCATACAGCTTGCCATTATTTGACCCCACGTAGACCACGCCGTCGGCGACCGCAGGCGAGGAGTTGATGTAGGCGCCAGTCGTGCCCGTCCAGAGCGGGGTGCAGGTGCCACCGTTACTCGAGCAGCCAACCGCGAAGGCATGCAGCTTGCCATCCCATGATCCGACGTAGACCACGCCGTCGGCGACCGCAGGCGAGGAGTCGATGTAGGAGCCAGTCGTGCCCGTCCAGAGCGGGGTGCAGGCTCCACCGTTACTGGCGCAGCCGACCGCGAAGGCATACAGCTTCTTGTCCCAGGACCCGACGTAGACCACGCCATCGGCGACCGCGGGCGAGGATCTGATCGGGCCGCCGGTGGTGGCAGTCCAGGCCACTCCCAGGCTGGCCACGTTCGAGGGAGAGATAATCGTCTCCTGGGTGTTGTTTCCCTGGTGGGCCGGGTCGTTGCGGAACTGTGACCATGCGGTCGGGGTGCAAGCGGCGGCGGTCAGCAGCGCGACTGCGGCGAGGGAGACCAGCCGACGCATCATGGGATTCGTAACCTTTCGTTGATCCTGGCGACCGACCGTCGTCAGGTGGTGTGCACCGGCGTCATGCTCAGCAGACCTCGCAATTGATGTTGTAGACGATATCGATCGGTGCCACCGTCTGATTGACGAGGACGTTGAACACGATCGGGAGCGGGTCCCATAGGCCCAAGACGGGGCCCGCGGTCAGCGTGTACTGGCCCGCCGGAAGCTGGGTCGAGAACGTACCAGTGCTCGAGCTCACGAGGCTGACGGTGACAGGCCCAGTGATCAGCAGGTTCGCCCCGACTACGGGGTTAGGGTCGCAGGAGTCAAAGAGCTCGCCGACTACACAGCCGCCGTGCGCGGAGGTCACCGACCCCGAGACGACGAACAGGGCGGGCGGCGGGCTGGTTGGCGGCGGGCTGGTTGGCGGCGCGATCGGGGTGGACAGCGCGGTCGGGGCGCAGGCTGCGGCCGTCAGCAGCGCGACTGCGGCGAAGGAGACCAGTCGAGTCATCATCAGATTCGCAACCTTTCGTTGGTCTGGGCGACCGATCATCGCTGGGTGGTGGGCACCATACACGGGTGTGTAGCGATACTATCGGTCTGCTCTTGGGTGTCAATACTCCATGAGACAGAGCGTTCCACATCGTGGTGGTTTCAGACCCCAACTCCCAACGGCGTGGAGCGTCCTGAGGGAGGGGCGTCTTCCAAATCGTTGAGGTTTCCTGCTTTGAGTCTCCTGAGTTAAAACGCGGCCCGCCGAATGGGTCTAAGAGATCCGAGCAACCCGCTGATTGGGTTTGACCCTGGCTACGATCAGCGATGGATCTCGATCAGCGATGCAGCGCTACAGGTCCAGGTGATCGTCCCGCGCAGGTCGAGGCCGGACGGCGGTGGCGTGCCGTCGGTTTCGTTGACGAGGCCCGCGAACCGAAGCGTGCCGCCGGTCGGCGTCCAGGCAATCTCAATAGTGGAGCTGTCAGCGGCGGCGAGCCTCACCTCGCCCGTTTTGGCGAGCGGGGATGAGATGAACAGGCGCAGGTTCACGTTGTCCGCCCGGGCCACCGCGCCATACCGCCAGCGGTCACCAACAAGGATCAAGACCTGGACGAAGGCGCGCTGGTCGAGGTCGGCGGGGGCACCGAGCAGTGGCCCGAGGACGTCCAGCCGCAGGTTGGGGTCGCCGCTGACCTGAAGCTCGTCGCCAGCCTCCGTGGCCTGGCAGGTGGTCACGTTGGATCCGGTTACACCACCGGGCTGGCTCAGCGTCACCAGGATCGTCCCATCCGCCCAGAGCAGCGTGGGGCGCCCAGGAGAGAGCACCTGCCCGCCGACGAGGCCCAGGGCGAGCGCGAGCACGCCCAGCGCGGCGTCACGCGCAACTCGCCGCGGAATCAGCGCGAGCACGCCCGCGACGAGGAGGAGCGCCCCAGCAGCCAGGGTCAACATGAGGCCGTCCATCGGGTGCCACAAGATCCAGTCGCCGTAGACACCGAGGGCGATGCCGGCGATACCGAGGACGGCGGCGAAGACGATGCGCACGGACCGCACGCTCACCGCGGGCCTGCGTTCGCCCTGGAGCGCTCGGTCGATTCCAACGGCATCTCGCCTCCTACACCCCAGTGTGGGCCTGTGGGGAGTCTAGTACGAGACCTCAGCGATTTGGAACACCCTAGGGCAGAACTACTTGACAGGAGACCGAACAGCCGTTCTAATACCCGTATGACGAAACACGACCAGGACAGGAAGGTGCGGATCCTCCAGGCGATCGCCGAGGGGGTGCGTCGTGCTGGGACCCCTCCTACGGTGCGCGAGATTGCAGACCTGGTGGGGCTCGCCGCGCCGTCTGCTGTCCACCACCACCTTGAGACGCTGGAGCGTGACGGTCTCATTGAGCGCGACTCGGGCCTCTCTCGCTCGGTCCGCCTCACCCCCCGTGGGCGCTCGCTTGTAGGGCTGGACGACGGCGTAGAGAGCGCCAACCTCCCGGCGGCGGCGCGTGATCTTGTGGTGGTCGGGCAGATCGCCGCTGGTGGTCCAATCGAAGCGTACGAAGAGCGCTCCGAATCCATTGCGGTGCCGGAGTTCATGTCTACGCCCGACTCGTACCTGCTGAAGATTCGCGGCGACTCCATGATTGACGCGCAGATTGCCGACGGAGACTACGTCGTGATCAAGCCGAGCAGGGTGGCTGCGGATGGTGACATTGTTGTGGCGCAGGTGGAAGAGAACGAGGTGACGCTGAAGCAGCTATTCCGCGAGAACGGACGGGTGCGCCTCCAGCCGGCGAATGCCGCCTATGCGCCGATGTACTACCCAACCGTCAACGTGCAGGGCGTGCTCATTGGCGTCCTTCGGCGCGTTCACTAATCCACAGTTCGGCGCGCGTGGGCGCCGATTTATCCACAGCCGACGCGGCCTTCGCCCGCTTCGTGGAGAGATCAGCATGAGTTCGTGGAGATCCGACTGGAGTGTGTTCGCTGAGACTGCGATGATGCCCGCATGAGCAACCAACTCCCCCCACAGTCCAGCGACGCCGAAGAGAGCATCCTCGGCGCACTCCTGATTGACGGGGAGGTGATGATGGAGATCGCCGAAAGCCTGAAGCCTTCTGACTTCTATAAGCCGGCAAACGCCAAGGTCTACTCGGCGATCATGCGGCTCTTTGAGCAGGGCCAGCCGATTGACATCCTCACCGTATCCGAGGAACTTGAGCGCCGCGGGCAGATTGAGGAGATTGGCGGTCGCGCCACACTCGCCGACCTCTGCGACCGGACCCCAACCGCAGTCCACGCAAAACAGTACGCAAAGATCGTGGAGCGCAAGTCCATGCTGCGCGGGCTGATTGGCGCCGCCGGCCGCATCGCATCCATCGGCTACGAAGATCCTGCCGATATCTCTGAGGCGATTGATCGCGCAGAGTCGGAACTCTTTGCCGTGAGTGAACGGCACGCGGTCAACGGCTTCACGCAGATCAGCACGCTTCTTGGCGAAACGTATGAACAGCTTGATCGCATGCACCAGAATCGCGGGCAGCTGATGGGCCTGCGCACCGGCTACAGCGACATTGATCGAATCACGCAGGGGCTGCAGAACTCAGACCTCATCGTGATCGCCGCTCGTCCTTCGGTCGGAAAAACATCACTCGCGCTGAACATCGCGGAGAACGTCACGGTTCGCGAAGGAAAGTCGGTCGGCGTCTTCTCGCTGGAGATGAGCAAGGAGCAGCTCGTGCTGCGCCTGCTCTCCAGTGTCACAAAGATCAACTCGTACAACCTGCGCAGTGGTCACGTCTCCGACATGGACTTCCCGAAGATCGCCAACGCCATGGGGATGCTGAGCAACGCGAAGATGTTCATTGATGACACCGCCAGCATCTCGGTGATGGAGCTGCGCACTAAGGCGCGGCGCCTGAAGATGGAGCATGGGCTCGACCTACTGATCGTGGACTACCTACAGTTGATGCAGCCTGGGCAGCAGAGCCGTGATGGGAACCGCGTGCAGGAGGTCTCCGAGATCTCGCGCGGCCTGAAGGCGCTCGCCCGCGAGCTCGCGATCCCGATCATTGCGCTCAGCCAGCTCTCACGCCAGACCGAGATGCGCGAAAAGGGGGAGCCGCGCCTCTCCGACCTCCGCGAGTCAGGTGCCATTGAGCAAGACGCCGACGTGGTGCTCTTCCTCTACCGCGATGGGGAGCGGAACGACGACGCAGGCGTCGCTGGTGAGGCGATCAACTTCAACATTGCGAAGCACCGCAACGGCCCAACCGGTTCAGGGCAGCTCTGGTTCCGTAAGGAGGAGACACGCTTCGTCAACCTGGTGCGCGAGCGCGCGCCAGAGCTGCCGGCACCAGGAACGGAGAGCGACCCGCTAATGTGAGGGCATGACCCTGATGTTGTTGCGTCCTGGAATGCGGCGCGCCTCCTCCCTCTACCTGCTGATCGGCGTGATGCAGGCTGCGTACCTCCCATTCGCCGGGATCGTCTTCCGTGATCGCGGCATCTCCTTTGAGGCGATCGGCCTGATCGGTGCCGTGAACTCCACGATCGCCCTTGCCGCTGGCCCCATCTGGGGGCACGTAGGCGACGCGGTCCTTGGACGCGCCAGCGCCTTCCGCCTTGCCATCATCGCCGCAGCGATCGGCGTTGCGCTCTTTGCGGCCGGTCCGTTCGCTGGGATTCCTGGCGCGGCACTTGCCGCTTTTGCCGGCGCAGGGCTCGTCCCACTCCTCGACTCGATCGGCATGGAGCAGCTTGCAAAGGTTGGCGGCCAGTGGGGCCCACTGCGCGCCGTCACGAGTTTCAGCTACGCCACGATGTGCATCCTCAGCGGCGCACTCGTCGCCGCGGCGGGTGCGTTCATCATCGGCCCGCTCTACGGACTCGCGGCGCTGATCGTGGTGGCGGGCACGATTGGCTTACACACGGCGCCGGCGCTGCATCACGGGCAGAGACCAGTGCAGAGTGAGGCGGAGGCGGAGATTGAGCGCTCTGAGATCGCTGGGCCAAACGCCGAGATCGCCGTCACTGGTGACTGGCGTGGTCGATTTGGCACCGTGACGCTCGCCTTTGCGCAATCACCGGGACTCTTCGCCTTCTTGATGCTCAGCCTGCTGGTGAACCTCGGCGCCGGCCTCTTCTACGCCTACGGCTCCTTTCGAATCCAGGAGGTTGGCGGGAGTGCCGCGGCGGTTGCATTTAGTGGAACTGTTGCCGCCGCCGTGGAGATCCCCTTCTTCTTGGCTGGTGGGCTGATCGCCGCGCGACTCGGCCTTCGTACGCTCTTTGCGTTCGGACTCGTTGCTATGGGGATCTGCAGCGTTGGTTACGCGATCATTGACACGCCGTTCGCCCTTGCGATCGTGCGGTCACTCTGTGGCGTGGGGTTCGCCTGCACGCTCCTTGCGAGCGTCCTGAGCGTCCGGGCGCTTGTCCCCGCCGCGCTTCAGGCGACTGGGCAGGCGCTCTACCAGAGCATCTCCTTCGGGCTCGCTGTTGCTATCGCTGCGCTCGTAGGCGGGATCATCTACGGCGAACTAGGTGCGGCGCCACTCTTCCTCTTGTCTGGGCTGATCATGTTCGGCGCGATCCCGTTCGCCTGGAGGGTGCTCCGCTAGTCGAGGCGCTGGATACGCGCCACTGCGCGCTAGCGCTTCGCGAAGATCTCCATCAGCAGGTCAACGAATCGTTGCGCATTCGCGTCAAAGGCAACGGCGGCGTTTGGCTCCTTACCGCCGCGGAAGTGCGTGTCTACTACGGTGCGACCGAGCGTAAGCGTCCCGATGGTCTCCACCGCAACGTGATGGCGGCGCGTGGTGATGATGTTCGGTTCAACGAGCGCCGCCACACAGAGTGCGTCGTGTACGGGTGCCGACTCCGGTAGGTCCATCTTCTGGCTGCTCTCGTAGCTGGCGACGCGGCGCTGAATGAAGATCGCAGCCGCCTTCCCCGCTGGCGTCCCCAGCGCCTTGAGCGCGTCACACTGCGCCGCCGTGACGAGTGCCTTGTGTGTGGCGTCGAGTGGCACCATCAACACGTCCTTGAAGCCCGCCTCAAAGACGCTCGCCGCCGATTCGGGGTCCGCCCAGATGTTGAACTCGGCGGACGGCGTCATGTTCCCCACTTCGTGCCCGCCGCCCATGATGATCAACTTCGGCACCCACTCGGCAAACTTTGGCTCCTGCGCCACCGCAGCGGCGATGTTGGTGAGCGGGCCGATCGGCATCAGCGTGATCGGCTCCGTAGCGTTGCGATACGTTTCGATCAGCCACTCCACCGCACGGTTGGAAGTTGCGGGGCGAGAGCTACGAGGGATGTCTAGATAGGTGCCGTGCGGATCCTGCACCGAGTCGGCCTTGAAGAACCGCTCCGTCGGCATGCTCTTGCGCACCAGCGGCCGCGGCATCCCTGAGTGCACCGGAATGTCCGAGCGCCCGATCAGATCAAGCACAGAGATGCTGTTCGTGGTGGTGGCCGTGAGTGGCGCGTTGCCGAAGACCGTAGTCACGCCAATGAGGTCAATCCCTGGGTGCAGCGCCGCGAGCATCAGCGCCACCGCGTCATCGGTCCCCGTGTCGCAATCGATTGTTGCGGGCGCCACACGATCTGTCTACCTACGTCACTTCTTTGCGCAGAAATAGGTTCCATAGCTTCGCCCTTGAAGCGAGAACAGTTCCAGTTCGCGACATGCATACGACGCGGGCAACACCTTGGTGCGCCAGCCCATCGATGCTCCTCCGTCCGGTGTTAATCGGTCTAAGAGATAGAACTCTGAGAGATTAAGTGCCGTGAACTCTTTGCGGTTAAAGTAATAGCTTTCATCATCATAATAATTTCCATAGAACTCTCGATCATAGAATGCGAACCAGGCATTGAATTCTGCAACGATAGGGATGGAGCCACTTGGGACCACAGCGCGAAGCTCGCGCACGTACTCATTGACCTCAAAGGCGCTATTCCTCACTGCTATCACTGCATACTGGGACAGCATCAACACGACCAGAAGAGCGACGGCTTTCCAGCGCATCTTCAAGAAGTCGGCAACCGATATCCACAACAGCAAGAACATTGGCGCGTAGTAGAGCATGTAGTAATGGTTGCTGCGCTGGAAGATGAGCAGAGAGGCGGCCCCAAAAAAGAGGAGCCAGCCGATCACCGGTTGGCGAAGGTATAACTTGTTCCACAGGAATAGAACGAGAGCTAAGAGGAACAAAACGAACTCTGGCACGTGCCGCATATAGTTTGATTTGAACACGTAGCTCAGCAGCGACCCTCCAATGGCTCCACCGCTTGAGCGAGATAGCACGCTGATCGTGTCGAGGGCTGCGGGCCAATGCAACAGTAGGTAGATTGCAAGCCCACTTGCGAACCCCAGAGCGAGTTTTAAGGCGATAGTAGCTATCTCTTTTTTAGCAAGGTCGGACCGCCCGTTCGCACAGTAGATCGCCATGACATAGAGCAGGGCCATTGCGCCCATCGGATGCACTTCAATGGCGAGTGCTGCAGTAAGTCCAGCTAGTAATGGGTGCCGCTTTATTGCAGCCAATATGGCAACGGAGACAAGGAAGAAGGTGAGCGCATCGGGGCGGGCTGTGTTTGAGGCGGCGATGATCGGCTCAGTGATTGCAAGGCAGAGGGTAAACACAAGCGCTGTCGAGCGATTGCTTGAGATCTGGAGCGTTGAGAAATACCACGCAATGAGCGCTCCAATAATTAGGACGAGAGAAATCGTGTGGGCAACGTTCCGATTCCAGTCGGTTATGGAGAGGATCGGTGCGTAAAGCAGCGCCTGGATCTTGCCAAAATGCTCTACCCCTGACTGACCGGTGGAACCAAAGGTATTGCCGAATGTGATGTCTGTTTCAATGCCTCGTGCAAAAAAGTTGTAGAGGAATGACAGCGTCCAGGGGTCATCAACATTGTTTGGTTCGTACCCCCCCCGGACCAGGAGATGGGCCACCAGGGCGGTTACCGCCAGCAATACGATTCGCCAATCTGGTCGTGGGAGGCGGAGGCGGCTTGTGAGAGTCAATTCAAGTGGCTCCTCATCGGCATGTGGGCTCAAAGAGTAGAGCAGTAAGTATGCGGTACACGAGGAGGCCTCAATATCCCCGCAGCCGAATCGCGGCGCCCGCCACGACGGTGCTTGAAGGAGGTTGGATTATGCAAAGAGTGACTCAGATCAGCGGAGAGCGGTCACGCCTGGAGCGCGAGCTGGATCGCCTTGAGCCTGGTGGGCTCGCCATCATTGCGGGGAGTGCGGGGTATGGGAAGAGCAGCTCGGTCTCATCTTGGGCTTCGCGCGCTGACGCGCCAGTGCGCTGGATTCGTGCGGCTGGAAACATCACGGATGCGCTGCTCTTAGCTGCCGACCAGGATGGCGGCGTCTGGCTTCCACGCCTTGGTCGCGCCGCCAGAAAAGGGGGGTCGCTCGCCGCATCTGGCGCAGCGCTCTGTGCAGACCTTGCGGCGCCACATGCTTCGATCACGCTGGTGATCGACAACGCCGATGCGCTCACCACAGATGTGGATGGCCTAGCGCTGCTCCGAACGATCGCTGAACGTGATCCAGACGGCGCACGCGTCATCTTCATCGGCAGAAGGAGCACTGCGCTGCGACTTGCCACCGCTCGGAGCAAGCGGGGGGTGTTGGAGATCGGTGCGCAAGCGCTGCGCATCTCGCCGCAGCAGACGCGCCAGATCGCGGAGGCGCGTGGCTGGACTGGGAGTCCGTCAATGCTGGAGGAGGCGCGTCGCGCCGCCGCTGGCAACGGCGGCATCCTCGCCGCATGGCTCTGTCGCGAGGCCGACCACTCACTTCAGGGTGACCTGGACGACTTTATCCGGCGCGACGTTGTGGGCGCGAGCGAGCCGCTGCTGCGTCGCCTGACAGAAGATCGTGAGTCAACACCCAACCTGGAGATCCTGCAGACACTCTGGGGCGAGGGGCTACTGCTTGCCCCTGCGGCGCACGATGAACTCGGCGGAGATGGATGGGCGATCCCCGTGATGATTGCTGAAGTGCTTCGCCTGCCTGGGGAGGTCGCCGCTGTGGCGCTTCCGGCTGCTGAGCACGCGCCGCCGCTTCCATCTCTCGGCCGGGCGGCTGACCGGCGCGTCATCATCCATGATCTTGGCCCACTCATGCTGGAGATAGACGACCGAATCGTTGATAGCGCGGCGATTCGGCCACGCTCGCTTGCCCTCCTCACCTATCTCGCCACGCGCCCGCGGCACGCCGCAACGCGTGAAGAGGTCATCGACGCGCTCTGGCCAGACGCCGAACCGCAAGCGGGCCTTAATTCACTCAACCAGATGAGGCTATAATCAGTTGACATGATCCGGCCAAAAAAGTTACAACGACCACGGGCAGTCATCTACACGCGCCTGTCTGACATCGGTCCAGGTGGGCGAGACACAGTAGGGCTCGACCGCCAGCAGGTTGACTGTGAGCAGTTCGCAAAACATCGTGGCTTTGATGTGGTCATGTCGTTCCGGGAGGAGGGGGTCTCAGCAACTCGTGGGGCAAAGCGGGCGCAGTTTGCGTCGATGCTCCTCTATCTTGACGCGGGACGTGCTGATGTAGTCCTGGCCTGGCGTCTTGACCGGCTCACGCGCAGCTCGCGTGATCTGGAACGCTTCCTTGATGTCGCTCAGCGAGAGCGGATCACCCTCTACCTGACCCATGATGGCACGGAGGCAAAGCCGGACGGGTCCATGCTTTTCTTGAGGCTCGGAGCCGTGATTGCCGCGGAAGAGAGCCGCACGATCGGTCTTCGCGTCGCGCGATCCAAGCTGGAACGCGCACGCACCGGCAGGCATACTGGCGGTGGGCCACGGCCCTATGGATGGACAACGGCGGAAAAGACCAAATCGATCGCCGCAGAGAGGAAGATGATCCGTGAGCTCGTGAAGCGCGTCATTGCTGGGGAGTCGTGTCACGCGATTGCCGTGGATTGGAACGAGCGCAAGATCGCGTCCACCAGAGGGGGGCGCTGGAACTCATCACAACTCTACAGCTTGGTCCGCAGCCCACGCTATGCCGGCAAGGTGCTCTATCAGCGCAAGAGTAACGAGCCGCAACTATTTCCTGCTGGGTGGCAATCGTTCATCAGCGCGTCCGATTGGGTGCTCGTTGAGCTCGAACTGGCACGACGGGCCAACGAACCAAAAAACGGTGGTTTCCACGGTCGCAGGCACCTCCTGTCTGGCCTGCTGGTCTGTGCCGGATGTGGCTACAAACTGCTCGCCTGGAAAGGCAATAGTGAACGTCCAGCAGTCTACATGTGCCAGCGCCGCACCGAACACCCTGAGCGATGTGGGCGCACAACCATGTTGATGTCGGACGCCGATCTGACCGTAGCGGAGTTGACGCTCCGCGCGCTGCGAGATCCAGTGGTAATCGTGTCCGTAGCTTCGGGCACAGGATCGTCGGCGGTCGCCAAGAAGCAGGGACGGCTGCGCGCCATTGAGGTGCGCCGCACGCGGCTTGAAGCAGATGTGCTGACCGGGAAGCGGCAACAAACTGCGGCGGTGCGACTCGCACTTCGCGATCTCGCCGAAGAGGCAGAAACGTTGAGCCTCGAACTGGTTGGCGCACGGGTCGCAACTGGGCTGAAGGGGCGCGTGATCAAGAGCCTAAAGAACTGGGATCGGCTCGGGCTCTTGGAGCGACGGTTGATCCTCTCGGGGCTGTTTGACGCGATCTTGGTATCGTGCGGCCGACTCCGTGGGCCAGCGATAGGACGCGTATCACCCATCTTCGTTATCCAGCCTGTGAAGCCTGTGCGCGTCGACGGGCGGCTGATCCTCTCGAAGCCGCGCGCACCGCGGCCACGACGCAAGGGATCAAATAGGTCCGCTCCTCGGTCGTAAGCCCTACAGGGAGCTCCGAGCATTTTCGTGCGCTTAGCCAAAGCGCCTCAATCTCAACCTGGCGATCTGTAACATGCTGGCGTGTGCTGGCGCGAGGCATAGGGCCTCCTCTCTACTTATGTCTCTACGTATGTCTCTACTTAATCAACACAGTTGGAGGTCGATCCGTCCGATTGAAATGCCAGCCTGTTTTGAACTTGCTCTGATCGTGCCGACTGGGTGGCACAAGAAAGGATGTAACAAAGGAAGGATGTAACAAAGGAAGGATGGGCCTCGCAGCGGGAGGTGGGGCTCAGAAAAAGCTCAGTCGGCTTTGCCGCTTTCAGTTTTAGAGATAGCCCCTGGCTTAGCCTCCACGCGGCTTCTGCGCCTGTTTCGTAAACAGCCTGCGCACGAGTCGGAGCCAGGATTCGTGCTCATAAACAGCTGCTGAAACCCCTCTGTTGGGCGTATCTCAAGCGTAAGCCCACCGTCGTGCGAGAACATACGTTGACCTGTCAGTGACGGTCGCGTGAAGGTATACGCCCAACAGCTACGCCCACCGGCGCACCACCGCGCGCACGTGGCCCGTGTTCAGTTCGCCCATCTCGACTTCAGTGCTCCAGGAGGTCGATCATTCACTGACACATGATGCGCGTTAGTCCCCACGTGGCTTCTTCGCTTTCTTCCCCAGCGCCTGCGCCATTGGCGCGGCGAGTGCCTCGTAGCGCTGAAAGAGGAGCAAGAGCACCTCGGCATCGGTGGCGGACGGCTTGAGGCCGTAGGCGGCCAGCACCAGCTTGTCGAGCTCGTCGTGCACCTTCACCAGATCAGGCGGCATCGCGAGTGGGTCATAGAGGTCGGCGAGGGTGGCACCAACGTGTGCTGCGCGCACATCAATCATCCGCTGCGCCGCCGCACTGATGGCGCTCACCGAGGTCTCGCTCCGATCCGGCCACGGATAGTTGTTATAGGTGATCTCGGCAGAGATGCTGAAGCGAGACTCGAGGCGACCTGAGACGGTCGCGTTCCACACCTGGAAGGGCCGACCGTGCAAGACGCCGAACACAAACGTGCTAAATGGTGAGATGGTTAGGATCCGATCATTAGAAACGACTTCCGGATTGACTACCGCAATAGGAACATAACGACGGAACTCTGAAGAAACTCTTGGCACTGCGATATACAACTCGGTTGGTTGACGATCTTCCCCAAATAAATACGGTGTTTTCGCAAGGGCTTGAGTAGCGACACGTGAGCTCTTTAACCGTAGATGTCTGACCTGTGCAATACGTGTCTTTAGGTTTGACGAGGCTGCAAGGTCAGCTGGCGTTGCATCTTTGAGCCACAGGCACCAGCGGTATCGTCCTTCGAGCAAGGCGTCGGCGTCAAGTAGTTTGCGCAGGTATTTGCTTGCAGCCTGATCTTTCTGCCGGATTTCCATGACCGTTTCTTCAGAAAGATCAGACAACCATCCCCCGTCGTTCGCCATGCTTCCAAAGCGCATTCGTGGAACTTGTGCTGATATGGGTTCCTTACGCCTCGTTAGTAGAACTGGTGCCGCATCAAGTAAGTATGGGTTAATCTGGTGCACTTTTTGTTTTACTGAGTCGCTCTTGACGTCTGCATATGACCAAATAAACCGCTCTGACTGCGCACGGCGTGAAAAACCAATAATGACGACATGGACTGCAGCGGCGTTCGGGGCATCGCTTGACCACGCAAAAGTTCTGTGGGCGAAGACAATTGTCATGTCTCGAGAATAAAGTCGCGTCCAGAGCACAGCGGGTTGTTCTCCCTGCGTAATACTATTCGTTGCAACAAAGGCAGCCCGGGCATCGCAGTTGTAAATGAAGTCTGCAGCTTTCGCGAACCACGCACATACATAGTCAATATTCCCACTCCCAGGAGCATCATCAAATGCACGCTTGAGCTCGTCTGTCTGGGCAGCATTCCGCGTCAGGCGGCCCATAAATGGTGGGTTCCCTAATACGACTGTGTTGTCAGTAACTGGACAAACCTCTCGCCACTCCAAGGCAAGTGCATTCGCAACCCGCACATTGAGCATCTTCTTGATCGGCAGGCGGTCCGGGGTGAGGCCGAACTCTTCGGCAAGCTCAAGGTTCATCTGGTGGTCAACGAGGAACATCGCCGTCTCGGCCACCTTTGCCGGCCACTCCTCAATCTCAATGCCGGAGAACTGCTCGACCGTCACTTGGAGCCCAAGCGTTGGGTCGAGCGAGAGCTGGCTGTCCTCCTTGAGATCACGCAGCTGTTTGAGGATCTCCAACTCAAGTCGGCGCATTTCGCGATAGGCAACGATCAAGAAGTTGCCGCAACCGCAAGCTGGGTCAAGGAAGTTCATGGTGCTGAGGGTCTTGCGTAGGTTCTTCAGCTTCTGCACACTCCCCTTTGCTTCTGTAAGGCGCGCTCGCAGGTCGTCAAGGAAGAGTGGCCCGATGACCTTCATGATCGTTTTTTCGGGGGTGTAGTGCTCGCCGAGCTCGCGCCGGAGCTCCTTGGACTTCACGCTTTGGAAGAGTGAGCCGAACACTGCCGGGGAGATCTGCGCCCAGCCGAAGCGCATCGCCTTGATCAACGCATGGCGCATCTCGGGGGTGAAGGCGGCAATCCGCAGTGTCTCGCTGAAGAGGCCCCCGTTGATGTAGGGGAAGTCGGCCAGCGACTGGTCAAGGTTCTTCGGTCGCTTCTCTTCTGGCTCATTGAGGACCTGGAAGAGCATTGCCAGTTGCGCGCCAAGATCGGTTGCGTCGTCGGACGTGCGGTCGTGCACAAGTGAGTAGAAGAGCCCCCGTGCCCACATCGCGGTGTCGTCACCGAACATGAGGAAGAGGAGGCGCGTGAGTAGGATGTTCGCTTCGTGATCGGCATAGCCTGCCGCCTCGGCGGCATCATAGAGCTCACCCATGAGCCCGGACGCTTCGACGTTCGCCTCAATCTCCTGTTCGAACGTCTGCTTGGCGTAGCCGGCGATAAAAAGGAAGCGTTCGAACTCTTTGCCGAGATCGGCGGTCTTGATCTCGATCGGCTTCGGGTCCTTTGAGTCCAAATCAAGGATGCGGATGCGCCCAAAGTCGCTCGTGATCACGAGCCCTGGGAAGTCTGACTGCTTGATCTCGCTCAGATAATCGAGGGCCTGCTGCTCCGCCTCGGCGAGATCTTTGCCCGCCGACTTCTGTTCGGCGATGAGCACTCCTGGCCAGTAGAGGTCGATGAAGCCGTAGTTGCCGGTAGAGGTGCGCTTGGCAAGCTGCTCAAAGAGGGCGACGCGCTTGCGGTCAACACCGTAGATGTCGAGGAACTCCGTCCAGAACGACTGCGACTGCCCCCGCTCACTCGTCTCGTCCTTCCAGCGCGCGGCAAAGGTTACGGCACGGGCGCGCATCTCGTTCCGAGAGAGCGGTTTAGTTACCACGCGTTTGACACCTCCCTGAACCAGCGACGTTGCGACGATCATAGGGTCTGAGCATGCTTATTGAACCAGCCTCATCACTGAGGTGCGGGGGTGTGTCAACTGGCTGTCATGCTGCTCCCGCATCGACGACCTGTCCGCACGCACACAGATCCTCAGTCAGCGCCTCCCTGAGCTGATGCTCGACTTCCAGGATGGGCAGCTCCTCGAGCGCGTAAATCGTCCAGAGATCGAGTCCGATGAGCCGACCGTCGATGAGGTAGACATGGTTGACCGTCGCGCCGCCGTGCCACCATGCGATCCTCATGCTGTCGCACATCTCGCATTTCCAGACGATCACTGACCGTGCGCCATCAAGAGCAGAGAGCAGTTCTGAAACGTCCATTCGCATGTTTGTTACCTCAGTCTTTCGCTTGTGTCATGGCTCCCGAATGGGAGTCCTACCTTACCTACACAGTTCCGGCGCGATCCGTCCGAGAGGCCGTCAAACTCAGCCCGATTAGGCTTGGTGCTGTGCCTGCCGTAGCGCCTACCCGCCCGCACGCCACGCATTGAAGCAGGTGATCGCGAGGCCAAATCCGCCGACGACCAGGGCGAACACCACGTAGAAACGGACCACGGCGCGCACGATGCCCACGAGCAGCGCGAGGGTTGACGGCTCCGGCACACGCTCCGCTGCGGCCCAGGCCGCCCGCTGCGTCCGTGCTGGGCGGGGAGCTTGGGGTGGCTGGGCGGAGGGCGCAGGGGTGGTTGTGGCTCGTTCTGCTCGCAGCGCGTCGAGGGCACCCTGGAGGGCCGCTGGGGTGCCCCCATGGTCAGGGTGCGCCGTGAAGAGCGCCGCACGGAGTGCCGCGCGGTGCGCTCGAGGGGAGAGGGTGAAGGTGGTCATGGCTCTATTTTCAGGGATGCCGACGTGCGGGGCAACCCCTCCCGGCGGTTCCCCCCTCCTGGCACTTGACAGCTTTCGGCGACCACCCAAAGTCTTGCGTCGACCAGTTTTAGTCGACGCGCTCGCTTGGGTTTCCGACTCCAGTCGAGATGTGAAATGAAGCGTGAAGCAACCAAATGAAATGGTTCTTGCTTCCTGCTTCGACCACCAGTCGGACATGGAGGCACTGTATGGAACACGATGTCGTAGAGGTCGATCAGAACACCGTCACGCTGGTGGCCTCAGGGATGGCGGTGTCCGTCCCATTCACACAGGGAGAACCGGAACAAGATCGCCTAAGGGTCGCGTGGTGCCTTCTTGGTGCCGCCGCGATGAACACGCGGGTGGACAAGCAAATTCAGGTTCCTGATCGCTATTTCGCACGGACACTCAGCCGTTTACCCGACAACATGATGCCGCTCCGTCCGAAGCTCCGCTCGTGGGCGAACCAGACCCGCAAGAACGCCCGGGACATTGATGTCTTCGCGGCGATCGCGCTCCTGCTTGGGAATCAGACCCGACTCGGTGGGTTGAAGATCAACTTCCCTGAGGGAGTGATCGATCGTGAGATGCTGCGCACGGCGCAGATGCTGCTTGGTCACCCGCAAGAGCATGAAGCCGCCGACTGCGACACCTGTCGCGCGATTCGGGGTCGTCAGTGGTCGCTCGCGCTGCGCAGCGCCGCGCCAATAGACTCGCCGATCCTCATCGCGGCGCTGATTGAGCTCTATCGTGGCGGCCTCGCCGCAGGGCTGCTCCCGTTCGTGGGTGGCGATGCGACGCTCCAAGAGGGGTTCCCCCACGAAGAGGCGGCGGACGAGGATGTCGTGTTCACCTTTGCGAATGGCCAGACGCTACGGAAGGAGGACCTCTTTTGAGCTCTGTCGTCGTGGTGCGTGCCCAGCGCAACGCGCCACAACCCCAGCCGTTCGGCACATCGAGTGCTCCTACAACGGTCACGCTTGACAGCTGGGGTGACGCGCCAAGGATCCATTCATGAACACCAACAGACCCAGCTCGCCGAGCACACTCGATCGGTTGATGAACCGTATCGGCTGCGTCCTCGTGCTGGTGCCGATCGGCGGTGCGGTCCTGATCGCGACTGCCGAGGTGTTCAAGGTGCCGGTGTCGCTCTTACTGCTCGGGATCGTGCTCTTCGCGGTCTGGCCGAGCGGTGGATCGACACCGACACCAGCTCATCGTGCGACGCCTCGTCGCCGGTCAATCTATGAACGGACGCGCCACATCCTTACGGCCTACGACGAGGGTCGCATCAGCGAGGAGTCGCGTGACCGTCAACTGATGGAGACACAAAAGGAGACCCAGGATGATTGACACGAATGACGCGATGGCGCGCACGACGGCGCGCATGGATAACGACGATAGGCGTCTGGACTGGTTCCGACGGCACCATCGACTCGCCGAGCAACTCATTGATCGCCCGACGGGTGGGATCACGCATCCCACGGCGCTGCGACCTGGGATCGATTTCCTCTGCGCCGACAGTCTCAGCGCCGCCAAGGCGGACGGGGGTGCGATGTGGAATCACTCAGCCTGGGTGATCGAAGCGTGGCACCGCATCCACAGCGAGGGCCAAACCTGGTGGCCAGATCTTCCCACCAACGACGGTGTGGTCGAGGCGACCTGTCCGCTCTGCGATGACGCGTGTCGCTACCAGGTCAAGCAGATCGGCCCACACTACCTACAACGTGAAGATGCGGAGATCACCTTCGTCCCCTGGCCGCTCTTGATCGATGCGGCGGTGATCTGGTTCCAGGGCAACCTACCGAACACGATCAGTCCAGTGCAAGACGAGACGGTCGAGGACTTCGTTGCGCGGCATCTGCCGACGTTCGAGGAGCTCGCGCAAGATGGCGGCGGACTCCCGACGGCCTATGGCGTCGTTGTGTCAGATGCGTTCAGCAGCCGGTCGCGGCATCTGCTCTACACACTGGACCGAGCGGGAACGCAGCTCTACGCCGTGCGTGGCGTCTTCGAGGACGAGCCGTCGATGACGGCCTGGCGCGTTGCTCATCTTGGCGTGCGGGACGGCGACGAGCTGAACGGTGATGACCTCCGAAAGCGACTCAGCTCCGCGCGCAGTGCGCGTTCAACCGAGCGTCAGGTGCAGAAGTTGATTCGCGAGTGGCGTGGCGTGAAGTAGGCGTAGTCATGACCTGGATTTCGCGTGCCGCCCTTCCCCAGCGCCGTTGAGAGTTGCCGAGCGAGAAGAAGGTGGAATAGGGGGTGGTGCGACGATGCCTACGGCAGCACGGGTGCCGTGCGTGCTTCCCAGAATGTCTCGTCTCCGATCGTGACATTAGGGTCAATGATCGGCGTGTCGCTCGTGGTCTCCTCTCCACCGTCCGCGGTGTTGGTAACACCGTCCGCGGTGACCTCCACGACGCAGTCGTAGCCGCCGTCGATGATCAGCGTGTAGGTCCCTATGCTCGTGACGGGGGCGAGCCAGATCGGCATCGCTGGGGTGGGGGCCTCGAGCCCCGCCCCGTTGACGTAGCTGGCCCGGCTCCCATCTGGCCCTTGCACCTCGAACAGTGCGGGCGGCACGCCGTCCCCCAGTTGGGCCATCACGTCGAGATCGATCCAGCCGACCGCATCTGAGCGACCCGAATAGAGGGTGCCCGCACAGCCCCCGGGGACGGAGGCGCGGGCAGGGGTGACGGAGAGGCCAGCGCCTAACAGCAGCACAACCGCCGCCGCAACGAGGACCTTATGACGCAAGGTGATCCGCTACCGAACGGCGGTGGTGGCGGCGCTGTAGTGCTCCGTCACCCCCTCGTCATCGACCCCAGCACGCACCAGCGACAGGGTGCCGCCTGGGAGCAGACTACGCAACTGGATCATCAGCCGTTGCTCACTGGGCGTCTGCGGCGGATGAGTAGGTAGCCGCCGAACCCGGCGAAAGCGGCGAAGAGGGCGATCAGACCGAGTGGTAGATCGGCTGGCGCAGGCGACCCACCAGCAGTAGGGGGCGTCCCCTCAACGACCGGTTCGCTGCTGATAGAGCGCTCCACCGAGACTCCACCCTCGATGCGGATCATACCGTTCGAGCTGCTGATGCCGTCGTCAATCAGGGTGAGATTCTGACCCTCCAGCACGCTGATTAGCGCCGCCTCAGCATCCATCAGCCCCTCACAGAACATCTTCGTTGTGGTGATTGGGCCATCAAGGATCAGACGCCCTGGCTCGCCTGGCAGCAGTGTGGCCTCTGCATAGGACGTGTTGCAGCCGACGGTGACTGTGAGGCTGCCGTCAGAGAGTTCGATGCTGCCACGCTCAACAGTGAACAGGTAGCGGCCCAGGCTGTCGCCGGTGACGATCTGGGTAAAACTGGCAGAGAATCGCGCACTCTCGCTCGAGCCGTCAATCAGTCCACCCTGAATGTAGACACAGTCAACTGGAGCCCCTTCTGGGATGACTGGAACGTCATCAACGTATTCTACACTTGGGCAGGGGGCGGAGCTTACGATCGGCCCGTTGGCCTGGTCGCCTGAGGCGAGGACGGTGCCTGGCAGGGAGAGCGCGATCGCGAAGGCGAAGGCGGCGACTGCCACCAAGAGGACAGCGAGGCTGCGGGCGGGGTTTTTTCTGATCATCCTTCACACGCTACACCCGCCAGTGGTTCCCCACAATCCCCGCACCGTGGGGGCTGGTGCGATTGATTCGCAGCTGAAAGCCGCGCGGGCAGACGCACGGTCTGTGGCAAAAAGTCAACTGTTTGTTGGCTCAACCAGGCGATCTACCGCTTGTGGCGTGTGCGCAAACCGACGAATGGCGCTCATGAAGGCGAGGGTTACTCCATAGAAGTGAAGGCTGAAAATAAACCACCTTCAGCTGGTTCTTCGTGGGACTATTGACTTTCTGCGCGCGCATCACTTGTGGGTGGAGCCATCGGGCATCAGCGCGCCGCTGAGGTTGGCGCCGGTGAGGTTGGTGGCACGCAGATCAGTGCCCGTGAGGTTGGCGCCCGTGAGGTTGGCGCCGATGAGGTCGGTGGTGATGAGGTCGGCGCCGCTGAGATTGGCGTCGGTGAGATTGGCGTCGGTGAGGAGGGCCATGACGAGGTTGGCGCCGCTGAGATTGGCGTCGGTGAGGTTGGCGCTGATGAGGTTGGCGAAGGTGAGGTCGGCGCCGGCGAGGTTGGTGTCGGTGAGGTTGGCGCCGCGGAGGCGGGCGCCGCTGAGATTGGCGTCGAGGAGGTTGGCGCCGCTGAGGTTGGCGCCGCTGAGGTTGGCGCCGCTGAGGTTGGCGCCAGCGAGGAGGAGGGCGCTGCTGAGGTTGGCGCCGCTGAGGTTGGCGCCACGCAGGTCAGTGCCTGTGAGGTCGGCGCCACGCAGGTCAGTGCCTGTGAGGTCGGCGAGGGTGAGGTTGGCGCCACGCAGGTCAGTGCCTGTGAGGTTTTTAGCCCCTCCTAATGCCCTCCCCACCGAGTCCTGATCTGCCATGTCCGAAGGCTACCCCGCCCGCTGCCGCCGTGCTGAGGCCGCTTCAGGACTTGCGCCGAGGGGCGCGGGGTGGTCCATTGGCAATGGCGGCGTTGGTGTGCTCGTCAACTGTTTATAGACTCAACCAGGCGATCTACCGCTTGTGCCGAGCGAGACAGAAGGGCTAACCACTAACTCCGAATATGACGAGCGGCAACATCGCTATTCCGGTCACCACAAAGAATGCAGATAACGCGCACCCTCTGCCAACCGGAACTTGCTCAATGACCTGAGGGCCGTCGCGCACTATATCTAATGCTGTGGCGATGCTTTTGGGAATACTGCTGCCATCCGGGTAACAAGCGAGAGCGAGGACATTCTCGAGGACTTTTGCATCGTCAGGGTTAAGCGCACCCTTGGCTACCAAGCTACGTTGGATGTGGGCCCACACGTTTATTTGCACCAAGAACCCGTGAGGGCCGCTCCTCTCAATCTCCTCTCTCAGCCTCTCCCATAGCTTCTCTGATTTCGAATATGCAGCCACGCCCGCGAGGATTTCGTGCGCCTCAGTGCAACCATCTTTTATGGCACTCGACAGCCCCGAGTCAATCACCATTTCTATATGCCCGCGGTCGGCTTCTCGATGTGCGAGGACAAGGCAAGCGGCAACGGCCAGCGCGTAACTGTCGATTAGTATGTCATCTGAGCCGAGCCAAAAATATTGCAAGTATTCTGGAGTTACATCGCTCACACTCTTGATTTCTTGATGCCAGGTTGATTGACTAACGAAGTGCGGGCTACGGCGTTTCTTCTTCGGCAGGTTCCGTGACATAGATCCCCCTACAGATAGGGTCGCGTCCGAAAACTTATTGCCTCCTTCTTTATCGGCAACCCAACTTCGACTTCTACTTCTTCGGCTTCGGCTTCGGCTTCGGCTTCGACGGCTTATTTGGTCCCGTCTCCACCATTGCCTCCGCCTCTACAATCGCCTGCACGATCCTAAGACCATTCTTCTTGGCCGCCTTGCGCTTTGCAGGCTTACGCTTCGCAACGACCTTCTTCTTCTTTACTACCATCTCCTGGACCTCCTACCAGTTATAGCGGGGATATCCCCACTTATAGATGAATGTGCCGGCCCTTCAGCGAGGCGATCTTGGGCGGTGCCGATCCCGCCGCGCGCCGCGTTTCATTTCCATAATCTCATCCTACTTCAGCTCAGGCGACCCACGCCACCCCCCCTGCGGACTCTCCGCATTACGGACGAGGGCGGCCCCATGCACTCAGCTGAGGGTGCTCGTCAACTGTTTATAGACTCAATCAGGCGATCTACCGCTTGCGGCGTGTGCGCCAAACCAAAGAATAAAGTGCCTTCTCCGAAGCCTGCGGAGGGGAAAGCGCGCCGTGAGCTCAACGCCTCGCGCCTCTCCGCTGTGCGGGCGGGCGCTCCATCCTCGTGGCAGTTAGTTTCGTATGATGACGACACTCTGTGCGCCAAGTCGCCGCCACTGCCCGAGGGCGAGGAACGACGTGTCGGAGTCAAGCGCAACATCGGCTCCCCCTCCGCTCGGGGCGCTATTGCCCACAAACTGATTGGCACGACCAGCCACCTCGCCATCAACCACGTCGGCGAAGATGGCGCCGCCATACACCGTGGCGCGATTGGAGCGGAAGGTGTTGTCCGTGAGGGTGAGAGAGGTGCCTCCGACCATGATGGCGCCGCCCCAGGCGGCGCTGTTGTCCGTGAAGGTGCTGTCCGTGAAGGTGCTGGATGTGGCGGTGAGGGGGTCGGCGACGACCAAGATGGCGCCGCCGCTGGAGGCGTTGTTGCCCGTGAAGGTGCTGGATGTGACGATGAGGGGGTCAACGTTGCGGGCCCAGATGGCGCCGCCGCCGGAGGCGTTGTTGCCCGTGAAGGTGCTGGATGTGACGATGAGGGAGCCGCCGTCGACGAAGATGGCGCCACCGGCGGGGGCGGTGTTGCCCCTGAAGGTGCTGTTCGTGACGGTGAGGGGGTCAACGTTGCGGGCCACGATGGCGCCGCCATATTCAGTGGCGCTGTTGCCCGAGAAGATGTTGTCCGTGACGGTGATGGAGGCGGCGCCGTCGACATAGATGGCGCCGCCCAAGAAGGCGCTACCGTTCTGGAAGGTAATCCCGCTGATCGTGATGTCCCTCACGGGTGCATTGAAGTGCAGGAGCCGGTAGTCACCATCGCCATCAAGCGTGACATCGGCACCTTCGTCTGCCCGGATGGTGATGTTATAGGCGTCATTGTATCCCGTGATGTCTTGAAGGTAAGTGTAGCCGCCGTCGCAGATGATGATGACGTCCAGATCGCTGTCAACGGCAAGGAGTGCCGCATCAAGGGCCTCGTTGATAGAGCCTGCGGAAGATAGATCAGTGCTGAAGTCTGGGGCGGAACAGCCCACCGAGCTACCCGTTGGATAAGCGCTACCAACATAGATGTTGTTGACGTCAGCAGCACGTGTGGGTACTGGAGCTGGCGGCGGACTGCCGGAGAGCCAGGTGGATAGTGCGCTACCGCCGGTGAAGAGTGCTGCGCTGCCGACGGTGAAGAGTGCGAAGCCGCCGATCAGCACCAGGAAGAATGCGAGGCGTGCACCGCGTGATCGTGGCCTCTCCCCCTGCTCGCTCTGTTCACTCATCCGGGCGGCCAGGTGAGTTGGCGGTCGGCGAGCAGGTGAGGGTGCAGATGCTGGATCGCCTGACCACCCTCCGCTCCAACATTGCTCACCAGGCGCCAGCCGCGATCTGCGTATCCGGTCTCCGCTGCGAGTTCGGCCGCAACGGCATGCATCCGCGCGAGGAGTGCGGCGTGTGCTGGTGTGTCGCGCAGATCCGCGGCGGCGATCCGGCAGAAGAGGCTCGTCCATCGACTCGACAAAGACACGTCAGGACTCTGATAGCGCTTCATGCACCGCACCTTACACCCTCACCTGTCCGATTACAGGAGTGGCCAGATCGATGGACGCGAGGCGGCGCTGCCGTGATCGCGTCACCGTGCACGCAGCTGGGTGTGTTAGTCAATTGTTTATCTACTCAACCAGGCGATCTACCATCTGCGCCGAGCGATCGATCCCGACTACGATGCGGCGTCTGAGGGCGGGGCAACCCCTTACGTGCGACACGAGGCGGAGATCGTCTCCATGCACCCAGAGCTCGTACGGTATGACTCCGCACTCTTCGCCGCACGCCTTGATCAGATCCGCATTCGTCCGCGCGCCGAGGAGCTGGAGGAGCTGCTCGATCAGTACCACGGTCCGTTCGGAACGGAGCTCCCCTTTGAGCCGTGGGTCGAGCGGCATCGGAGCACGCTGGAGGTCGGCCTTTTTGCAACGATCGAGCGCGCCATCCTCGCCGCGCACGCCGCTGGCGACTATGACCGTGCGATCAACCTTGCGGCGCGTGCCACGCGACTCGATCCAGACAACGGCGAGTTGCTCGAAAACCTTGCCATCATGCTCGCGGAGGATGGCGCGATCACCAGCGCGCGGCGCGCGGCGCGGCGCGCCGTTGCACTGCTGAGTGACTTAGATATTGCTCCAAGGAGCGAGCTGTTGCGGCTGAGTGAACCGCCTACACGGGGCCGCGCGCTGAGCCGCAGGCGGAGCGAGCGTACGTAAGGCTCACCCTGCCCGCCTGTGGGGATCCCGATGCTGTGTATGCCTAGAAGGTAAAGGGAGACCGCAACACCGAGGGCGGATCATAGCGACGGTGGCGCGAGGGCCTCGGCAGCATCTGATGAGACTATGTCTCATGTGTGCTACCGTCCCCCCATGACCGAAGAGATGCTTAACGCTCTCGATCGCGCAGGGGTGCGCCTCACCGGACCGCGCCGTCAACTGACTGCACTCATTGAGCGACGCCAGGGACACTTCACCGCCGCAGACCTGCTCAAGGATGCGGGGAGGGGCCACCTTGGGATCGGTCGTGCCACCGTCTTCCGCCTCCTCGACCTCCTCTCCGAACAGGGGCTGGTCGAGCGGATTGATCTCCCCGACGGTCGCCACGCCTACATCCCATGCGAACCGACGCACCACCACCACCTCGTCTGTCTTGACTGCGGCGCAACGACGGATGTTGAAGACTGCGGCATTGAGGCCGTCACCGCAGAGGCGGCACGACGTTCTGGATTCCAGATCCAACAGCACCGACTCGAACTCTTCGGGCGCTGCCCTGACTGCCGCTCCGCCAACTAGGCGGAAAACCATGAGACTAGGTATCAGTAAATCAGGGAGCGGCACGGCGGCGCTGGCGCTGCTCACATCTGCGCTACTCGTTGCCGCGTGCGGTGGCAGCACAAGCTCACCTGCGGCGAGCGGAAGTGCAGCGGCCCGTAGCGACTACACGGTGCTCGCCACAACCAGCATGTTTGCGGACCTTGCGCGGCTCGCACTGGGTGAGAGCGTGATCATTGAGACGATCGTTCCAGCCGGCGTTGACGTGCACACCTTTGAGCCCTCCCCTTCAGACGTAGAGCGGTTGGCTGGTGCAGACCTCATCGTGATGAGCGGCCTTGGGCTCGATGAGTGGGCACTCTCACTGCTTGAGGCGGCTGGCAAGAGTGAGGAGGGCGTCCTAAAGCTCGCGGAAGGCCTGGATGTAAGCGACGGGTGGTCCTATCTCAGAGGCGCACATCCTGAAGAGGGGGGTGACGCGACGGACGCACATAATCTTGGCGACACTGATCCACACATTTGGCTGGACCCGAAGGGTGCTGCGATCTACGTCCAAAGGATCGCTGACCGAGTCTCAGCGGACCACCCTGATGCTGCGGTGGAGATCGCGGCCTCCAGTGCTGCTGGCCTTGCAGAGATTGCGGCCCTTGACGAAGAGCTCAGCGCTGGCTTCTCCGCAATTGATGCAGCGAAGCGCAAGATTGTGACGTTCCATGATGCGTTCGGATACTTTGCGCGCGCGTATGGGATCACGATCGTTGGCGTTGCTGTAGAGGCGCCCGGTCAAGAGCCGAGCGCAAAGGAGATCGCTGCGCTGATCGATGCCATCAAGGCGGCGGGGGTGACATCTGTCTTTAGTGAGGTGCAGTTCCCCTCCAAGGTGCTTGACCAGATCGCCGCTGAAACTGGCGCAACGGTGCTTGAAGACCTCTACTCCGATGCACTCGGTGAGGCACCGTCCGACAGCTACCTTGGAGCGATGCGCACAAATGCATCCGCCATCTTGGCTTCGTTCAGGTAGTGCGATGATGACGCGATGAGCGAGCGCATGACGCCTCCAACTGTCAAAGGCCTCACGCCCTCCTCGCATCTGGAAGGGCGCGCGGTCGCTATCTCTGGGCTGACGGCGGGATATGGAGACCGCGTCGCAATCAGCGACGTCAGCCTCTCGCTCGCCAGTGGTTCGCTCACCGCAATCTTCGGACCAAACGGCGGCGGGAAGTCAACGCTCCTGAAGTGCATCGCGGGACTAATGCAACCGTGGTCGGGGAGCATTGAGGTGCTCGGGGCAGCGGTTGGTGTGCACGCGGCGCGTGTGGCGTACGTCCCGCAGGCGGAGCAGGTTGACTGGAGCTTCCCCGTCGCCGTTGACGAAGTAGTGATGATGGGGCGTACTCTCCGCATTGGGCCGTTTGGACGAGCGGGTGCCGCGGATCGCGCAGCAGTAGCGGAGGCGCTCGAGCGCGTGGATATGGCGGACCTTGCGTCACGGCAGATCGGGGAGCTCTCCGGCGGGCAGCGACGGCGCGTCTTCATTGCCCGCGCGCTGGCGGCAGACCCTGAGCTCTACCTCCTTGACGAGCCAGTGACGGGAGTTGACCCGGTCACACAGGAGAAGATCATGAACATCCTCGACGCCGAAGCGGCGCGAGGGCGCACCGTGATAGCAACAACGCACGATTTAGCGTGCGCCGCGCAACGCTTCCACGACGTGGTCGCACTCGCCGGAGTCATTGTGGTGCACGGCCCGGCGCGGCTCGTCCTTGACCGGAGGGTGCTTGAGAAGACATATAGTGGCCACCTGGTACCACTCGCGGACGGCGGCGTGATGCTCCTTGACGATCCGCATCACTCGCACGGCGCACATGAGGGTCACGAGTGAACCCGGTCGACTTCTTCCTCTCGCCGCTCGCGTACGACTTCTTCGTGCGCGCACTCGTCGCCAGCGCGCTGGTGGGGGTTGCCTGCGCCGTGGTGGGGTCGTTCGTTGTCCTCAAGGGGATGAGCTTCATCGGCGACGCCGTGAGCCACTCCGCCTTCCCTGGGATCGTGATCGCGTATCTCCTTGGGCTCCCGATCATCCTTGGCGGCGCGGTGGCGGCGATCGGCACGGCGCTCATGATCGGCGTGCTCACGCGTCGCTCTGGACTTCGCGCCGACTCCATCATCGGCGTCCTCTTCGCTGGGATGTTCGCACTCGGCGTTGCCCTCTTCTCCTCTATTCCAAACTATGTTGGTGATCTCTTTCACTTTCTATTTGGGAACGTGCTCGGCATCAGCCTCTCCGACGTGATCTCGCTGACCGTGTTGGTGGTCGTGCTGCTCCTGGTCGTGCGAACTCTCTGGAAAGAACTGCTCTTCGCCACGTTTGACCCACTCGGTGCGGGGGCCGCAGGGCTTCCGGTCCGCCGCCTCGACGACCTCCTCCTCATCCTGATCGCCGTCACGATCGTCATCAGCCTGCAGGCGGTGGGGATCGTCTTGGTCGTTGCAATGATCACCACGCCTGCCGCAACCGCGCAGATGTTGGTGAAGCGCTTTGGGAAGATGATCACGATCGCCGCCGTGATTAGCGTAGCATCCGCCGTAATCGGCCTCTACCTTAGCTACGCGCTCGACCTTGCCTCTGGCGCAGCGATCGTACTGGTGGAGACGACAATCTTCCTCGCCGTCTTACTCGCGACCACGCTGCGCGGTCGCCGAACCGCGTAAGCGCCCAAACCGCCTGACCCGCCTAGCGAACGTTAGCGAAGGCCAGCGAAGAGATCCGCTTCTGGAAGGCTCGGCGGTGCGCTGAGGCGATGCGCGAGGAGTCGATACTGCTCTTGCGCACCGAGCGCGATCTGATCCTCTTCACTCAACATTAATAGCGGCCCGTCTGCCTCGATCTGCGTTGCATGCGCCTGGATCGCACGACGCTTTGCGCCGAGTTGCTCCTTGATGCTGACGCGGGTCGTAATCAACTCATCGGGGTAGGCCATCTTCGCGCGCCACGCTCGCCACTTCTCAAGATCTTCTGGTGGCGCGTCTTTTGGCTCGCTCCACCACGATTCAATTCCGCGCGACTCAAGGAGCGCCAGTATGGCGTCCCGTTGCGAGTCGGGGATGCGAACTTCATAGAGCTTCTTCGGCGACCAAGCGGGTCCGGCGGCGGGTCGCCAAGCGGGATCGCCCGCAACCTCCCACGCGCGGCGAGCGATCCGCGCGGCGGCAATGTGGTCAGGGTGACCGTAGCCACCAAAGTCATCGTAGGTCGCGATCACGTCGGGCCGAGTGGCGCGAATCAGTCGCACCAGCGGCTCGGTTGTGTCATCAAGATCAACACTGATGTGCTGGTGGAACGAGCGTGGATCGCTATTCCCTTCACTCTCGTCCATGCCAGAGTCGCGGTAGCCGAGGTTCTCCCAGCGTGTGACACTGAGCGCACGCATCGCCGCGGCGATCTCCTCCATCCGCGTCTCACCGAGTCGCTCGTGCTCCTCTGGTGTATCTCGGTCAGGGATCACGATCTCGCCGAGCTCGCCGCGCGTCCCCGTCACCACAATGACGTCGCTCGACTCCCCCCGCACGGCGGCGTTCGCAGCAGCGTAGTGCGCAAGGGTGCCGCCCATGATGATCGTCTCGTCGTCAGGGTGAGCATGAACCGCCATAAGGAGGAGCCTGCCTGCGTCGTCCATCCCCGCATCTTACGCGGGGGCTCAGAAGGGTGTGGCGGCGAGTGGGCGGCGGCGAGTGGGGCTCAGAACGGTGTGGGCAGCGGGGTGTAAGAGTCGGCTACCCTACCGCTAGCAGAGCGCGCAAGGCTGAACGGGTGAATCTGAGCGCAAGCGAATGAGCGCAGGAGGCAAGATGGCAGAGCAGAACGTAGTGCGTTGGGCACTGGTGCTCGGTGCCTCGAGCGGCATCGGCGAAGCGTCGGCGCGCCATGCGGCAGCGGCTGGCTACAACATCTGCGGCGTCTACCTGGGGCGCTCCCGCGGCGAGAAGCTGGATGCGGCGATCGCGGCGGTGAAGGCGACTGGCGTTGAGGCACTCTACATCCGCGGCAACGCCGCCGATGACGAGAAGCGTGCCGAAGTCATCGCGCAGCTATCGGAACGCTTTGCGGCGGCACGTGCCGCTGGCAAGGAGCCGCAGCTTGGCATCATGCTCCACTCACTCGCCTTCGGCAGCCTGCAGCCGTTCCTCCCATCGACGGACGTGCCGACCATCACGCGGAGGCAGATGGAGATGACATCAGACGTGATGGCACACTCGCTCGTCTACTGGGTACAGGATCTCTACGCGGCAGGTCTCATCGGTGCTACAACGCGCATCTTCGCAACCTCATCTGAGGGTGCATCTAAAGCGGTGCCGATGTACGGTGCCGTCTCTGCAGCGAAGGCGGCGGTAGAGGCGCACTGCCGTCAGCTCGCGATTGAACTCGCCGCACTCGTACCTGGTGCAACCGTCACCGCGCTACGACCAGGCGTCGTAGATACGCCAGCGCTGCGAAAGATTCCAGGAAGCCAAGATTGGATTGACGTTGTGCTGAAGAAGCATCCAGGGAAGCGACTCACCACACCAGACGATGTTGGTCGCGCGATCGTGGCGCTCTCCGCGGCTGGAATGGGCTGGGTGAACGGAAATACGATTACGGTCGACGGCGGGGAGCAGATCGCCGGCGGTTGATCCAGAGAGCGATCAGTGCAACGAGCGCCGCCCGATCGATCGTCCCAGCATTCAACTGAAGCCGCGCTAGATCTTCTTTCCGATCCTCTGCTGCAGTCCCCGCGACGGCGCAGCAAGTACTGGCGTCTCCTGATCTTCCGTGAGTGAAGTGAAACGCGTCTCCATCTCAATGATCCCCGCCCAAATCTTCTCATCCGCATCGGCCGGATCATCCCCAACGCCACCGTCGCGCACCTTTCCTGAGGCCTCGCTGATGCTCATGCCGAGTAGCGTCGTCGCCTTCAACTCTTGCTCATGTGCTGCACGCAACTCCTTTGATCGCCCAGGGACAATCTTTTCAACGAAGGCGTCCAACTGCCGCACCTTCTCGTCGCCACTGATCTCTTCGCAGACTCCGAAGAGCGTTGCGGAACGGTAGTTCATTGAGCTGTCGAAGCCGCTTCGCGCCAAGACAATGCCGTCGGTGAGGTGGATTGAGACGCAGACCTCGCTGCCGATGACAGTCTTCAGGAAGCGGCTCGCGGCGGAGCCGTGCCAGTAGAGGCGATCTCCATCGCGCCAGTGCGCGGTGGGTGTGGCGATTGGGCGGCCGTCGAGCAGGTAGGCAACAGTGCAGGTGAGCGCTGCGTCAACGACCGGGTAGACCTCGCTCCGCTCATAGAGTCCGCGCTCGGGGAGGCGGCGAACACGCGTGCGCTCGCTCGGCGGAAAGCCGTCGCTGACGGAGATCTCACGTGGCATGCTGCGATCGTATCAGCCCGCCCGATCGTATCAGCCGCCTAACGGGCAAAGCGAAGAGAGTCTCCTGGCGGACCCGACCGGATTCGAACCGGCGATCTCCAGCGTGACAGGCTGGCATGTTGGGCCGCTACACCACGGGTCCGCGACAGGACTACGAAGCCTACCAGAGGGGGTAGGATCCGACTATGGGATACGGAGCTGATGCGGCGAAGCGAGCGGGGGGCTCTGAGCGCATCGACCTGCGCTCTGACACCGTCACCCACCCCACGCCTGAGATGCGACGAGCCATGGCGAGCGCCGAGGTGGGCGACGACGTCTTTGAGGACGACCCCACCGTCATCGAGCTTGAGGAGCGCGCCGCCGACCTTCTTGGCAAGGAGGCGGGGCTCTTTGTGCCCTCAGGGACGATGGGGAACCTTGTCAGCGTCATGGCGCACGTGCCACGGGGCAGCGAGATCATCACCGTCGCCGAAGGGCATATCCCAAACGACGAGGCGGCGAACTACGCCGTGGTCGCCGGCGCAGGGTTGCGGGTCGTCAACGAAACGTCTGATGGCGAGATGCCAATCGATGCAGTGGTGGAGGCGATCCAGGATGCATCGGACCCCCACTCCGCGATCACAAGCCTCGTGGTGGTTGAGAACTGTCACGCACACACCTTCAGCCGTCCGATCACGCCCGACTACATGAAGCGACTGCACGCCGCGCTGAAGCCCGCCGGGATTCCGATCCACGTTGACGGTGCACGACTCTTCAACGCCGTGGTGGCACTCGGCGTAAGTGCACGTGACCTTGTGAAAGAGGCGGAGAGCGCCACCTTCTGTCTCAGTAAGGGGCTTGCAACACCGATCGGTAGCGTGGTGGTTGGGAAGCGTGACTTCATCTGGAAGGCGCGCCGTGCGCGCAAGCTGCTCGGTGGTGGCATGCGACAGGTTGGCATCCTCGCTGCGGCGGGGCTCGTTGCACTTTCGGACGGCCCTGAAGGAACTATCAAGCGACTTGCGGAGGATCACGTCAATGCGCGCACCCTTGCTACGGCGCTTGCGCAGATGGACGGCGTGATCTCTCCGGGACACATCGCGCAACCAGAGGGCGATCGACTTGATCCGAGCCGCGTCGTGACGAACTTCGTCATCTTCAAGTTGGAGGGTGACGCGAAGCGACGCGCGAAGTTCCTTGACGAGCTTGAGAAGCGCGGCGTGTTGATGGTGAGCTATTCGCACGGCCAGATTCGTGCTGTGACGCACTACGGGGTCGGCGAGGCGGAGATCCAGCGCGTGATCACGGCGTCGGCAGAAGCTCTTAAAGCGTCCGCATAGCGCGGCTGACTCATGCGCATCGTTCCATCAATTGACCTTGAGAAGGGTCGATCTCGGATCGTCTTCTGGCCGGGTGCGGCAACAGGCGTTGGAGCGCCAACCGATCAACCGGCACGCATTGCGCGGCACTTCGTTGATCGCAACGCAACGCTGATCCACCTCGTTGACTTTGATGGCGCACGCTCTGGTGCGCCGGTCAACCTTGCAGCGATCGGCGCCGTTGCCGGCCTAGTTGCAACGCCACTTCAGGTTGCTGGCGGCATGGAATCACCTGAGGCGATCGAGATCGCATTCGCCACGGGGGCGACCCGCGTGGTGGTTAGCACATCACTCATGGATGAGCCTGAACTCCTCGCCGCCTGCGCCAACACCGCGGGTACCTGGCTCGCCGTTGGCCTTGATCCACGTCCAGAGCGGCTCGCAGAATTCCCCTGGAAGCGCGCGGTGCGCCCCTCACTCGACGACCTTCTCCAACAGCTTGTTGCGGCGGGGATCAGCCGCATCGTGATGAGCCATGGCGGCGGCGCAGCCGAGGCGAGCCGCTTCGCGGAGATCGCACAGCGCTACCCCACGATGGACCTCAGTGTGGCGGGCGGCGTCACTGACCTTGATGGCGTGCGGCGACTGCGTGACGCAGGGGTGAGTTCGCTCATCCTCGGCGAGGCGCTCCTCTCTGGTGCACTTGACTTTGAAGAGGCGCAGTCGGTTGCTGGCGCGTTGCAGTAGCCGCTTCGCGTAGAATGCCCGCATGAACATCACGCTGAAAAGTTCCTGGGCGCTCGCACTCCTTGCGGCACTCACGATCTCCGCATGCACCTCTCGCGGTTCAACGCCCGCTACTTCATCTGATACAGGTGGCTGCCCAACATCGCAGCCGCCCGCACTAGCCGCCGGCGAGCAGCGCGAGATCGTGATGAGCACCTCAATGGGGGACATCACGCTGCTCTTGGAGGCTGACCTTTCGCCGATCGCCGTTGGAAACTTCGTGGCACTCGCCGAATGTGGCTTCTATGACGGGGTGATCTTTCACCGCATCGCCTACATGCAAGACGGAACGCCGTTCGTCATCCAGGGTGGTGATCCGACTGGAACTGGCACGAGTGATGCTGGCTACAAGATCAGCGACGAACCGGTGCTGGGCGAGTACGGTCGCGGCGTCTTGGCCATGGCGCGCAGCGCAGCACCAGACTCCCAAGGGAGCCAGTTCTTCATCGTCCTTGACGATGGTGCGCAAGGTCCACTTGAGAGCGCGCGCACCTACGCCATCCTTGGTCGCGTAACGGCGGGGATGGACGTGGTGGATGCGATCGCCGCCGTTGAGCGAGACGGTGAGGATCGGCCGGTCGTGCCGGTGACCATCCTGAGCACTCTGGTGAGCACCCCCACACCGTAACGGTGAGGCGGGTAAACTCCATCAACGCATCGGCAGTGAGCCGATAGGGGGCGGCGCTGCCGCAGAAGTGAGGGGGCATGGCGACCGCAGTCATTGAGACAACGCTTGGGACGATTGAGTTTGAGCTACTCGACGATGCCGCCCCAAAGTCGGCGGAAAACTTCGTTACCCTGGCGAATAAGGGCTACTACAGCGGCGTGATCTTCCACCGCGTCGTGCCAGGCTTCGTCATCCAGGGGGGCGACCCAACTGGAACGGGAACTGGCGGACCTGGCTACAAGTTTGACGACGAGCCGGTGACCATGGGGTATGCGCGGGGGACCGTCGCGATGGCAAACGCCGGCCCCAACACGAACGGGAGCCAGTTCTTCATCTGTCTTGCGGACCTACCGCAGCTCCCGCCGAACTACACGATCTTCGGACAGGTGGTCTCAGGGTTGAGCGTGGTCGACGCGATCGCCGCGGCCCCCTGCGGACCTGGCGACCGCCCAATTGAGCCTGTAGCAATGAAGTCGGTGAGCATCCGCTGAGTCGCCCCACCACCTCACGGCGCACGGCGCACGGCGCACGAGGAAAATAGGGGGTTGGAATCGGCCCTCTCGTGCGCTATCCTTAGCGCAGCTGTTCTTGTTCAAAGATCATGGGTAGGTGGGTTAGGGTAGTCGCTTTAGGCGACGTGATAGATGCTCTTTGAGCGTAGCTGCGGAACTGACTTGTTCGTTCTAAAAGCGGACCGGCTTCAGGTGGCTCCCTTCACGGGGGGTCACCTGATCTATTTTCCTGGCTATCCTTCCCGCCTCTTTCCTGGGCTATCCTTCCCTCCTCGCGCCCGTAGCTCAGGGGATTAGAGTGTCTCCCTCCGAAGGAGAAGGTCGCAGGTTCAAATCCTGTCGGGCGCACCATCTTGATGCGCGGTTGGCGCACCGCACCCCTTAGAATCGGTAGATGGTCGACTCGCAGTTCCGTAGCGTCCCGCCCCTCCGGCGCCCGCTCCTCCTCCTCGCCATCGTCGTCACGGCGATTGCGCTCGGACTCGGCTTCACCGGTACAGATGAGCGCCTCCTGCTAGTTCCCGCCGCCGTCACCCTCGTTTGGGCGGCCGCGTATCGGGCGCAGCCGGAGGAGAGCGTCCGCCGGTTCCGAAGCGCCTCGCAAGGGGTGGTGGTGGTTCGGCGAACGCCGCCCGTGGGTCCACGACCGCGACGCGAGGTGCCACCAACCTCATCAGAGTTTGCACCTGCTGCGGCGGTCGCCCATTCGCAAGCAAAGTCTGCGGGCGGCAAGCTCATCAAGCCGTACAGCGTTGGCCTCCCCGATCGGCCAGCGGCACCCGAGAAGGAAGAGAAGAGGCGCCGTCGACGCAAGGGGAAGGGCGGGGAAGGCGGCGGCAAGCCAACGCTCGGACTCTAGTTGTAGTGTCCGTTACGGCGCCGGCTTCACCTCAACACGTGGCGGAGCACTGCGAGCGGCGCAGCCGTGCGCGGCCCATGCTGAACTGATCGCCGACTTCTCCGAGGCATCAACACTGAGGCCCCAGCGCAACTTCACCGCGACCCAACCTACAAGGTAGGTGCAGGTCGCCGCACGGTACGGCGGTAACCAGCTTGATGGATCACGATCACCCTTCGACATGTTGACGTTGTCCGTGACGGCTCGAAGTGCCCACGAAACGCCAAGATCGTTTGCGAAGTTGAGGCGACGTGATGAGCTCCACGCATGTGCACCAGACTTCCACGCTTCGCTCAGTGCAACCACATGATCAATATCAACGTCAGTAGCGTTCGTCCACGTCACGTTGTCATAGAGGCTGACCCAGCGACCGGTGCGAACGATGCGGCTTGAGATGGTCACGCGTACTTTTGACTCTTCGATGAGCACCTCTGCGCGAGTGTCAAGCCCGTCACCATCTGCGTCAATCCAGTTGTTGCCAAACTTGCTGCGCGAGTATCCACTCTGATATTCCGACTGCACTGTTAATCGGTTCAACGCGCTCATAAGCGAGATGCGCGTGGTGTATGTGAGGGCGCCAACTGGCGCCGGCATACTTAATACGAGGAGGAGCGCGACGAGGATTGCGGCGATGCGTTTCACCTCTTAATACTCCAGGAGCTGCGTGCCTGCTGTCTGTCACAACTCATTCGGGTGCAGTCCGAAACTCACCACGTAGGATGGGAGCTCCCTCACGGTCGGTGACATCAAGGCGCACCTCGTCGCCACGCTCGTTCGCCTGGAGGTGTACAAAGGCGGTGTCGCAAGCAGTGATCGCTAGGTACTCCAGGCGGATCTGGCGTCGTGGAGCAACCAGGTGGGACGGCGCAACCTTCGCAAGGCCCTCTTCGGCGATCTCCAGCCAGGCGGCGTGATTCACATGGCCGAGCGGATCAATATCTGCACGACGGATCGGGATCGCAATCTTGCTGCCAGTGGGGGGGGGGCGGCGAGAATCTTCGTTGGCAGAAACGTGGCGTTGACTCGCGCCACGAACGTCTCAAGCTCTGCGGGAAAGCGTGCCAGGCGCCCCTCACGATCCGTCATCACCCAGTCGATCGCAACATCAGCGACCACGCGACCGGTCGCGGTAAAGAGTCGTGTGCGTCGCCGTGCCATCACATGACGGAAACCTACAAGCGCCGTAGTCCCGATCAGCTCTTCGTTTGAGCGGGGCGGTTCGTCAATGAGGAGATCGATGCCGCGCACGATCCAACCAACGCCGCGCGCCTCATACCAGGCGCGACCGTACTCAAGCAGCTCACTGTGGCGCCAGGCAAGGTCCTGTGCGTGCCGCAGCAGGGCCGCAGCACGCATGCGTCCATCAGGACCACACTCATCAAATCGGACGCCACGCCCCTCCTCGCGGTAGCGCGCATCAGGGGGGAGTTGCGCCTCGTCTGGCGCTGTGCCTGCGACCAGTCGGGCGCTGAGCGCGCTCATCCGGCCGCCAGGCGGCTCAGGGTATCCAGGGTGATGATGCGCGTCTGCTCTCGGGGTCCGTGCAGAGATGTGAGGCGTGCCGCCACGGTCGCAGCGGCGTCAAACGCAACGATCCCGATCGCAATGCGCACCCCTACGCCAGCGGCGCGGATGCGCGCATCTTCAAGTTCGGCAAGCAGGCTGTCATCAAGGCCACGCGCACCCCACTTGCAGTCCCACAGCTCGGGAATTGGTCCTGTCTCTACCGTCACATCAAACGGGTGCGGGTCCGCGGCGGCGCCGTCAACGGCGAAGCGGCGCTCGCGTCGCACCATCCGCTCCGGTTCGCGCGAGAGTGTGGTGCGGCGCTTCAAGATCTCGGCCGTCACCGCCTCCACAATGGCACCGCGGTACTGCGCGTTTGACTGCGCCGCCTTTCCGCCAATCGCAAGGGCGCCAACAATCAGTGGGTCGCTCGGTGAACGACGCGAAGGGAGTACGGCGGTGTAGGCCGCCGCCGTGGCGCCGTCTGGCTCTGGATCGCCCATCAGTGCGCGAGCGATCAGGCGATCGGATGGTGTTGCGGCGGCGATCGCCTGCGCGAGTGGTTTCAAGATTGGATCCGCCTGGATGCCAGAGTAGACCACGGCGCGCCCGTCACGAGGCGCGTCCGTGAAGGAGATGCCGGCCGGCAGCCTTGCCGCACCGCCTCCCCCCGCACCACTCGTCGCAGCTGGCGGCTCCACTGGGAGCGCCTTCGGGTTGAGCGCGGCAACAAGGAGGGTGGTGAGCAGTCGCGGATAGATGCCCACCCAATCGATCGCGCGGTGCGGATCGTTAGCCTGTAGCACCCGCTCCCCGGTGGCGAGCAGGGCATCCAGCGCGCTGAGCGCTGCGGCGGGAAGCTCGCGTGCACCTAGCGCCGCAACCGTCTTCTCAATCTCACGCGCGCCACTACTGCTGATCACCTGCGTGTAGTCGAGCACATCCGTGACGCTCTCGCCGAGCGTTGAGAGCCGGTCAAAAAGTGTTTGGTGCGGCGCGAGCGTGCTCATGCGCGCGGCCAGCGCAGCGCGATTGCGTCCAGCAGAAGCTCTGGGTTTCCGTTACGACGAAGCGCACTCAGCGCACGGTTAACACTGATCAGCGCATCGCGCCAGACGGTTAGTTCACAGCGCGCAGCGACTGGGGTGAGCTCATGCAAATCTTCTGGAAATGCTACGGATGCGGACGCCCCCGCTGCAACGAGTGCGAGATCGCGTGCAACGCCGCGCCAGAGGTGAAGGAGCACCCTTGCGTTCGCGCGCCGCTCGGCGGGTGTTGGCTTTGATCCGCTGCGCTTCGAAGCGCTCTTCTTTGGCGTGGCCGACTCGCTTTCCACCACTGCATCATCACCCTTCTCCTCGCCATCTTCAGGGGTTTGACTCGCCTCTGCGCTCTCAACGCCGATCGCCAGGATGGCGCTCGCATCAGTGATGAGCCCAGGGAGTTGCCGGAGGCGTGCATGTGGTGCAACGTCAATGAAGTCAAGGATCTGTCGGCGCAGTGTGGCATGTGCCCGTGCCGCGTCACCGCTCACCGCGGCGCTTAGGAGTGGGCCCGGTCGTCCGCCAGCCATGCGGAGCAGGCGCATGGCGGTTGGCGCGTCAAGGCCAAGCTGTGTGGCGATCAACTCGCTCGCCGCGGCTGCGTCTGGAAGTCCGAGGCGGATCGTTGCGCAGCGACTGCGAATCGTTGGTAGGAGTGAAGAGTCTTCGGCGGCGGCGAGGACAATGTGCGTGCGCGCTGGCGGCTCTTCAAGCGTCTTGAGGAGTGCGTCCTGCGCCGGTTCGCTCATTCGGTCAGCGCGCTCGATCAACGCGACGCGGCGCCCGCCCTCTACAGGGAGGAGGGCGAGGCTCGCCTCCAACTCTCGGATCAGCTCAATGCCAATCTCATCAGCTCGGTCGCCGCTCGGCACAATCAGCGCGAGGTCAGCGTGGCTCCCTGAAGCGACGAGCCTGCAGGAGCGGCAGTCGCCGCATGCGCCGCCCTCCATGGGTGACGTGCAGAGGAGCGTTGCGACCACGTCGCGCGCGAGCGTGCCAACGCCAGCGCCGCGCGGCCCCACGATCAGTAGGGCATGCGGCGGCGTTCCAGAGAGGAGCGTGGTGAGGCGCGACGCGGCGCCGTCGTGACCTCGTGTCTTGAAGCTTGCCGGCGGACGTGAGCTGGCGACGCGGTGTTTGGCTGGCGCGTTCACCGCCTTCGCCATCCTGCTCGCCTCTTACCTCTTGCTCTTTGGTCGGGCCGTCGGCTTCTTCACCAGCGCCACCTTTGCGGCGGGCTTCTTCACCAGCGCCACCTTTGCGGCGGGCTTCTTTGCTCGTCCGCGACCCGACACCGGGGCATCCTTACCACTCAGGGCCGGTGCGCTCTCTGCAGAGCGCCCAGTCGCCTCAAGCTGTGCCCGGAGGAGTGCCGCAACGTCTGCGGGGACTGGCTCACTCTCCATCCCGCCAGACATGTTGGAACGGCTCGAGCCGTCTCGCTGCGAGCGTGCAACTTCATCGGCAATACGTGATGGGCCAGAGCCGAGTGCACGTCGCGACGCGCTAGAAGGCTGTCCGCCACCGCGGCGCTCGTTGCGCATGTACTCCGGCACTCCGCCGCCACGATCACCCTCAAGGTCGGCAAGCGACATCGTCTCTATTGGCCCGTCATACGAGCCGCTAGCCGACGCGTTGACGCGTGGCGCATCAGTAAATCCTTCGCCGCGACCACGTCCGCCACGACCACGTCCGCCACGTCGGCGTCGGCGTCGCGGTGCGTCGCCGAGGTCGTCGTCAAGTTCGCCACCGAGCTCACCACCAAGTTCGCCACCGAGCGAGTGCTCGTGCTCTTGGCCAGGGGCTGGTCGCGTGAAGTCGGACGGCTCAAGATCGTCGAGCGAGAGGGTCTCAATCGTATCGGTATCAATCACGCTGTCCCCAACGCGGACCGTTGCACCGCTACGCCCGCGGCCAACAACGGTTCGTCCCGTGCTGGTGCGGCGCGCGGGCCGACGCTCTGCACGCGGTTCAACGCTGCGACGCGGTCGCGTTGGAGCCTCAGACTGCTTGTCTGGAACCTCTGTCATGGAGAGGTCCTCGTCTCCATCAGCCGCAACTCGGCGCCCGCTGCGCGAGCCACCAGCCTCCACCTTGGCGATGGATGTGATCTCGATGAACTGGTCGGCAACATCAATGAGGTCGCTGCTGGTGTTGGCGCGGAAGCTCACCACCTCAACGCGAACGCCCATGTCTTGTACGGCGCGAATTGCGGGTGCGAAGTCACCGTCACCAGAGATGACAACGGCGATGTCGAGCTTTGGCGCAAGACGAACTAGGTCAACAACAAGCTCAATGTCAAGGTTCGCCTTAAAGCGACCGTCGCCATACTTGCGAACATCCTTGCTGACAACCTTGTAGTTATTTCGATCGAGGAAGTTGTGGAACGCCTTCTGGTTCTCATTCTCAGGGTCCAACCCGGTGTACGCATACGCGCGAACAAGGTCACGGTTTGCGGTGATGGCCTTAAGCAGCGTGACGTAGTCAATGTCGACTCCGGCCGCCTTGGCTGCATAAAAGACGTTTGCGACGTCAACGAATACTGCAACATTACGACTCATAGCGTGTGTACCTCTTTATCTGTCTCGTAATAGATGTTGTGGCATGCGCTGCTACGACGGGGCGGCGCCTGTTCGGCACCTGCCCGCGCGTCGGAGCGCACGGCTGCACGTCAACACCCTACCAGAGGCGGAGAGTAGGAGTACGGTTGAGCGTGCGCTCCTCGTGTGAGGGGGGCTGGAGACTAGCGGTCGTCTCGAGCGTCAACGATCTGGGCAACCCCAGCGATCCAAGCGCCGAGACCGAAGAGGGTGACCCAGAGGCCGGGAGCCCGATCTAGCCCAAAGACGGTGGAGAGGGGGAGCTCGCTCCCTGTGGCGGTCACCGCCGCTCCACTCGCGGCGAGAAGGAAGGCGGTGCTTGCAACGCCAACGAGTCCCACATGCACCGGCCACCAATCAATCGGCAGTTGCTCACCCACGGCGTCAGGGGCGAGCAGGATCGCCAGGAGGGCGAGTGCAAGGAAGAAGGCGAGCACACCAACAGAGTCGAAGGCGTTGCCAACAACGGGCGGCAGTCCGCCGCCACTACCGAGCGTCCACCATGCGGGAAAGGCGCCAGCAACCACAAGGAGTGCGCCGACGGCGCTGAGGCGACGGCCGCTGCTGCGCTTGCGCAGGCTTCCAGCCCCCGATTGGATCCTGCCGATCGGCTTCGCCACGCTACGACTCGCCGATGACGGAGGCGTAAAGCTCGCGCTTCAGCACGCCCACGTAACGCAGGTTGCGATACTTTTCGCCAAAGTCGAGCCCGTATCCCACAACAAACTTGTCAGGGATCTCGAATCCGGTCCAATCAACCTTCAGGTCAACGAGTCGGCGCGCCGGCTTGTTGAGCAGCGTGACAATACGAATGGAGCGCGGGCTCTTCCCGCCGAGGTAGCCCATCAAATAGTTGAGCGTCAGACCGGTGTCAATGATGTCTTCAACGATCAACACGTCGCGCCCTTCAATTGTTCCCGAGAGATCCTTCAGGATACGAACCGTGCCACTCGACTCGGTGTTGCCGCCGCTGTACGAAGAGACCTCCATCACGTCAATGACCACGTTGCGCGGAATTGCGCGCATCAGATCGGCAACAAAGATGAGCGACCCCTTGAGCACGCTAACAAGGACGAGTGGGTCACTCCCCGTGTACGTGGTGGCGATCGCTGCGCCGAGCTCCTTGACGCGCGCCTGGATTGCCGCCTCGTCAATGAGTACTTCGGCGATGTCGTCGTGCGGGTTAGCGCTCCCAGCGTTACTCATGCGGCGACCTCCCCTACTACTGCGCTCTGCTTTTGTGGCGGGGCCTTAGAGCCGGCGGCCCCCGCCGCATCGCGATCACTCCGCTGATACTTCCACATCATGGACCTGATGTCGTTGAGCCCAAGCAGCTTGATCCGAACCTGAGGGTAGGAGGTGGCGAATCGCAGCACCTTTTGGCGCCTCTGGCGCATCAGCGCCTGGCGGATCGTGGTCAACTCCACCCAAAGATTGAAGTTTGGGAGGCAGGGACCCAGAGCGAAGGGTTGGGATCCGACTAAGGGTTGGGATCCGACTGCAGTCTCCATCGGGACGGATCCGTAGCACCGGGGCGGATCGGATACCCTCCCAGGGTATGGATGAACACACGGGTCACAGCTACACGAAAGACCGCAAGGTGCTGATGAATCGCCTGCGCCGGCTGGAGGGCCAGGTGCGCGGAATTGGGCGCATGGTGGATGGCGAGGAGTATTGCGTTGACATCCTGCAGCAGATCGCCGCACTCCGCGCCGCCGTTGATGCGCTCGGACTCTTGATCCTTGAAGACCATGTACGTGGCTGCGTGAAGAGCGCCGTGGAGAAGGGGGATGCGGACAAGTACGTTGAAGAGGTCTTGGATGTGGTGCGTCGCTCCATGGGTCGACCGGCGCGAACGAGCGGGAAGCGTGGTTGAGCGAGCGCGGGCCACTCCCAACGAACCCCGACTCACTCCCGCCAACGGAACGCGAGACACTCGAAGCGCTTGATGCGCTGCTGCGTGCAGCATCGCTGCCGCCACTCAGCCCAGTAGAGCGCGTGGTGCAGACCGCCCACCTTCGCCTCCTAGACGCCTGGAATCCTGCAATCAACCTGACGAGCATCACGAACGCGCAAGAGCGCGCCGCGCGCCACCTCCTTGACGCACTCGTTGCGCTCCCACTGATTGAACGTCTCGTCCCGAGTGGTGGCGCGTTCGCCGACCTTGGCTCTGGCGGCGGCTTCCCAGGCATCCCACTCGCAGCGCGCCTGCTCTCAACTCGCCCGGGCGCATCGTTCGATCTCATTGAGGCCACGGGGAAGAAGGCACGCTTCCTGGAGACGGTGGTGGTGGCAAGTGGACTCGCACCGCGCCTCCGTGTCCTGCATGCACGCGCAGAAGAGTTGGCGTCGCGTCACCCCACTCGTTACGACCTCGTGGTCGCACGCGCCGTGGCACCACTCGCAGAGCTCACGCAACTCGCACAGCCGCTCCTTGCCGCTGGTGGCCACCTACTCGCATGGAAGCGCGAGGGTGAGAGGTGGGAGGCAGAGCTCGCAGCTGCGGTGTCACTTGTTGGCAGGGACGCAATCCGCGTAGAGCGAGTCACACTACCGACCCTTGAAAAGTCGCTCCTTGTCCTCGTGAGTGGATGAGGGTGCGCTGCAGGTATAGGATTGGTCTGAAGAAAGCGAGGCGATGAGGGCCGATGGCCACTCTCGACCCCCGACCGGCTCTACCGCCGGCCCTTGAAGTAACAGAAGGCGGTTCCGCGTCATGGCGAGCGAAAAGCAGAAACCGGGGCCACTGGAAAGTAACGAAGAGTTGTTTATTGAGGAGAAGCCGGATCACCTCGTAGCCTCTGAGGCGGGAAGTGAGCCGGTCAACGAGTTTGGTCGCGCAGCACTCGCCGCCAAGCGGATCCTCTTCGGTCGCCGACTCTCAAACGCCGAAGAGGATGGGGAGCGGCTCCCGAAGAAGTTCGCCCTGCCAATCTTCTCCTCTGACGCCATCTCTTCAAGTGCCTATGCGAGCGAGGAGATCCTGATCGTCCTCGCCTCCGCTGGTGCCTCATATCTCGCCTTCGGCCCTCTGATTGCCCTCGCAGTTGGCCTCTTGCTCGGCGTTGTGGCGATCAGTTACCGCCAGGTCTGCTTCGGCTTCCCAAAGGGGGGTGGCGCATACGCAGTCGCCGCCAGCACGCTCGGGACGACCCCGGCACTGGTAGCGGCGTCGAGCCTCGTGATCGACTACATCCTCACTGCGGCAGTCAGTACCGCCGCCGGTGTTGCTGCGATCACCTCCGCACTCCCTGAGCTGGCTCCGCTGCGGGTTGAGCTCGCACTCGGCGCCCTCTTCCTTCTCGTCCTTGCAAATCTGCGTGGCCTTCGTGAGTCGGGGCGCCTCTTCGCGATCCCCACATACCTCTTCGTTGGCGGCGCCGCCACCGTGATTGCGATCGGCCTGATCCGCATCGCGCTCGGCGACCCTGCGGTGAATTGGAGCCAGGGTGTTGTGGTGGAGGCGCACGATGGGATGCAGCTGATCCTCCCCTTCCTGCTCTTGAAAGCCTTCGCCTACGGGTCTGTGGCCCTCACGGGAACCGAAGCGATCTCTGACGGCGTTGCCGCCTTCAAGAAGCCGGAGGCGAAAAACGCTGCGGACACCATGTCGATCATGGCGGTGCTCCTTGCCACGATCTTCTTCGGCATCTCACTGCTCGCGTTTGCGTTCGGCAAGGTGCCACAAGAGATCGGTGGTGAGACGCTCCTCTCGCAGATCGCCCGCGCCTCACTCGGCAGCGGGATCCCTTACGCGATCTTCCAAATCGCAACCACGGGCATCCTCCTCCTTGCAGCAAACACTGGGTTCAACGGAGGCCCACAGCTTGCGCGCATCCTTGCACGTGACGGATTCCTGCCGCGGCAGATTGGACAGCGAAGCGGTCGGCTCGCATATGCAGGCGGCATCGTCACGATTGCGGCCGGTGCTGTGATCTTCTTGATCGCCTCTGGAGCACTGGTCACGCTCTTGATTCCTGCATATGCCATCGGTGTCTTCCTCGGCTTCACCATTAGCCAGACTGGCATGGTCGTGCACTGGCGAAATACTCGCGGCGAAGGCTGGCGGGCAAAGGCACTGCTCAACGGTGTTGGCGCACTCGTCACGGGCGTAGTCCTTATCATCATCTCGCTCGCAAAGTTTTCCTCCGGCGGATGGGTCATCTTCATCCTCGTTCCCCTAGTCGCACTCTTCATGGCCGGTGTCCGTAGGCGGTACAACCTCCATGAGCGTGAGCTCACAATTAAGCCAAATCTCACCTTTGTTATGCCGCATCGACCGCGACGCATCATCGCCCCGTTCGGTGAGATCAATCGCTCAACGGTGCGTTCCATCATGCTGGGGCGAGTCCTTGAGGGGAAGAACGGCGAGCTGATTGCCCTTCGTGTTGTCTTTAACGAAGAGGAGGAGCGCGAGATTCGCGCGCAATTTGAGCGCCTCTTCCCTGGCGTACGCCTTGTGACGGTGGAGTCGCCGTATCGCGCCATTGTGGAGCCGGTCTGTCACTTCCTTGATGAGCTCGAAGGGCTGCCTCACGAGTCCGGTGAGCTGCCGATCAATGTGGTGATAATCCCTGAGTATGCGGGGCGCCACTGGTGGGATCGCATCCTGCATAACGGCAACGGGAAACGCCTTCGTGACACACTTCTCAGCCGCCGCAACACTGTGATCGTTGACCTTCCGTACCGCCGCGACCTCGAGTAGCTCCGCCCGCCTGCTCGCGGGCCTCGCCGGCCCAATCGAGGAGAACCTGAAAACGGGAAGCCGCCTGTACGAGAAGCCCCTTCTACGAGAAGCCCCCTGCTCTGCCCTCCCATGCTTAAGGGAAGTGACTTGACAATCACATTGATAGGCTTCTAGCATATGGACGTGTACAGGAGTAGTGGCGCAGGGATTGACCCATCACGACCCGTCTACGTGATCAGCGTAGCGGCGCAGCTTGTGGCCGTTCATCCACGAACACTTCGAATTTATGAAGAGGCTGGGTTGATCTGCCCGTCTCGTACGGGGAGCAACATCCGCCTCTTCTCCGAGAACGATCTGCGGCGCATCCTCTGGATCCGCCACCTCACACAAGTTCTCGGTGTCAACCTTGCCGGGATCAAGCTCCTCTTCCAGCTAGAGGAGCGACTCGGTGAGCGGATCCTTGAGCGGCTCTATGAAGAGGGTGAAAAGACGAGTGAGGCGGCCGCAGTGATGGCACAAGAAGGAGCGCGACGATGATCAAGAAGCGACGTGAAGATAAAATTGAAGACGAGATGAGCGAAGAGATGGAACTTGAGATCGACGAAGTGGTCGCCGCCTCTGACGAGGAAGGCGTCACTATGCCGAGCGGACTCGGCCGCTTCCCGCTCGTTCCGCTGCGCGAGATCGTGATCTTCCCAACGATGGTCGCGCCGCTGAAGGTTGGTCGTGACAAAAGCGTTGCTGCGATTCGCGCCGCGGCCGCCGCAGATGGCTGGCTCGCACTGATCACCCAGCGTGAAGCGGAGCAGGAGGAGATCACAGACATCTCGCAACTGCACAACGTGGGGACGCTCGCGAAGATCGTGCAGGTCGTGAACCTTTCTGACGGAACGATCCGCGCCGTGGTGCAAGGCCAGAAGCGGATTGCGCTACACAATCTTGATGTGAGCGGCTCTGCGCTGATGGTCGAAGTTGAGGTGATTGAAGAGTTCGAGGCGAAAGGGATTGAGGTAGAGGCACTGATGAAGAGTGTCAAGGCGCAAGTGGAGACGTATGTCACCTCCGGTGCGCCAGTTCCACCTGAGGCGGCGGTTGCAGCAAGGAACATTAGCAACCCTGGCCTGCTTGCAGATATGACCGCATACACGCCGGATATGACAACGGAGCAGCGACAGGAGCTGCTTGAGATCGTGGATGTTGTTGAGCGACTAAAATATGTTTCCGCCTTCCTGGCACGGCAGATTGAGATCCTTCAGATCGAGAAGAAGATCCAGTCCGATGTACGAACGGAGATGGACAAGTCGCAGCGAGAGTACTTCCTGCGCGAGCAGCTGAAGGCGATCCAACGCGAGCTTGGCGAGGATGATCCGCAGCAGGCCGAGATGAATGAGCTCCGCGAAAAGGTCGAGGCGGCGGATATGCCGGAAGAGGTGCGCTCACGCGCACTCAAGGAGCTCGATCGCTTGGGCCGAATCCCTTCTGCTTCGCCAGAGGTGGGCGTAATCCGCACCTACGTAGACTGGCTCATTGCCATGCCGTGGAACGTTGCAACGGAGGATCGCGTTGAGATCTCCGAGGCGGCGAAGATCCTCAGCGACGACCACTACGGGCTGGAGAAGGTGAAGGAGCGCATCATTGAGTACCTGGCGGTGCGAAAGCTCGCGCCGCAGGTGAAGAGCCCGATCCTCTGCTTCGCAGGCCCTCCGGGCGTAGGGAAGACCTCGCTCGGGAAGTCGATCGCGAGGGCGATGGGGCGCAAGTTCGTGCGCATGAGCCTCGGCGGCCTCCACGATGAGGCGGAGATCCGTGGGCATCGACGCACGTATATTGGCGCGCTTCCTGGACGGATTGCGCAGGGGATCAAGACGGCGGGAACGAGGAACCCTGTCTTCATGCTGGACGAGATTGACAAAGTTGGCGCGGACTTCCGCGGCGATCCTTCGGCGGCGCTGCTTGAGGTGCTCGACCCCGAGCAGAACGCAACCTTTCAGGATAACTATTTGGAGGTGGAGTTTGATCTCTCGCAAGTACTCTTTGTGGCAACGGCAAACCAGTTGGACACGATCCCGGACGCGCTCCGTGATCGTATGGAGATCATCCAGATCCCTGGCTACACGGAAGCTGAGAAGCTGGAGATTGCCAAGCGCTACATCATCCCAAAGCAGCGCGAGAATCACGGCCTCAAGGAGAGCCAGGTAACGATCCCAGACGAAACGATGGTGCACCTCATCAGGTACTACACGCGCGAGGCGGGCGTGCGCAATGCGGAGCGAGAGATCGCCACGCTGATGCGCAAGGTCGCTCGTGGCGTTGCGGAGAAGAAGATTCGGAAGGGGAGCGTTGACCTGAAGAAGCTCGCCACATGGCTCGGGCCAGAACGGCACGAGTACGGCGAGATGGACCTGGATGACCAGGTCGGCTCGGCAACCGGCCTTGTGGTGACGCCGGTTGGCGGTGACGTGGTCGCGGTAGAGGTTGGCGTGATGGCGGGTCGCGAAGAGCTGATCCTCACCGGCCAGCTTGGTGATGTGATGAAGGAGTCGGCACGTGCCGCACTCACCTGGATCAAGTCGCACGCGAGCGAGCTCGGCATCCAGCCGGAGCGGTTCGAGAAGGTTGGGCTGCACATCCACGTTCCGGCGGGTGCAATACCAAAAGATGGTCCGTCTGCTGGTGTGACCATGGCAACGGCGATCGTCTCTGCGCTCACCGGGATCCCGGTGCGTAAGGAGGTGGTGATGACCGGCGAGATCACGCTGCGCGGCAGGGTGCTACCGATCGGCGGGTTGAAGAGCAAGGCGCTCGCAGCGCACGCCTCTGGGGCGCGGGTCATGTTAATTCCAAAGAAGAATGAGAAGGATCTCCCGGAGATCCCAGAGGAGATCCGTAAGGCGTTAAAGATCATTCCGGTAGAGACCATTGGCCAGGTGCTTGAGCATGCGTTGCGTCGTAAGCCGAAGCCGCTGCCGATCGACTCCACGCCAGCACGATCGCCGCGGATCGCTGGACGATCACTCCGCGTGCCAAGCGCGCCAGGAGTTACCGTTCGTCCGAGCTAACTCATGGAGACTCGACGCCAGGTGGCGGCACAGATCGCGGAACGGGTGCGCCGAGCGCTGACGCGCGACGCGCAGGGGAACCTCCCGCCGCTCCCCTTCCCGCTCCCTTTGAACTTGACGCCACGCCGCCTCCCCGGCCTTGAGCCGGTTGACTTGAATCCACCGATTGAAGGGGTTCGCCGCGTGGCGGCCGTCACCGCCCTCCTCGTCCCTCCTGTCGCGCTTGGGGCGTGTGGGGTGAGTGGCGGGGGCGAGAGTGTGGTGCCGCACCCGTTTGACTGCCAGGTGCTGCTGATCAAGCGAGCGCAGGGTGGGCCACACGGAGGACAGCTCGCCTTACCGGGCGGAAAGATGGAGGAGGGGGAGACGCCAAAGGAGACAGCGATCCGCGAGCTGCGCGAAGAGCTCGGCTTTGACGCGGATGATCCGCGGCACGGGATCACCGTGGTTGGGTCGCTTGATCCCGTCTATATCGCTGCGAGCAACTTCCTCATCCATGTGGTGGTTGCAGTTGCATCGGAGACCCCACAGTTGCACCCAGACCCGAGCGAGGTGGCGGGGGTGGTAGGTGCGGAGCTTGGCATCTTCGATCCGCGCCTCCCCGTGCACGATGTTGATGGCGAAGGGAACGGTGTGCCGCTCAGATACGGCGCCTACGTGGTGCCGGGAGAGCTACGAGTCTGGGGGCTTACCGCTCGCTTGCTATCCGAACTCGCGGGCCGGGTGGCGGAGGAATCGGCGCACTAAACCCTTCGGGGAGTTCGCCGCGCTCCGCAAGCCTGCGGATCACGAAGCCGTAGTACTCCTCCACCGCCAGTCCAACGCGCTCCCACGTAAAGAGTTGCGCTCGCTCCTCGCCAGCACGCGAGAGCTTCGCGCGCAGTTCTGGATCATCAGCGAGTCTGCGGATCGCGGCGGCGAGAGCATCGGCGCTCCCTGGCTCAACAAGAATCCCATCGCGCTCGCGTCGCACCACGCCGCGGTAGCCGTGGATGTCTGAGCAGATGATTGGCGCTCCGGCGGACATGGCCTCTAAGAGCACAATGCCAAACGATTCACGTCCCGTAGCTGGTGAGACATAGATGTCCGCCGTCTTAAACAGCTGCGCCTTTTGCGACTCAGAGACACGCCCAAGAAACTCAACGTTCTCTAGTTGGCGCGTGAGAACGTAGCGTCGCGCCTCGCGATCTCCTGGGCCGCTACCAACGATCAGCAGTCGTGCGTGCACGCCCTCTAGCTGCAACTTGCGAAAGGCGCGCAGCAGATGAATGAGCCCCTTCCGTGGCTCCATGCGGCCAACGAAGAGAATGTTTAACACACCATCTCGGTATCGAGCGATCGGGACGGCTCGCTGATAACGCGCGGGCTCCACACCATTCGGAACGATCTTGTACTCGCCGGGGAAATAGCGACTGATGAAGTGCCGTGCGGCGGGGCTTACCGCGATCCTGCCGTGCAGCTTTGCCGCATAGTGACCGAGCATCCGCTTGCCGAACTCGTAACTGATGGAGAGCCCACCAAACGCATGGAAGGTGCCGATATTCACTGAGGTCGAGAGTGTCAGTGTTACGAGGCTCAAGAATGGGACAAAGGGTTCGTGATAGTGCAGCACATCAAAGCGCTCGTGCTCGAGGATCGTGCGCACCTGCCGGAGATATGTTGGGCTTAGCGTGATCGTCCCCATGGACCCGTTGAAGGGGACACTGAACCCTTTGCCAACGCGGATGATGTCGCCTTCGCTCGCCTTCTGGAGTCCGTGGCTGCTCGTGATGATGCGCACGTCATGTCCGCGTGCACTTAAGACGCGGTAGAGCGAACCAACGTGGTCGTTCACCCCGCCAGGCATTGGATACGCGTACGGCGTGACGATACCGATCTTCATCGCTCACTCTCCGGTTCGTAGCGTGCTGGGCGACGACGACTCCCCGGATAGCCTAGGTCGCGGCCACGTCGCTCGCCACCGACCGTCCATATTGGTCGCGTGACGCCAGCAAGATCCTGGCCGAGCCCGACCAGGTTGCGGAGCATTTGACGACCGAAGATCCCCTGGCTCTCTGTGAGCGTATGGTCGCTCCCCGCGCCAATGCTGACGGTGCGTGCAAGGATCGCCTCGCGGAGTGCCTCTGGGCTCGACCCTGGAAAGTTGGTCCAGACGCGGCCGACCGCGCTCAGCACATGGGCGTCTGAGTTCCCGAGGGTGGCGAGGGAGAGCTCGCTTGCCAGCTTCCCCACGCGGCGGCGGGGGAAGGTGCCGAAGATCGTCGGATTGTAGGTCTCCAAGCCGTCAGGGCGACAGGCGGGGTCACGATCGGCCGCGGCGGCGCGAATCGCCCCCTCCTGCGCACAGAGGGGGTGGGGGAAGAGCGGATGCGCAGGGATCGCAATGCCCCCCTGCTCGTGGATCTCGGCAATCGTGCGGCGAAGCGAGTGGAGCGGTCGAACGCGCTGCTGCAAGAAGAGTCCAAGGAGGTGCCCCTGCAACGTTGAGATCTCCTCCCCAACGACCACCTGCACCTGCAGGCCGTTGGCCACAGCCATCTGCTGCGCCGCCTGCGCCGCATCGATCCGATCATGATCGGTGATCGCAATGATGTTGAGCCCAACCTCTTCAGCGCGTGCAAGTACCTGAGAGACCGATGCGGTGCCGTCAGAGGCCATCGTATGGATGTGCAGATCGGCGCGAGAGATGACGCTACTCATGCCGAACGACCGCTACTCATACCGAACGCTTCTCAATCATGCTGAGAGATCGTCCCAGATTGGATAGAAGAGCGTCCACCACTGCTCCGGCGCCTTCACGATGAGCTCCTCAAATGCGGCGGCAATGCCTACAAGAACGACGCGCGTTCGTGCCATGCGGTCACCCTCATCTGGGACCAGGACGCTACGAATGTATCCACGGTACGTTCCGTGCTGCTCACGGAT
>JBCLDV010000004.1:0-60531 GCA_038914275.1 Candidatus Limnocylindrus sp.
TGATCTCGCGGATCTCGACCGAGCTGATCTCGCCGCCCCAGGTGCGGACCGTGTCCTCGATCTTCGCCTTGAGCTGTTCGTTCATCTGCTCACGCTTCGAGAGCACCTCATCAAGATCATGCCCACCGATCACCGCCCGGAGCGAGGTTGCCGCCAGTCCGAGTAGTGCGATATTGAATGGGTGGACCTTGAGGATCGAGGTTAGTGGATCAGCGATCCGCCAGTAGACGAGGAAGTCGATCGAGATCGGCGCATTGTCACGAGTGATCCCAGTCTGCGCTGGAACCTCCATAATCGAGGTCCGAAGGTCGACCGGAATGGCCCGATCGATCCAGGGGATGACGATGACTAGGCCAGGTCCCTTGACCAGCGATGGGTTGGCACGCCCGAGGCGAAAGATCACCAGGCGTTGATACTCTGGCACGATCTTGATCGCCATCGCCAAAAAGATCAGCCCAACCACGAGCAACGGGACGAGGATTTCGATCATGATCTACTCCTTATCGCCGTCTTCGGCCGAGTAGCCGTTAGTGGAATGGTGCCGTCGGGCGACCTAACTGTCAAGATAGATCCGCCCTCGGTTGGTCCTCATAAGCGGATCGCCCGTTCGGGCCTGCCTGGTAATGGCTTGGAGATGATCGCGAGCGCGACTCTGTCAAGGCTGGGTGTGTTAGTCAATTGTTTATAGACTCAATCAGGCGATCTACCGCTTGTGCTGTGCGCGCCAAGCCGACGGATGAAGTGCATGAAGCCGACGGTTAGCGCATAGAACTGACCCGATGCCGCGCGTCGCCACTCGGGGCCACGGCGAGCGGTAGCTCAACGCTCACGACGTTCATGGCACCGCAATTGGATCATAGAGAGGCGGCACGATGATGCGCATCTTGTCGATTGGGTAGTAGCGCACCACCGCGCGCCCGATCACGCTTGAAACTGGGATTGGCCCATAGGCACGGGAGTCTGACGAGTTTGAACGGTGATCTCCGAAGACGAGCAGCTCATCGGCGCCGAGCGTCCACTGGCCCTCCTCCTCTACGTCGCCGCCGCCATCTCGATAGACATACGCCTCTTCAAGCAGTGTGCCGTTGATGCGGACACCCTCAGGGCCGATCGTCACCGTCTCACCGGGGAGTCCGATCACTCGCTTGATGCGCCAGGTTCCATCCTTGCTTGACGGCCAACTCTCCGGCGGGCGGAAGATCACCACGTCCCCACGGTGAAATCCAGTCAGTCCCGGGGAGAGCTTGTCCACCAGGACGTGATCCTCAGGTTCAAAGGTCATACGCATTGAGCCTTGTTCGACTCGAAATGGCTGGGCAACGAAGTTCTGTAGCAGGTAGAGGGCAACGACGGTAAGCGCGACCGTCTGGAGGATCTCAGTCAGGAGGTGCCGCTTCCGCATCCGTGGAGTATAGAGGTGTGCGTGCGGGGGTGCCGTGCACGCAGCTGGGCATTTTAGTCAACTGTTTATCGACTCAACCAGGCGATCTATCGCTTGTGCTGTGTGCGCCAAACCAACGAATGAAGTGCATGAAGCTGACGGTTAGCGCATAGAAGTAGGGGCCGAAATCAAACCACCTTCAGCTGGTTCACCGTGGGGCTATTGACTTACGGCGCGCTTATCAGGGGTGGATGGGGCCGTCGAGCATCGTCGCGCCGCTGAAGAAGTTGTCGGGGCGTTGGGCGGCACTGGCGGTCAGCAGCAGCGCGGCAAGGAGGGGGGCAAGAGTTCAGGCGGCGCATCATTGCCTACGGCAGCACGGGTGCGGTGCGTGCTTCCCAGAATGTCTCGTCTTCGATCGTGACATTAGGGTCAATGATCGGCGTGTCGCTCGTGGTCTCCTCTCCACCGTCCGCGGTGTTGGTAACACCGTCCGCGGTGACCTCCACGACGCAGTCGTAGCCGCCGTCGATGATCAGCGTGTAAGTCCCTATGCTCGTGACGGGGGCGAGCCAGATCGGCATCGCTGGGGTGGGGACCTCGAGCCCTGCACCGTTGACGTAACTGGCCCGGCTCCCATCTGGCCCTTGCACCTCGAACAGTGCGGGCGGCACGCCGTCCCCCAGTTGGGACATCACGTCGAGATCGATCCAGCCGACCGCATCTGAGCGACCCGAATAGAGGGTGCCCGCACAGCCCCCGGGGACGGAGGCGCGGGCAGGGGTGGCGGAGAGGTCACCACCCAGCAGCACAACCGCCGCTGCGACGAAGAGATGCTGACGAAGGTTCATGCGCAGATCCTACACCCGCGACGGCTCATTGTGAAAAGCGACTTGACCGGGCGATTGAGCGATCGCCCTGTTGAACGAACGAGACGTTGCGCCGTATGGCGAGTTGCTGCGGCCGAGTGAGCCCCTTCACTACCCGTCACCTCCCTGGCCACAGTCAACCGACCGTGAGATAGGGCCGTGGCGGAGAGAGAGGGATTCGAACCCTCGATGGGGTTACCCCCATACCGCATTTCCAATGCGGCAGGAAAACGAAGAGGCCAGCCCCCGAAGGGACTGGCCTCTCGCGCCCGCCGTGCGAGCAACTGCAGAACGTCTACGCGTTAGACGGCGATGAGGCCGAGCTTCACCAAGAAGTAGAGGGAGAACGCGGCGATGGAGACCCATAGGAGGGGCTTCACCTCGCTCGCCTTCCCCGACGTCACCTTCAAGATGCCGTAGGTCAGGAAGCCAACACCGATGCCGTCGGTGATCGAATACGAGAGCGGCATCACGATCAGCGTCGCGAGGATCGGGAAGCCATCGGTGGCATCCTTCCACTGCACGTCGCGGATCGCCTCAAACATGAGGTAGCCGATCATCACAAGTGCCGGTGCCGTTGCCGCGGCTGGGACGATCCCAGCGATTGGCGAGAGCAACACTGCACAGAGAAAGAGCGCGCCGGTCACCACACTGGTGAGACCGGTGCGACCCCCCTCATTGATACCCGCGGCCGACTCAATGTACGTGGTGTTTGAGGAGACGCCGAGCGCTCCACCCGCCATCGCAGCGATTGAGTCAACCAGAAGGACACGCTGTGCGCCAGGGAGTTCTCCCTTGCTGTTGAGCAGGCCCGCTCGTGCACCAAGTCCAACCATGGTGCCTGCCGTATCGAAGAAGTCGCTCAACATGATCGCGAAGACGGCGAGTGCGATCGCGAGGAAGCCCGCGCCGCTTGACCAGACGGTGAACATTGCGCCGAACGCCTGGCCGATACCAACAAAGTTGGATGAGTCAAGCGGACTGATGAAGCTACTCGGGATCGTTGAGACGCCCAGCACGAGCGCTACAAGCGTACCGACACCGATCGAGATCAGCAGTCCACCCGGCCTGCGGATCAGCGCAAGTGCGGTGAGTAGGCCTGCGCCGAAGATCGCGAGATGCGGAAGATCCGCAGTCCGAATCTCAACGCCACCGAAGCCGATGCCCGAGAAGAGTCCGAGTGGCACGGTGCCAGCGAACGACTTCACCACCACATTCGCCTCAAAGAGGCCGATCAATAGTAGGAAGAGACCGATGCCTACGGCAATCGCGCGCTTTAGGTTGAGCGGAATCGCTGCAAGGATCGCCTTGCGGAATCCGGTCAACATCAAGATCGTAATGAAGATGCCCTCCCAAACGATGACCGCCATCGCCTCGGCCCACGTCAGGCCGAGCCCAAGGATCAGCTGGAATGCAACGACCGCGTTGAGTCCCATCCCTGCAGCGAGCGCGAACGGATAGTTCGCCACCACGCCCATGAGGATCGTCAAGAGTCCGGCGCCGAGCGCGGTGACTGCGAAGATCGCTTCGGCGCTCGGTGCGCCCGCGTCACCGATCGCGCCACCCGCGGCGCCTGCGCCGATGTAATTCGCGTTGACGAAGATGATGTACGCCATCACCACGAAGGTGGTTGCTCCGGCACGGACTTCCGTCCCGACCGTCGTCCCCCGCTTCTTGAGCTGGAAGTACTTGGCAATACTCGCCATGGTTCCCTCCCCTGGGCCGTTAAAGTCGGACGGCCGGCCGGACCTCCACCTCCGGACAGCCTCCGCGCCGCCTGGAGTGACCGCCGAAACGGTCCGCGTCGTGTCACCTCCAACCTACGAGGGGGACCCCCTCGCCGCAAGGGGCAAATATGGGCAAAACGCCAAGAAGCTGCGGTAATTATTCGTGCAACTGCACAAATTAGGTGCCGAGGAGGCCTTCACGTACCTCGTCAACTGCGGCCGGATCCATAGAGAGTTCATGGATCCCAAGCCCAACCAGGAGGCGTGCGCCACTCACGGAACCTGCAAGCTCACCGCAGACACCCACCTCGAGTCCAGCCGAGGTCGCTCCTTCAACCACGGCGCGGAGGAGTGCCACCACCCCCGGCGAAGTGGCGTCCTGTAGCGAAGCGAGCGCCGGGTTGATTCGGTCAGCGGCCATCGCGTACTGCGTCAGGTCATTCGTCCCAATGCTCACGAAGTCGAGGCCCGCTGCAAGTTGCGCAACCGTCAGTGCCGCCGCGGGGACTTCAATCATGATCCCGATCGCCGCTGGATACGCCGCCGCTGCAGTCTCGCCACGCGTCGCAAGATCTGCGCGCACGGTCACAACGAGCGCGAGCAGGTCATCAACCTCAGCTCGCACAGAGATCATCGGCGCCATGATGCGCAGCTTCCCGCCGATTCCCGCCGCAGAGCGGAGCGCTGCAGCGATCTGCGAGGCGAAGAGTGCACGTAGGTCTGGACGATCTTTGATCATCGCCAGCCGGTAGCCGCGGAGCCCAAGGAACGGATTCGCCTCATGCGCGAGCTTCAAGTACGGGATCTCCTTATCGCCACCAATATCAGCGAGTCGCAGCGTCAGCGGTCGAACGGTGCCGAGGACTTGAAAAACCTTGGTGAGCGAACGGACTTGCTCGCGCTCGTCGGGTGGTGACTCGCGATCAAGGAGGAGGAACTCCGAGCGAAGTAGGCCAACGCCCTCGGCTCCAACTTCAACGGCGCGCAGGGCATCATCTACTGAGCCAATGTTTGCGTAGAGGCTGACACGCTGACCGTTGGCCAGAACGCAGGGACTCCCACGGAGTGTGGCGCGACGCGCCGCATCGGCCTCAGCCTGTCGCTTTGCACGCTCTGCGGCGGCGAGATCTGCATCGCTCGGCGCAAGGGTCAGCCTCCCCGCCCCTCCGTCAATCACGCCTTGCACACCATCAAGCGATCCGTCTACCTCAAGCTCGCGTACAGCAACAATGCACGGAATCCCAGCGGCTCGCGCGAGGATCACGACGTGTGCCGTGCGAGAGCCGGCACGCAACGCAATGCCGAGCAGGTGCTCGCGTGGGATCTCTGCAGAGATGCTCGGCGGAAGATCTTCAGCGATGAGGATGATCGGCCGTCCAGGGAGTGGGATCGTTGTGCCTGAGAGGATCCGCGCGGCACGTGCGGCAACGTCACGCACATCTGCAGCGCGCGCGGCGAGGTATTCGTCCGGGAGTGAGGCGAGCAGCGCCGCCTGCGCCTCCCCCGCCGCGATCAGCGCCGCCACGGCATCCGTACCGCCCACAGCAGCGTCACGCAGTGCCGTCACGAACGCAGGGTCGCTCGCCATCGTCGCCTGCATGGAGAAGATCTCACCCTCTTCCACGGAGCCTGCCGCGCTGCGGACGGCGGCGTGCTCGTTCAACTGCGTCGCGGCGGTAGCGAGTGCAGCGATCGCCTCATCGAGTGTTGCACCACTCCGTTGCGCTGGGGCGAGCACCGCTGCGGGGAGCGTCCAGATTGGACCGGTCGCGCTCCCTGGGGAGCCTGGCGTCCCCTCGCGTACCCCAGTCACCCCGCTACTCATGGAGGGGAGTATCGCAGAGATGCTGGTGGCCCCGGCAGGAGTCGAACCTGCGACCAACTGCTTAGAAGGCAGCTGCTCTAATCCACTGAGCTACGGGGCCTCGTCGGCTAGGATAGCGTTCATGCAGGCTATGTACGACGCCACCGAGCTCGCCTCCATGGATCCCCTCGTCCTGATGAAGAACCTCGACCACTGCCGGATGACCTCGCGCCGCCTCTCCTACATCCTGCAGCAGCAGGTGCACCTCTACACCCCGGAGGCGAACAAGCTCCGCGACGAGATCGACCAGTACGTGGAGGCCGAGCGACAGCTCGAGGCGGAGATGGCCAGGCGGAGGATTCGCGCCTAGCCCCTAGCCCTTACTCAGTCGTCGCTGGGCTGAACGTCACGCCACTCCCCGGTCGCTCATCGTCGAGCACCCAGCGGCACTGCGCATCAAGTTCAAGCCCCGTAAACGGATCGCCTACGAGATTGATCGGCCCATCAAGGTCAAGGAACTCGGCCGCCCCAGCAACGGCCGCCGCCCCAGCGGTGCCGAGCTTGGTCTCGACCATAGAGCCGAACATGCGTCGAAGGCCGAGCGACTCAGCCCTGCGGAATCCGCGCAGCGACGGACCAAGCCCTCCGATCTTCACCTGCTTCAAGTTTACACCATCAACCAGGCCGACAAGCTGCTCAATGTCGTCGTACACGATGCAATCCTCGTCGGCAATCACAGGGATCTCAGTCGCCTTGGCGAGTGTGGCCATGTTCTGGATGCGGCCTGGGCGAAGCGGCTGCTCAAGGAACTCCACGTTGCTGCGCTCAAAGAGTGGCAGCAGTTCAAGTGCACGCGCAAGGCTCCAGCCGCAATTCGCGTCAAGGCGCAGTGGCCCGTGATACACCTCTCGCACGCGTCGGATCAACTCCTCTTCGCCACCGAGCCCTACCTTTAGTTTCAGGCTCGGATACTTTGTGGCGGCGGCGGCGCGCTCAACCATCGTATCAATCGGAGCAATCCCAATGGTGAGGTTCGTGCTCCCTATGGTCTCTGGGGCACCGAACCAGCGCCGGAGCGATCGGCCGGCCGATCGTGCCAGTAAATCCTGCAGGGCCTGTTCAATCGCCGACTTCGCAGCGCCATGATGGCCGAGCGCAACATCCATGGCGTCGCTCATCGGCGCGAGTGCGTCAGCGGCACGCCCAACCAACCCAGGGAGGCCGCGCGCCGCAGCGTAACCGCCACCGTTCGTGGCGCCACCAGCTTCAGCGAGCGCGCTCTCCAACGCCGGCAGTGCCACCGAGAGGAGCAGCGGGGTAACGGCGGCGATCGTCTCAGGCGTGTCACCGTAGTAGGGATCAGCACACCCCTCACCCCAGCCAGAAAGACCGGTTGCGCGATCGGTGATGTGCACGAGCGCGGTGCGCGAGCTCTCCTCGTTGGGATCGGGCCGTGCAATACGGAACGGCACAAGGTACGGGATGTCCCAACAGTGCACCTCAATGTCGAGACCCCCCACCGATAGCGCGGTCAGCAGCACGTTGGTCGGCATCACGGCCATCGTCCACCCTCAGGATCTCCGCCGAGCGCCAAGAGTGGATTCGCTACACATTTCATTCACGCATCATGACAGAGGGCACGGCGATCGCCATGTGGGGAGTTGGTAGCGCATACCGGATTCGAACCGGTGATCTCTGCCTTGAGAGGGCAGTGTCCTAGGCCGCTAGACGAATGCGCCAGATGCGAGCAGAGCCCGCGGGGGGAGAGTCTAGCAGCGAGTTAGCCGAGGTGGTTCAGCCGCGGTTCAGCTCGTGGGGGAGGAAGAGGAGGCCGGTTGGGGGCTTCGGGGCGAAGAGGGTTGATTTCTGTGGCATTGTCTCCCCCGCCTCCGCCACCGCCACCACCTGCTCTGGGCGTTCACCGTGAAGGAGGAGGGCGGCACTCGGCGTGCTGTCACCGAGGGCGCTGGTGATCGCGGCGTCTGACCCGCGCACATAGCGAAGTGCGCCCGCCGTTGCGGCGGCGGCATCGATCCCAAGCGCCACCTCAAGGAGGAGTGCGAGCGCCGCCACAGAGAGCGACTGGTATGCGGCAGATCGTCCAGGGAGGCTCGCCGCAACCCTCCCGCGGTCAAGCGTCAGCAGCGCCGCCGCATGTGCAGTCACCACGCCGATCTGCAGTTCATCAGTCGGCTGCGCACCATCCTTGAAGCGTTCGGTGATCTGCGCCTGCGTTGTGGCCACGTGGTGCGAAACGAGCGGCGAAGCGGAGAGCTTCGCGAGGAGCGCCACAGGATCTGGTGCCGCAACAATGCGGTGCGTGGCGTGGAGCGACGGCGCGCAGTGATCTGACTCAACGATCAGGCCGAGTGCGGTGGCGAGACCGCCGTGCTCGGCGTAGTCACGCGCCGTCTCATAGCGATGATGTCCGTCGGCAATCACAAGGTCCGCACCGCGCGCCCAGTCAAGCAGCGCAACGCCCTCCGTAGCGGTTGGGCTGATCCGCCAAAGCCGAAAAGCACTGCCGGATGGGGTGACGCCCGAGGCGCATGTTGCGCTCACTGAAGCTGCGTCGGCGGCGCGCGCAAAAGCGTCGTGCCCTCCCGCGCGGAGGAGGATCACTGGCGAGAGGTTCGCCTGCACCGCCTCAATCAGCGCCCTACGATCCGCCTTCGGTCCACTCAACGTTGACTCATGACGCAGGATCCCGGTCTCGCGTCCGTACGGTCCAACTGGAACCCCAGCAAAGAGACCGCGAACCGTTCGACCGATCTGCGGGATCTCCTCATAGAGGTAGATGTGGGGAGTCTCGTCATCAATCAGCGTGCCGTCAGCCCTCCACCCGCTCCAGATTGACGCGGCACGGTCATACGGCGCGCCGGCTGGCTCTCCCTCCTCGCGTATAGGGAGGTCAAGGGCGACCGAGTTATGCGAATCGCGCGCAGCAAGGTCACGCCGCTGCTCAGGGCTGATCACGTCATACGGCGGACTTAAAAGTGGATCGAGCGCGCCGGCTGGCGCCCCATCACGCACCACAGCATATCTGGTTGCACGGATCGCTCGGATGGCGCTCATGTTTCAATTCTACACGCGGTGTACGCTTCGCACATGTTGAAGAGGGCTCCGCGCCAGCATCGAACGCTCCTCCTCACCGCCGTACTCTCCTTCATCCTCGCCGCATGCGGATCATCGCTGGACGCGGCGCGCGGCTCTGCGGAGCCGACCCCCACCGACTTTAGGGGCCTCGTGAAGCGCTTCGCCGCGTACGAGATCAGCGTGTCGAACGTGGTGAGTGGGGACCCAGGCTGCAGCGACCAGGATCTGGTGCCGATGGCGATCGCTTTCCAACTCTCTGGAGGAGGAATCATCACGCCAGTGCAGGCGCGCATCTACCGCTTCAAGAACCAAGCGAGCTACGATAAACTCCGCGCTCGCGTTGACAGCTGCGCGGCGGAGTGGATCACTAACCCGGCGGAGCTCCTGATGGTTGACGCGTCGCCGTACGTGCTCGTCACTGAAGGCGTGCCGGAGGGGGCGCCAGCCGATGCGATTCGTGCCGCGCTCGCTCAGGCGGCGGCAGAGTAGCTCGCTATACCTCGTCGCGGCTGAGTTGCAGGGAGGCCCCAGCGCTACGTGGGATCGCCACCGCAGCGGCCCCCTTCACGAACGAAGCCTTGATCGACATTGCGGCGGCGGCCTCCTGCTCCTCAATGGAGAGGATTCCATGTCTGCCGAGTGCTGCAAGTTCATCTCGAATGTAGGTCTGCAACATCTCCGGTCCATCCGTTCCAATGACGTAGCGCACCTTACTGGCGCGTAGGCGCGCAAAGATCTCACTGAACTCATCCCAGTCGGAGACGACCTTCGTCATCAGGTTTGAGGTTGGACAGATCTCAAGGACAATCTTTCGATCGGCGAGTATTTTCATTGTCTTTGCATCATGCACCGCCTTAACACCGTGTCCGATTCGATCAGGCTCAAGCTGCCTCACCACCTCGAGCATCTCGCTCACCGGACCAGCCTCGCCCGTGTGCACCGTGATGCCGAGCCCCGCCTTGCGGGCAGTTTGGAACATGCGCCTGTACCCTGCCACCTTGAAGTTGGCGCTCTCGCGTCCTGCAACATCAATCCCCACGATCCCACGACTCGCCCACGCGATCGCCTTCTCCACGATGATCTCATTCTGTCGCAACGTGAATTCCCGATCAAGGATCAGGATGAGCCCAGGCTTCACCGGGTACTCAAGTGCGGCGCGATCTGCGCCACGGATTGCGGCGGCGATGATGTGATCTAGATCCTGCTCGCCGTTCCTATTGCGCTTCATCGGATTGAAGCGCAACTCCATGGTGGTGATGTGATTCTTCCGATACGCCCCCGCAACAACCTCATAGACCGAGCGTTCAACGGCGATCGGTGACGACTGGATCAGCTCCGTCCAGTGGAAGAGGTCAAGGTAGCCATTGAAGCTGCGCGTTCGCTTGGAGCCCGCCGTGATCATCTTGCGGAAGGCCCAGTAGTCCTTCGACGGGAGGCGGATCCCCTGCGCATGCGCGATCCCCCACATGATCGCCGGCGTCACCGAACCGCCAAGGTGGCAGTGCAGTTCGGCGAGCGGCGTGCTCGGGCTCAGCGTCCCAAAGCCGCGCGGGCGCTCCTGCGCCTTACGCGGCGTCATGCCACCTCGTGGCGCGCTTCGCTCGCGTCGAGCGGGTCACGAGCGTCGGGCGGGTTGCTCGCGTTGAGCGGGTTGCTCGCGTCGCGAATGCGTCGGCCTCGAAGTGCTGGGGAGTCGGGCGGAACCTGGTCGCGCGCACGGTACGAAGTGCGCACCAGCGGCCCCGACTCAACGTGCTTGAAGCCGAGCGCGAGCGCCTCGCTCCGAAGTACAGCGAACTCATCAGGCGTGTAGTAGCGAACCAGCGGAATGTGTTCTGTTGTTGGACGCAGATACTGGCCGATCGTCAGAATGTCGCAGTCAACGGCGCGAAGGTCCCGGAAGGTGGCGAGCAGCTCTTCGTACTCCTCGCCAAGGCCCACCATGATCGAGCTCTTCGTGTGGACCGGGTTGCCAAGTTCCGCCGCCATGGACTTAGCGCGCGCGAGCACCTGAAGCGACCGCTCGTAGCGGGCTCGCTTGCGAACCGGCTTCTGCAACCGCTCCACCGTCTCCATGTTGTGATCCAGGATATCCGGTGCCGCCTCCATCACCGCGCGCAGTGGCGCATCCTCGCCGTTGAAATCGGGGATGAGCACCTCAATGCCCGTACCGGGTGCCAGGCGACGCAGCTCGCGAATGCTCTCAGCGAAGATGGAGGCGCCACCATCAGGGAGATCGTCGCGGGCGACGCTGGTGATCACCACATGGTCAAGGTCGAGCGAGGCGAGCGCCTCAGCGACGCGTCGTGGCTCGTCCCGGTCGACGCTGGCTGGGCGGCCAGTCTTTACGGCGCAGAAGCCGCAGGCGCGCGTGCAGGTGTCACCGAGGATCATCACGGTCGCCGTCCCCTGCTCCCAGCACTCACCGATATTTGGGCAGCGTGCCTCTTCACACACCGTGTTGAGCGACTTGTCACGCATCAGGCGCTTCAGCTCGCGATACCGATCTCCGCCAGGCACTTTGGAGCGGATCCAGTCGGGGTGCCGACGCTCCGTTGCGGGTGCAGGCTGACCGAAGATCGGCAGTTCGCGCATCAGAAGTTCACCGATCGCCCAATGGAGACGAGCGCCGCCTCGCCAATGATCTCCGAAAGTGTTGGGTGCGGATGCGTGGTGCCGCCAACCTGCGCGGCCGTAGCACCGAGCTCCATGGCGAGGCTCGCCTCGGCGATCAGATCGGTCACCTTCGGCCCCACCATATGCACGCCGAGGATGGCACCACTCTCCGCGTGGCGTAGCACCTTGCAGAAACCGTCGGCATCGCCGCCTATGTGCGCCTTCGCAATCGCAAGAAACGGCACCTGCCCAACAACGAATGGCACCCCATCGCGCTCCAACTCTTGGCTCGTGTAGCCCACCGATGCGACCTCAGGGCGACAGTAGGTGGCGCGCGGCTGCCTGATGTAATCCATCGGATGCAGCGGCTCGCCGGCGATCGCGTGTGCGGCGATCATCCCCTCGTGCGCTGCAACATGTGCTAACTGCAGTCCACCGATCACATCTCCAACCGCGTAGAGGTGCGGCTCCGCCGTCTGCATCTGCGCATCAACCTTGATGAAGCCGCGCTCCACAAGGGCCTTCGTCTTCTCAATGCCGATCTCTCCACTATTTGGGACACGGCCCGCAGCAACAACAAGCAGTTCGGCGCTGAGCGGGATCGCCTCGCCGCCATCTACTGGCTCAATCAGGAGTGTCACCCCGCTCGCCCCCTTGACGAGCGAACCCTCTCTGATTCGGTACGCAACATGTATTGCAATGCCACGCTTGGTGAAAGCGCGCGCTAGCTCCTTTGACGCGTCGCGCTCTTCAAGCGGCACGAGTGCAGGCAACATCTCAACGATCGTCGTCTGCGCGCCAAGGTCGCGGAAGTAGGAGGCAAACTCACAGCCAACAGCACCAGCACCGACCACGATCACGCTCGCCGGCTTCAGTGTCCCCGTCACGATCTCATCGCTGCTCACGATCAGCTTCCCATCCGTCTCAAGCCCTGAGATACGCCGCACGCTGGAACCCGTTGCGATCACGATATCCGTAGCGGTGATGCGCCTGCTCTCACCGGTCGGGCTGCCGGACTCATCAACGAGCGAGACCTCAACGGCTCCGCCACCCTGCAGTGTGGCCCGCCCCGCGATCAGCTCAACGCCGTTCTTCTTGAAGAGACTCTTCAGTCCTGCATGCATTCGAGCAACGATCTTGTCGCGTCGCGCACCAACCGCCACAGGGTCAATGCCGGTGGCCGGAGAGATCTGGATGCCGAAGTCGGCCGCCTTCCCAATCTTCGCCAAGAGGTCGCCAGTCTCAAGCATCGCCTTAGCGGGGATGCAGCCCCAGTGGAGGCAGGTGCCGCCGACCTTCGCCTGCTCAACGAGCGCTACGCGCCTCCCGAGCTGCGCCGCGCGGAAGGCTGCAGCATAGCCGCCCGTCCCGCCTCCAAGTACAAGGAGTTCATGGTCGGCCATGCGTGAATCCTACGCCTCGCCGCCGACCCTTGCCGCGCGCTGCTAACCTCCGCGGCGATGGACATGCAGGCACTCCTCGTCGCCACCCTCGGCGCCTACCTTGCGGGCTCGATCCCGTTCGGCCTCCTCGTTGCGCGGCTCACTGGTGGCCCCGACCCTCGCTCGGTCGGCTCAGGGCGCACCGGCGGCACCAATGCACTGCGAACGCTCGGCCGACGCCGCGCCGCCGTGGTCGCGACTGCCGACATCCTGAAGGGGGCGCTCCCCGTCCTCGCCGTGCGCTCGCTCGGAGGTGGAGACGCCATCGAAGTGACCGCCGCTCTCTTCGCCGTCATCGGCGCAACGCGATCAATCTGGGTCGGCTTCAAGGGTGGCCGCGGGATCGCCACAGGCTTCGGGACGGCGCTGGCGATCGCGCCGTTCGCACTCGCCGCCGCCGCGCCAGTATTTATCCTCGTGATCTGGCGTACGCGCATCGTCTCACTCGGATCACTCGTCGCTGTTGCCGCCTTCGCGCCAATTGAGATCCTGATCCGCCTCCAGTCAGCAGATGGACTCAGCGTATGGATCCTCGCCTACTCTATCGTTGGACCCGCACTCGTCTGGCTCGCCCATGCGGACAACATCGCAAGGCTACGCGCGGGCACCGAGCGCACCTTTGATACGGAGATGCTGACGCGCGATTAGTTGGAGGCGCGCGATTAGATTGACACTGCGCGATTAACGGGAGCGAATCAGCCGCAGTGCAATGATCATCGTGACCAAGAAGAGCGCGATCGGAATGAGCGGTAGTTGGCGAATGGAGTCACCGAGGGGCGGTATCAGCGTGCTGAGTAACTGAAGTCCGAGCACGAAGATCGCAACGCCCGCCGCAACAATGAGCGGGCTTCCGCCACCCGATCCGCTCATACGGCAAGCGCGTCTGCTGCTGGGGGGATGCCGATCGGGGCTACGAGGACCTCGCCGAGGAGGCGCTTTGATGCAGCCGACTGGTATGGGATGAGTGGCCTATGGAAGAGGACGCTAATGTCTGCGCCGGGTGCACCACGCCGTCGCGCGCCACTCTCCGGATCGAGCCCGATCGGACCATTCACCGCAATACATGGAACGCCGACCGACCGAGCACGTCGCAGAAGATCAATCCCTGCAAGCAGTGGCCCCTGAGGCGCTGAGCTTGCAGGTGCGCCACCGAGCGCTTCAATGATGACCGCGACCTCTTCAAGGCCAGCGCGAAAGTGTGCCGCCTCACGCTTGTTCGGTATTCGATAGCGCTCAACCCGATCCGCAAACTCCAGGCGGTCCCACGACCCTGCCGCACTCGGATGGTCTGGTCGCGCCTTGGAACTGCAGAGTGCCACCACAATGCGGCGCCTTCCATCGGCGAGCGCGAGTGCCGCCTCCAGTCCTTCAGCGGCATCACGGTCGGCACCTGCAATGATGAAGATCGGCAGCTCGGCACTCGCATCGTGTGCGTCTGCAACGGCTCGTGCAACTTCGGCGAGCGCGGCACCAGCGCTCGCGGTGATCTTCTCGCCAGAGAGGCCAAGTCGCGCCGCCTTCGCTCGGATGCCACGCATTGTCGCCGCGCTCACTGGTCGCAGCGCCGACTGCGCCGCCCAGCGCTGCTGAAGGGGTACAATCGCGGTTGCGATCCAGTGCTCGCCCGACGCGGCACGGACCGCACGAAGGCGCAAAGGCTTCCCCTCACTTGCTCCAGGAGTTTTCATATGGGACGAATATTGGGCTACTAGCCAGTGTTGCGCAAACCGGCGGCAACCCCACTCACCGTCAAGCGCACCAGGTACGCAAGCTCCTCGCGATCCGCCGCGTCACTCGCGGCCCGCAGTTGCGCCAAGAGACGAACCTGGATCCGCGAGAGCGAGTCAAGGTCGGGTGCGCGGCGCTCGAGGGATCGTTGCACGGAAGGGTCGGCGTCAAGGAGCAGCTCATCCAGAAGTTCTAGGTCGGTCACCGGTCGCCCCTCTCTGCCGTCTACGTGGGAGTCGGTAGGTCGCCACTGCGACCCTCTCAGCGAGCCCCTCACCGCACAACCGCTTGATGGTAGCGGTGACGGTGGCCCCACTGTGTTCCCCACGTACTCCGCGGATCTGGACTCCAGAGCTCCCTGCGTCACGCAGCTCATCCATCAGACGCCCACGCAGCCAACGCTGAGTCGATGCGAAGTTGATTGGAGCGCTGCGCCTCACCACCTTCGCGCTCTTCACCCGCCCCGATGAGGCGCAGTGATCACGTAGCGGACATGAGGGGCACTCGGGTGCGCGCGGACGACAGAGCGCGCTGGCAAGATCCATCGCCGCCTGCGCCCAGCGTCCCGCCTCACCGGGCTTCAACTGTGCACCGAACTCGTTGGCCGCCGCCTGCAGTGGCTTCGGCGTCATGCGCCCTACGCCAACGAGCCGTTGCACCACGCGCGCAATGTTCACATCCACCGGGATCTCACGCCCGCCCCCAGCGATGGCGGCGACGGCACGTGCCGTATACGGACCGATCCCGGGGAGGCGCTGCAGCGCTTCATGATCAGTCGGCAGTCCGCCCGCCTGCTGTGCCGCCTCTGCGGCGCGATGCAGCGAGAGGGCGCGTCGGTTATACCCGAGTCCGCGCCACGCCTCCAGCACGTCGGCCGTCTCTGCGCTGGCGAGAGCGGCGAGCGTTGGGAAGCGCTGCAAGAACTTTTCGGCGAGTTGATCCACCCGCGAGATCTGCGTCTGCTGAGCCATCACTTCAACGACCAGCACCGCGTAAGGATCGCTCCGCTCGCGAATCTTTAGTGGGCGCGCACTCTTCTTGTACCAGGCGAGAAGGAGTCGATTGATCTGTCTAATCTCGGGGGCGCTGAGCGCCATGCGTGGCCCTCTCTTCTAGCGCTCGCGGGGAAGAGTTGGCGGGATCCTGTTCTTTCGTGCGACCTCGCGCAGCGTGCGCGCTAGCTCCGCCTGCTCAACCGCATCGGCGAGCGCGTTGTGGTCTGCGATGAGATCTGTTGGGTACACCTGACGAACAAATCGCTTCACCGTCTTCTTCCAGGTGAGATCCTCACCTCCGTGCAACGTGTAGTAGACGCTCTTCAAATCCATTGCCGACATGCCGAAGGGGTTCTTCACCCCCGCTTCGGTAAAGGCCATCGTCAGCCACATCCAGTCGAACGGCGTGTTGAATCCAACGAAGAGGGGGCTCGACTCTGGCGCAACCACCTCGCACGTGCTGCGTACCCATTCGGCGAACTTACGGATCCCCTCAATCCGGTCCACACCGTGCGCCTCCAGATGGTTCCGCGTCAGACGATGGACACGCTCCTCCTTGGGACCCCACGCCTTGCTCGGATCTGGTCGCAGCTCCACGTAGAAGGTGCGCGACGGATCATCAACGAGGCAGGCGCCAATGCTGATAAGGCTCCCCTCGAGCGGCGTCTGGCCTGAGCACTCAACATCAACGCTGAACCAGCACTCCTGCGAAAGGCCTGGCTCAAATGGTGGTGGCGGCGGCGAGTTTTGCTGCATCCGTGCAGCCTAGAACATGCGGAGGGCTATTCGCTGCGGACCATGATGTGCTTCACCACTGTGTAGTCTTCAAGGGCGTACATGGACTGATCCTTTCCATAGCCGGACTGCTTGAAGCCGCCGTGCGGCATCTCGCTCACCAGCGTGAAGTGATCATTCACCCAAACGGTGCCGAACTGCAGCGCCTTAGAGACCTTAAATGCACGCGCAACATCGCGTGTCCAGATCGACGCGGCGAGCCCGAAGCGGGAGTCGTTCGCCCACTCCACCATCTGCTCATCGCTCTTCGCTCGCTGCACGGTGACAACTGGACCGAATACCTCGTCTTGGACGATCTCTGAGGACTGCGCTGGGCCAGCGATGATCGTTGGGCGATAGTAGTGACCTTTTGAGCGAATCGTCTTTCCGCCGAGTACGATCTCCGCACTCTTGCTCGCTCGAGACACAAAGCCCTCAACTCGCTTCAGCTGCTCTGCGCTGATCAGCGATCCCATCTCCGTCGCCTTGTCCGTGGTTGCACCAACCTTGATCGTCTTCACCTGCTGCTCAAGCAGCGCCACGAACTTCTCGTAGACCTTTGGGCCCGCAATGATTCGGCAGGCTGCGGTGCAGTCCTGTCCAGCGTTCCAGAAGCTCGCCGCACGCATCGTCTCAGCGGCAAGTTCAAGGTCCCCATCGTCAAAGATCAGCACGGGCGCCTTCCCGCCGAGCTCAAGATGGAGTCGCTTCACGCTCTCAGCCCCTGCGGCGGCGATCCGCTTCCCCGTTGCCGTGTCGCCGGTCACGGAGACCATGTCAACGCCAGGGTGCCGCGAGAGGGCGGCGCCAACTTCAGAGCCCGGTCCGGTGATCACATTCAGAACACCAGGCGGCAGAATCTCCTGCGCAAGCGCGCTGAGCATCAGCGCGCTGATTGGCGTACGCGCCGATGGCTTCAAGACGATCGTGTTCCCCGTTGCGAGAGCCGGACCGATCTTCCAGCCGGCCATCAGCAGCGGATAATTCCACGGAGTAATGGAGGCGATCACGCCGACCGGGTCGCGACGAATCATGCTCGTTCGACCAGGGAGGTATTCGGCAACCGCCTTCCCCTCCATGTTGCGCGCAGCGCCCGCGAAGTAACGCAGGTTGTCAATGACGGCATCCACTTCAACGCCAACGGCGCTGATCGGCTTCCCCGCGTTCTGCGACTCTGCAACAACGAACTTGCGCCTCCGCGACTCGAGTGCATCGGCGAGCCTCAGCAGGGCAAGGCTGCGCTCCCCAGGCGTGGTCGCCGACCAGGCGGGGAAGGCGGCGCGGGCGGCGGCCACAGCGGCGTTGATGTCCTCTCTGCCGCTATGTGGAACCGTTGCGATCTTTGCGCGGGTTGACGGGTCTTCCACGGTCAGTGTCTTGCCGGACTTGGCGGCGACCGCCTTGCCGTTGATGTACTGCCTGAAGTGTCGCATCGAACCCCTCCCCGATCTCAACCAGCAGCCACGGGGGGCGGCGCCACCCCGAGCACTGCCGCTAGTCTAGCGCCGCACGGTGGGTCTGAGGCGGGGTGGCGCACGGCTGCCAGCGGCGCTAGGATCCAACCATGTCAAAACAGTTCGTGGTCCAGCTCGCGCACAAGCCGGGTGCGCTCGCGGCGCTCTGCCGCGAACTAGAGAAGCGCTCGGTTGACCTAAAGGCGATCGGCGGCGGCGGTGTGGGGGAGCACGGCCACGTCATCCTCAAGACCGCCGATGACAACGCCACGCGCGAGGTACTTACGGCCGGCAACTACACCTTCATCGAGGGCGACTCCGTGCTCGCCGAAGTCGATGACAAGCCGGGCGGCATGCTCTCCGTCCTCGAGCGACTCAGCGCCGCGGGCGTCAACGTCTACGGACACCTCTTCACTGGTCGCTGGGGTGATCGAGCCACCTTCTCCTTTGTGGTGGACGATCCAGAGAAGGCGCGAGCGGCACTAGAGAAGGCGTAACGCAAGGAAGGCGTAACGCGAGACTCCTCCCGCGCCGTTACGCGCGGCCGATGAACGCCAAGATCCGCTCTACCGCCTCCATGTATTGGAGCGTTGCGAACGGATGATGGTTGAACCCTTCAAGTGGCTCGTAGCGCACGCGACCGAGCGTGCTGATCGGACGGCACCACTCTGGCCGGACAAGACGATCACGAGTTCCGTGAATCACCAGTGTCTCCACAGGAAAGTCCCCCCCGCGAGCAACAACTGCACGAGCGGCGCGCTGTGCGCGGAAGCCCTCGCCTCCTAATCGCGCAGTGACCGCGTGGAGGTAGCTCGGCGCATCAGGGTCTTCGTTCGGCAGCTGCTGGCCTGGATCCGTATCAGGCCCGATCCCAGTAGGGATGAGTAGCTTCGGCAGGATCGCGGAGAGGAGTGGCGCGGCGAGCCGCTTCCAGGTTGCGATGTTCGCGTCAAGTGGGGGAGCGGAGAGGACCAACTTATCCGGCTGAATTCTGCCGGCCTCCACCGCGCCGAAGGCGATCAGGCCCCCCATGCTGTGCCCAGCAACTACGAGGGGGCGGTCTGGGTTGCGGAGCGCATCGACCTGCTCGGCGAGATCCTCGTGATAGCGCCTCCAGGCCTGAACGTAACCGCGCAGACCCTCTGAGCGACCGTGCCCCCGTAGGTCGGGCGTCACCGTCCTCCAGCCCGCCTCCGCAAAGGCGCGCGCCGCCTGGATGTATCGCGAGGAGCTCTCGCCGATCCCGTGACAGAGGAGCAGATCGCCGATCGGCGCCGCCGTTGGGAGGAAGACACGGCGGAAGATGAGCAGTCCATCGCTCGCTCGGAAGGGGTCAATCTCAACTTTTACCGCATCCATCATCAGGATCCTACACTGAGGGGGACGGGCCGCTAGCGCCTAGATTCGGAGGCCGCAATGGGAAACGAAAAGGGTGGCAGCACTCGCAGCGAGCGTGACTCGTTTGGCTTAATTGATGTGCCGGCGGAGCACCACTGGGGGGCGCAGACCGCACGGTCACTCCACTTCTTTGCGATCGGCGAGGAGGTGATGCCTCAACGCCTCATCAGCGCACTCGCACTGATCAAGGGGGCCGCAGCGCGCGCTAACGCCGAACTTGGACTCCTCCCAGCGGAGAGTGCCGAGCTCATCAGTAAGGCTGCGGATGAGATCGTTGCAGGAGAGTTGCCGAACGAGTTCCCGCTCTCAATCTGGCAGACCGGTTCTGGGACGCAGAGCAATATGAACGTCAACGAGGTGATCGCCTCGCGTGCCAATGAGCTCGCAACGGGGAGCCGTGGCGGAAGGTCGCCGATCCATCCGAACGACCACGTCAACCTCTCGCAATCGTCGAACGACGTATTCCCTACGGCGATCCATATCGCCGCCGTGCTCGCGGTGAGCGAGCAGCTCACCCCAGCCCTAAAGCAGTTGCACGCCTCCCTTACGGCGAAGGCGAGCGCCTGGTCGGGGATCGTGAAGATCGGGCGCACCCACCTACAAGACGCCGTCCCACTCACGCTTGGGCAAGAGTTCGGCGCACACGCCTCAGCACTCGCCGCAGATATGGAGCGCATTGAAGTCGCCCGGGCTGGACTGCATGCGCTCGCCCTCGGCGGCACGGCAGTGGGGACCGGACTGAACAGCCACCCAGAGTTTGCAGAGCGCGCAACGAAGAGTATCGCCGCTGCAACGAAGCAGCCATTCACGAGCGCGAGCGACAAGTTCGCCGCACTCGCCGGCCAAGAGCCAACCTTGAGCCTCTCCGCCACGTTACGCACCCTCGCGGCCACGCTGATGAAACTTGCGAACGATGTGCGTTGGCTCGCCTCTGGACCGCGCGCAGGTCTCGGCGAACTGAACATTCCAGAGAATGAACCCGGCTCCTCGATCATGCCGGGGAAGGTGAACCCGACCCAGGCTGAGGCCCTGACGATGGTTGCCGTGCAGGTGTACGGATTAGACGCTGCGATCGCCTTTGCGGCGAGCCAGGGGAACTTCCAACTCAACGTCTACAAGCCGCTCATTGCGCACAACCTGCTGCTGCAGATCCGCCTTCTCGCCGACGCCTCGCGCTCCTTCGCACTGCACTGTGTTGACGGCGCTGAGCCGAACCGCGAGCGGATCAGCGAACTACTCAATGCATCACTGATGCTTGTCACGGCGCTGACACCTGCAATCGGATACGACAAGGCGGCGGAGATCGCCAAGAGTGCGCACGCGAGCGGCGAGACGCTGCGCGAGGCGGCGCTGAGGCTCGGCTACGTGAGCGCGCAAGAGTACGACACGCTGGTCCAGCCATCCAAGATGACGAAGCCGCAACGATGAGTTCCGCGATGGAATTGAGGCGGCTCCACATTGGCGTGCTGACCGGGGGTGGCGACTGCCCAGGACTCAACCCAGCGATTCGCGCCGTGGTTCGCCGCGCTGAGGCGGGCGGGCATAGCGTGATCGGCATCCTTGACGGCTGGGCTGGCCTCGCTAACCCTGACGCAGTGCTGACGCGACCACTCAATCGTGACGAGGTGCGCGGCATCCAAGCACGCGGCGGCACGATCCTTGGCTCAAGCCGCACGAACCTACTGAAGCGCGAAGGTGGACTTGACGCCGCTGAGGCATCGATCAAGAAGCTTGGCCTTGACGCGCTCGTTGTGATCGGCGGCGACGACACGCTCTCTGTTGCTGCGGGCCTCGCCAAGCGCGGCGCCGCCGTTGTGGCGATCCCAAAGACAATGGATAACGATGTGTGGGGAACGGAGGGCTGCCTCGGCTTCGACAGCGCGGCCAACATCGTCACCGAGGCTCTCGACCGCATCCAGACCACCACCTCCTCGCATCACCGCGTCGCCGTTGTTGAGGTGATGGGGCGAGATGCGGGCTGGGTCGCCGCCTGGGGCGGGCTCGCCGGCGGCGCCGACGCGATCCTCGTCCCCGAGTCGCCGATCGACGCTGCCACCATTGATCGGCTGGTTGAGTTGGTGACGCGCCGCCGCAACTACGCCACGGGCGCATCGGTGATCGTTGTCTCTGAGGGGGTTCAGCTCCCTGAGACGCTGCTCAACTTGAGCGGTGATGTGCCGCGCGATGAGTTCGGACACCCGCGTCTCGACAAGATCGCGGTTGGTGATGCGATCGCCGCAATCCTCGAGAAGCGCACTGGGCTTGAGGTTCGCTGCACCCGACTCGGTCACCTACAGCGCGGCGGTCCCCCGTCGGCGGCGGACCGCGTCTTGGGCGCGCGCTACGGTGTTGCTGCCGTTGATGCCCTTGAGGCGGGCCGTTGGGGAGTGATGGTGGCGCTCCGCGCTGGATCAATTGTGGAAGTGCCGCTCGCAGAGGTCGGCGGAAAGAACCGTCCACTCGCTCCGGACTATCTGCGCATCTTTGCGTCGCTCACCTGATGGCCACGCTCGTTCTCATCCGACACGCGCGCACCGAAGAGACGGGGAGCCTGCTGAGCGGTCGGCGCGAAGGGATCCCGCTCAGCTCGGCGGGGAGGGGTGAGGCGAAACTCCTCGGCGATCGTCTCGCAGGGATCCGCTTCGCAGGCATCGTAAGTTCGCCGATCCAGCGTTGCCAAGAGACCGTGGATGCGATCCGAGAAACACGTGCGGCGAGCATCCCCGCCCGTCCAGAGGTTGTGATTGAAGAGCGACTCACCGAGGTTGACTACGGCACGTGGACCGGCAAGGAGCTGAAGGTACTCGCAAAGGATCCGCTCTGGAAAATAGTGCAACGCCAACCCTCTGCAATGCAGTTTCCGAACGGCGAGTCACTCCGTGCGGCGGCGACACGCGCCAGTGAGGCGATTCGCGACTGGGATGCAACGTTCAAGGAGGACGACCTCTGGCTCGCGGTGAGCCATGGCGACATCATCAAGGCGATCGTTTCAGACGCCATGGGTGCACCACTCGATCTATTCCAGCGCATCGTGATCGATCCGGCGAGCATCACCGTGATCCGATTCGGCGGCGAGCGACCCACGATCCTACGCCTCAACGAATCCGCGGCCGGCATCGAGTCGCTCCTCGCTCCACGCGAACGGCGACGCTCCCTCTTCGGCAGACTCCTCGGCAGGGAGTAGCGAAGCATCATGGCGCGCAGGATCCTCCGCTACGACGCACCGGACCGCTTCATTGCGGGAACCGTCGGCGAGCCGGGCGAGCGCGTCTTTCACCTCCAAGCGATTGAAGGGGGGCGCTCCACTACGGTGATCGTAGAGAAGTCACAGGTCGCCATCCTTGCACGTCGAATCGCAGAGATGCTGAAGGATCTCGGCGAGGGCTCAGCGGTCCAGCTCCCCGCTGCTGGATCTCCGCTCCAAGCGGACGCGCCGCAACTCGTTAAGCCGGTCAACTCGGAGTTTCGTGTGGGCACGATTGCGCTCGCCTGGGATCCATCACTGGTTCGACTCATCCTTGAGTTTCGTGACGACATGAGCGAAGAGGAGGCCTCGGATGCTCCGCCGCCAATAAACGATGCTCCTGACGGGCCAGACGTACTGCGCGTCTCACTCAGCGTTGAGGCGGCGCTTAAGTTTGCCGAGTCATCACTCCAGATCGCCGCCGCCGGGCGCCTCCCATGCCCGAACTGCGGTACGCCACTTGAGGCGACGGGGCATCGCTGCGCCCGCAAGGCCGCGTACCTCAACTGAACCCTAGGGAAGTGGAGCGCCTCCCAATCCCTGGCGGGAGTGCCACCGCAGACGAGGCACTCGCCGCCCTACATGCGGCGACTGGGCTCCACCCGATCGGTCGCCTGGCTGACGCGAGCAACGCCACCTTCCTCTGCGAACTTGAGGGCGAGACACCACTGCAGGTGATCTACAAGCCGATCCGCGGCGAACAGCCGCTCTGGGACTTCCCCGATGGAACGCTCGCTGGACGAGAGGTTGCCGCATTCGAGGTGAGCGAGGCGCTCGGCCTGCACGTTGTCCCGCCAACGATCCTGCGCGGCGGTCCCGCTGGAGAGGGTGCGGTGCAGCTATGGATAGAGCATCTCGGCGTGCAGCGCGCCATTGATGTGGTCAACGGTAGCGACCCAGCACTCCGACCGATCGTCCTCTTTGATGCGATCGTCAATAACGGCGACCGCAAGGCGGGACACCTCCTCCCAATCAGCGAGCGGCGCATTCTCGGCGTTGATCACGGTGTCACTTTTGCCGTTGAGCCGAAGCTACGCACCGTGCTCTGGAACTGGCGCAGCGAGCCGCTCCTCGCTGACGAACGCGCCGCCCTTCAACGTGGCGCGGCAGCGCTGAACGATGCCAGCCCGGGCGCGCTGCCTGACAGACTCGCGACGCTAATCAACGCGGAGGAGATCGAGGCGATGCGTCAGCGCATCAAAGCACTCCTTGAGACGGGTCGACTCCCTGAGCCATCACCAGAGTGGCCAGCACTCCCCTGGCCGCTCCTATAGCGGCCCGCTACAGGAAGTGTGCCTTTACGGGAGGAGTGTCTTTACGGGAGGAGTGTCTCGTCGAGCAGTTCGTCCACGGTGAGGTCGGCGCGAATCCTCTGATCAGGAAGGGAGCGCAAGAAGTCGAGTGAGATGATCCAGCTTGCGCGATCGATCGCACCGAGGCCGTTCGCCTCTTGCACGGGACCACGCCAGACCGCAACCGTCGCCTGCATCACAGCGAGTGATCTTGCACGAGTTGGGGCGTCCGCAGCTACCTCTGGAAACACCTGCGCCGTGGCATCAACGCCGAGCGCTGGGTTTGCGCTGATCTGCTCCATCGCCGCAAGCGTGACGGCAATGAAGGCGCGGATCGCCCCGCGCTTTGCGCTGATCGTTGCGGGCGAACTGATCAAGCCAGGGCCCGCGAACGGTGCGGCGGCCGATGCATAGAAGACGCTTAGCTCAAGGCCCGCCGCCTCCGCCTGCACAAGATCGTTGTTTGCGTACCCGGTGACGGCATCCGCCCTCCCGGTGATCAGCGCCTGTGTCTGGCCGAAGTCTGGATAGAGATCAAGCTGCAGATCGTTCACGTCGAGCGAAGCCTCGGCGAGGATGCCGAGCAGTGTGAGATAGCCTGAGCCGTACTGACCTGGCGTCCCTACGCGTCGACCTGCAAGGTCACTCGGCACGCTGATCCCCGCATCGGCACGTGCAATCACCACGTTCGGCAGGACGCCGTAAATGGTGGCCAAATAGCGGATCGGGACTCCTTGCGACACAGCGGGGATCAGGCTCGTGCCGTCAGCGAGTGCAATGTCAATCGCACCGCTCCCGACCAAGTTGATCAGATCTGGATCAATCTGGTTCTGTAGCGTCACGTCTAACCCTGCTCGCTCATATGCGCCGCTCTGCTGCGCAAGGTAGAAGGGGGCGAACTGCACGCCAGGGATGTAGCCGAGTCCAACACTCAACGGCGTGAGCGTTGCGTTTGCAGATGGGGTGGAGCGTGTCCCCTCGCATGCCCCCAGCACGATTGAGAGACTGATAAGGGCGACCAGAACAACGTTGATCCCACGGCGAAGTGACATGCCCGCTCCTATCTCTGAATCTTTCCGCTGAGCCGCTCTGCGGCGAGGACAAGAGCGTACGCGGAAGCACCGAGGATCGCAATCTGAATGAGCGCCGCAAAGAGGAGCGGCGTGTCGAAGAGTGAACCGCGAGCAAGGTTCACGAGTACGCCAAGTCCGGAACTGCCGCCGAGCCACTCGCCAACAATCGCTCCTACCACGGCGAGTGTTGCCGCCACGCGCGCGCCGGCGAAGATCCCGCTACGCGCGCTGGGGAGGCGAATGAGCAGCAGGGACTGCAACGGAGAGGCACCAAGTGTTCGCCCTAATTCTAGCAGTCCACGATCCGCATCGCGAATCGCAACGAGCGTTGCGATCGCAACCGGGAAGAGCGTGATCAGCGCACAGATGGCGATCTTCGCCGCGGCACCAGGGCCGAACCAGAGCACCAGGAGTGGCCCGAGCGCGAGGATCGGGGTTGACTGCGCCGCGACAAGATATGGACTAGCGAGGCGCCGCGCCGCACCAGAGAGGCCGAGCCCTACGCCGATCAGCAGGCCGAGAAGTCCGCCAAGGAGCCCCCCGATCGTCACCTCCAAAACGGTTGGGATCAGGTGGCGAATCATCGTTCCATCCCCCCACGCCTGTGCAAATCGCGCAGCGACGAGCGACGGCGGCGGCAGGATGAAGGGGGCGATCCCACTGATGCGAGTGCCAACCTCCCAGATCAAGAGCAGCAGCACGGCGAGGAGGAGTGGGAGTGCGCGACTCAAGCTACGCATCAACGGCTCCGTTCAGCACAGCGAGAAGCGATGTCTGCACGGCGAGCCCATCAGTTGAGCGGAGTGCGCGGCGCCGCTCAGCGAGTGGAAGCGATCGAAACCCAGCCACCTCCGCGCCGATTACCCCTCGGTCGCTCAGCAGCAGCACACGATCGGCTACGAGGAGCGCCTCAGCCACGTCATGCGTGACAAAGAGCGCCGCGGCACCTCCAATAAGTTCGGGAAGCTCCTCATCGAGACGACCTCGCGTCGGTGCATCGAGCGCGGCGAACGGCTCATCGAGGAGGATCAGGCTCGGTCTCCGCACCAGCGCGCGCGCCAGCGCGACGCGCTGCCGCTGACCGCCGGAGAGTTCGTTCGGTGAACGGTCCGCAATCGCTGTAGCGCTCACGCGTGCGAGCGCTTCGCTCGCCACCACGCGCGCATCCGCAATACTCATTCGTGCAAGCTCGAGCGGGAGCGTCACATTGCGCAGGGCACTCCGCCAATCAAGCAGTCGCGCGTCTTGAAACGCCAGCCCAAGGTCCGCCCGGCCCGCCGAGGCGGGGCTCCCCGCAACGAAGACTTCGCCAGAGAGTGGGCGCAGCAGACCGGCAGCTAGCCGTAGCAGTGTTGTCTTCCCGCTCCCGTTCGCTCCAAGGAGGGCGACGCACTCCCCCGCCGATACACTCAGCGAGATGCGATCAAGAACCGTGCGCTGACCGAAGGCGAACGTGACGCTGCGAAGTTCAAGCGCACTCCCCACAGATTAGGCGGAGGCACCACTCGTTGCGCGAGCGGCGGCGGCACGTTGAACGGGACGAATGTAGAAGAGGATCCCAAAGACGAGATAGGTAACCTGGAGCAGCAGAGCGCTCAACTCTGGTGTTGCGCTGTAGCCCACAATCGCGCGAAGGAACTGTCCGATCCCCTCTGTGTGCGGCAGCACCGCTGAGAGGTCATACACAGGATCAACGATTGCGGGGAGGAGGCCGAGCTCAATCAGCTCATGTGCGCCGTACGAGAGGAGGCCCGCAGCAATCACCACGAGCGCCGCGCCCGTGACCTTGAAAAAGGCGGCAAGGTTCAGGCGCACGCCGGCGCGGAAGATCGCGACCCCAATCAGCGTGGCAACAAGAAGGCCGGCCAACGCCCCGAGCACTACCCAGGAGCCGGCGTTCGCCTCGCTTGCGGCGGTGGTCTGCCCAAGGAGGAAGAGTGCGGTCTCAATCCCCTCGCGAATCACCGCCGTGAAGGCGAGCGCGGCGAGACCAACGATCGATGCGGATGCGAGTGCGCGATCAACACCCTTGCGCAGATCCGCGCCAAGTGAGACCGCCTGCTTCCGCATCCAGAAGAGCATGTAGGTGAGGATCCCAACGGCGAGCAGCGAGGTGAAGCCTTCAATCAGTTTCTCTGTATCACCCTCAAGTCCGCCGAGCAGGAGGAACGCAGCCACACCAATCCCTACAGAGGCTGCAATCGCAGCGGCAACGCCGATCCAGATCACCCTGAGGCGATCCGCACGTCCGATCTGTACGAGGTAGCCAGCGATGATGCCGACGATCAGTGCCGCCTCAACGCCTTCACGCAGACCGGTTAGGAAGCCGCCGATCGCCCATCCAATTAGGTTCTCCATGCGCTACTCCTCCAGCAGGGATCGGGCAATCCCGTTGCGTAAATCGTGCCATCTGTGACCTAATTCGTCAACTCACCTTGTCTAATAAGACAAGTGCACTTGTCTATGAGTTCGCTTGGCGATTATGCGCCCGCTGCCTGCCGATTAGGTGCCGACAACCTACCGATCGAGAACGAAGACGGGCTGCAGCTCTGGGTCGATCCCAAGCTCCTTGATTGCCGCTGCTGCGTCGCGTGCGCTGCGGTCACCGCTGCGCGCGAGCGCGACCATTGCCGCCGCCGCAATGTGCGTTGAATCTATAGAGAAGAACTTGCGCAACGCCTCACGCGTATCGCTCAAACCGAAGCCGTCCGTACCGAGCACCAGATACGGCACCGTAATCCAGGGTGCAACAAGGTCTGGGAGCGCAGTCATCCAATCGCTCGCCGCAACGATCGGTGCGCTGTCATCGCCGAGCTGCTCCTGCAGCCAGGCCTTACGTGGGACGGACTCCGGGTGACGACGATTCCAGCGCTCCACCACCAGCGCCTCGCGACGCAACTCTGAGTACGAGGTTGCCGACCAGATCTCCGCCTGTACGCCGAAGCGTTCGCGCAGCAGATCGCGCGCCTTCAACACTTCGCCCATGATCGCACCCGAGCCGAAGAGTCGAACCCGAGGGCCGACCACAGCTCCATCTGCCGCAGCGAACCGATAGAGGCCACGATGAATACCTTCCGTGACGCCCTCACTCGCTGGAAGTGGTGGCTGCACCTGGTTCTCGTTGTAGATCGTCAGGTAGTAGACGATATCCTCGCCACGCTCGTACATCCTCGTAATGCCGCGGCGAACCAGCGCCGCCATCTCATACGCGAAGGCCGGGTCGTAGGCGACAACGTGTGGCATTGCGTGCGCGATCAACTGCGAGTGGCCGTCGTCATGCTGCAGCCCCTCACCTGCGAGTGTGGTCCGGCCCGCCGTTGCGCCGATCAGGAAGCCGCGCGTGCGTGCGTCGCCGCTCTGCCAGATCTGATCACCGACGCGCTGGAAGCCGAACATTGAGTAGAAGGCGTAGAACGGGATCGTCCCAACTGCGTGCGTGGCATACGCCGTCCCCGCCGCCTGGAAGGAGGCCATGGAGCCCGCCTCGGTAATCCCCTCTTGAAGGACCTGACCGCTCTGCGACTCGCGGTAGCTGAGTAGCAGTTCGGAGTCGACCGGCTCATAACGCTGGCCGAACGGTGCGTAGATCCCCGCCTGCTTGAAGAGTGGATCCATGCCGAAGGTGCGCGCCTCATCTGGGACGATCGGCACGATCAGCTTGCCGAGCGCTGGATCGCGCATCAGGTTGCGCAGCAGCTTGGCGAACGCCATCGTGGTGCTGACAGGGGCGCTACTCCCTGCGGCAAACTCTTCGTCAACTGCGGGGAGTGGCGGCGTCCAGGTAACCGGGTGCACCACCCGCGATGGGAGCGGGCCGCCGAGTGCCGCGCGGCGCTCACTTATGTACTGCACCTCTGGACTCTTCGGGCCTGGGTGATAGTAGGGCGCCTCTGGGATCTTCTCGTCGGGGATCGGTAGCCCGAGTCGATCGCGGAAGGCGCGTAGCTCTGCCTCAGAGAGCTTCTTTGCCTGGTGTGCCGGGTTTGTGGCCTCAACGGATGAGCCGAGCGCCCAACCCTTCACCGTCTTGGCGAGGATCACCGTTGGCGCCCCCTTGTGTGCAACGGCGGCGGCGTATGCGGCGTAAATCTTGCGGTAATCGTGACCACCACGGCGCAGGCCCACTACCTCCTCGTCGCTCAGGTGCTCAACCAGCTTCTGGAGCACGGGTTCAGGGCCGAAGAAGTGCTCGCGAATGTAGGAGCCACCGGCAACGATGTACTTCTGAAACTCTCCGTCAACGGTGCTGTCCATCTTCCGTATCAGCTCGCCACCACTGTCCTTGGCAAGGAGCTCGTCCCATTCGCGGCTCCAGATCACCTTGATAACATTCCAGCCGGCACCTCGGAAGAGCCCCTCCAACTCCTGGATGATCTTCCCGTTGCCGCGCACTGGACCATCGAGACGCTGTAGGTTGCAGTTCACCACCCAGGTGAGGTTGTCGAGACCCTCGCGCGTGGCGAGCGTCAGTGCGCCGGCCGACTCTGGCTCATCCATCTCGCCGTCGCCGAGAAATGCCCAGACGCGGCTATTAGAAGTATCGGCGAGTCCACGATTCTGCAGGTAGCGGTTATAGCGGGCCTGGTAGATGGAGCCGATCCCGCCGAGACCCATGGAGACGGTTGGGAACTCCCAGAAGTCTGGAAGGAGTCGCGGGTGCGGATATGAGGGGAGGCCGCCCGGTCCTTCGGTCTCCTGTCGGTAGCGATCAAGCTGCGGCGCGCTGAGGCGTCCCTCTAGATACGCGCGTGCGTAGATACCTGGCGCCGCATGTCCCTGATAGAAGATCTGGTCTCCAGCGCCGCCACTCTTGCCGCGGAAGAAGTGATTGAAGCCAACCTCATAGAGGCTCGCCGCACTCGCGTAGGTCGCTAGGTGTCCGCCGATCCCGGGGTGCTCTTTATTCGCGCGCAGCACCATCGCCGCAGCGTTCCAGCGCACGATGTGCCGAATGCGCGTCTCCATCGCCTCATCTCCAGGGAAGGCTGGCTCATCACTGGTCTTGATCGTGTTGATGTACGGCGTTGTTGCGAGCGTGGGCAGCTCTACGCCAAGCTCGCGGGCGCGCGCCAACAGGCGCATCATTAGGAGGCGGGCACGCTCCGGTCCGTGCGCCGTGACGGAACGCTCAAGTTCGGCGACCAGGCGCGCCGTTTCGGCGGGGTCGGCATCAGGGATCTGTTCCAGGAAGTCGAAGGTCTGCACTGCCCCCCAAGAGTAGCGCGGCGTGCAAGAATGTGGCGTGGGGCAGTCACGGTGCGCACTTCTGATCGTTGACATGCAGAGGGACTTCGTGGAGCCAGACGGGGGCCTCTACATACAGGGGGCTGAGGCCACCATCCCGCGGATCGCAGCGCTGATCAGCGAGGCGCGAAGCCGTGGCGAGAGCGTAGCCTGGAGTCAAGACTGGCACCCTCTAAACACCCCGCACTTCAAGTCCCTTGGCGGTGTCTGGCCGACGCACTGCGTGGCTGGCACTCCTGGTGCCGAACTCGTACCGGGCCTCAGTAGCCTCCTCGCGCCTGACGACATCGTGGTGCGTAAGGGGACGGACGGCGAGGACGGATACAGCGCATTCACGACGCTCGACATCGCGAGCGGTGCAACACGCCAGACGACCCTTGATGCGGCCCTGCGGTCACGCGGGGCATCTCACCTAAAGATCTGCGGCGTTGCCACCGACTGGTGCGTGCGAGCGACGGCGCTCGATGCCCTCGCGCTCGGCTACACCGTTGAGATCGTTCTCTCCGCGACTGCCAGCGCTGAACTCACCAGCGGTGCAGGCGCCGCAGCGGCTGCCGAGATCAAGGCGGCGGGTGGTGTGATCTGCTGACCCTGCGGCACCTGAATCGGCTCGCCAAAGGGGCCTAGCTCCCGCAGTTGAAGGGGCCTAACTCCCGCAGTCGATCACAAGCGGCAGAGGCTCGGTGCCGAACGCCTTCAGCTCGCGCGTGATGGCAACAGAGGCGCCAGGCTCGATCCTCTCGGTGGTGATGATCTCCGTGACCCCCGCGCGCCCGATCTGTGTAGTACTGACGCTGCAGGCGGCGGAGCCTGCGCCACTCCCCGTGTTCTGCACCGTGATCTCTACGACGAGTCCGCCAGGGATAGACGTTGGATCGCTGATCTGCGCCGTGTACGGGCCGACGCCCTTCGCGGAGGCGGCGGCGAGAGAGGCGAGCAAAACCACGGCGAGACCGATGCCAAGAAAGACGGTGCCGTGCGCCTGGCTCGCCGAGGGCTGGGCGAGTCCGAGCGGATTACATTGTTCGCAAAGCGCCTGCTGCAGCGAGACGGGGGCGCCGCAACGAACACAGGGCTGCATCTGCGACTTCTCCATCAGCTGAGATTCTCCATCAACGCATCATCACAGAGAGTGCAGCAACGTCTTCTCGCGTGCGCAGCGTCACCACCGCAAGATCGGCACCTGCGGTCCGCTGCTCTTTCAGCCAAGCATCCGGATCTGCGCCGAACGGCGTCTGCGCGATCTCCTCCCCCTTGCCGAGCTCCTGCACCACGATCGTCGTGAGACCCTCTCTCCCCGCGCGCTCCGCCTCACTGCGGAAGAGGCTGACACCATTCGCAAAGGTCGCAACCGGTGCGATCCAGCCATCCGCAGCTGTCGCTGCAAAGCGGATGCCGCGTGCGTGATCGCTCGCAACATAAAGGGGGACCTTCGGGTTCGGACGCGGCGACGATGCCGCCTCTGCCAGCGACGGCGCACCGCCAACACCACGCCGTGTGATGCGTGCTGCAGGATCTCCCTCCAGCATTGCGCGGAAGATACCGAGCGTCTCCTCTAGGAGCGTGAGCCGCTCGTTGGTTTCGCCATACGGAATCCCGAGTGCTACGTGCTCCGCTCGGCCGCCACCAGCACCGAGACCGATCGCAAGGTGGCCAGGGGCGAGCGATGCGATCGTGGCGATCGACTTTGCCGCAACGGCAGGGTGCCGTTTGGTCACGTCAAGCACGAGCGTGCCGATTGAGAGCGTGCTGTAGCGCGAGAGTGCCGCCGCAGCGAGCGTCAGCGCCTCAAGGACGGGACGCTCTCGGCCGTCGCCACGCCCCATCACGGCATCCCAGACCCAGACGCGATCGATTGGAAGTTGCGCTAACTCACCTGCAAGATCGAGCCACTCGTTCGCCTCAAAGCCGACCGTGGCGAGCGCAGCACTGAAACGCGGCGTGCTACTGATCAACGCGCGCCGAGCTGAGCCGCCGCCTTGAGCGCGGCGCCAATGGTGCGATCAATGCGTGCAATCAACTCCTCCTCTGGAAGTCGATACCAGGCTTCGTTGCCACCCTTCCGCTTCTCCTCCACGAGCTGCGGATTGCGGATCGTGTCTGAAACGGTAAGGATGGTGCCAGCGCGAACCGGTCTCCCCTTTGCGCGCTCACGCATGGCGAGCAAGAAGATCGCCGCCGACTCCATCTCGACCCCGAGATAGCCACGACTCCCCCAACGCGCCGTGCCCCTCGGCTCTGGGTCGTAGAAGACATCAGAGGTCACGATTGGACCGACGTGCGTGGTCAAACCCTCCGCTTTGGCGGCGGCGATCAGCGCGCACGTCACATCGTGATCGGCGGTCGGTGCGGTTGGCTCATTGAATCCAAGGATCGGACCGATCCCAGAACTTGCAACCGCCGCAGAGGCAACAAGGACATCGCCCGTCTCAAGGTGCAGGAAGCCGCCACAGGTGCCGACGCGAATGAAAGTTTCAGCGCCAAGGTTGAGCAACTCTTCTACAACGATGGAGGTGGTAGGCGTCCCCATCCCGGTCGTCTGCACGCTGACCGGAACACCGTTCACGGTCCCGGTGTAGCCGAGCAGTCCGCGATGCTCATTAACAAGGCGCGCCTTCTCCAGCCCGCCATCAAAGCGAGCAGCGATGCGCTTGGAGCGGTTCGGGTCGCCAGGGAGTAGGACGACGGGGGCGTAGTCCCCTACCTCAGCGTGAAGATGGATCTGCGCCATGACTGCCTCCGTAGCTACATGGGCCCGCCAAGGGGCGGCGGGCACCGTTCGTGTAGCGTACGCCTCATGAGCGTTGAGCGGCTCCACGACCCCGCGATCCAGGCCTTCCTGGCGAGGCCCCACTTCGCCACGCTCTCCACAGTGAACGCCAACGGCGCTCCGCTCTCCGCCGTGGTCTGGTACGCCGTTGAGGGCGATCTCGTCCTCTTCAACAGCGCCGGCGGGCGGCGCTGGCCAGCCAACCTCCGCCGGGATCCACGCGTCGCGCTCATGATTGAAGAGGGCTACAACTACGTCCAGCTCCTCGGTAGGGTGCACATCATTGATGACCAGGAGGCGGCGCAGGCGCAGATGGTGAAGATCACCGCGCGATACATCACGAAGCCAGAAGTCCTTGCGGAGCGGATCGCCGAATTCCGCACGCAACAGCGCATCGGCTTTGAGCTGACGCCAGACTCCATCTACACTCACGGCGAACTCGCGTGAAGCGCACGGTTGGAGGCTCATAGTCATGGCGAGCGGCGCATCGAAGATTGGCTACGCGGCGATGCTGGAGCAGTTCGGCCCACAAGAGATCGTTGAGTACTCAGCCGCCGCTGAGCGCGCCGGGATGTCAGGCGTGATGGCCGCGGATCACTTCCAGCCGTGGGTTCCTGAGCAGGGGAACGCGCCGTTCGTCTGGAACGTGATGACAGCGATCGCAGAGAAGACGAAGGGCGACATTGGCCCTGGTGTCACCTGTCCAGGCTGGCGCATGCACCCGGCAACCGTGGCGCAAGCGTCGGCAACGCTCGCTGCGATGTATCCGGGGCGGCACTGGCTCGGCCTCGGCTCCGGTGAGGCGCTCAATGAGCATGTGGTCGGCGGCTACTGGCCCGAAGTTGGCGAACGCATCGCGCGCATGTTTGAGGCGATCGAAATCATCCGCAAGCTCTTCACAGGAAGAGAGGTGAAACACGCGGGCCGCTGGTATCAACTGGAGAGCACGCGACTCTGGACGCTCCCGGCGCAACTGCCGCCGATCTATGTAGCCACAGCGGGACCGATCACGGCGAAGAAGACGGGCGAACTCTGCGACGGCATCATCACGGTGGGTGCCACAGACGAGAAGATCCAGACCGTCTTTGAGAAGTTCGCGCAAGGTGCGCGCGGTGCGGGAAAAGATCCAGACGCGATGCCGAAGATCCTGCAGCTGCACCTCTCCTGGGCGCCAACAGACGAAGAGGCGCTCGCGAGTGCGATGCGCGAGTGGCCAAACGGCGGGATGAAGTTCCCAAAGCAGGACATTCGCAACCCGGCCGACTTCCAGCAGATGGCGAAGTTGGTGCGACCAGAGGACTTCGCCGGGCGCATGCTGATCTCGAGCGACCTTGTTGCGCACCAGAAGTCGATCCAGCGCTACCTGAATATGGGCTTCGACAAGATCTACCTACACAACGTTGGACGGAATCAGGCCGAGTGGGCTGAAACCTTCGGCCGCGAGGTGCTCCCCGGACTCACCGCGTGAGCCCGCGCGTTGCACTCCTTGCCGGCGGTGTCGGCGGCGCAAAGCTCGCAGACGGAGCCTACCGCGCACTCAACAACGGTGAGTTGAGCATCATTGCGAATCCTGGCGACGACTTTGAGCTTCATGGGCTCACCATCTGTCCAGACCACGACACACTTCTCTATACACTCGCCGGCCTTGGCGATCGTGAGCGCGGCTGGGGTCTTGCCGGCGAGAGTTGGAACGCGCTCGACCAGTTCGGACGGCTCGGCGCCCCAGACTGGTTCCGCCTCGGCGATCGCGACCTAGCCCTCCACGTCCACCGCACCGCGCTGCTGAAGGCGGGCGGCCGTCTCACGAACGTCAATCGTGAACTGCAGCGACAGCTGGGCCTCAGCGACGCGCCGATCCTTATGGCGACTGATGCCCCGCTCCGCACCAGGCTGCGCACTCCGGACGGCTGGATGGAGTTCCAGCCCTGGTTTGTTGGCGCGCAGGCGAAGCCAGAGGTGTTGGAGATCGCCTTTGACGGCGCCGACGCCGCGCACGCCACGCCAGAGGTCCTGAGCGCACTGAACGAGGCAGAGCTGATCGTGATCGCACCATCTAATCCGCTCATCTCAATCGCCCCGATCCTTGCCGTTCAAGGAATCCGTGAGGCGATCGCGGCGGCGCGCGCACGCGGGGTGCGTGTGATCGGCGTCTCACCAATCGTCGGCGGGAAGGCGCTGAAAGGGCCAGCGGATCGCATGTTGACTGCGGCGAACCTCCCCTCGTCGCCCGTTGGCGTTGCGCGTGCGCTCCCTGGTCTATTCGACACGCTCCTCGTTGAGGGGAGCGACCTCACCGAGGAGATGCGCGCCGAGCTCGCACCACTCGTGCCGCAGCTGATCGGTGCCGACATCGTCATGCACGACGACGCTGCGCGCCTCGCCCTCGCGCAGAGAGTACTCGCAGCGGCGAACGGCGCAGCATGATCACCGCGATCCTCCCCTTCCGAAGCGTTGCCGACTCCAAGCGGCGCATGAAGACGGCGCTCAGCGAGCGTGAACGGATGGATCTCTCGGCGCGACTTCTCGTCCGAACCCTCGCGGCGCTTCGTAGCACGCGAAACATCCAGCGCACGATCCTCGTCTCTCCCGACCCACTCGCGCGTGAGCTTGCGCGAAGCGCTGGTGCAGAGGCGATCGACGATCACGGCGTCCCGCTCAACGAGGCGATCCGACTCGGACTCGACCACGCGACCGCAAGCGGCGCGACCGCGGCGCTGATCGTCCCCGTTGACCTGGCGCACGTCTCAGCCGCCGCAATTGATTCGCTCGTTGCGCAGTGGCACGCAGCTGGTGCGACCTCAGCCCTCCTCCCGGCGCTCGATGGCGGAACCGCGGCGCTAATCACCCCACTCCCCGCAGTGATCCAACTGCACTACGGCCCGGGGAGCGCAGCGGCACACCTCCGGGAGCTCACGGCTGCACACGGCAGCGTGCTGCAGCTCAACTCTCCACTTGCAGCGGATCTGGACACGCCAGAGAGCTTCAACTCCGTAGTCGGGGCGCCGCCCCAAGGTGCGGACGACGGCCTGATCGCACTCCCGATCGGCGGCCTCGGCGAGGTGACCGCAAGCGATGATCTTCCCTCACTGATCGCCGAGTGCGTGGCGCGCTTCATCAACGAACGCAACGTTGCGCCGCTTCGCCCAGATGACGTCATCAGCGTCACACAGAAGATCGTCTCAAAGGCGGAGGGGGCGGTCGTTGACCTCACCACGATCACCCCACGACCCGAGGCGATTGAATACGCCGCCAAGTGGAAGCGCGACGCGCGACAGGTTGAGGTGGTGCTGCGCGAGGCGGTGCGCGTGGTGCGCATGGATCGCGGCGTCATCATCACGGAGACGGCGCACGGCTTCGTCCTTGCAAACTCTGGAGTGGACGCGAGCAATGTCGGCCCGCGCAGCGGCGAGATCGTCACCCTTCTTCCCAAAGATCCAGATGCCTCCGCCGCACGTATCCGCGCCGCGATCGCTACGCGCACGGGTGTTGCCCCCGGCGTAATCGTCACCGACTCCTTCGGTCGCCCGTGGCGCCTCGGCATCACCGACGTGGCGATCGGCATTGCCGGCATCGCCCCCCTTGAGGACTTGCGCGGTCAGCCAGACGCCGATGGTCGCGTGATGGCGGCAACCGTGCGCGCCGTTGCCGACCAGATCGCCGCCGCCGCAGAGCTCGCGCTCGGCAAGAGCGCCCGTCGCCCGCTCGCCTTCATCCGTGGTGCGAAGCCCACCCCCACCGAATCAGGAAACATTCGCGAGAGCCTAATGCCCCCCGACTGGGATCTCTTCCGCTGATCAGCAGCCGTTAATCGACTGCCGTCGTAAGCGCCTACAATGAAAGCATGACAGAGAAGAGTTTCACGATCGACTTTGGTTCAAGCGAGCCAGCAGCCTCCCCCACCGCCAGTAGCGCCACCGCAAAAGCGGCCGCCCCTTTGCACTCCAAGTTGATGATCTTCGGCTCTGGTCCAGCGGGGTTCACCGCCGCGATCTACGCGGCACGCGCAGAGTTAGCGCCAACGATGCTCGCCGGCTACGCACCGGGGGGGCAGTTGATGCTTACCAGTGAGGTGGAGAACTACCCCGGGTTCCCGGATGGTATTGATGGGCCCGACCTGATGGCGAAGATGCGCGCGCAGGCGGAGCGTTTCGGCACGGTAGTCGTGGACCAGGACGTTGACCGTGTCGACCTCTCGCAGCGACCCTTCCGCGCGTGGAGTGCTGGCCGCGAGTTCACCGCGGATGCGGTGATCGTAGCGACTGGCGCCTCCGCGATCTGGCTCGGCCTTGAGTCAGAGACGCGCCTACGCGGACGTGGCGTCAGCTCCTGCGCCACATGCGACGGCTTCTTCTTCAAGGGCGAGGAGATTGCCGTGGTCGGCGGTGGAGACACAGCACTTGAAGAGGCGCTCTTCCTCACGCGCTTTGCAACGAAAGTGCACCTGCTCGTCCGACGCGATACCTTCCGCGCCAGCAAGATCATGGTCGCGCGCGCAGAGGCGCACGAGAAGATCCAGATCCATCGCAATCGCGAGGTGATTGAAGTCATCGGCGAGAAGAGGACCGAGGCGTTGATGCTCAAAGACACCGTGAGCGGCGCCACAGAGAAGCTCGCGGTAGGCGGACTCTTCGTTGCGATCGGCTACAAGCCGAACACGGAACTACTCGGCGGGGCACTCCCCGTAGATGCGGCCGGCTACTTGCAGGTGCGCGACAGCACTTCCGCCTCCGCAATCGATGGTGTCTTCATTGCGGGAGATGTGCACGATCACCGCTACCGCCAGGCGGTCACGGCTGCTGGGGATGGTTGTCGCGCCGCGCTCGATGCCGAACGCTGGCTCACGGAACAGGCGAGCGAGCTACCCCTCCTCGCCAACGCCAACAAGCAGGGGAGTACAGCAAGCGGCACTGCGTCGCCAGCCGCGTAGGGGTTGGCAGGAGCGCCAGCACGAGGAGGTGGACGTCCAGACGAGGCGTTTACGTGATGCCCGTAGACTTGTCATATGCAGAGTGAGCAGAGCCCGAGCGCGATCCGCATCATCCGCGAAGGGCAGCGCCTTGAGCTTGACTGGGCCGACGGACACCGCAGTGACTTCGAGGGGATCGCCGTGCGCTGGCTCTGCCCCTGCGCCTTCTGTCGCGGGGAGGCGGGACTCCCCGGCTGGCTCGACGCAAACCCTATCCTTACCGAGCAGCAGACCACCTTCACGGGCGGTGAACTCATCGGCAGTTACGCGCTCTGCCTCTTCTGGGCGGATGGGCATCGAACCGGCTACTACACTTGGACGCTCCTTCGGAAGAACTGCCCTTGTGCGGTCTGTCTCAGTACGAGGACATGAGTAGCAAATATCATCAGAGCCCAGTGCGCCCGATCGTTAGCCGAGAACTTTCAGCGCTCGCCTTCAACGCCCGCGTCCTCTACGAGGCGCAGGATTCGCGAAAGCCGCTCCTAGATCGCTTCAGGTTCCTCGGCATCGTTGCCTCCAACGTTGATGAGTTCTTCAGCGTACGCGTCGCTGGGATCCGCGAGCAGATTGATGCGGGAGTCAGAGTTCCTGGCGCAGACGGACGAACTCCAGCGGAACAGATTCGCGCGATTCGGGATGCAGCAAAGATATTCTCCACCGCAGCGCAGGACACTTTGAGAACACTCATAGATGAGCTTGCTGAAGCTGGCCTCAGGATCGTTACCTGGGGCGAGATAGATCCAGCAACACAAGAGCGCCTCACTGCGCGATTCAAGGAGGAGATCTTCCCTGTCCTCACCCCACTCGCCATTGATCCTAGCCACCCGTTTCCGTATGTCAGCAGCCTCAGCCTCTCGCTCGCCGTGCAACTCCACGATCCAGAGCGAGGTCAACGCTTCTTTGCGCGCGTCAAGGTGCCGCAGATCCTTAGCCGACTCGTCCAGATCGGTGACGGTCGAGCTCTCCTACTCGAGGAGTTGATCCGCGCGCACCTTAGCGATCTATTCGTTGGACACGAGCTGCTTGGCGCCTACGCCTTCCGCATCACGCGCGACGCAGATATTGAGGTGGAGGAGGGCGAGGCGGATGACCTCCTCGCCGCCATTGAGGAGGAGCTGCGGCAGCGACGATTCGGCAAGGTCGTGCGCGTGGAGATTGAGTCGACCGCCCCACGCGAAGTGCGTGAACTCCTCCTTGCAGGCTTTGAGCTGACCCCTGACGCCCTCTCCAACGTTGAGGGCATCCTCGACCTCACGGTGGGCGAGGAGATCGCGGCACTCCCACTACCAAATCTGCGTAGCCCCGCCTGGCAGCCGGTGATCCCGCTCCGCATTGCAGAGGCCCCGCGGGCGCCAGATGGGTCTGCCGATCTCTTCAGCGTCATCCGCAGCGGCGACCTGTTCATGCACTACCCGTATGAGAGTTTTGATGCCAGCGCTGAGCGGCTCTTCCAGCAGGCCGCTGCGGACCCTGATGTGCTCTCCATCCGGTCAACGCTCTACCGGACGGGCGCTAACTCCAGTATCCCTTCGCACCTAATCCAGGCGGCGCGCGCAGGTAAAGAGGTGGTCGTCCTTGTGGAGTTGCAGGCACGCTTCGATGAGGCGGCGAACATTGAGTGGGCGCGAAGGCTGGAAGAGGCAGGAGCGCACGTGCTCTACGGGATGAGCGGTCTGAAGACGCACTGCAAGGCAACGCTGATTGCACGCCGCGAAGAAGGGGTGATCCGACGCTACGTACACCTCTCCACTGGCAACTACAACCCACGAACTGCGCGCCTCTACACCGACATCTCGCTCTTCACCGCGGAGATCGCCTTCAGTGACGATCTCAGCGCCCTCTTCAACTATCTGACCGGCCTCTCCAAGCACCCTAACTACCAGCGCCTCCTCGTCGCCCCGACCCGACTCCGCGATGCGCTCCGCGAGCGAATCCTCGGTGCGGTGGCCGACGCTGCAAAGGGTGGGAGCCCGTATATTGCAGCGAAGATGAACGCGCTCGTGGACATTGAAATGATTGATCTCCTTGACAGCGCGGCGGCGCAGGGAGTACGCATTGACCTAGTTGTGCGCGGCATGTGCGGTCTCGTCCCTGATCCGGACCGACACGGCGATCGCCTACGCATCCGATCGATCATCGGAGAGTTTCTTGAACACAGTCGCCTTTATCACTTCCAGTTTGACGGGCGCTCTGAGTGGTTCGCTGGGAGTGCAGACCTGATGGATCGAAACCTTGACCGTCGCGTAGAGGTGCTCTTCCCACTCCTTGATCAGGTTTCAATCCAACGCTGCGAAGAGCTGTTCCGCATCCTCCTCAACGATGTTCGCAACACCTGGCTGCTGCAACCAGACGGCGCCTGGCTGCGCCGCGAAGAGATGGATCCAGAGGGAGTTGCCGCCTCAAGCTTCACGGAGTTCAAGAACCTGGCGCTACGCTCCGCGGCCGCGGGCGAAGTCTTGTAGCGATGGGCTACGAACGCGAGCTAAAGTATCTCGCCACGCTCCCGAATGCTCCCGCGCTCCCCGAGGGGTGGAGTCTCGGCTCTGAGCTGCCGGTGGCGCAGATTCTCGACACGTATCTCGACCGCGCGGGCGTACTCGCCGCACGCGGCTGGGCGCTTCGCCGAAGAGAGGTGGCAGGCTCCGCCACGCTCTACACACTGAAGCGCAACGCGCAGCGCAGCGGTGCACTCCACCATCGCGAGGAGATCGAGGCTGCAGGAGATGAGATCCCGGCACAGATCATGCGCGAACTCGGTGATCTGGTCGCCACCGAACTACGTGAGCTGGTACAGCTGCAGCAGCGGCGCCAGAGCTGGCCGCTACTGAAAGGCTCGCGCACCGTTGGCCATCTCACGATTGACCAGATCACATCGGAGCGGGTCGCCTGGTGTGAACTTGAGCTTGAGTTTCTCCAAGATCTGAGGGAGGAAGAGGTTGAAGCCCTTGCGCAAGAGTTGCAGCGTCACCTTGCGGCTGAGTCAAACTTGCGGCCGAGCAGTCAATCTAAAGAGGAACGCGCTATCGCTGCGCGCTGACCAGATCGCTCAACTGGCTACGCCAAGAAGGTCCGCCGAGCGCCTCCGCCTTGATCACCCCTTCGCGAATCCCACCACCATCCACTCGCAAATCGGTCACATCCGCCTGCTGGAGCAGCGCCTCAAGGATGGCGAGTCCGGCGGGGAGGAGGCGCGCACGACGCTCTGAAATTACATAGGCGCTTGCGATCTCTGATGCGGTTAGTGCAGCGAGACGCTCCCCCATCAGGCGCAGATCGGCTGGGCGCACCGCATGTGTAAGGAGTGTCTCGGGGACAAGTTTCAGCAGGCGCGTGGCGGTTCCGCCAACAAGGACCAGCCGCTTCGCCTCACTCGCGGCGAGCAGGGTGAAGGCGTTATGTGCGTGGTCTCGGAGCGCGCGCCACTCACGAAGCTTCGGCGGATCTCCGTAGTCCACGCGCGCCATCAGTCGCGACGAGCCAATTGAGAAGCCGTGAGCAACGGGCGCGCGCCCTGGCGAGAGGTTAACAATCTCCGTAGAGCCGCCACCAATATCGCCAACCAAGAGCGGGGTGGTGCGATCGTGTGGGTGGATCAGGCCAAGCACCGTGAGTAGCCCCTCCTCTTCGTGTGAGAGGACGAGTGGCGTCAGACCGAGCCGATCGCGAATCTCCTTGAGCACCTCGGCGCGATCCTTTGCGCGGCGCAGCGGCTCGGTTGCCACAACGGAGAGCGAGTGCGCGCCGAGGCGCAACGCGCGTGCGCGGAAGCGTTCGAGCGCCTCCACCACCTCGCCAGTCGCCCTCCCGCCAATCTCCTCGCGACGCTCTACGAGTCGACCGAGATCCGAGGGGATCGACTCATCGGTGAGCACACCGAGACGAGCGCCATCCGTGATCGCAATGAGGAGGTGGATGGAGTTTGAGCCGATGTCGGCGACCGCCCCGATGCGTGGTGGGAGGGCGTTAACCACGCGTTCACGTGGGCCGCTACGCCGCGAGGCGCGTCGCTGAGCTGCTGGGCCAGAGTCACTCCGCTTCACCCCGCCATCCTAGCGGCGCGGTACGATGTGGCTAACCAATCAGGGGAGACCCTGGAGAGGAGCAGAGATGAGTGAAGCGAAGGAGCCTGATCGAGTCAAGAGCGAGATCAACGAGATCCTTGCGCGCTCAGCCAGCGCCGCCGGTCCATCGCCAGCCCCACAGGGGGCTCGTGACCCCCTTGACCGTGAGTTGCGAGCGATCAAGGAGATCATCGTGCGCATGGGGAGCCTCGCCGAAGGGGCAATCCGTGACGCGCTGACCGCCCTCACCACACACGATGCGGCGCTCGCGGAGAAGATCATCGTCAACGATCGCCAGATCAATGCGATGCAGCATGAAGTGATCAGCGCGATCACGGTGGCGATCGCCACGCAGAGCCCGGTTGCGCGCGACCTTCGTAACCTGCTCACTATGCACCACGTTGCATATGAGCTGGAGCGAATCGCCGACCACGCCGCATCCGTTGCAAAGGTTGCGAAGCAGCTTGCGCCAGAACCGGCCCTCCAGCGCTACCTCAACCTCCCAGAGATCGGTGAGCTCGCTGCGGCACAACTCCACGGTGTCCTACTCGCCCTTGTGAACACCGACGCGGTCCGCGCACGCGAGGTGGCGGTGAGCGACGACAAGATCGATGCGCTCTACCGACAATCTTTTGATGAGTGCATCGCACTGATGGAGGCGGATAAGGGGAACGTAGAGCGTGGCACGCGCCTCCTCTTTGCGGCGCACTACCTTGAACGCATCGGTGACCGCACCACGAACATTGCGGAAGATATCGTCTACCTTGTCTCTGGCGAGGTGGAAGACCTCAATCCGTGAGCCCTGACCGGACCGCGCGCGCCGCGCAGACCCTCTATCTGATCCGCCACGCGGATGCGGGCGATCCATCCGAATGGATCGGTCCTGATGCCGAGCGACCACTCAGCGGCAAGGGGGTGAAGCAGGCGGCACGACTCGCCGCCACGATGCTCGCCGCGGAGACAGCGATTGATGAGATCCGCCACTCCCCCGCTCGACGCTGTGCTGAGACCGCAGCCGTCCTCTCCGCCGTCCTTGAGGTCCCGGCGGCGAGTGACGAGCGGCTGGCTGATGGACCGGCGCTCCCGCAACTGGCGCGCATGATGGAGCAAAAGGGAGTGGCAAGAATCGCGCTCGTTGGCCACGAGCCGAATCTCAGCCGACTCCTCACCGAACTCACTGGCGTTCAGGGAGTTGTCGTTGAGAAGGGGGCGCTGATCAGGATTGACCTGCCAACCGGTGTTGCCGCGGGCGCCGGACGCCTCGTGACGATTGCCCCGCCATCGCTCTTTCGTGCGCCGAAAGAGGAGCGCTAGACCGCCTCACCCTCCAGACATGCGGCGACGAGCCCTGGTCGCGTGAGGCACTCCCGATCGCTGCGGGAGCGCAGGGTCCATGCGGCGAGTTCAAGGCCTGCGGTGAGGATCTCGTCTGCGAGAGGCGTCGCAAGGAGTCCCTTCTCTACCGCCACACCAGCAACGTCAAGTTCACGCGCACTCCTTACAGCCCTCACGGCCGCTGGTAGCTCTCCCTCAACGTTGAGCCAGAGTGGCCACCCTGGCGCCTCCCTCCGAACCTCTTGCAACACTGCAAGGTTGAAGCTCGAGAAGAGGAGGCCGTGCGCCTCATCGCCGCGCAGCTCACGAACCACTTGAAAGAGGCCCGCCTGCGGCAGCCCCTTTAACTCAACGTCAAGGAGGAAGCCTAGAGGCAACTGCGTCAGCACTTCGTGAAGGGTGACAAGGCCGAGTGCGATCAGTTCATCGGCGGGCACCTCGGCTACACGCCGTGGATCTCCGTGGGTACGAAGCAGCGTCTCATCGTGGAGAAGGAGCGGCACACCATCCGCGGAGGTACGCACATCAAACTCAGCACCATCAAGATCTGACGCCGCCGCGGCGAGCAGCGCGGCACGCGAGTTCTCAGCAACTCCCGCCTCTATCTGATGTAGTCCACGATGTGCGAGCCGAAGGGGGCGCCCCGCAGCGACTGCGGCGCGACCGATCGGTGAACTCCTCACGCAGAACTCAGTGGCGTGGGAGGCGAATCGTAAACGTGGTGCCTACGCCAACGGTTGAGTCCACCACTATCGTCCCGCCGTGACGGAGCACCGCGTGCCGCGCAATCGCAAGGCCGAGACCTGTCCCCGCGCCACCGACCGACGCCACTTCGTTTGCAACGCGCTCAACGGTATAGAAGCGTTCAAAGATGCGGGGCAGATGACGACGCTCGATCCCGATCCCCTGGTCCGACACCTGAATCTCTACGAAGGAGTCCCCCTCTGTTCCGGGTGGTGTAGCGATCCGAATCGCCACCACCCCCTCCGGTCGGCTGTACTTTACGCCGTTATGAACGAGATTGGCCAGCACTTGGCGCAGTCGATCACGATCTCCAGGAACGATCCACGGGCCGCTATCCCCCTCCTCTACGAGGATCTTGCCGCCGTGCTGCGTGGCGACAGGAGTGAAGCGAGCTGCAACCTCCTGCGCGAGCTCCACGAGGTCCACTGGGGCGATGCGAAGCGACACTTCGCCCGCCTCAAGCGTTGCAAGATCGAGCATCTCATCGGCCATCTGGACGAGGTGGAGTACCTCCACCTCAATCTGCGCGGCACGCTCTCGGTTGCCGCTCGCGTCACCACGCGCCTCGGCGGCGGCGATCGACTCCGCGAGGAGCCGGATTGTGCTGAGCGGGGTGCGGAGCTCATGAGAGAGGTTGTCAACGAACTCCGAGCGAATCTGCCGCAGGCGAACAATTTCGGTCAGGTCGCGCAAGAGGATCCAGGCGCCATCGTCGCCGTCTGGCGCCGCCGTGACCTGAACGTGGCGCACCTCATCAGAGTGACCCGACCGAAGGTCCCGTAGCGAGATCTCGCCACGGGAAATCGTCCCGCCGAGCGCCGCGCGCGCAAGCACTTCAAGTCGATAGTCAACCGTTGCCTCAATGAGCGGGCGCCCGCGCAAGTCTTCAGCCTCGCGCGCCAGGATCTCCCGGCACGAGGGGCTGGCGGCACGAATGATCAGGTCTGAGCGCACGCGGAGGACCGCGTCGTCGGTCGCATCAAGGAGGGCATCGAGTCGCTGCGTGCGACGTTCAGCACGTGCCGCCTCGCGATCGGCACGCTCCCCTTCACGGAGTGCGCGGGAGGCGCTGTCGTCACTCTCCAGGCTGCGCCGACGGAGTGTGACGGCCAGAACGAGGACGACCAGTGCGAAGACTGCGGCGAAGAGTAGGGCTGGGCTGAGCGCGTCAATCATCCTGTAGTTGAGGGGGCGGAATAGACTGGCGGGAAACCCCGCGCAGAGAGGTCCGCCTCAATCTGCTCGCGCTCAGCACGCTTCGCCGCCACGATTCGCTCCGTAACCTCTGCAAGCGGCACAACGCTCCGCTCCCCATCGGTGCGGCGCGTCATCTCAGCACCACCCGCGTCGATCGAGCGTGGTGAAATCGTCACCGTCCACGGTGCCCCGAGCAGCTCCGCATCGGCGAACTTCACACCGGGTGACTCGTTGCGATCATCAACCAGAAGTTCTAGGCCCGCCGCTACGGCGGCCGCCTCAAGCGCAGTTGCTGAGGCCTCAACGCGTGGATCTTTGCTCGCTCCCAGGAGCGCCACGTGCGCATCAAACGGCGCAACGGCAACTGGCCAGGCGAGCCCCTTCTCATCGTGATGCGCCTCGGCGATGCAGGCGACCGCCCGCCCAATGCCGATCCCATACGAACCCATGATGATCGGGCGCTTTACGCCCCCTTCGTCGAGGAACTCGGCGCCGAGCGCGGCGGTGTAACGAGTGCCCAGCTTGAAGATGTTGCCGACCTCAATCCCCTTCTCGAGCCGCAGCGGATCGCCACAGGTGAGGCACCGATCGCCGCTCTTTACCGAGGCGATGTCCACGATGTGGTCGGGGGTGAAGTCGCGCGGAATGTTCACGTTCTTCAAATGGTACCCCTCCCTGTTCGCACCGGCGACAAGGTTCGCAGAGGCGGCGGCGAGGTCATCCACCACTACCAGCGCGCGCGAAGCGCCGATCGGCGAGGCGTAGCCTGGCACCATATTGCCGGCACGAATCTCCTCTTCACGCGCGGGGCGCAGGTCACGTGCGCCAATCGCATTCGTCAACTTCGTCTCCTCCACGTCATCATCGCCGCGCACGATCGCAACGATCAGGCGCTCCTCCCGATCGACGAAGAAGACCACCTTCGCCGTCTGCTCCTGGCCAATATGGAGCTGTGCGGCAAGCGCTTCAATGGTGGGGGCGTTCGGCGTCGCTACCTCTTCCAACGGGAGCGGCGCCTCACTTGCTGGGGTCGCCTTTCGCACCTGGGCGACCTGACGGTTTGACGCACTCTTGCAACTGTCGCAGATGACCAGCGTATCTTCACCGAACTCACTGAAGGCCATGAACTCGTGCGCCTGCGATCCGCCCATCATCCCCACGTCGCTCGCGACCGCGATCGTCTTGAGGCCAAGGCGCGCGAAGATGCGCGTGTAGGCGTGATAGTAGAGGTTGTAGGAGTGGTCGAGTCCCGCCTCATCACGGTCGGCGGAGTAGGCGTCCTTCATGGTGAACTCGCGCACGCGAATGAGTCCGCCACGCGAACGCGGCTCATCGCGCCACTTCGTCTGGAAGTGATAAACCTGCTGTGGGAGCTGGCGCCAGGAGCTGACCAACTTGCGCAGCAGATCGGCGACCACCTCTTCGTGCGTCATCGCCAGCACCATGTCGCGACCACCGCGATCCTTGAAGCGCCCCATCTCTGGACCGATCTGATCGTACCGTCCCGTCTCGCGCCAGAGGTCGGCCGGGTGGACAACCGGCATCAACATCTCCTGGGCGCCGATCGCGTTCATCTCTTCGCGAACCACCTGCGTCACATGCATATTGACGCGCATGCCGAGCGGCAGTAGCGAATAGATCCCGGCGCCGAGCGGGCGGATGTAGCCGGCGCGCAGCAGCAGGCGGTGAGAGGGCATCTCCGCGTCGGCGGGGTCCTCCCGGAGCGTGCTGAAGAAGAGGCTTCCGATTCTCATGCGGTCATCCTACCCGCGCCGCCCGCCCCGCGACGAGCGGGCCCCGCTCAGGCGCTGCGGCGCAGCACGTAGCCGATGTTGCGGACCGTCTGCAACGCAGTCGGATTCGCGGGGGTCGCCTCAATGGCGCGGCGAAGGGCGTGCATATGAACATCCACCGTGCGCGTCTCTCCCGCATAGTCGTAGCCCCAGACGCGATCGAGTAGCTGCTCGCGACTGTAGACGCGACCCGCGTTCTGGATCAGGAAGGCGAGCAGCTGGAACGCCTTCGGCTTCACGTGCACCACCCCGCCGTTGCGGAGGATGCGCTGCCCCTCAAGGTCAATCTCCGCCTCACCAATCTTGATCAGTCGCTCCCCCTGCGCAGGTGGCGTGCTAGTACCACGCCGCAGCACGGCGCGAATGCGCGCGGAAAGTTCTCGTGCGGAGAAAGGCTTCGTCACGTAATCATCCGCACCTAGATCCAATCCAGCAATGCGATCAGTCTCCGAGGCCTTCGCCGTCACCATGATGATCGGCACCTTGGAGTTGGAGCGGATCGCGCGACAGACCTCAATTCCACCCATCTCTGGAAGCATCAGGTCAAGGAGGACGAGGTCGGGCGGATTCGCGCGGAAGGCGGCGAGTCCAGCGGCGCCGGTAGCCGCCTGCTCTACGGTAAAGCCGTCTGCACTCAACGCATCAGCGAGCGCCTCTCGAAGCGACCGCTCATCTTCAACAAGGAGGATGCGCGTCGACTCGCTCTTCACGACCCTACCTTTGCCGTCGCCCATTAACGCGGCGATAGCTCACGCTGCGCCAGCTCACGTGGCACGAAGTAGGCCGATCGCCAGATCGATCCGCGCGAGGACGGCGGTTCGACCAAGTAGACGCATGCTGTCAAAGAGCGGTGGGGTGGCGGTTCTGCCGGTTACCGCGGCACGCAGTGCCATGAAGAGGTCGCCCGCCTTCCAGCCCTCTCTCTCGGCGAGTTCACGCAGCTGCGCCTCAAGCGGATCTGCAGCCTCAAGGAGTGGTGCGTCGCCCTCTCCGATCCCCGCGACGATCAGTGGCCGCGCCGCCTCCAGCCCACGCAGTGCGGTCGCCGCCTCCCAACGCTTTGGGACCAGCAGCGCTGGATCGTACTGCAATGTCTCGGCGAAGAGGAAGTCGGTCAACTCAATCGCCGAAGAGAGGAGCGGGATACGCTCCCTGATCAGTGGGAGGAGTGCGGCGATCTCTTCGTCACGCGCAGGTCGCGCGATGCGTCCCTCGGCCGCCGCCTTTGCATAGAAGGGCCGCAGCCGCTCCAGTAGATCGTCGTGACTCAACTTCCGAATCCACTGACCGTTGATCCACTCCAGACGCGTCCGGTCAAAGACCGCCCCCGCCTTCTGTACGTGCTCTAGGTTAAAACGCTCTTGGATCTCACCCACGCTGAGAATCTCGTCCTCACTGCCAGTCGACCAGCCGAGGAGTGCCAAGAAGTTGATGATGGCCTCTTTCAGGAAGCCTTCAGCGCGATAGTCGGAGATCGCCGTCTGGCTCTTTCGCTTACTCATCTTCGTGCGATCTGGATTAAGGATGAGTGGAAGGTGGGCGAACTTTGGCAGCGGAACGCCGAGCGCGTGGAAGAGAAGGATGTGCTTCGGCGTGTTGGAGAGGTGATCCTCACCGCGGATCACATGCGTGATCCCCATGTCCGCATCGTCTACGACAACGGTGAAGTGATACAGCGGACTCCCATCGGCCCGGAGGATAACGAGATCACCACCGAGTGCCTCGGCATCAATCTCAACTCGCCCGCGAACGAGATCCTCAATGACCACAACACCTGGCTTGATCCGGAATCGGAGCGCAGCAGACTCCCCCGCTGCGATCCTTCGCGCCGCGTCGTCAACCAGAATTGCAGCACAGCGTCCGGAGTAGCGCGGTGGCAACTTTGCCTTCTCGCGGGCACTTCGTTCCGCGTCAAGTTCGGCACTCGTGCAGAAGCAGTAATACGCAAGCCCACGGGCAAGAAGGTCCGCCGCGACCTCCGCATAGCGCGGGCTACGCGCCGACTGGCGATACGGACCACGATCGCCACGCTCTTCTCCAGCCGCCACGACCCCCTCATCCGCCTCAAGGCCGAGCCAGCGCAGTCCTTCAAGGATGTCTAGCTCGTGTTCTGCCGAAGAGCGGGCGGTATCCGTGTCTTCCACGCGCACGATGTAGGTGCCGCCGTTTCTGCGGGCGTAGAGGAGATTGAAGAGCGCGGTACGCGCCGTCCCAATGTGGAAGGGACCGGTTGGACTCGGCGCAATGCGAACGCGAACCTGATCCGTCATGCGGCGCCGCCTGGGATTCTATGGAAGAGCCCCTGATCCACGCTCCCCTGCAGGACGTGCACGAGCGCTGCTGGGCGTAGGCCGAGCGTGGCGCGACCGATCGGTCCGTCGAGCGTGAGTGAGTCAAGCGAACTACTGCGTGACAGGACGGAGACGGGCGCACCCGGAACAAGGCCGCGCGCCTCGAGGTAGCTGAGCAGTGCACCGTCCGCCTCCGCCGCTTCCGTGATGCGATAGATCACGGCCGACTCACCCGCCTCAAGCGCCGCGAGCGGCCGCCCCTTCGGACGACGCGCCTCGGTGGCGCGGTCGACTGGATTCCCGTGCGGACAGGTCTCTGGGTGTCCGAGCATCTCATCGAGACGCGCCTCAAACGCGGGAGAGATCGCCGCGTGCAGGCGACGCGCCTCAGCGTTGGCCGCCGCCCACGAGAGGCCGACCACACCGGTAAGGAGCCACTCAATCAGTGCGTGGCGACGGAAGATTGAATCCGCCGCCGCCTCGCCTGCGACGGTGAGCCTCCAGAGGCGCGCATGTCCCGTGCAACTTGAAATCAACTTGTCGTCGGCGAGACGCCTGAACATCTCCGCCGCCGCCTGCTTGCTCACCGCAAGGTCCTTCGCAACGAGGCTCGGTGTCACCCCCTCCTCATCAACGTGCGAACGGAAGACGAGCAGATACTCCTGGGCCGCTGCGGTGAGTGCGGCGCTCTTGGAGACGGCTCTTTTGGAGACGGCGCTCGTGGTGGCACTCATGCGTGAATCCTACCCCGCGTCGCGGCGGAGCCACGGCCGCGGCGAGGTTCTCCCGCTCCACGAGAGGAGCGCGCCCGCAAGGTAGGCCGAGCCCCAGATCAGCGCCACGAGAAGGCCCACCCCGTCACTCGAAGGGAGTGGGAGTCCGAACGTGCCGGCAAGCGACCAGGGGAGGGCGACCGCGAGAAGGGCGGCACTCCCGCGTGCACCGGACCAGGCGAGGCGCGGCGCCAACATCAGGAAGGCGAGCACGAACAGTTCAATTGAGAGACCTGGGAGGTGCGGCTCCGCGATCAAGAGTGGAGACCAGGCGACCAGCGCGTAGAAGAGTCGCCACTCAATGCGTGGCCACTCAGCTCTACCTGCGTAGCTGCGCACTGTTGGATCAGGAAACGCGCTTGTGCGCGCTGCGCGTTGATCGCGACGGACTGGGCGCTTGCCGCGCGCACGATACTCCGCGCCATGCTTGCGTGGATCAGCGTACTCCTTCGGATTCACCCTCCAGTAGGTGCCTGAGTCCGCGCCGACCCACTCTGCACCGACCCAGACCTGATCCTCGTCACTCGTGCTGGCCCCGTCATAGGTGGTTGAGCCTGGTCGCGCACGCGGACGCTCGTCCGCACCTGAGCGATACTCCGCACGCGGAACGCGCGCGCGCGCCGAAGGTGCTGCTGGCACTGTGCGAGCCGACGGTGCAGTGCGAGCCGGCGGCGCACCGCGACGACCCGCCGCAAGTGCATCGGCGAGCGCCACCTCATACGCCTCCGTGAGGCGAGCGAACTTCGCCGGCTTTGTCGTGAGGCCGGCCGCATCTGGGTGAAGCGACTTTGCAAGGCTGCGATACGCACGCTTCACCGACTCAACCGTTGGCGCAGGTGGAAGCGAAAGGACCTGCCAGGCCTCGCTCGGTCGCATCCGCGTGGGCGGCACGGCTACTTCAGCCGCAGCGCATCAAAGGCTGCGGCCGCCTCCGCCTGGGCGAGCGGTACGCCGCCACGCGGATCTGGGATCTGCACCACACGATGCGAGTCGAGCGATGCGGCGCTCGCAACCTTCGCACCTACGGCACGCAGCGTGGCTACGGTGGCCACACGGCCGGCGCGCGCGGCGGCGTCACCATCGTCGGTGTGTAGCGCAATGCCGATCCCCGGTGCGCCAACTAGGCAGAGCCCCTCGGCCCCCTGCTTCGCCACTACAAGCCCCTCACCGCTGCGGATCAGATCGGTGTCAAGGAAGCCACCGCCCGCAATCAGGCGCGGGTGTGCGATCGCCGCCGCGCGTACGCGAGTTAGTGCCGCCACGAGCTCAGGGCGTAAGCCCGAGGTACCAGGATTCGCCCAGCGGCGCGCCCCCTCTGCCGCAGCGTGGAGCGGAACGGCGTACGTAGGGATCGCACAGCCGTCCATCCCCCACGGCGCATCGTCAAGGTTGACGCTGAGCAACTCGCCCACAACGGAGCGGAGTCGCACCTGCACCGGGTGCGCGTAGTCGTCGTAGCCACGCCCCTCAACGCCAATGGAATGCGCCAGCAGCAGCAGTGAAAGGTGCTGCCCCGAGCACATGTGCTGCAACAGATTGCCGCTCGCACCACTACGGAGTGGCGATGGTCGCCCATGCACCAAGAGGGATGGGTCGAGCCCGTAGCGCGGGATCATCGCCTGCGCCACCGCAACATGTTCGTCCGCACCGGCGTGGCTCGCCGAGGAGAGGGCGATCGCCTCATCACTCATCTCGCCACCGGCAGCTTCCACAGCGAGGAGCACCGCAACGGTGGTGAAGGGCTTGATCGCGGAACGGAGTGAGATCAAACGATCGGCTGCACCGAGCGATGCGCGCAGTGCTCCACCGTCCCCCACAACGGCAACGTCGCCACGATGCAGCGCCTCAACGATGCCGCCGCGCACCACGCGCACAAGGACTGGCGCGATCGGGTCCGCGCCGATAGGGGTGCCGTTCTGATGTGCAGCGCACATCAGGCGAGACCGAGCGCCGCGTCAACCTCCGAGAGTCCGCGATCGATCACGTCAAAGGCGAAGTCAAACTCCTCGTCGCTCACGTTGAGTGGCGGGTTGGTGAAGAAGCCGTTCCAGCGAACCATCGTGTAGAGACCGTTGGCGCGGAAGAACTTCCCCAACGCGACCATCTCTGGCGCCGTCTCATTGAATCCGGCGATCGGCGTGCCGAGCTTTGGATCACGAACGAGCTCAATGATGCCGAAGAGCCCGATGTTGCGGATCGGCCCAACGCAGGGGTGCTTCGCCTTCATCCGCTGATGGTGCGCGCGCAGCGTCTTCCCACTCTTCGCGGAGCGTTCAATGAGGCCGTCCTCCTCATAGACGGCGATCGTTGCGAGCGCCGTTGCACAGGCGAGCGGATGGCTGTTGTAGGTGAGGCCCGCGCCAAAAACCTTCTCCGCGAAGTGATCCGCGATGTGTCGGCGCATGCCGAGCGCACCGAGCTGCACATAGGCGCTCGTCAGGCCCTTCGCCATGGTGATCAAGTCGGGGACAACCCCCCAGTGATCCACGGCGAACCATTTGCCGGTGCGACCGAAGCCGCCCATCACCTCATCGGCGATCAGCAGGATGCCGTAGCGATCGCAGAGCTCGCGCAGCCCTTGCATGTAGCCGTCAGGCGGAATGAGGATGCCGTTCGTCCCGACCACGGTCTCCACGATGATCGCCGCAACCGTGTGGGGCCCCTCAAACTTCAGGATCTTCTCCGTCTCGGCGAGCACCTCGGCGGCGGGGCGGGGCGCGTCGGCGCCGAACTCGTGGAAGTCGGGGATGCGGAAGACGCCAGGCATGCCAGGCTCAGTGAACCAGCGACGCGGATCGCCCGTGGCGGTCAGGGCGCCCATGGTGCCACCGTGATACGAGCGATAGCGCGCCGCGATCTTGTGTCGGCCGGTGAAGAGCCGCGCAATCCGGAAGGCGTTCTCTACCGCCTCTGCGCCGCCGTTGGTGAAGAAGAAGGCGTCAATGTCGCCAGGCGTAATCTCCGCGAGCTTCGCGCCGAGTCGCGCGCGCGGCTCCGTTGCCATGAACGGATTTGCGTAGGCGAGCTTCGACGCCTGTTCGGTGATCGCCGCAAGGACGCGCTCATCGCCGTGACCAATATTGGTGCACATCAACTGGCTGTTGAAATCAAGGAACTTGTCACCCTCTGGCGTCCAGAACCAGGAGCCCTTGGCGCGGGCGATCGGGATCGGATTCGCCGACGCCTGTGGCGACCACTCGGTCATAGTGTGCCGCTTGGAGAGGGCGACCATCTCTGCGCCGCTCATCCCGCCGCTCGCCCCGCCGTGACCCTTCTCTGCCGTCATGAGACCCCCTCCGCTGCCCGATCAAGCGACCGCTCCTAGAGAGAATAGCCGCACTGCCGCGCAGCGTGCGAGGATTCGGCGCCCCGCGGCACGGGCGTCAAGCCTGCGTCAGAATGCCGCTATGCCCATGAACGTTGAACACCTCGCCGCGCAGAGGTCGCCTGAGACGCTGAAGAACTTCATCGCCGGGCGCTGGGTCGCCTCCACCTCAGGTGAGACGCTCGCCGTACCGAACCCGGCAACAGAGCAGGTGCTCGCCTACGTCCCGCTCTCTAACGCCGCCGACGTTGCCGCCGCCGTTGCCGGCGCGCGCGCCGCCGCACATGAGTGGGGCGAGATGCCGCCACCCGAGCGCGCCACCTATCTCTTCAAGTTGCGCGAGGCGCTCCTTGATAACCGCGAGGCGCTCACCAAGCTTGTCACCACAGAGAACGGGAAGGTCTTCTCTGATGCGGCAGGCGAGGTGCGCCGCGGCATTGAGGTCGTTGATTTTGCCTGTGGCGCCCCGACCCTGCTGATGGGCCAGAACCTTGACCAGGTCTCCCGCGGGATCGACTCAGAGATGGTGCGCTTCCCCGTTGGCGTTGTGGCGGGGATCACCCCGTTCAACTTCCCCTTCATGGTGCCGATGTGGATGCTCCCACTCGCCATCGCCTGCGGCAACAGCTTCATCCTGAAGCCGTCTGAGCGCACACCACTCGCCTCACAACGCATCGTGGAACTCTGCGAAGAGGCGGGGATCCCCGCGGGCGTGGTGAGCCTCGTCCACGGCACCGTGGAGGCGGTGAGCGAACTGATCAGCCACCCGGGCGTTGACGCGGTGAGCTTCGTTGGGTCAGAGCGCGTTGCCCGGATCGTCTACGAGGCCGCCGCCAAGAACGGGAAGCGCGTGCAGGCGCTCGGCGGTGCAAAGAATCACATCATCGCCATGCCAGACGCGGTGCTCGAGCAGAGCGTCCCCAACATCGCCGAGTCGGCGTTCGGCAACGCGGGGCAGCGCTGCCTCGCCGGATCCGTCCTCACCGTCGTTGGCGAGGCGCGCGAGCGACTCCTCCCAAAGTTGGTTGCACACGCCGATACGATCAAGATGGGCTTCGGACTTGATGAAGGGGTAACGCTCGGTCCTGTGATTCGAGGCGAGGCGCGCGAGCGAGTTCACCGTCTCGTGGACGAAGGGGTTGCCGCTGGCGCGAAGATGATCCGCGACGGACGCGGCACGGGCCCAGCGAAGGGCTACTTCGTGGGGCCAACGATGCTGAGCATTGAGGAGAGTTCGCCGCTTGCGCGCGAGGAGGTCTTCGGTCCAGTCCTCTCCGTCCTCTATGCGAAGGATCTAGACGAAGCGCTGCGAATGATGGTGGAGACGAACGAGTACGGCAACGCCGGCTCCATCTACACCGCATCCGGTCGCGCAGCACGCGAGTTCAAGCGACGCGCACCCGCAGGGATGCTCGGCGTGAATGTTGGTGTTGCCGCGCCGATGGCCTTCTTCCCCTTCAGCGGACGCAGGAAGAGCTTCTTCGGCGACCTGCACGCCACGGGTCGCGACGGCGTGGAGTTCTACACCACCAAGAAGGTCATCACCACCCGCTGGTTCTAAGGGCTACGCCAGCCGGCTCTAAGGGCGACTAGAGGAGCGCGATCAGCTCCGCGACCGAATCGGCCGACCTCTTGAATGCGGCACTCTCCTCTGCGGTGAGCTTGATCTCCACGATCCGCTCAATGCCGCTCGCACCGATCACGACCGGCACCCCAACGTAGAGGCCCTGCACGCCGTATTCACCCTCAAGGTACGCGGCACACGGGATCAGGCGGCGTCGATCAAGGAGGATGCTCTCCACGATTTCAAAGGTGGCGGCTGCGGGAGCGTAGAAGGCGCTCCCCGTCTTCAGCAGCTCCACGACCTCAGCTCCACCGCTGCGAGTACGCTTCACGATCGCCTCAATGCGATCAGCGCTCAGCATCTCCGGGAGCGGAATGCCGCCAACGGCAGAGAAGCGCGGGAGCGGCACCATCGTGTCGCCGTGTCCGCCAAGCACAAAGGCGCGCACATCCTCAACGCTGACGCCAGTCTCCATTGCAATGAAGTGGCGGAACCGCGCGGAGTCGAGCGTCCCGGCCATGCCGATCACGCGCTTCTTAGGGAAGCCAGAGGCCTTAAGCGCCACGTAGCACATTGCGTCGAGCGGGTTCGTCACGACCACGAGGATCGCATCTGGTGAACGCTTCGTCGCCTCGGTCACCACGCTCCGGACAATGCCAGCGTTCGTGCTGATCAGATCATCGCGGCTCATCCCTGGCTTGCGGGCGATGCCGCTGGTCACCACGATGATGTCCGAACCCTTCGTGTCGTCGTAGTTATTCGTCCCCGTGATGCACGCGTCATGCCCCATAATTGGAGCCGCTTCGGCAAGGTCGAGCCCCTTCCCCTGTGGCAGCCCCTCCACGATATCAACGAGCACCACATCGGCGAGGCCCGACTCGGCGATGCGCTGTGCGGTCGTGGCACCAACGTTTCCTGCGCCAATGACGGTGACCTTGCGTCGCTGAATCCCTGCCATGTTCCCTCCAACTACTCTCTGCCGCTGGCTAGATCCTAGCGCCGCTTCCGCTTCACCGTTGCGCGCTTCACCTCTGCGCCCTTCGGCAGCGCCGAGCGAACGCGAACGGCAGCAACCAGCAGCGTGACCAGGAAGACTCCGCCCATCGCGAAGTATGCGGTGGGAGTTTCGCCGAGCTTCCAATTCTCAAGTCGCAGCCCTTCAAGGAGGATTCGAGTGACCGAGTACCAGGCGAGTGCAGAGAGGCCGATCAGGCCAGGGACAATTTTTCCTTTCAGCCGCTGCCCGAGTGCGGGGAGGAGCAGCGCACCAGCGAGGCCAGAGAGTGATTCATAGAGGAAGAGGGGGTGGAAGCGCGCAGTATCACCGATCACACTGCAACTCGTCTCATACGTTCGATACGCGCAATCAATAGCAATTCCCCATGGAAGATCCGTCGGCAGCCCGTAGAGTTCTTGATTGAACCAATTCCCCCATCGCGCGATCGCCTGCATCACAAGGACGGCGGGGCCCGCAACATCCAGCCAGCCCCACGGCGACTGGCGCCAGTGGCGCAGCAGGATCGCCAGGGCGATCACGCCCGTGATGAGACCGCCCGGCGCGCCGAGCCCCTCATACGGCGGAATGAGTGCGCCGATCGGATTCGCCGAATAGCGATCCCACGCGTCAATCACGTGATAGAGACGACCACCAAAAAGCGCGGCGATTGCGATGACGATCAGACCATTTGTGATCAGTTCATCGTTCAGCTTGCGCCGCTTCGCTTCACGCACCATGAAGCGATACGCAACGATGAGGCCGACCGCATAGAGGATGCCGTACCAGCGAATCGCAAGCGGGCCGATCGAGAAGAGAATGGGGTCTGGCGGAAGTGGCAACATTTAGACGTTCACTCCGATCAGGCTGCCAACGAGGTAGGTGATGGTCGCCGCAGCGGCGCCGATCGCCAGCTGACGCGTGCCTGAGTATAGTGCTGAGCGACCGGTGAGGAGGCTCACCGCCGCCCCAACGGCGAAGAGGGCGAGGCTCGTTACACCAATGCTGACGGCGAGTGCGGTGCCGCGAGCGAGCAGGATGAACGGCAGCAGCGGGATCAAGGCGCCAACGGCAAACGCAAGGAGCGAGCCGATTGACGCACCCCACGGTGAGCCGAGCTCCTCTGGGTCGAGTCCGAGCTCCTCGCGCACCAGCGTCTCCAGCGCGATCTTCGGGTCGGCCATCAGTTGCTTCGCGATCGCCGCCGCCTCCGCCTCCGCGAACCCTCGGCCGCGATAGATCGCGGCGATCTCCCTCTCCTCCTCTTCGGGCATCGCCTCAAGCTCCGCACGCTCAAGCTCTATCTGTCGTTCGTGGACCTCAGTCTGGCTGCGCATGGAGACGTACTCCCCCGCCGCCATGCTGAAGGCACCGGCGAGCAGTCCTGCAACACCGGCGAGCACAATGAACGAGCTGTCACCTCCACTCGTTGCGCCGGCAATGCCGAGCACGAGCGCCGCGTTGCTGACGAGGCCGTCGGAGATGCCGAAGATGGAGGCGCGCAGCGTCCCGCCACCACCGGAGCGGTGCCACGGCTCACGTGCCTGCGTCTCAACCACGGCAGCGCGGTGCGGTGCAACCTCTTTTCTCTTATGCGCCGTGTCCAGGTCGCGCCAGATCTCCGCGTGCCTCGCCTCGTCCTTGGCGATCTCATGCACCTCTGGGACGTCACCATGTGCGCCGTATACCTTCTCCTCAAAACCTTCTAGCGCCTTCACCGCGTCGCTGACGGAGCGCGTGCCGAAGAGACGCGCCAGGAGCGCAATCTGCCGAACGCGCCAACTCGGTCCAGAAGCTGCCGGCGGCTGTTCGCCGAGCGCAGCGAGCTTCGCCTCCCAGATGGCGAAGTGTCGTCGCTCGCTCGCCGCGATCGACTCAAACGCGGCGCGTCGCTTCGGATCCTTCTCCATGGCGGCGAGGCGGTCGTAGAGGTAGATCGCGTCCCGCTCCAGGGCGAGGCCGGCGAGGCTCGCGGCGCGATCCTTGATCTCTTGCATTGAACCCTCCCCTCAGCGCCGCCGCACCCTCCACGGCGTGGCCGCGTCGCCCGTCATTGGGTTCATCGTAGCGCGAAGGGCTAGTCGACCTCCAGAACGACCCAGCCCTCTGCGTCCACGCTGACGCGATGGACGGTGAGTGGCTCCTCGGCGGGAGGGTCAAGGGCGGCGCCGCTGTTGAGGTCGAAGCGCGAGAGGTGGAGCGAGCAGGTCACGGTTGCCATGGCGGCGCCGGGTGGTGAGATGAAGCCGCGATCAAGTTCGCAGTACTCATGGGTGCAGACACCATCAACGGCGTAGAGGGTTCCACTCCGATTCACCACGAGGATCGCCTTCCCGCCAGACCAGGCGAGGCGAGCCGTGCCCTGCGCAAGTTCGGCGGCGGGGAAGAGTCGTTCGAGAAGCACCGAGTGAGGTTACGCGGCGCTCGCCGCTGCCGCCGACTGCGCCGCTGCCGCCGACTGCGCCGCAAAGGCGGTATCGAGCTTCTCTGCGAGCACCTCGCGCAGTCGCTCCGCGTCCGCCTCGAGTGGGAGTGCCGCAACGACCGGCTCCAGGTAGCCCATCACAATCGTGCGGCGCGCCTCCGCCTCGGTGAGGCCGCGACTTCGCAGGTAGAAGATCTGGTTCGGATCGATTGGGCCAACAGAGCTACCGTGCGCCGCACGTTCACAATCTGGCTGGTCAATCCAGAGCGATGGGATCGCCACACTGCGCGCTGTCTTAGAGAGGATCATGCCGAACTCACCAAGGTACGAGTTGGTGCCGCGACCAGAGCGCGGGATGGTGGTGACCCCTTTCACGAAACCGCGCGCCTTCCCAGCGAAGACGCCCTTGGCAAGGAGATCGCCGACCGTCTTCTCGCCGGCGTGGAGGCTATACGTGGTGAGGTCATGGAGCTGATCGTTGCTCGCAAAGACCACCTCTACCTGCCGAACCTTTGATCCGTTTCCCAGAAGTAGATGGTCAATACGACCACGCACAAGACGCGCACCAACCTGCGCCGCTGCGATCTGCAGGCTGGCGGCCTCGCCAAACGAATGACGGCGCACAGAGAGGTAGACCACGTCTTCAGGGAGCTCCTGGATGGAGGCGTGTCGTAGCGCGGCCCTCGCGCCGAGCGTCACCTCACTCGTGGTGGCGAGAAGTGCGCGCGCCGAACTCACGCTGACACCGCTAGATACATCAGTCGCCGCGCTCGTGGCTGCACTCGCTTCCACACTCGTGGATGAACTAGTCCCACCGATCACCTCTTCGCTGATCACTGCGCTTGCGCCTTCACCGAGCGTCACGGCGATCCGTGCAAGGAGCGCCTCCCCTTGCGCCGGTGACTCAATGCGAATGACGATCGGCGCGCTGAGGCTGCCGCTCGGGAGGGAGATCTGCACGCCGCTGTTCCAGCAGGCGCCGATCAGTGCGGTCATACGGTCCTCTTGCGCGCCAACGAGCGGCGTGTCGCCCGCGAGTGTTGTAACGGTGAGGCCAACGGCGCGCGCGGCGGCACTAAGGTGCGCGCCAACACCGCGCGCGGAGATGCTAATCAGTGCGGCGGCGCCGGCGGGAAGCTCGCTCTCAGGTAGCTCGGCAACACCAACGGGTGGCAAGAGGAGCGCCGCCGCCTCCAGGTCGGCGGCGCGCAGGTCAACGTATCCCGTAAAGAGAAGGTTCGACTCGGTTGGGAGCAACGCGAAGGCGGCGAGTGCGCTGGCGCGCACTTCGTAGCCACCGAGTGCTGCGTGGAGTCGCTTCAGCTCTGCGTCGGTCGCCCAGCCAAGCGGGAGGTCGGCAAGCCCCCGACGAGCCGGTGCGGCCACACTCACCCGAGCGCTCCCTCCATCTCTAGTCGAATCAGGCGGTTGAACTCAAGCGCGTACTCCATGGGCAGCTCCTTCGTGAAGACCTCAAGGAAGCCCTGCACGATCAGGTTCGTCGCCTCATTCTCTGTCATGCCGCGACTCATCAGATAGAAGATCTGATCGTCCGAGACGCGACCAACCGTTGCTTCGTGACTCATTGAGGTGTCGTCCTCTTGGATATCAATGTACGGATAGGTCTCCGAGCGACTCCCTTCGTCAAGGATGAGCGCGTCGCAGCGAACGCTCGTGGTCACACCGGTGGCGCCCGGCACCACCTTCACGGTGCCGCGGTAGACGGAGACGCCGCCGTCCTTGCTCACCGACTTGCCCACGATACGGCTCGTGGTGTTCGGCGCAAGGTGCACCGCCTTCGCCCCCGTGTCCTGGCGTTGCCCCTTGGAGGCCACGGCAACGGAAATGATCTCCGCATGCGCGCCCTCGCCAAGCAGGAAGACCGCCGGATACTTCATGGTGAGCTGGGCGCCTGTGTTCGCGTCGATCCACTCCACCGTGGCGCCAGTGTGCGCATGCGCGCGCTTGGTGACAAGGTTGTAGACGTCGTTCGACCAGTTCTGGATCGTGGTGTAACGGACCTTGGAACCTGGAAGGGCGATCACCTCAACCACCGCCACGTGGAGCGAATCGGTCGCCCAGTTCGGCGCGGTGCAGCCCTCAATGTAGTGCAAGCTGGCGCCCTCATCGACCACGATCAGCGTGCGCTCAAACTG
>JBCLDV010000005.1:0-58043 GCA_038914275.1 Candidatus Limnocylindrus sp.
TCGTACGCCCGTAACCAGCTCAGCGACCCACGAAGTTGGCATGCCAGAGGGGAGGCTGCCACCTAGCACGACCCATGAGGCATCGCGCGCGGCGAGCACCACGGCGTCAAGGAGCGCAGCCCCATCCGCCGCCGTGAGTGGTCCTCCACGCATGTTCACCTTTGTGGTCTCCCCGCTCGCGGCCGTGATTGCAACGTTTGTACGCAGCGCCCCGCCGACCTCCACGGCGATCAGCGTGATGTCCGATGGGTACCCTGCGCTCCACGAGGCGCCGCCGTCACGAGGGAGCGCAACGACCGCCGCCGCCTCGCTTCCAAGGCGCGCGAGCATCCGCGCGACGTTGGTCCCCTTGCCACCCGATTCAACGCGTGACGCAGCGGCAGTGTTGACCTCGCCCACCCCGAGCCGCTCCACTTCGAGCGTGAGGTCGAGCGCTGGGTTGGGGGTGACCGTAACGATCCGAGTCATGCGTCGATGGTACTCTTGATCGCATGAGCCACCCCCTGCATGGCGCACGACCACTAGGCACTACGGCGGGCTTCCCTGAGGCGGCCGCGGTGATCAGTGCACGCTGGAGCGAGGTGGCGGATCGCGGGATCGTTGCCGCCGTTGAGCTGAACCCGGAGCTGCGGGAGCGCGTGGGAGATCTTGGCCTGCGGCACCTGCTGCGCGACGCAGAGGTGGTGCTGCAGAAGGTTGCGGAGAGCGTGAGCGTTGGGAGCGTTGCGCCGCTGAAGAACTTCACCGAGCACGCCACGCCAACCTGGCGCCGCCGGCGCATCTCCATGGATGACGTGACCGATCTCTATGAAGGCCTGCGCGTTGCGGTTGCTGCAACGATCAACGGCAGCGCTGCGGCGTTTGCAGACGCTGCGCTGCTTGAGGGGATCGCTATGCTAAAGTGGCACCGTCGACTTGGTGGTGATATGCGCAAGCGCAACAGCATCCTCAAGGCAATCTACAAGGGGGCATGAGGTGACGATCAAGTGGGTGAAGAGCGATCCGCTCGTGCTGAACGGCGAACCGTTCGTCCACAGTACGCGACTTACGGTTCGTAGGTTGCTTGAGCTGCGCGCATCTGGCTACGACGTGGAGCGCCTGATGGGCGAGATGCCCGAGTTGCGCGTGGTGGGAATCGCGCGCGCATACGAGTTCGCTGTGGCAAATCGTGAACACTACGCTGAGTTCTTTGAGGCGAACGGCGAGCTGCAGGGTCCCGGGTTGACACTCACCGAAGCGGCGTTGGTCTAAGGTGATCGCATGAGAGAGGTGATGAGATGACAGAAGAGACACTCACCGTACCGAGCGTGTTTGACGCGCAGAAGCGTGCGACCGAACTCGCCATCCTTGATGCGCTGCGCTCCGTGGTGGATCCGGAGATTGGCATGAATGTGGTGGAGCTTGCGTTGATTCGCCAGGTGCTGGTTGGAGAAAAAGAGTCAGAGGTGAAGATGATCCTCACCACGCCGTTCTGCCCATACGCAGGATCCATGTTGGCGCAAGTGAAAGAGGCCGCCGAGTCGGTGCTTGAGCATCCGGTGACGGTGACGCTCCTTGCTGAACGTTGGGACCCGAAGGACGCCGGACTCGCTTGGTGAGCGCCGGACTCGCTTGGTGAGCGGCGATTCTGTGAGCGCCGACGCAGTGCGAGACGAGCTGAAGCTTCCACCGAGCAAGGTCGCAACGGGGAAGGGCGACGCGGGGACGACCGGGCTGCTCTTTGGCGGCGATCGCATCTCCAAGGACGATGTGCGCACGGAGGCGTACGGCACCGTTGATGAGGCAACCGCCGCACTCGGTATGGCGCGCGCCGAACTGATCGGACTCAGCGGCGCTGGCATTGCTGCGTTGGACGAGACGATCCTCTCCATTCAGCGAGACCTCTTTGTGGTTGGAGCGGAGCTCGCCACGAATCCAAACGCGTGGGCTCGGCTAGAGGAGGGTCGCACCAAGGTCTCACCGAAGATGCTCGCACGCATCAACGCACTCCTCGCCGCTACGGAGGCGGCGATCGACTTCCCGAAAGACTTCGTCATTCCAGGATCAAGCAAGGCTTCGTCCGCCATTGAGCTTGCGCGCACGATCATTCGTCGCGCGGAGCGTTGGTGCGTGACACTCGGTCGCGAAGGGCTCCTTCCAGGCGACTACCTGCTCGCCTACATGAACCGCCTCGCCGATCTCCTCTGGCTGCTCGCACGTCAGGCGGAGACACTCGAAGCCTCTGCTACGCGCTCCGTCTCCCAGACGCCGCTGCGCGATTAACACCGAGCGACGCGGGCTCCGTGCCGCCGCTCTGAAACCCTTAGCCCGAACATCTAGTCGCCTCGGCTAGGATCACACAATGCCTGAAGGAGTAACCCTCACCCTCATCGCAGTCGTTCTTCTCGCCATCGTCTTCGACTACATCAACGGCTTCCATGACACGGCGAACGCAATAGCCACCTCTGTTGCTACGAAGGCGCTGCATCCGAGGCATGCCATCATCATGGCCGCCGCCTTCAACTTCATCGGCGCGTTCGCCGGTACCGCCGTAGCGAAAACCATCGGCACGAGCCTCGTGGACGAAGCAACGACCACGCAGACGATTATTGCCTCTGCGCTTGTTGGGGCGATCGCATGGAACCTCATCACCTGGCGCTGGGGAATCCCGAGTTCGAGTAGCCACGCACTCATCGGCGGCCTGCTCGGTGCAACGCTCATTGCGGCGGGCCCAAACGCGCTCTTGATTGATGGCATTGTCAACAAGGTGGTCGTGCCGCTTATCTCATCACCGCTCGCTGGATTTGCGATCGGATTCGTCTTGATGGTTGCGCTCTACTGGATCTTCCGAGGCTTCGACCGTAAGCCGCTCGGCCGCGTCTTTAAGGTGCTCCAGGTAGGTTCGGCCGGCTACATGGCGTTCGCCCACGGTTCGAATGACGCGCAGAAGACCATGGGAATTATCACGCTCGCCCTCTTCGCCGCTGGCGTGATCCCCAGTATTGAAGTTCCGTTCTGGGTGATCATCACCGCCGCAACGGCAATCTCACTCGGCACCGCGGTCGGCGGCTGGCGCATCATGAGGACGATGGGCCATCGCGTCGTACAGCTGGAGCCGATCCACGGATTCGCGGCGGAGACCACGGCCGCGACCGTTCTGCTCATTACGGCGCACTTCGGCGCGCCCGTCTCCACCACACACGTCATCTCCAGCGCCATCATGGGCGTAGGATCGAGTCGGGGCACGCGTGCGGTGCGCTGGACGGTGGCGCGACGGATCGTCTCCGCCTGGGTGATTACGATCCCAATCACTGCGGCGATCGGCGCCGCTACCTGGCTTCTCTTGAACGCACTCGGCATTTAGGAAGTAGAGAGTAGGAGGAAGATCATGCGACTCATTCCGCGAGACGAGAAGTTTCACGAACTCTTCATTGAGCTCGGCGGCCGAGTGGCGGATGCTGCAGGGAAGTTGCACGCCATGACGAACAGCTACATCAACGTGCACGAGCAGGTCGCGGCGATCCGCACCGTGGAGAAGGAGGGGGACAAGATCGTTGCCGAGGTACATCGGCGACTTGAGCGCTCCTTCATCACCCCGTATGACCGAGAAGATATTCACGAATTAACCAGCAACCTAGATGACATCCTGGACGGCATCCAGGCGGCCGCAGAGACCTTCTTGGTATACGGCATTGAGAAGCCAACGGAGGAGTCGAAGGAGTTCACCGCCATCCTCGTAGCCCAGTCGTCACAGTTGGTCCAGGCGCTCGGGAAGCTCTCTACCCACACGGGGATCCAGCCGCACCTCTCAACGATCAATGACCTTGAGCACCAGGCTGACGGGCTTTCACGCTCAGCGGTCGGCCGGCTCTTCCGTGAGAGCACCGATCCGATTGAGGTGATCAGGCTTCGCGACCTCTATCAGCAGCTCGAGGAGGCGGTCGACGCCGCTAAGCACGCGGGGAAGGTGATCTCTCGCATCCTCGCCAAGCACCACTAAACGTCAAGCGCCCTCGCCATAGTAAGGTAGGCTTATCTCCGACACATCTGGTCGGATATTCTTACGAGGAGGCGGACAGGCGAAATGATTGAGCAGCAGGCGTTGCCAACACGAGGACTGCACGGCAGTGGTGCCGTGGCGTTCAGCACGCGTGGCGAGTACGGCGTGCGCTTCATGGTGGCGCTTGCGCGCCTGGACCGCGGCGAGCCGGTCTCGCTGACGGATATTGCTGAGGCGGAGGACCTCCCGCGCGCCTACCTTGAGCAGATCGTGGGGAGCCTACGGGATGCGGGGATCGTGGACAGCGCCCGCGGTGCGCACGGCGGATACCGTCTGGCGCGGCCGGCAAACGAAGTGCGGATGGGCGATGTGCTGCGCGCGCTCGAGGGTCCGATCATCCCAATGGTCTGCCTTGAGGGCGACGGGAGCGGTTGCAGCAAGACAGGGAGCTGCTCCGTGGTACAGCTCTGGAGTCGCGTTCGCGACGCGGTCTCCACCGCACTCGACTCCTTTACCCTCGCCGATCTAGCGGTTCATGTTGTACCCATCACCCTAGATAAACGATAGGAGGCCACATGGCAGACACCACAAAGCACCTCGTCATCAAGGATCTCGTTGTCACGCCGACCGCTGATCCTTCCAATCGAATCCTGAATGGCGTCACGCTGACCATTAAGCCTGGTGAAGTGCATGCGGTCATGGGGCCGAACGGTTCTGGAAAGACCACGCTCAGCTATGCGCTGATGGGGCACCCAGGCTACAAGGTCCTAAGCGGTTCGGTGGAGTGGAAGGGTGAGAACCTACTCAACTTCTCGCCAGATAAACGCGCGCGATTCGGCCTCTTCCTCGCCTTCCAGTACCCAACCGCCATCCCAGGACTCTCCGTTGCGAGCTTCCTCCGCACCTCCATGAACGCATGTCGCTCTGGACTTGTGCGCGATCCGAATTTTGATCCGTCTGACCCTGTGCGTGGCGGGATGACCATGGGCGAGTACCGTAAGCTGGTCAAGGAGAAGCTCACGCAACTGAAGATGGATGAAGCCTTTATGACGCGCTACGTGAATGATGGATTCTCTGGCGGAGAGAAGAAGCGCCTGGAGATGTTGCAGATGGCGCTGCTGAAGCCGGAGATGGCGATCCTGGATGAGACGGACTCCGGACTTGACATTGATGCGCTGCGCATCGTTGCAGAGGGGGTCAACACGATGCTCTCACCAGAATTTGGCGTCTTGGTGATCACGCACTACCAGCGCCTCCTTGATCATTTGAAGCCGCAGTTTGTCCATGTGCTCGCGCGCGGACGCATCGTCACCTCTGGTGGGCCAGAGTTGGCGCACCGCTTGGAGCGTGAGGGCTACGCACCGATCCTTGCCGAGAACGGGCTCAATCCAACCGCAGATGAGGCGATTGCGCCGCCGATTGCACCAGCTGGCGTATGAGTGGCTGGCACACCGCAGGGGGTCAGCTTGACCCGCTGAAGGTGCGTGCCGCGTACCCGATCCTCTCCACGCTACCGGGCGGTCGCCCGCTGCACTACCTGGACTCTGCGGCAACCGCGCAGCGTCCAAAGTGCGTCGTGGATGCCGTCGCTGAGTTCTTGCTCACCGCCAACGCGAACCCACACCGTGGCGCCTACACGCTCGGCAGCGCGGCAACGGAGGCGTATGAATCGGCACGCGAGCGTACTGCAACCTTCCTCGGCATCCCCACATCCGAACTGGTGATGCTCGGCAGCGCCACCGAGGCGCTGAACCTTGTGGCGCGTTCGTGGGGTCGCGCAAACCTCTCGCGCGGCGATGTGGTGTTGGTGACCGAAGCGGAGCATCACTCGAATCTGATCCCATGGCAGCAGGTGACGCGTGAAGTTGACGCCGATCTTGAATTCATCCCAGTTGATGATGTGACGGGCGAGATCCTCTGGGACCGCCTCGACGGCCTGCTGAAGCTGCGACCGAAGATCGTTGCCGTGGGGCACGTCTCCAATGTGCTCGGCTCCATTGCGCCGCTTGCGAAGATCGCGCCGCAGATCCATGCGGTTGGTGGCCTGCTCGCCGTGGATGGGTGCCAGGCGGTGGCGAACATGCCGGTGAACATCCCAGAGACCGGTGCCGACTTTTACGCCTTTAGCGCACATAAGATGGGCGGCCTCTTCTCCGGCGGCGGCCTCTGGGCGCGCGAACACCTCCTTCGTGAGATGGCGCCAATTGAGATGGGTGGTGACATGATTCGTGAAGTGCGCCTGCGCGACGCAACGTTCGCCGAAGGGACGCAACGCTTTGAGGCGGGGACTCCAGACGCATCCGGAACGGTGGCGCTCGCCGCCGCCTGCGACTTCCTTGACGAACTCGGTCGCAAGGAGATCCATGAGCACGAGGTGCGCATGTTGGAGCGCGTCCTGCGCGAACTCCCCGAGGCGCTCCCTGACGTGCGCATCCTCGGTCCAAAGGCCCTGAAGGACCGCGCGGGCCTTGTGAGCTTCTCTAGCGACCTGGTTCATGCGCACGATCTCGCCACGATCCTGGATCGGCGTGGCGTGGCGATCCGCGCAGGGCACCACTGCGCCATGCCGTTGCACGAGCAGCTCGAGCTGGCCGCCACGGCGCGCGTCAGCGTGGCACCGTACACAACGGATGAAGACCTTGACGCACTCTTTGAGGGGCTGCGCGACGCGCGCAAGATCTTTGCACGCTGAGGAAGTGGCTAAGGTGGCGTGATGACGGGCTTGGACGATCTTTACCGAGAGCAGATCCTTGAGCATCACCGCGCGCCGCACAACTTCGGCACGTTGGCGCAGCCTACGGTCAGCGTGGATGGGCGGAATCCGAGCTGCGGCGACCTGATCACGATGCAGTTGCAGCTTGACGCGGACGGGGTCATCACGGACGTGGCCTTCTCTGGTCGCGGCTGCGCCATCTCGCAGGCCGCAGCCTCGCTCCTCACCGACGAACTACGCGGCAAGCGTGTCGAAGAGATCAGCGCACTCGGCAGACCCTACGTGGCGGAACTGCTCGGCATGGAGGTGGGGCCTTCGCGCATCCACTGTGCGCTGCTCGGCCTTGAGACCACGCAGAAGGCAATTGCAACGTGGCGCAACAAGGCGTAGCGCCCGCCATCAGGTAGCATCTCATGCATGAGCGCAGCAGAGTTGATCGCATCCGTAGCTGGGGAGCCGTCCATCTGTCGACGGCCGTCGTCCCCCGCCCCGCGACTCCTCGCGCGCTAAGCACCTCGCAGGAAGTCTCCCGGGCGAAGCGGGACGCCGGCAATGCCCCGCGCCCGCGGCAACACGCAGCCGCGGCTTCACGCTAGAGACTTCATGTAGCACGAGGTGAACCAATAATGTCCCAGATGACCGACTCACGAGGCTTCCGTACCGGCGCCGTAATCAGCGTGCTGCTTCTTGCAGTGGCCGCACTACTTCAGATAGATGAGACGACACGTATCGCCTCTGCGCTTCTAATCGTGGCGATTGCCGCGGCGATGCTGCTCAGTGCCGCCACCGCGCTGCGCCTCAGTCTCCTTGCACTGCCGTTCCGCCTCCTGCGCGAACGCGGCGTAATCAGCGCACCAGCCCCAGAAGATTTGGAGCCCGTCCCTGGCTTGCGCTTGGCACAGGTGCTCGGCGGTGTGATGCTGCTCCTTGGCGTCGTGGCGCATGTGGGCTTCGGCGCAGATCTTCTTGCCGTGGCGCTCGTGGCGACGGTTGCCACGCTGCAGTCCTTCCTTGCGGTCACAGGGATTTGCGTTGCCTGCAAGCTTTACGGTGTGGTGGTCTGGTTCCAGCTTCGCAACCTGCCGAAGGGTGCAACGAAGATTGCGCCACAGAAGATTCGCATGACGAAGGGGAGTTGACGCAGATGACAACGAAGCTCTTTTTGGAAGTTGACGCAACAGAGGCGCAGCAGCTGCTTGAATCAGCTGAGCGCCCGATCCTGATTGACGTCCGCGAGCAGAGCGAGTGGGACGCCGGCTACCTTCACGGCGCAGTGCATGCGCCGAAGGGGACGATCAGCTTCACGATTGCGAACATTGCGCCAGAGAAGGGCGTGCCGATCCTGCTCTACTGTGCGGGTGGCGTGCGATCCGCCGCTGCGGCAGAGACACTCGCAGGGCTTGGCTACACGAACCTGCGCTCAATGACGGGCGGCATCACCGGTTGGAGCGCCGCTGGGCTCCCGGTCGTTGAGACGACCACGCTGACGCCAGAGCAGAAGTCGCGCTACTCGCGCCACCTGCTCCTCCCAGGCGTAGGCGCTACGGGGCAGGCGAAGCTGCTGAGCTCACGCGTCCTGCTGGTCGGTGCCGGCGGGCTCGGTGCCCCTGCGGCGCTGTATCTTGCCGCCGCTGGCGTTGGAACGTTGCGCATCATCGATTTTGACTCCGTTGAAGCGTCTAACTTGCAGCGCCAGGTGATTCACACCACCGATCGCGTCGGCATGTTGAAGGTGGAGTCTGCCGCGGTGCAGATTCGTGCACTGAATCCCGATGTGACAGTGGAGCCGATCAACGGCGCACTCACCACCGAGAACGTGGCCTCACTCCTTGAAGGGGTTGACCTAGTCATTGACGGCACCGATACGTTCGAGGCGCGCTACGCGCTGAACGACGCGGCGGTGAAGTTCGGCATCCCCGTGGTGCATGCTGGCGTCTTCCGCTTTGAGGGGCAGCTCACGGTGCTCGCACCCGGGCGTGGCCCCTGCTACCGCTGCCTCCATCCAACGCCGCCACCGGCGGAGATGGCGCCAAGCTGCGGCGTGGCCGGTGTACTCGGCGTGCTGCCAGGCGTGATCGGTGTGCTGCAGGCGACCGAGGCGCTGAAGCTGCTGCTCGGCATTGGCGATCCACTGATTGGCCGGATCCTCCTCTGGGACGCGCTGGATGGGAGTTTTACTGAACTGACCGTGAAGAGAGATCCGCACTGCGTTGCATGCGGTGATGGGGCAGCAGAGGGGAGTCGAGTATGAGTATCCGCGTCAGGATCCCGCCAGTACTTCGTGCACAGGTTGGTGACGTGAAGGTGGTCAGCGTGGAGGGTGCAACGCTCGGTGAGACGCTGCAGGCACTCGTCACCGCGCATCCAGATTTGCGCGAGCAGATCTTTGAAGCGGATGGAGCGCTTCGCCGCTGGGTGAACGTCTACGTTGATGGCGCCGATGCACGTCACCTCGCCGGACTCGCCACGCCAACCGCTGACGGCATTGAGGTGGTGATCCTTCCAGCGATGGCTGGCGGCGCGCGCTAGTGCGCTACGAATCGATCGGCGACGCGATCGGCGGCACACCGCTTATTTGCGTTGACGCACTCCTCCCTGAGGCGGCGCGTGACAAGGGGATCCACCTCTACGCCAAGGTGGAGTTCCTTGGGCCGACCGGCTCCATCAAGGATCGCACCGCGAAGGCGCTGATCGACGATCTCGCCGCCCGCGGCGCGTTGCAGCCAGGCGTTGAGCTGCTTGAGCCGACGAGCGGCAACACGGGCGCCGCGCTCGCCGTACACGCGGCGGCGCGCGGGATCCCAATCACGCTCATCATGCCCGCCAACGTCACTGAAGAGCGGCGGCAGTTCGTGCAGGCGCTCGGCGCAACGATCATTGACTCGCCCGCCGACCAGGGTTCAAACGGCGCCGTGGCGCTCGCACGCGCCATGATCGTCGCTAACAGCACGGCGGATACCAAGTACGTCATGGCGGACCAGTACTCCAATGAGGCGAACCCGCGCATCCATGAGCAGAGCACCGCCCCTGAGATCCTTGCTGATCTCCCTGAGGTGGACGCGGTGGTGGCAGGGCTTGGCACGGGCGGCACCGCCACCGGACTTGCGCGTTTCTTCAAGCGCGCGAAGCCGAGCGTGCGCGTCTGGGCCGCCGAGCCGATGCCAGGTGAAAAGGTCACCGGACTCCGTTCACTCGAAGATGGCTTCACCCCCGAAGTCTTCGACGCTGAACTCCTGGCCGGTCGCGTTCTTGTCAACAGTCGCGACTCCATCAGCGCTGCGCGGCTACTAGCGCGCCGTAGTGGGATTCTCGCCGGTCCATCCACTGGTGCAACGCTCGTAGTGGCCCTTCGCATTGCGCACGACGCGGCGCCGAACAGCAACATCGTCTTCATTGCCTGTGACGCTGGATGGAAGTACTTCTCCGCGGGATTTAGTAGCGGAGACCTTGATGAGATGGAGGACGCGCTCGAAGGCGATGTCTTCTGGTGGTGACCTCTTCTAGTGGTAGCGCGCACGCCATGAGTCTGCCCGACCGACCAACCGCTCTCGTCCTACCGCGCCCGATGGCCGCGGCGATCCGCGCACAGGCGCACGCAGAGGCGCCACGTGAATCGTGCGGCATCATCGTTGGGAGTGCGCCAGCCGCGGCGGGTGGCCTCCCGCTGCGATGGGAGGCCACCACGAACGTCCTCGGCTCCCCCACGCTCTATGAGATTGATGCAACGCAGCTACTCCGCATCAGCCTCGCCGCGGACGATGCGGACGAGGCAATTTGGGGGATCGTCCATTCACACGTCGCCTCACCGGCGAAGCCATCAAGCACCGACACGCTCATAGCCGGCTACCCCGACGCGCTCTATCTGATCGTCTCGCTCGCGCGGAGCCAGGCGGCCCCAGACGGCGAGCCCGGCATCCGCGCCTGGTGGATCGTGGACCACGAAGCGACCGAGGTGGAACTGCAGATTGGCGATTGAATTAAGGTGCAGCCTCAATTTGAAAGACGTTTCCGCCCCACGCGTCTAGCACCCAGACGCGTCCAAACACATCACTTACAACGGCGACTATGCCCACCTGCTTACTGTCACGATTGAAATCATATATTTGTGCTGCCTTAGTACCCGCAGCAGCGTCTAGCGGTAGGCTACGGAGTATTCCGTCGCAGTAATCGGCGAAGAGATACCAGTTTTCGAGGAAGGCCCCGCCTATTACCGCACAAGCTCCCTTCTTGACATGGGCGTAGGTAGATATTGGGACCACAAAATCCTTCTCAGGACTAGGTTCAGCATCCTTGCTCGCAAATGAGTAGTCGAGAGGCTGATACCGCGGCCAGGCTCGGTTGCCTTCAAAGATTGGCCACCCGAAGTTCCACTGTGTCGCTGAAGCATCAATTGGGACCCGATTCACCTCTTCAACACAGTAGTGACCAACATCTGCAATCCAAAGAGCGCGCCCATCCGGCTGAACCGCGATGTGAAAAGGATTGCGCAGCCCCTCTGCAAAGATCATCGGTCCAGAGCTCGGATCGTTAATATTGAACGCGAGGATCTTTCCGAGGAAGCCTGATCGGCCCTGTGCCTCATTTGGCTTGGAGTCATCACCTACTCCAACCAGAAGTCGACCATCAGGCAAGAACAACATCCCACCACCAGCATGCCAATCACTTTCTCGGGGGATGGTCTGAAGCGCCGTGAGACTTTGCAGTGCGACTCGCCCCCCTTGGTGGTAGTTCACTGAGGCAATTATCAGTGCGCGATCAGCGGCCCGCGTAAAAGTGACAAAGAGGCGACGTTCCCCCTCGACTCCGTACCTTGGGTGGAGTGCTATCCCGAGCAAGCCACCCTCGGCAGAAGCGTCAATTGCCTGACGTAAATCTCCAACAGAGGTCCGAGCGCCAGTCGTTGGATTGGCGAGCGTCAACGTTCCAGCCTTCTCGGCTATCAGGAGGCTGCCGTCAGGCATCGCAAGGAGTGCGATTGGGAATTCAAGTTTTTCAAGCACTTGCTTGACGGCGACCTTCTGAGGCGCATCTCCTGGAGGCTCCGCTGCAGTCGTCGCATCCGCTCCGATGCAGTCAACGAGCTTCTCAGCCACCATTGCGGGGGTCAGTTTACTCAAGCCAGTCGCGACCAGCAGCATTACAGTCAGCAGCACGCCAAACAGCACAGCGGCAAGGTGAGACAGCGTGGATCTCTTGTTCAGCTTCCGCTTAGGTCGTTCCGTTGCTTCCAGATTCTGCATGGGCGCAGTATATGGTGGGACACTAGTCCCGCGACCTGCCAGATGAGGTAGGCTCGAAGCGGAACCCTCAAGTGAACCGCGCGGAAGAGTTCGCAGGGTGGTGAGGTGAGAACCTGATCACAGTTGCGGCGCCGAAGGAGCAACGGTCCGGAACCTCTCAGGCAGATGGACCGCGCGGAGATGGGGACGCTGGAGAGCGTTGAGTGGAGTGATCCGCGCAGCGCGCCGAAGGAGGAACCTGCAAACACTCGGTGTGTTGCAGGGATGCTCTCAGGCAGAAGGACAGCGGGGCGCCGAGGGGGTGTCGTCATGTCTAAATCACAGCGAACGCACAGCTTCGCCGACCGGCACATTGGCCCCGACGCGTCCGACGTTGCGGAGATGCTGCGCGTCATTGGCTACGACTCACTCAGTTCGCTGATTCACGACACCGTCCCTAAGAGCATCCTGCGCACTGAGCCACTAAACATTCCCGCCGCGCGCACGGAGGCGCAGGTGGCGGAGGCGCTTCGTGAGATGGCGGCGAGCAATCAGCCGTTGCGCAGCTTCATTGGCATGGGCTATCACAACACGATCACGCCCCCCGTCATCAGGCGCAACATCCTGGAGAATCCGGCCTGGTACACGGCGTACACGCCGTATCAACCAGAGATCGCGCAGGGACGACTCGAGGCGCTGATCAACTTCCAGACGGCAATCTGCGATCTGACCGGCATGGAGATCGCCAACGCTTCACTCCTTGATGAGGCGACGGCGGCGGCGGAGGCGGTGACGCTCTGCCACGCGGTTGCTGGCGTGACGGACGGGAACCTGATCCTCCTTGATGTGGACACGCACCCGCAGACGATTGATGTGCTGAAGACGCGGGCGGAGCCGCTCGGCCTTGCGCTTCTGATTGCACCAGTTTCGGAACTGCTTGCACGCGCGGCGGCGCCACGTGACGGCGAGCGACCGTTCGCACTCCTCCTCTCAAACCCTGGGAGCAGTGGCGCAGTGCGCTCAATTCGTTCGGAGGTTGAGGCTGCCCACGCGGCGAACCTGCTCGTGATCGTTGCCACCGACCCGCTCGCCGCCGTGCTGCTGGAGAGCGCGGGCGCACAGGGGGCGGACGTGGTGATCGGCAGTAGCCAACGCTTCGGCGTCCCCATGGGGAACGGTGGCCCGCACGCCGCCTTCTTGGCGACGCGTGACGCCTTCAAGCGCTCCCTCCCCGGTCGACTCGTGGGCGTCTCGATTGATGCAGATGGAAACCCCGCGTATCGGCTCACGCTGCAGACACGCGAGCAACACATTCGTCGTGAGAAGGCGACCTCCAACATCTGCACCGCGCAGGTCCTGCTTGCCGTGATCGCCGGTATGTACGCCGTCTGGCACGGACCAGACGGCCTGCGCGCCATTGCGGAGCGCGTGCACGCACACGCCGCCACACTCGCCGCAGGGATCGGCGGCGTCAGCGGCCTCTCACTGCGCCACGAGCACCTTTTTGATGCGATCGCCATTGAGACCGGAACCAGCGCACGCGCTACTGAGCTGCTCGCCGCAGCCGCAGCCGCGGGCTACGAACTACGACGCCTTGACGCAACGGGGATTGGGGCTGCCTGTGACGAGTTGACAAGCGACGCGGATGTTGCCGCGCTCTTGAAGCTCTTCGGTGCAACGAACGTCACGCCGGCTGCCGCTGTAATCACCGCTGCGCTGCCCGCCGCGCTGCGTCGCAACGACGCGATCTTGACCCATCCAGTCTTTACGCTGCACCGTTCAGAGAGCGAGGCGCTGCGCTACATCTTCCGACTCGCCGAGAAGGATGTGAGCCTGACGCGCTCAATGATCCCGCTCGGCAGCTGCACGATGAAGCTGAACGCCACCACGGAGATGGAGGCGATCGGCCTCCCTGGCTTTGCGAACGTGCATCCGTTCTCCGATCCTGCGCGACTCCCCGGATACGCGCAGCTCACGAGCGACCTTGAGGCGTGGCTCGCGGAGATCACCGGCTTTGCGGCGGTGAGCCTGCAGCCGAACGCGGGTTCGCAGGGGGAGTACGCGGGCCTGCTTGCGATTCGTCGCTGGCACCTCTCGCGCGGCGAAGCGCAGCGCACGGTCTGCCTCATCCCCAGCAGCGCGCACGGGACGAACCCGGCGAGTGCCGTCATGGCAGGCTACCGCGTGGTGGTGGTGAGTTGCGACGATCACGGCAACGTGGATATGGGTGATCTACAGGCGAAGATCAACGAGCACGCCACATCACTCGGCGCGCTGATGGTGACGTATCCGAGCACGCACGGCGTCTTTGAAGAGTCGATCCGCGAGATTTGCGACGCGGTGCACGCCGCGGGCGGGCAGGTCTATATGGATGGCGCCAACATGAACGCGCAGGTCGGGCTCTCGCAGCCCGGCGCGTTCGGCGCCGACGTCTGCCACCTCAACCTGCACAAGACGTTCGCGATCCCCCACGGCGGCGGCGGCCCAGGGATGGGACCGATCGGCGTAGCGGCGCACCTTACACCGTTCCTTCCAGGGCGAGCGCTTGGTGAAGAGGGGCGCGTCTCCTCTGCGCCGTACGGGAGCGCCAGCATCCTGCCGATCAGCTGGGCGTACATTGCGGCACTCGGTGTTGATGGGATTCGCGCAGCAACGGAGATCGCCATCCTCAACGCGAACTACATGGCGGTGCGCCTGCGTGACGCCTTCCCCATCCTCTACACCGGACGCACCGGAACGGTGGCGCATGAGTGCATCTTGGATGTGCGACCGATCACCGCAGAGAGTGGCGTGACGGTAGAGGACATTGCGAAGCGACTGATGGACTTCGGCTTCCATGCGCCAACAATGAGTTGGCCGGTGGCGGGGACGCTGATGCTCGAGCCAACCGAATCGGAGTCGAAGCCGGAACTGGATCGATACATTGACGCGCTGCGCGCGATCCGCGAAGAGGCGCGCACTATTGCTGCGGGGAGCGCCCCTCTGGAGCAGAGCGCACTGCGTAATGCGCCGCACACGGCGGGCGACCTGCTTCGGAGCGACTGGTCGCGGCCGTACACGCGCGAACAGGGCGCCTTCCCACTCCCGTGGGTGAGGGTGCGCAAGTATTGGCCGCCAGTACGCCGGATTGACAACGTGCACGGTGATCGCAATGTGGTCTGCGCCTGCCTCCCTGTTGACGCCTACGCCGAGGCGGCGGGCGAGACCGCGCTCCTGGGCACTCGCCCGTAGCGAGGCACAGCCGCGCTGCGCCGAGAGGTTCAGGCGGCCGCGCTGCGCGCTAGGCTCTCCTCATGAGTGAGCGTGGTTCAAGCATCTGGCTTGCGGGGGTTCGCACCCTCCTCGATCAACTTGAGGCCACGCAGGGGGCGGCGATTGAGGCGCTCGCGTCTGCTGGATGCGACACGATCAGCGCCGGTGGGGTTGTTCACGTTGCGGGGACCGGCCACTCGGCAATTATTCCGCTGGAGGCCTTTCACCGTGCCGGTGGACTCGCCGCCATGAATCCGCTCTGGGATCCCGCCACACTTCCGCCAACCGGCGCGCCACAGGCAACGCAGCTTGAGCGCGATCCTGCGCGCGGGCGCACTGCTGTGAACGAGGCGGGGATTAAGCCTGGCGAACTGCTCATTGTGGTGAGTCAGTCAGGAATCAACGGTGCGCCAGTGGAGACAGCGATCGTTGGCCTAGAGGTGGGCGCCGTGGTCGGCGCGTTCGTGAGCCTGCCGCACTCCAACGGACTGACAAGTCGTCATCCATCCGGGAAGACACTCGCGCAGGTTGCAAGCATCGTCGTTGATACGGGCGTGCCGCGCGGTGATGCACTCCTTCCGCGACCGGATGGGAGCAGCGCGTTGGCGGCGAGCACGATGCTCTTTACCGCCGCCTGGTACCTCTTCCTTGAACGACTCCTTGCACGACTCGATGAGGCTGGCGTAGCGACACCGATCTGGAAGTCGTCGAATGCGCCCGGTGGCGACGAATGGAATGCGCGCTACTTTGCGCGCTACGCCGATCGCGTTGCGGGCTTGCGAGGCGAAGGCTGATGGCGAAGTCCCCTGTTGCGGCGCGTGGCATCCGCAGCGCGGCGCTGATCGGCGGCAAGATCGTTGATGACGTGCTGATCGGCATCGATCCTGTTGGCGTTGGGAGGATCATCTCCGTTGCGCGTGCGAGAAACGGGAGTGCGCTCGCCTCGCGCGCTCGCCGCGTGGAGGGGCTGATCGTCCCCGGATACGTTGATATTCACCTCCACGGCGCTGGCGGACACGATGTACTCGGCCCAGGTGGCGCGCGCGAGTTGCTCATGTCTTCGCGCGGCCTCCGAGACTCGCAGCGCGACATTGTGGGCGCACTGCGCGCGCTCGCCGTTGAGACGGCCAAGCACGGCTACGCTGCGATCGTCCCCGCCACCGTCAGCCTCCCCGTAGAGAGCCTGCGACTCTGGGTGCGCGCCGTGAGCCTTGCTCGCGCGGAGCAGGGTGCCGAACTTCGGCGCGGTCGCGCGCGTGACGAGGCGATCATCCTCGGCGCGCACGCAGAAGGCCCAGCGATCAGTCTTTCGCGCGTTGGTGGGCACGATCCTGTGGTGCTGATCAGCGCTGCTGATCTACTCCGCGCCCTTGAAGAGCGCCCTGCCGACTGGTCCTCACTACGCATCGTCACCTTGGCACCTGAGCTAAAAGGGGGTGAGGAGCTGATTCGCGCCCTCGCAAAGCGGAAGATCATTGCATCGGTTGGACATAGCACCGCAACCTTTGATCAGGCGAACGCCGCCTGGGCGGCCGGAGCAACGAGCACAACCCACCTCTTCAATGGGATGGAACCGCTACATCATCGCACCCCAGGACTTGTTGGCGCGGCACTCGCACACCGGAGTGTCAAGGTGGAGATGATCTGCGACGGCGTGCATGTGGATCTCAACGTGGTGAAGCTCTTCGCAGAGGTGCTCGGCAGCCGCCTGATTGTGGTCTCCGACGCCTGCCCCGTTGCCGGACTCGGTGACGGTGACTTCATGATCGGCAGCATGCCGGCGCGCGTGAAGGGGACGCACGCCACGCTGCGCAATGGGACGCTCGTTGGCGCCGTCTCGCTCGTTGACGTTGCTGTGCAGACCCTAGTCAGCGTTGGCGTGCCGCTCACCGCCGCGGTGACGGCGGCGAGCAAGTCGCCGGCCGACCTCCTGCGTACCCCTGAGCTCGGCCGCATCGCCGTAGGTGCCGCGGCAAGGCTCTCAGTCATCGATCCAGTGAGCGGGGCGTTTCGCAGTCGCATCTCGTTCTAGGCGCGCCGCTACCGCCCGTGCTCCCGTACGCGTCTGCGACGTGCCGTGCACAGAGTTCGCCGAGGCGGCATCATCATCCAAGTTCGCCGCAGCGAATGCGTGCGGCGTAAGTTGAGTGGGGGGCGGAAGATGAGCGAAGCACGCATTCTCGTGGTGGGGAGCACGATGATGGATCTGATCGCCTACGCTCAGCGGCTGCCAGAGGTTGGCGAGACGCTCGTTGGCGACCGCTTCCAGATGGGCTTCGGTGGGAAGGGGGCGAACCAGGCGGTGATGGCGGCGCGCTTCGGCGTCCCAGTGGCGATGGTGAATGCCGTTGGCAACGACGCGTACGGTGCCGCGCACATGGAGAACTTCGCCAAGGAGCAGATCAATACAACCTGGATGCGCACCGTAGAGGGGAGCAGCGGCGTAGCGCCGATCTGGGTCGACGGGAAGGGGAAGAACCGCATCATCATCATCCCCGGTGCAAACAACAGTACCGACCCAGCCGTTGCCGAGGCGGCGGTGCGCGAGTTTGCGCCGTCGATTGTCCTTGGCGAGCTTGAGATCCCACAGCATGTGACGCTCGCCGCCTTTCGCGCCGCGCGCGCCGCTGGGATCACCACACTGCTGAATCCTGCACCGGCCGCCGTCCTCAAACCCGAACTTCTCGCTGCAACGGACTGGCTCGCCCCGAACGAGACGGAGTTCGCCACGATCTTCGGCGGCGAACCGCGCGGTGATGGCGCAGCCGCACGGATCAAGGCGGCAGCTGCGAGTTCGGGCACGAAGCTGATCATCACGCTCGGCTCTGCCGGCGCGGTGCTCGCGCTCCCTGGCGAGGAGTTGATCAACATCCCTGCGCCTGAGGCGAAGGTGGTGGACACGACTGGCGCCGGCGACGCCTTCCTTGGCGCGTTCGCCTTTGGCCTTGCGAGTGGCCTCACCCCCGTGCGCGCAGCGGAACTCGCCGTTACCTGCGCCTCCGCGAGCGTGGAGCGGCTGGGGACGCAGAGTAGCTACTTGAGTCGTGAGGACGCGGCGGCACTCGCCGCGCCATACTTGGCGAGAGGGGGTGCCTGATGGCGACAACAGAAAAGGACGGACGCAAGCATCACATTGGACTGAAGCAGGGAGAGGCTGGCCGCTATGTGCTCCTCCCCGGTGATCCTGGTCGCGTGGAGGTGATCGCGAGCCGCTTTGAAAACCCGCGTTTTCTGATGCAGCAACGTGAATACACAACCTGGGCGGGTGAGTTAGACGGCGTTCCGGTCGCCTGTACCTCAACGGGGATCGGCTGTCCGTCAACTGCGATTGCGGTCGAAGAGCTGTACGACATTGGCGTGGATACCTTCATTCGCGTAGGAACTTCTGGCTCGATGCAGCAGCAGATTAAGCCAGGATCGATCGGGGTGATCACCGGCGCGATTCGAGATGAGGGGACGAGCCGCCACTATCTGCCGATTGAGTTTCCCGCCGTTGCCGACCTTGATGTCACCCTCGCGCTGCGCGAGGCGGCGAAGGAGAGCGGCTTCCCGTGGCACCTCGGCGTGGCGCAATCCAAGGATTCGTTCTACGGACAACATGCGCCGGAGCGCATGCCGATCGCCGAAGATCTGCAACGCCGCTGGAAGGCGTGGATGGCTGGCGGCGCAATCTGCTCTGAGATGGAGGCGGCAACGCTCTACATCGTGGCATCCACACTTCGCGTTCGTGCTGGAGGCATCATGCTCATTCTAGGGAACCCCGATCAGCGTCCAATGACCGAGGCGGAGATCGCCGACTCCTCAATTGATCGTGTGATCGACACGTCAATCGCAGGGCTGCGCAAGCTCATCGCTGCCGATCGCGCCGCTGGTCGCATCAAGTAACCCATTCAGCGGTGCCTCCGCGTCTACTCATCCTTGACGTTGATACTGGAATTGACGATGCGCTAGCGCTCCTCTACGCCGTTGCATCGCCTGACGCCGAGCTGCTGGTTGCAACTTGTGCGCCAGGGAACGCGAGCCTTGAGGCGGTCGTTCGCAACACGCGCGGTGTCCTTGACATCGCTGGCGCTTCGCACATTGACGTAGTCCCTGGCGCGCGCACCCCACTTGTTAAGGGCCTAGTCACAACCCCAGAGACCCATGGGCCAACCGGTCTCGGCTACGCCCTGCTCCCTGCACCATTACGACCTCTCGCTACGCTGGCGCAGGACGGCACCAACGCCGCCGCCGCCCGCATCGTTGAAGAGGCTCGCCAACACCCTGGCGAGGTGACGATCATTGGCTGTGCGCCAGCCACGAATATTGCCGCCGCATTTCGGCTTGCCCCCGATCTCCCCGCACTACTGCACGACGTGGTGCTGATGACGGGCGCAGTCGCCACGCCAGGAAACACTGGCGCACGAAGTGAGTGGAATGCCTGGTGTGATCCAGAGGCGCTCGACGAGGTGATCCGTGGCTGTGCGGCGGCTGGCCGCCCAGCCCTGATCTTGCCGCTCGATGCAACGGAGTCGGCCCTCATTCGCCCACCACACTGGGCGGCGCTCGTTGCCGCCGCCGGTCTACCTGGCGCCCAGCGTGGTGACTCCACGCTGCCGCCAGTGCTACGCCTGATTGACGAAGCGCTCCGTTTCTACGACGAATTTCACCTGCAGTACGACAAGATCGAGGGGTCGCACATCCACGATGCCTTCACCGTGGCGGTGGCGCTTGACCCCGCACTCGCGACGATCGTGAGCGCCCCATGCGCCGTTGAGACTCGTGAAGGGATCACCCAGGGCGACCTGCTGGTTGACGTACGTGGCCGCACCAACACTCCGGCCAATAGCCGCGTCGCCCTCAAGGGTGACGGCGAGGCCTTTCTTCAACGCTTCGCGGAACGGGTCGGGCGCCTCTCCGCACGATAAGCGCCGAATACGGTCGGCACCACCATCAGTAGCGCCAGGGGGATCAAGACCAGGCGTGCATCTGAGGCGCCAACAGCGTCAATCGCAACGCCACTAACCGCCGACCCAGCTGCGATTCCAAACACCACCCCGCCGCCGATCAGCGCAAATGTGGCGCTCCGTGCCGAACCACCAGCCCGCTCGGCGATCACAGCGTTCACCTGAATGAACATCGGCGCAATGCCAAAGCCGGCAACTATCATGGCGATCAGATACGGCAGGTAGCCGTTCACCAGCGTAGTTGGAATGGTGGCGAGTGCAAAGAAGACTGCCGCAACCGCAAATCGTCGCTCAGCTGACCAGCGCCAATCGCTCTTAGTGCCAACCAGTACCGCGCCAACAAGGCTCGCGCCAGAGTTCAGACCGAGGGCGAGTGCGATACCAGCGGCGGCACCAATGGCGGTGCAATAGGCTAAGAGTAGAACCTGGCTTGCCCCCAGAATTGCGCCGATCCCTGCAGCGCTCACGATCAGCAGTGCATTTTCGCGAATCGCCCCGGCCATGCCAGCCTCGTCACGTTCGTGCAGTTGTGGTTCCCAGCGACGTTGCGAGCGAACCATCAGTGCACCAACAACGAAGAGAAGCGCCGCCACGCTAACCGGACCCCACACCAACCCCTGCACAATGAGGAGCGACGCAACCGGTGGGCCGATCAAGAAGTTCGCCTCATCGTTTACCGCCTCTAGTGCCATAGCCCGGAGTCGCAATGGAGGGCTGCTCAACACTGATGTCCACCGAGCGCGAATGAGTGCACCAATGTTCGGCGTCACCCCTCCAAAGAGTGCCGCCGCTGCGATGAGCAACACCGCCTCAGTTGAAAAGAGTGCAATTGCGGTAACCGCAAGTGCCGCTACCGCCACGACCGCACTCGATCGCAGCAGCACCGGTCGATGCCCCTTTTCATCAGCCGATCGTCCAATGAGCGTTGAGCCAACAGCGTTGGCAATCGCGAATGCACCGGCAGCCGCTCCACCCACTGCGTAGGAGTGCAGCGGCCCACTGCCAATTGCAATGAGCCCAAGCGGGACCATTGAGATAGGTGCTCGAGCGATCAGTCCACCAAGCGTTGTTATGATAGCGCCGTTGTGCGACAGCACATCAGCAAACGGCAGCGCGCGGCGGTTGCCTTTTCCCCCCTCCTCCGGCACTGTTAATACATGATGGTGCGCGTCAGGTGATGCGGATAGTGCGTCGCGTGATACGTCTTCCAGAGCCGATAATCAATCTCTGGAATCAGCAGCTGCTTATCGGCAGGGCGACGCGCATTCACCTCATCGGTGAGTAGCGCCGTTGCGTAGATGGTATGTGCGCGAATTTCGATCTCCTCTTCTGAGTCGCGAGGAATGATCTCACCCGCGTTGATGCGCCTATCAAGCGATCCTTCGTATTCAAAGATTCCCATTACGCGTAGTGCAACGGGCACAATGTAGTCAGCAAAGGCGGTGCACATCTCAGGGTCGCTCAACACCGTACGACCGAGCGGCGCGAGCCCACGATGCAGCCCCCAGAGCCCGAGCTGTGAGAGTTTCTGAATCTGCACCCTGTGACCGTTCCAGGTACTGACATCATCAAAGCGCGGGAATTCTGTTATGAGTCGCTCGAGCAGTCCGTCGCCGCCCGCGTACAGGGCTGGGGCACAGGAGGCGACCCAGCGGTGCCACTTCCCGTCGTATCTCTCTGTGAGCGTGGCGCCAACCTCGTTGAGGGCCACCACGCGCTCGTTGAGCATCGGCATTTCAATATCGCCGCGGAAGAGCTCCTCAAGGCCGTGACGGTCGACCGTGGCCGCCCACTGCCCAGTAAGGACCGGCTGGCCCGCCAGGAGCGCCTTGTGTATGCAGGCGAACATCGCCTCACTGTCGGAGTAGCGCACGCCGTTGTACTCCACCTCGAACTTCCGGGATGTGGCGAAGTCGGTGAAGGCGAAGTTCAGGATCGTGAGCAGCATGATCAAGTCGATGTTCTTGTCGGGGTCAGGACCGATATCAAATGGCCCTTTCGCGGCGGGGGCCGCTGACCTGAAGTCCGGGAACTCTTCCGCGGCCATCCACTGGGCAACCCGACGAACCTCGCCTTCGCTAGTTGTAACAAATCTTGAGCCGTCGATCACTGGGGTGAGCGACCTCAGAATCGAGTTTGACCACCATACTCCACGCACAGATCGCCTCCTAAACTAGGCCGGACGGCCCATAATCCTGTATGAGGGAGACCATACCTGAAGCCCCAGGTACCCCGCCTTCCGAAAGAACCGCAACAGAGCATTGACAGAAGGTTAAGGGAGTGTAACCTCCAGCTGACGGCGGGGCGCCGTTTGGTTGCACAGCCGAGGGTGGCGTTGTCACTCAAGGCGGGCTAGGCCGACTATTGAGTAAGTGGTTGGCGAAATGGAGGAACAAAGATGGCAGGAGCAGTAGGGTCGCTGGCGCGCGGCGCCCAGCGAATCCCGCTCACGTATGTTGTGGTCCTGGTGCCAGTGATGGCGGCCCTCAACATCGTCGGCGGATTCCTTATTGGCATCGTGAAGGTGCCGATCTTCCTTGACATGATTGGGACCATGGTGGTGGCCGTTGCGCTCGGCCCATGGTGGGGCGCCCTCACTGGAATCATCACGAACACCGCCGGCTCGTTGGTGCTCGGTCCAATCATGATTCCGTTCGCACTCTGCAACGTAGTCGGTGCTCTCGTATGGGGCTACGGCATTCGTTCCTTTGGTCTCGGGAAGTCACTTCCCCGCCTCCTCCTCGTTGGCGCGATCACTGGCGTTGCCGTTCAGGCGATGGCCGCTCCGATTGTTACGTTCGTCTTCGGTGGTGCCACTGGGCACTCGTCAGATGCACTTGTCGCGGCCGTTAGCGCCGCCGGCTTGAGCACTCTGCAGGCTTCGTTCATCGGCGGCCTTCCAGGCTCGTTCGCTGACAAGCTCATCGCAACGTTCGTTGGATTAGCAATACTTCAGGCGCTTCCGCCGGGCCTTACGGCCGGCGTTGGTCTCCCGAAGACTGACCAGAGTGGCGTACTCAAGTACGTCTTCATTGGTCTTGCCGTTGGTATCGCCTTCCTGCTGTTCGCAATTCAGCAGGCCGGCGCAGCCGCTTAAGGAGGGATAATATGGCAAAGAATTCTGGTGGTGCAACGGTTGGGCCTCGTGAGGCCGCAGCCGTCGGCGTGATTGCGATGGGCATCTTTGTGCTCGTGCTTCCATTTGCCGTCGCTAACATCAAGGTTGACGCGCCCGATCAGACCTTTCCGTTCCTTGCAGCAATGAACGTGCTCGCGGGCCTTTTCACGCTCGGCGCGGGCGTGGCGGTCATTCGCGCGAAGGACTGAGCAAACAAGCTATTGTGCGTTACTGCGCAATAACCGCCCGATCGCATCGCAGGGTGCGGTCGGGCGGTTCGCTTGTCGCATGGCCCAATATGATGGGCAACTGAGAAAGGGGAGGTCTATTGCCTGGAGATGTCGTCGTAAAGATTGAGAACTTGAGTTTTACCTACTCGGGCGGTGAGCGGCCGGCGCTTAGTAACATCAATCTTGAAATCAAGCGCGGCGAGTATCTCGGCATCATGGGCCTCAACGGTGCGGGCAAGACAACGCTCGGCCTCTCCATCAACGGCATTGTTCCTCAGTCCACGATGGGTTTTTATGAGGGGCACGTTACTGTTGAGGGGCTCGATACATTAACGACTCCTGTGCGCGAAATGGCGCGTATCGTTGGCATTGTGTTTGACAACCCTGAATTTCAAATGAGCCAAATGAGTGCTGCGGAAGAGGTTGCGCTCGGACTTGAAAACCTTGGCGTTCCAACGGAGGAGATGCCGCCGCGCGTGAGCGCCGCGCTTGCTACGGTTGGACTCGCCGGCTTTGAGGAGCGTTCACCGATGGGCCTCTCCGGCGGCCAACAGCAGCGCCTCGCTATCGCAGCGGTGCTTGCGATGCATCCGCGCATCCTTTTTATGGATGAGCCCACATCAAACCTTGACCCAATCGGTAAAGAGGAGGTCTTTGAGCTTGCGCGTAAGCTGAATCGCGACGAAGGACTGACCGTCATCGTTGCTGAGCACGAGGCTGAGGTGCTTGCGGCCTATGCTGATCGCATCGTTGTTCTTGATCAGGGGGAGATCGTGATGATCGGCACGCCAACAGAGGTCTTCTCCCGTGGTGTGGAACTGGCCAAGATTGGTTTGCGCATTCCGCAGGCGACCGAACTTGCGATTGCACTCTCCGCTACTGGCGCAAAGAATCTACCGATCACCACGGCAGAGGCCATCGCATGGCTAGAGGCACGATCATGAGCAGCCCAATAATTAAGGTCACCGACGCACGCTACGTGTATGCAAGCGGTGCCGTGCTCGCACTTGACGGTGTGAACCTTGAGATTCTCGAAGGGCAGTCGGTCGGCATTGTTGGCCAGAATGGCTCAGGGAAGACCACGCTCACAAAGCTCTTCAACGGCCTACTAAAGCCAGCCTCAGGGAGCGTCGTGGTCGATGGGAAAGACACTGCGAACAACACCGTGCAGCAGATGGCGACAACGGTGGGCTACGTCTTCCAGAATCCAAACCACCAGCTCTTCGCCACGAATGTGCGCGCTGAGCTTGCCTTCGGCCCAACGAACATTGGGTTCCCACCCGAGGAGGTGGAGCGCCGAGTCGAAGAGGCACTCGCCTTCTTCGACATCAAGGCGTATGCCGAGATGCACCCGTATCGCCTGAGCTTCCCGCTGCGTAAGCTTGTTGGCATTGCGTCCGTATTCACGATGGGGCCAAAGGTGTTCGTGCTCGACGAGCCAACGACAGGCCAAGACCACCAAACCACGAAAGTGATTAATGGCCTTATCCACCGCCTCACGGAGCAGGGGGCAACCATCATTTGCGTATCGCACGATATGCCACTCGTTGCGGACGTAAGTGAGCGGATGATCGTGATGTGGAATGCCAAGATTATTGCCGATGGCACAGTACGTGAGGTGTTTGGCAACACTGAAATAATGACACGAACGCACATTGTGCCTCCACAGATCACCAGGATCTCGTTGCAGCTAAAGAGCCGCAAGGGGAAGGGTGCGGCTCTCAGTGTCGAAGAGCTCGCCAAGGAACTTGGCGGGAAGCGGGGAGTAGCCTGATGTACGGACCACGCGTCTCCATTACGCATGTTCGCGGCACCTCGTGGCTGCATCGACTAGACCCGGTTGCAAAATTTGCGTGGCTGATCCCAGCCGGCTTCTTCTGTTTCACTACGTATCTACCACTACCACTCTTGGGGCTGCTGCTGTTTGGGCTTACGGTAGCCATCAGCGGCAAGATCATCAAGCCGCTGCTACGGGTGCTCGTACTATTCACGCCAATTACGGCGTCAATCATCGTGATCCAGGGACTCGCACCTGTCGTCTGCGGGGATCGCTGCCTCACACCGCTCGCCCTCGGACCGTTCAGCGTCTACAGCGAGGGTCTCTCACACGCACTCTCGCTGATGTTGCGCGTCGCCTCGTTCCAGGTGCTTGCCTTCTGTTTGATCCTTTCAACACACCCGTCGGACCTCTTCGCATCGCTTGCACGCATGCGCGTTCCGTATGTCATTAACTTTATGATCTCAATGACGCTGCAACTTGTGCCAGTACTTCAGCGCGAAGTGCAACTCGTTCTTGCGGCGCAACGTTCGCGTGGCATGAAAGGGACTGGGTTCAGCTCAATCATTCCAGCGTTTGTGCCAGTTGCAGCTGGCGCCGTAGAGCGCGTGCAGCAGCTCGCCATTAGCTTGGAGTCGCGAGCCTTCGGATCGAAGGGAGTCAAGACCTCGTATCGTCGCGTGCCGAGCGGGCCGCTTGACCTTTTCATTGGGCTACTCGGTGTTGCGGTGATGCTCATCTTGACCGTGTACGGGCTGCAAAACTGGGGGCAGTCTGCCTCAACGCCACTCGTGTTTGCACCAATTGTGGCGACGTTGATGTTCAGCTTTGGGTTGTTCGTCTTCTTCGGCATCCTCGTCGTCGCTATTCGTGCGATGAGTAAGTCGTAGGTCGTAGGTCATCGGTCGTAGGCCATATGGCAATCTTTGAACCTGACGGCACGGTGCACCATCTCGGCCTAAAGCGGGGCGCGGTCGGTCGATACGTGTTGCTGCCGGGCGACCCCGGGCGCGTTGAGGTGATTGCGCGACGGTTTGACAATCCGCGGTTCGTGGCGCAGAAGCGCGAATACACCACCTGGGTCGGTGAGCTCGATGGGGTGCCAGTCGCCTGCATGTCGACCGGGATCGGCTGCCCGTCAACGGCGATCGCCGCTGAAGAGTTGTACGCCATTGGCGCCGATACCTTCATTCGCGTGGGGACTTCGGGCGGAATGCAGCCAGGGATGCAGACTGGCGACCTTGCTGTGGTGAACGCGGCGATTCGTGACGAGGGGACGAGCAGCCACTATCTACCGATAGAGTTCCCGGCAGTGGCCGACCTTGATGTGGTAACCGCACTGCGCGATGCGGCTCGGGAGCGGAATATGCGCTACCGGGTCGGTGTGGCCCAGTCCAAGGACTCCTTTTACGGAGAGGTCGAACCTGAGCGCATGCCCATCTCCGATGACCTTGCTCGCCGTTGGAAGGCCTGGGTTGGCGGTGGTGCCATTAGCTCGGAGATGGAGTCGGCAACGCTCTTCATCGTGGCCGCCACCCTTCGTGCACGCGCCGGTGGCATCATGGTTTGCGCGGGGAGCCCATCTATGACCCATGAAGAGGCCGCGGCCTCAATGAAGCACTTCTCGATTGACCCGGTGATCGACACGGCCGTGCACGGCCTGCGCCTGCTCATCGCTCGAGACCGAGCCGCTGGGGCGTAGCCCCATGACCGAGGAGACGCTCCTCTTCGATCCAACCGATCCAGCAACGGTGCTTGACCCCTTCCCGAGCTACGCCAGGCTTCGCGCGTTCGGCCCGGTCTGGCGCTCGCCGCAGAGCGGGATCTACTTCATTACTCGGCACGCCGATGTGCACGCCGCCTGGCGCGACAAGCGGCTAGGCTCAGACTTCTCGCAGCGCTATACGGCCGAAGAGTTCATTACCGACCCTGCCGACCTGCAGCCCTGGCGCGATGATCGCTACGCAGACTTCAAAGCGTTCGAGCGGTGGGACATGATCGCCCTTGAGCCGCCCGATCACACCAAGTTGCGCCGTCTGGTCACGACCGCCTTCACCCCCCGCTCCATTGAGGCGCAGCGCTCCCCGGCGAGTAACCTGATTCATGAGCGCATCACCGCGGCCCGAGAGCGGGGAAGCCTTGATCTGGTGCGTGATTTGGCCGAACCACTCTCGCTCACCATCATCTGTGAGCTGATTGGTGTGCCTGAGCCCGACCGCATGCGCATCCTGGCCCTCTCGCATGACGTTGTCTCAATGTACGAGCCGTCGCCAACAGATGCAATAAAAGATCAGGCGAACCTCGCCGTGCGCGAGTTCGTTGCCTACACCTCCGACCTGATCAAGTCGCGACGTTTGCAGCCTGCCGACGATCTACTAACCGGTCTCATTGATGCAACCGTTGACGGAGAGCATCTGAGCGATGAGCAGGTTACCTCCACGGTGATGGTCTTACTGATGGCCGGCCATGAGGCATCGGTGAATGCGGCATCGAACGGGGTTGCTGCATTTGGCGCGCACCCCGACCAGTGGCGTGCACTTCGTTCCGGTGAAACGCCAGCGAAGGTTGCCATTGAAGAGATCCTGCGTTGGGATCCGCCGTTGCAGTTCTTCCAGCGCTGGGTGCTAGATGATGGATTTGAGGTGCAAGGGGTAGCCATTCCGCGCGGCGCAAAGGTGGGGCTCATGATCGGCTCTTCGAATCGCGACCCTGAGAAGTATGAGAACCCCGATGCGTTCGTGATTGCCCGCGGCGAAACTTCGCACCTCTCGTTCGGTGGGGGCACTCACTTCTGCATCGGTGCGCCACTTGCGCGGCTCGAGCTTGAGCTGCTCTTTAGCGCGCTCGCCGAAGCGCTCCCTGAAATTACCCTGCTCCCTGGGGCAGTTCGACGACCAGGATTCCAGTTTCGTGGCTACGTGAGCCTGCCGATTGCGGCACCAACCGGCGCGCTAATCGCCGGGCGCTAAGCCCGCTATCCTGAACGTATGAGCATCCTTCGTCGTCATGCAATCACCCTCATCCCTGGCGATGGGGTTGGCCCCGAGGTCGTCCTGGCAACGCGACGGATCCTGGAGGCCGCAGCCGAACGTGCTGGCGTTGCCTTTGACTGGGAGGAAGCTGAGGCTGGCGCCTCCATCTTCCTGAGGGGCGACCAGACGGGGGTTCCGCAGGCGACGCGCGACAGCATTGAGCGCACCCGCGTGGCACTCAAGGGGCCGCTCGAGACGCCCGTCGGATTCGGCGAGAAGAGCGCCAACGTCACGCTGCGCAAGCTCTTTGAGACGTATGCCAACGTGCGGCCGGCACGCGAACTCCCAGGCGTTCCTACGCGGTATAAGGGCGAAGGGATCGACATGGTGATCGTGCGCGAGAACATTGAAGATCTCTACGCCGGCATTGAGCACCTGCAGACGCATGACGTTGCCCAGGCGATCAAGCTGATCAGCCGCAAGGGCTCGGAGAAGATCATTCGCTTTGCGTATGAGCTTGCTTTACGTGAGAGTCGAACCAAGGTCACTACGGCGAGCAAGGCGAACATCCTAAAATTCACCGAAGGGATGTTCAAGAAGATTGGCGAAGATCTTGCTCCAGAGTACGCGCCGATCCAGGCGAACCATTTGATCATTGACAACGTTGCGCACCAGATGGTGAAAGACCCAGCACAGTTTGACGTGATTGTTGCTACCAACCTGCACGGCGACATCATCAGCGACCTTGCATCAGGACTTGTTGGCGGCCTTGGGTTTGCCTCCAGCGCAAATTACGGCGACAGCGTGGCAATCTTTGAAGCGGTGCACGGGTCGGCGCCGAAGTACGCGGGGAAGAACATCATCAATCCGACCGCACTGATCCTCTCCGCCACCATGATGCTGCGCCATCTCGGTGAGCTTGACCTTGCCGATCAGGTGGAGGACGCGGTCCTTGCAACGCTGGAAGAGGGGAAGGCGTTGCCGCAAGATGTGGTGCGGCAGCAGGGTGGCGATGTAGAGGCGGCGGTGAGCACCACGGGCTTCACGGACGCGGTGATTGCGAACCTTGGCCGCGCGCCAACGAGCGTCCCAACCGCAGCGAGCAGGCCACGCGCCAAGAGGGCCGCCCCGCATCCGCGTTGGGCAGATGGAGAGAGGCGACTCGCGGAGGTCGGCCCAGCAACGGTGCTCGGCATCGACATCTTTGTTGAGACGCTCCTTCCGCCCGCAGAGGTCGGGGTGAAGCTCGCCGCACTCTCTGGTCCCAACTTTAAGTTGCGCATGATCTCATCACGCGGTGTTGTTGTCTGGCCGCAGGCCGCACCCGTCTTCGATCACGTTGGCCTCTTCCGCGCTCGTTTTGTTGCCCGCGCCCCCGGCGTGAGCGTCAGCGATGAGGAGCTGCTCACCCTCGTGACGCGCGTCGCCGGTGTGACCCCGTGGGTGCACCTTGAGAAGCTTCGATCGTGGGGTGGCGAAGAGGGCTTCACGCGGGCCCAGGGCGAATAGCGCACCTATGTGGCGGAGTTGATGTGCCTGGAAAAATCGAGAACTCTCGCATGCAACTGATCGCCCTTGGACTCTTCATCTTCGCCGCCGGAGTCGCCGGCTCAGTCCAGGCGATCGTGAATGCTGAGGTGGGTCGGCGGACCGATCCAATCACTGCAGCAACCGTCTCATTCGCTGGCGGTCTCATCGTCTTACTCATAATCGGCGCAATAAGTGGTCGCCTGCAGCTCGCCGAGGCGGCGCAGGTTCCGCCACTGCTGCTCACCGGCGGCCTCTTAGGCGTGCTGATCGTGACCGCCTTCGCCACCGTGGTACCCGTGCTCGGCGTCACCGAGGCGACGCTGATCGCTATCCTTGGATCACTCGCCGCCGCGCTCGCCATTGATGCGTTCGGCCTGCTCGGTGCCCCGCTGATCCCCATCACGCTCTCTCGTGTTGCTGGGATTACGCTCGCTGTTTTCGGCTTCCTCCTTGCACGGCGATGAGCGATCAGGAGCGGCGCAAACCACTCGCAGAGCCAGTTGAGGAAGAGGCACCAGACGCAGCTGACCTCCTACGCGGCGTCTTACAAGACGAGCGATTCGAGCCGGGCATGATCGCCCTGGTTCGGCAAGAGGTGCCACTCGCAGACGATGGTCTCCCCGCCTACGTTGCAGAGGATGCGCCAACCCCACTGCGTGGCGCGTACATCTATCTCAGCGTGATCGGCTTCTTCTGCGGCACGATCGTGATCAGCGCCTTGAATCTTGGTGCGAGCTGGTCGGACCCCGTCGTGAAGATCCCCGTGCTGATCGGCGCAGTCCCACTCTTCATTGCAATGTCAGAGGCGGCGCTGAGAGTTGCGCGCTCTGTCCCCGCATGGTGGCCAGTAGATCGCGGTCGCGCGCTCTTCCGCGCCTGCTGGGTGCTGATGATTGCCGCACTTGGCGTGATCCTTGCGCTCGCAGTGCGCGCCGCCCTCTTCGCCTAACGCGCGCTGCGCTGCGCGATCTGTGCGCTCCACGCCGCTAGGCGGCGAGCGTTCGTGTTGTTAGGCGGCGAGCCCTGCGATCAGTCGCTCAATGGAGGTACGGAGGAACTCTTCTACGCGTTGCCCCGCCATCACGGCGAGCATCGGGTCGAGCTCACTCGAGCTGCGCCAGGTTGCGCTGGTTGAGTTCGGATCGCCGCTCACTGGCACAAGGTCGACGAGCGCGGCAACGATCGCATGCCCGCCAATGTCTGGACGAACCTTGAGTCGCAGGTGGAGGCGCGCTGCGCCGTCCTTGAGCTCCTCTACGGTGCGCCGAACGGAGACGGCGGCGGTGACAGGGATGCCGGCGACCTCCGTGGCGAGACGCCCCTCAATATGCTCAGCATCAATGCGGTGGAGCGCCTCACACCCAGGGAGTAGGGCGGCAATCTTTGCGGGATCCCCACTCGCTTCAAGGAGTTGCGCGACGCTTTTACTGAGCGTGACGGATCCGGTGAACTCAGCCATTGATCCCTCCAACAACTACGCCTGCTTCAAACTCCACATGCTGCCTCTAGTAAATGATGCTGCCCCTAGTAGATCGTGCTGTCTCTAGTAAATCGTGCTGCCTCTAGTAAATCTTCCTCGCCCCCGCTGGTAACTCGATGATGAATTCACTCGCGGGGATGTCAGCATCCAGGGTGATCGCGCTAACTATCGTCTCGCGAACCACGCGCTCGTCATGTAGTTCCGTGACGCTGAGCAGGAGTCCAGTAACTCGGTCAAAGAGGACTCGATAACGAAAGGTTGCGTGAGCACCGGCGAGATCAATGGTGTGCGGCGCCGCCGCTTCAATGGCGAGAACGGCGCGACCGAGATGAGTCTCTTCGCTGACTGGCCCCAAGGTGGCGCTGCTCAGCGTGTTCGCGCAGAAGTGATGCGGTCGAAGGAGGGTCGTTACCCACCCCTCACTCGGGAGCGGGCCTAGCGTCCGCGGCATGCTTACCGTTGCCGGGAGCTCTGCATCATCAAGGCCTGCGGGTGCGGCGCGATGCGGACGACGCGTGGCGGTGTTGCTCTTTGCGTCGTACTGCTCAACGATCGCGCCGTCTGTAGTCCAGACCTCGTAGTTGGAGTTAGAGCCAGAGTTAGAGCCAGAGCGGGTGGAGGTGGTGACGCGAACGTGCGGACGATCAACCAGCAGTTCAGTGCGCGTGACGCTCTCGCCGTCCGTCGTGACACTCCGCTCGTCAATGCGGAGGCGCAGCGTACGTAGGCGGCGCTCCGCGTCTGCGGCGAAGGCGAAGAGTTCGTTCGGGGTGGGGAGGCCGCTCGGGAGGTAACTCGCCACAGGGGGGAGCGCCGGCTTGCTGGTGCCGATCGTTGCGGGGCTGCTCGAAGTGTCCATGCCCCCATCGTAGCGGAGCGCTGGGCGTAGACTCTCCGCATGGCAGCGCAGAGCAGAGCATCGGTTAGCCTCGGTCGACCCCTCCGGGAGGCGTGGATCGTTGAGGCGCTCCGCACCCCAGTCGGTCGCTACGGCGGTGCGCTCGCAGGGGTACGCCCGGACGACCTCGCCGCCGCCGTCATTGAGGCGGTTGTTGCGCGCAGCGGCATTGACCCCGCCATCATTGACGACGTCATCCTTGGCTGCGCGAATCAGGCGGGCGAAGATAATCGCAACATTGCGCGCATGGCGCTCCTGATCGCCGGCCTCCCTGTTGAGGTTGCCGGCCAGACCGTCAATCGACTCTGTGGCTCCGGGCTTCAGGCGGTTGCGAGCGCGGCACAGGCGATCGCGGTCGGCGACGTTGATGTGGTGATTGCGGGTGGCGTAGAGAGTATGAGCCGCGCTCCGTTCGTTTCACTAAAGCCCGAGAGTGGATATGAACGCGGGAGCCGCGAACTCGTTGACTCCACCATCGGTTGGCGATTTGTCAATCCACGACTTGCTGAAAGATATCCGGTGATCTCGCTTGGCGAGACGGCGGAGCGCGTCGCCACCAACTGGAAAGTGACGCGCGAAGATCAGGACGCGTTTGCACTGGAGTCGCAGCGGCGCGCGGCGCAGGCGGCGAAGCGCGGCGTACATGCAGAAGAGATCGTCCCGGTCAGCGTCCCACAGCGGAATGGCGATCCTATCCTTGTGGAGCGCGATGAGCATCCGCGCCCAGAGACGAATGCGGCGAGCCTTGCAAAGCTTCGTCCAGCATTTACTGAAAGTGGGAGCGTCACGGCAGGAAACGCATCGGGCATCAACGATGGCGCGGCGGCGCTGCTCGTCATGGAGTCGAGTCGCGCACGTGCGCTTGGACTCCAGCCGCTCGCTCGCATCGTGGCGACCTCGGTTGCGGGAGTGGACCCTTCGGTGATGGGGATCGGTCCGATCCCAGCGATCACGAAGCTGCTTGAGCGCACCGGCCTCACCGCGGAGCAGATTGATCGCGTTGAGTTGAACGAGGCGTTTGCCAGCCAGGCGGTCGCCTGCATCCGCGAACTCGGCCTCAACCCCGCCACCACCAATATCCACGGGGGCGCCATTGCGCTCGGCCACCCGCTGGGCGCCTCAGGGGCGCGCATGCTGGTCACGCTCACCCGGGAGCTCCGCCGCAGTGGAAGCCGCTACGGGATCGCCTCCATGTGCGTGGGGGTAGGGCAGGGCATCGCGATGCTCGTGGAAAGAGTAGAATCCTGACCTAAGGACGCGTAGCGCCCGAAGCAACGGTAGGAGGTAGCAATGTTGAGCCAGGAGACGGCAACGACCACCCCGGTAGAGATCCCCGCAACGCCGCTCACGTTAACCGACGGCGCGGCCCTCAGGTTCCGCGACCTGACCAAGGGCGAGACGAATCCTGCGATTGGTCTGCGCGTCTACATCATCTCCGGCGGCTGCAGCGGTTACCGCTACGGGATGATGGTGGAGGAGACTCCCAATATAGACGACCAGGTATTTGAGACGAACGGCGTGAAGGTCTATCTTGATGAGAAGTCGATCCCGCTCGTGAACGGTTCCTCTGTTGACTACGTTGATTCGCTGATGGGCGCGGGGTTCACGGTGGAGAATCCAAATTCGGTCGGCGGCTGTGGCTGCGGCTCAAGCTTCCGCACTGCAGAATCGGCTGGCGCAGCCTCCGCCTGCAGCCACTGAGCCTCCCCTGAACGGGGACGCTGCAAGCGACGGGCGCGAGCCCGAGGGCCATGCAGAGACACTCCCTACGCCACCGCGCGCGCCGCTGATCCCACTCTTCCCGCTTGACCTTGTCCTCTTCCCCGGTGTTGCGCTGCCGCTGCACATCTTTGAGCCGCGCTACCGGCTGATGGTCAAGCGCTGCATGGAGTCACGCACGCCGTTCGGCGTGATCAACATCACCGCCGGTGAGCTTGCAACGGTGGGGACGATCGCCGAGATCCGTGAGGCGACACGCTACGTAGATGGTCGCTGGAACCTCGTGACGCTCGGCACGAAGCGTTTCCGCGTCGTACGACTCGATCGTGACGCGCCGTACCTGCGCGCCGAAGTGACGATTCTTGACGAACTAGCGGGCACACCACGCGAAGATTTACGTGCGGTTGCGGAGCGCGTCTCTGCCGGCTTCGTTGACTATCTTGAGCTGCTGCGTGGCGACCCTGTCCACGACCACGACCACGAAGGCGATGAAGACGACGAGGGTGATGCTGGAGAGGTGGACAACGAGTTTATTGACGAGGTGACCGCCGAGGCGATTGACGAAGCGCTCGCAGAAGAGGAGGGGGCACGACTATCTGAAGAGGTGGTCAACGAGATTGAGAAGCTCCTCCTCGCCTCAAGTGCAGCGGGCGACACACTTCGAGGCCGCAGCGAGATCATCGAGTTGGCTGAGGGCGATGAAGGGCGCGATGAGGAGACGGGAGATGAAGACGGCGAGCTGCTCGCCACCGCCATCACGCGACTCGCGGGTACGGACGATCCGATCGGGCTCTCGCATGTGGTGGGCGGTGTTGTGCAGCTCTCCAATACGCAGCGGCAGTCACTCCTTGAAGCGCCAGACGCGCTCACCCGCCTGAAGTTGCTTGAGCAGCACTTAGAGCGAGAGCGGCTCTTACTCATTGAAGGGATTCGTCCATGGACCGCCGATCCACGCAACCTTCGCGGTCGCCGAAACTAGCAAGTTCACCATGAATCGTTGGGCGAGCCTTGCGCAGCGCATTGAGAGCGCCACGCGTACGTCAGAGAAGGTGCAGCTGCTCGCCGGCGCGCTGCAACGCGCTGATGATGTTGACCTAGAGATTGCGGCGCGCCTGACGGGGAGTCGCGGTGTTGTACGTGGCGGAGATGTGTCATGGGCGGCAATCGCAAAGGCGGCCGAAGAGGTTGCCGGTGCCCCTTCCGGTTCGCTCGCAAAGCTCCTTGACGAAGGGGGTGATCTTGGGCGGGCGGTGGAGGACCTCTTTGAGTCTGAGCGACCGCTCGCCGGCCCAGCACTGGAGGAGGCGGAGCGCAGCGCACAGGTGCGCTGCGACGCACTTGCGGACGCAACGGGTTCGCTGGCGGCGGCCCACACCAGCGCAGCGCCGAGGCTTCGAACCCTCCCGGAGATCTTCACCGCGATCGCGTCGGCGAGCGGGCAGCGTCGCCATGATCTCCTGGTGCAACTCCTGTACGGCTGCTCGCCAGTTGCAGCGAAGTTCATCGTGCGCGCCCTGGTCGGCGATCTCCGCATCGGCCTTCGCGACGGTCTCCTTGAGGCGGCGATCGCCGCCGCCTTCCGTGCCGATCCTGCCGCCGTTCGCTGGGCGATGCTCCTTGAGGGGGATCCTGGAAGGGTCGCGCTCCTGGCACGCAGCGGTCGCCTGAACGAGGCGCGCCTCCAGCTCTTCCACCCAATCCCTCCGATGCTCGCGGCGACAACCTCTGGCGTCCCTGAAGTGCTGGAGCGACTCAGCGAACGCCCAGAGATGCGCGAACTTGCGGGCGTGGCAATCCCAGCAGAGGACAAGTACGACGGTGTTCGTGCGCAACTGCACATGGACGGCGAGCGAGCGGCGCTCTTCGGTCGCGACCTGCACGACATCACCGTTGCCTTCCCAGAGATCGCCGCCGCCGCACTTGCTACGGGGATTTCGGGGATCCTTGACGGTGAGATCGTTGCGTGGGGTGATGGGCGGCCGCTCCCATCGAGCAGCCTCAACGCTCGACTTGCTGGCGCAGCGCAGTCACTTGTTGCGCAGCAGCGCACCCCTGTCCTCTTCATCGCCTTTGATCTCCTCGCGCGAGATGGTGAGCCGAAGATGCAGCAGTCGTATCGTGTCCGCCGCGCGGAACTTGAAGCGCTGCAACTTGAGCAGTTAAGTGCCGGCCTCTTGCGGATTGCAACCTGTTCACACGTTGAGGGTGTTGACGGGATCGAGTCGGCATTCATCAGTGCACGACAGCGCGGCTGTGAAGGGCTTGTGGTGAAGGCACCGGATGCACCGTATGCGCCAGGGCAGCGAGGCTCTGGTTGGTTGAAGGTGAAGCGTGCACTTGACACGCTCGACTGCATCATCGTTGGCGCGGATCCTGGACTCGGTCGGCGCCGCGCCCTCCTCTCCGAGTGCACCTTTGCGGTGCGTGATGACCTCTCTGGTCGACTCGCAACGATCGGTCGCGCATCCGTTGCACTCCCAGATGCAGACGTTGCAGAGCTAAGCCTCTGGCTCGAGTCGCACACCATTGCGCAACTTGGCGCATACCGCAGCGTGGAGCCCCGCGTTGTCGTGGAGGTCTCCTTTGACGCGGTCCGAAGGAGTGAGCGCACCGCATCGGGGTTCTCCCTCCGTTCCCCACGAATCACCCGGCTTCGTCCAGACTTAGGTCCGGACCAGGCGGCCACACTCTCTTCACTGGAGAGCCGCTGCGAGGTTGGCGGCGGGGTCGCAGATGCGTGAAAGGTTCCTACGGCATGGCTGACACATCGCTCCCTGAGCCACGCCCTGAGCCACCCCCGCAGTCACTCTCAGAGTCACCCCCGCAGTCACTCTCAGAGGCACTCCTGCAGGCGGCGGCCACCTCAACGGATGAGGCGGAGAAGGTCGCCGAACTTCGCGCTGCGATCCCCGCCGCCACGGCCGGAATCTATTTGAACGCTGGTAGCAACGGGCCGCTTCCACGCGAGGTGGAGGCGGCCATGCGCCAGGTCCAGGAGCAGGAGCTTGGCACGGGACGCGGCTCCGAGCACATCATGGATGACGTTGAGGTGCGCGTGGATGAGCTACGCGGCGTCTTCGCCTCCGTCCTCGCAACCGATCTTGAGCTGGTTGCGGTTGCGCACAGCACGACCGAAGCGGTGATGCGCACCGTCCTTGGAGTCACCCTGAAGGCGGGCGACCGGATCGTCACGCTGGATGAAGAGTACCCAGCGATTCGTGGCAGTCTCGCCGCACTCGGCGCACGTCTCGGTGTGACGGTTGCAACGGTGAGCCTGCGCGATGAGCGCGGCGTACCGATCAGTGATGAGCAACTGCTGGAAGACGTCACGCAGCTTCTTGAAGCGCCAACGAGACTGATCGTGATCTCGCGCGTCAGTTGGATCAGTGGCCGCATCCTGCCACTGGAGAGCATCCTGCCGCGCGCACGCGCCGCGGGGATCATCAGCATTGTTGATGGCGCGCAGTCGGTCGGTGCAATGCTCGACGCAACCGACGCACTCGATCCCGACGTGATCACCTTCCCCTCACAGAAGTGGCTGCTCGGTGTGGAGGGGCTCGCTGGGCTACGCCTCTCTCGCCGTGCGCTCGCGACGGATGGACTAAGCGCGCTGATCGGCGGCTTCCTCGCCTTTGAGGAGGCGGCGCTGGACGGGGTCGGTGTGATGCATCGTGACGCGCGTCGCTTCCAGACTTCGGGCTTCGCTCGACCGACGCTCGTCGGAGCGGCGCGTGCCGCCGGGTGGCTCTCCATGCAGGTCGGGCTCCCCTGGGCGGTGAGTCGTGCGGGACGGCTCGCGCGCAACTTCTACGCTGGCGCCGCCGCGATCCCTGGCGTTGAGCTCCTTGCGCCGCAGGGGAGACACGCCACGATCGTCGCCCTCCGCGTGGAGGGCTGGGAGGCGGCAGGGCTCGTGGAGGAGCTTGGCCGACGCGCCTTCGCCATCACCCGCCGTGTCCCAGGAGTCGCCGCCACCGCCGATCGTCCAGCCTCAGCCCCCGCCCTCCGCACCTCGTGGGGCTTCTGGAACACCGATGAAGAGGTGGCGCGCATCTTGGAACTGCTGACGCTGATCGCCGCGCATACGCCAGAGAGCCTGCCAAAGCGCCCAGTGATCGACATCATCCAGCGCTGAGGTGAGCCCGCAGCAGCGACCGCGAGGGTTCGTTGGGAAGCGCCTCTATCAGTTGCAGCATGCACCGCGACCCGTCTTCCGCGCGGTACTTGCAAGTGGCGGAAGTGCCCTGATCTTTATGCTCGCCTATCTCGCCTACGACCTCCACGTTGAGCACGCGCTCATGCAAGGCGTGGCACCAGCGTTGATCTTTGGCGGCGGAGACCTGCGAACGGAGGCTGCAGCGCTACTCGTTCTTGGCACGGTGATCTTCGGAAGTTTGTTGACCTACGTGATCGTTCCACAACCGTCGGCAGACGGGACAGGTTCTGGAAGATCCGGTTGGTCGGCGCTCCTCGGTCTCTTTGCAAGCCTGCCGATCGCCTACATTGCGCTGGTGATCGAGAGCCAGTTTCTGAAGCCGCTCCTCTTATCCCTCTAAGTCTGCTTATCCCTCTACGTCAGCTGGCGCGATACCCCATCATTCGGTAGCCAACGCTGCGAACGCTCACTAATATCTCTGGCTTGCGCTGATTTCCCTCAAGCTTTTTCCGTAGTCGATTGATTGCAACGCGGAGCGCTTCGTCACCGCCGCTCCAGCCCTCACCCCAAATCTTGCGCCGAATCTCTCGGTGCGTGATCGCCTCACCAAGCTGCTCAACAAAGAGGGCCACCACGCGCTTCTCAGTTCCTGTCAGCGGAATGCTGCGTCCGTCAATGTGCAGCGAACCCGCTGTGGGGTCGAAGCGAATGGCGTGGGGGACAGTTGTCATGGGAGAGGGATTCTACTCGCTTGTTACAGTGCGCGCCGAGCCGTTACCGTACTTAGGTGACGCCTCCGAGGGCGATCGCAACGGTGGCGACTACAGCGAGCAGGATCCCCACTCCCTGCCGTGCTCCAATGCGCTCGCGCAGGATGAGCGCGGCGAAGAGCACCGTGGTGATCGGAGCTATGGATGTGAAGACTGCGGCCACTGCGACGCCACTCGCTTGCGCCGATAGCAGGAAGAAGAGATTGCCGAGGCTGTCGCCAATCCCCGCCGCCGCAAGCGTCAACAGCAGTGCGGTACGCCCACGCAGTCCAGACGGGATCGCGCCGCGGCGAATTGGTTCAGCTCCGGGCGGTCGTCGCCCAACCGCACGTGCAAGCAGGAAGACGGCGATCAGCGCGCTGACGCTTGCCACGCGCAGTCCAGTCAGGAGCCAGAGCGTGCTCTCCGATTCAACGCCTGCGAAGATCAGGCTGAACCCAGCGAAGCAGAGTCCCGCGCTGATGCCATAGAGCGCGCCGCCAGCGGTTGCCGCGCCACTCGACGCATCTGGATGTGCGCCTAGCTCCCCCGCGTTGGCGGCACTCGGAACCGCACTCGTTGAGACGATCACGATGGCAACGATGGCAAGGACAAACCCAGCGACTCTGAGTGGCGCTGCCGTCTCGCCACTCGCTATTGTCACCGCCACCGGGATGAGTGCAGCGAGCGTGCCAGCGATACTTGCGACCACAGAGATCCTTCCATGCGCAAAGCCGTGGTAGAGCGAGAGCACGCCGGCGCCGCCAACGATACCGGCGATCGCGGTGGTCAGTGCCGTCTCTCCACCTGGGATCGACTGTCCACTGAGCAGTGCGATCGGGATGAGGATGGCGAGTGCAGCCGTCTGGCTCACGGCCACAACGAAGAAGGTGGGGAGGCGCCGGCTGACGATTCCGCCAGCGAAGTCGCCACCACCCCACGAGAAGGCGGCGAGCACGCCGTACAGCGCGCCGATCATGCCGATTGCCCCGCGTAGCCCATCCGGAGATGTTCGCCGATCCCTGGGATGTTGAACGGCGCCCCAAGGCTCTTGAAGCCGTGGCGCTCGTAGAAGGGGACGGCGCGGATGCGCGCGTTGCACCAGAGCGGGCCTGCCGCTTCACGAGCGCTCTCCCAATCGGCGGCGACCGCCTCCAAGAGCCTTCCGCCGAGCCCCTGGCTACGGAGTGTTGGCGCCGTCGCCATCCCGCGCAGCTGTGTGCTGAACGAGCCGTCTGCCCCGCGCACCGCGTAGAGAGAGGCGCACGCGGCGAGGGTTCCGTTCAGCCAGGCACCCCAGTGGGCCCCCTCGCCTTCAGCGTCACCCGCAGTGTCACCAGGGAGGAGGGCGCTCTCAAGCAGTCCGTCGGCACGGAGTACGGCGTGGCGCAGGGTCAAGATCTCGTCGAGGGTCGCACGGCGGATCTCAAGGTCGCTCATATCGGCACGGTACCTGCTCGCGCGCAGTTCGGTCGTGGAGTACCGTTCGCACATGCCTGACGCACGACCAGCCGCCCCACCACTCCCCACGCACGATGCGCTCACGGGGGGGCGCTTCACGATGGATCTGAACGCGGTGAAGTCGGCCGCCGCGCGGACCGCTGGTCGGCTGCACGTCACGCCACTCCTCCCCTCCGTTGGCGCGGCGGAGGCGCTTCGACGCAGCGGCGGCCCGCTGCTCGGCGATGGTCGGGTCCGACTGAAGTCAGAGCATCTGCAGCGCACCGGCTCCTACAAGGTTCGCGGCATGCTGAACCGCGTCACGCAGATGGTGGAGCACTTTGGCGAAGAGGAGGTTCGCCGTCGCGGACTGATCACCTTCAGCGCCGGGAACGCTGCGGCCGCCTATGCATGGGCTGGTCGCTACTTCAAGATTCCCGTCCATGTGGTGATGCCACGCAGCGCTGTCCCCGCAAAGATCGCGGCCTGCGAATCGTATGGTGCAACGATCCATCTTGTTGATGGGCTATTGGGCGAAGCGGGCGTGCTGAAAGACCAGCTCATCAGTGAGCTCGGGCTCTTTGATGCGCATCCGTATGATGATCCCTATGTGATTGCGGGGCACGGGACGCTCGGCTTGGAGATCCTTGAACAGTTGCCAGAGACGGACGTGGTGATCGGCGGTCTCGGTGGCGGCGGAATGCTCTGTGGTACCGCCGTTGCCCTGCGAGCGCTGAAGCCTGGGATTCGCATCTACGGCGTGGAGCCAGAGGGCTCGGCGGCGGTGAAGCTCGCCGTAGAGGCGGGGAGCATCGTTCAGGTCCAGCCCCAATCAATCGCCGACGGGCTCGGCGCCTCGTGCGCGGGCGCATGGACGCTCCCGCTCGCCGCGTCGTTGATTGACGCCTGCATCACCCTCCCAGACGAGGAGATCCTCGGTGGCCTTCGCTTCCTCGCCGAGCGCTGCAAGCAGGTGGTGGAGCCGGCGGGCGCCGCCGCGCTCGCCGCCCTTCTCTTCGGTCGCGTCCCCGTGGCGCAGGGGGATCGGGTGGTGGTGATCCTGAGTGGCGGGAACGTGAACCTGACCCGAATGCCAGAGTTCCTCTCTCGCGCCACTGCGATCCCTGGCGCATAGAGACGCGTTCAACAGCCGTGCCACGCAGTCGGCACGGCGATCAGTGACACTGAGCCCATGAGCGATCCGCTGCTACTTGTTGCGTTGCTCCTTGCCGCCGTCGCCGCCGTCGCCGCGCTGATCGCCGCCCTGCGTTCTGGGCGCGCCGCGGCCCAAGATCCAACGAGCACGCTGCAGGCACAGCGCGTAGAAGATCAGTTGCAGTCGGTAGTAGAACGCCTCGCACGCATTGATGCTGCGCAGCAGGGGATTGAGCGCCTGCGCGAGCCGATGGATGAGCTCCTCTCCGTCTTTCAGAATAAGCAGGCGCGCGGCCAGTACGGCGAAGCGCGACTTGAGGAGATCGTGCGCGACGCACTCCCGAACGACCTCTACAGCTTCCAGGAGACGCTCTCCAACGGGAAGATCGCCGACTGCATCGTGGGCCGGGGCGCCGCCTCCAATCGCATCTGCGTTGACTCCAAGTTCCCGCTCGAGGCGTACCAGCGGCTCGTGGGCGGAGACCCAACTGCGGCACCAGGGTTCCGGACCGCACTCAAGACACACATTGACGCGATCGGGTCCAAGTATGTAATCCCTGGCGAGACGAGCCGTCTTGCGGTGATGTTCATCCCGTCGGAGGCGATCTACGCGGAACTCTTCACCAGCTTCCCGGATCTTGAGCACTACGCAAATGGAAAGCGCGTCGTCTTCGCCTCGCCGAACACGCTACACGCGCTCTTGGCAACGGTGAGCATGTTCCATGTTGAGTCAAAGATTGGCGAACAGGCGATCCTGATCCAGCGGGAGGTCGGCGGCCTGGCACGAGACGTTGAGCTGCTCGCTGAGCGCATTGAGAGGCTCGCCACGCACTTCCGGCAGGTGGAGGACGACATTAGTGGTGCGCAGATCTCGGTGAAGCGCATCGTGAGCAAGGGCGAGCGGATCGCCAAGGTAGATCTTGGCGAAGGTCCCGATGTTCGGGTAATCGATGAGAGGTAGCCACTCCACCGTGCCCCGGTCGCGTGCCGGCGTTCGCACGCGAGCCCTACTTGCCTGAGCCTTACTTGTCCGAGCCTTACTTGCCGAGGTTCTCCGGACCGAACGAGTATGGGAGGAGTTCGTCGAACGGGTAGCGGTTCAGTCGCTCGATCTTAAGGTTCCCATCAAGGCTGACCGCTACGATCGGCATCTGCAAGGATCCCGCGAACTCGCGGATGCGTTGACGACAGACGCCACACGGCGCAGGTGACGGCGAGGGTGACTGGACGGCGAAGGCGAGGGCGACCGCCTTCGCATCCGTGGCGAGGCGCATCGCATTTACTGCATGCTGCTCGGCGTGCACGGTGAGCGTGTAGTCGGCCCCCTCCATGTTCGCCCCTAGGTGGATGCCTCCATCCGCGTCGGCAACGGCGGCCCCTACGAGGTAGTTGGAGTAGGCCGCGTAGGCGCGCGGTCGGATCCGGATCGCTTCATCAACGAGGCGCTGCTCGAGCGGTGTCAGATCGGAAGACTGAATTCTCATCGTGGAGCCCACCCTTCTACTTGCCGGATTAATCGTCGAATGTGCAGCGCGTGCAGCGGCGCAAGGGGCATCGCCCAGAGCGGCTTCAGCCAGGCCTCTGAGCCGAGCGACGCCGCATCGGCGCCGGCCCAGCCGTACTCTCGTACGTCACTGAAGGTGCGCACGCCACCCCCAGCAATGATCGGCAACCTGATCCCCGCCTCACGCAGCTCACTGACCACGCGAAGGCCGATCGGCTTGATCGCGCGCCCAGAGAGGCCGCCGTAGCGATTCTTCAGCAGCGGTGCGCCGCTCGTTGGGTCCAGTCGCAACCCCTTCACCGTATTGATCGCGCTGAGCGCGGCAACACCGTGTGCCTCCGCAAGCCTGGCGTGCGCGAGGTAGTCGAAGTCGGGGGAGAGCTTCAGGATCACGGGGAAGCGCGATGCAGGGACGGCGCGTCGCAGCACCTCCTCAATGATCGGGTTGAAGTCAAAGTTCACGTTGTGGCAGGAGACGTTGAACTCCAGCGCCGCAAGTGATCCTGCCGCAGCACGCTCGTTGACCGTCTCAACAAGCGAAACGAACTCGTCGGCGCTAAAGCCACCGAGCGAAAGGATGCGGTTCTGCTCGCCGGTGCGCTCAAAGTACTCATCAAAGTAGCGATCGATCCCAATGTTTGACCAGCCGAACGCGTTGAGCCAGCCGGCATCCGTCTCTTGGAGCGCGCCGCGGTAGAGGCGCAGCAGCTGGGGGATCTCTGAGAGGCCCCAGGACTCTTGCAGTGTGAAGTGCCCGGCGCGCGGCTCCGTTGTCACCGTGCGTACGGTCACGGCGCCGAAGAGGCGCAGGTCGACGAAGTTAGCGATCGGCGAGAGTCCAAGGAGCGCGATGCGGCCCTTCGGCGCACCGTAGCCGAGCAGGCTAGAGCTCGTAACGAGCCGATTGCGGAGCTTGATGCCGTTGAGGTCAATCATGCAGCGATCGTAGCGCGCAGGAAGAGCACGGCGATGACCGATACCGTCATGCCCACCAGGAGGCTGCCGCGCCATCGACCGATCACGGCACCGGTGATCACGGCGACCGCCTCTGGGCCAACGCGCGGCGCACCGTTCGCAACGAAGATGTTCGCCGCGGCGATCGCGCCGAGTGCCGCCGGCCCGATCAGGCGGAGATAGGTGAGTGCGGGAGCGGGGAGTCGATCGATCCCTGGCGCGAGGAGTGGGAGCACGCGCGCCGCATACGTGCCGAGCCCACCAAGGATCGCGAGCGGGACGAGGTCGGTGCGCAGCGGGTCGATCATGTTGTCGATCATGTTGCCGCTCCCCTGCGCTTCGCAAAAACGAGCCCAACGAGCGGGCCGAGTAGGCCGCCGATCATCACGGCGGCACTCGTGTTGATCAGCAGCGCCGCAACGACCGCGAACCCAGACCCAGCGATCAGCGCGACGAGCGCGGCACGATCACGTACGAGACCAACGGCGAGGCCGGCCATTGACGCGGGGAAGACCACATCCAGGCCGATCGTTGCAGGTTCTGGAAGCGCAGCACCGGCGAGCCAGCCGGCGAGTGTTGCAAGGTTCCATGGGATGAAGATGGAGAGGCCGGCGTACCAGGCGCCGGCTAGATCAAAGCGACCGAGTCGCGCAACGTGCGCGCTCGTCAGCGCGAACGCTTCGTCCGTGAGGAAGAAGGCAAGCCCGGCGCGCGCCCTTCGTGGCAGGTGTGCCGCGTGCGGCGCAATCGAGGCGGCGTAGAGGAGGTGGCGCGCGTTCAGCAGCCAGACGAGGAGGACGATTGAGACCCATGGCGCAGCAATCGCGAGCAGTCCTACCACCGCAAACTGTGCCGCACCGGCAAAGAGGAAAGCGCTGAACGCCGCCGTCTCAACCAACGAGAGGCCACCCTCGCGCGCGGTAAATCCGAAGATGGTGCCGATCACGATCGCAAGGACCCAGATGCCGATTGAGTCGATCGCAAGCCGTCTGCGCGCACCCGATAGATCGTTGAGATGCGTCGCACTGTTAAGTGGCGTTGCACTCATGGGGCGGGGGTCAGCACAACGACGGGAATCTCACGCTCGGTCTTTCGCGCGTATGCCGCGTAGGCGCCGTAGGTCACATCATCTGTGCGTCGCAGCAAGCCTCTCCGTTCGTCACCACTCGTAACGTGCGCGATGTATGGCAACGCACGCCCGCGCCGGATGACCCGAACGCGCGGATCAGCAACGAGGTTTTCATACCAGCTTGGATTCACTGGTCGTCCGTAGTTGCTCGCTACCAATACGATGCGCTCGTGGTCTGGTAGGTACGTGATCACGGCGCGCCGCGCGATCCCGCTTCGTCGGCCCGTTGTCTCAAGGATGATGCCGGGGCGCCAGAAGAGACTCGGTGAGATGCGACCGTTCGTTGCAAGAGCAAGACGCGCATGGATCGGCACGATGAGGCCGATCAGGCGACTGAACCAGCGCTGCGCAAACTTGAGCGCCGCCGACCGCGGCGCTGCCCAGTCGTCACGCAACATCTAGCGCTCGGCGAAGAGGTAGCGAACTGAGAGCGCGGCGAGCGCTGCTCCGATCAGTGGCCCTGCCACGTAGACGATCCCGTACGAGAGGTCGCCGAACACGAGCGCTGGTCCGAACCAGCGCGCTGGGTTCATTGCTGCACCTGTGAGCGGACCGCCGACAAGGATGCCTGCCGTCACCGCGAATCCAATGAGGAGCCCACCCATCTTTGGTGCGCGTCTATCGACCGCGGTGAGTAACACTGCGTAGACAAGCACCGCGGTGAGCAGTGCTTCGATGCCGATCAGGAGTGTCGCACCTCTCATCGAAGGGAGCGGAACTGCACCGCCAGCAAACTCGTAGACGCTCGACTCGCCGTCAAAGCCACCGAAGGCGAGCTTCAACATCAAGCCGGCCGCAACGGCGCCAACGAGTTGCGCGGCGATGAATCGGAGACCTTCGATTGTGCGCACCCTCCCCACCAGCCAGAGGGCAAAGGTGACCGCTGGGTTGAACTGGCCTCCGCTGATCGGCCCGAACGCCGTGGCGAGGACCGCGAGCGCGAGACCGTGGGCGAGCGCTATCCCAAGCAGCCCCACCCCCCCACCAGTCTGGGCGTCCGCGATGACGGCCCCACCGCCAATCACGAAGAAGAGGAAGGTGCCGATCGCCTCCGCGGCGAGGGCGGCGACGAGGGTCCTGTTGGGCATATGCGGCCTCCTTCATGTGGCTCCCGATGATCCGGGGGCACCTTGGAGGGTGAGTGTACGGCAGCCCCCTATCGGGATGTGGCGGGATGCCGTATGCTTCTAGCGCTGGCCCGGACTTCGGGCAGCATTAGGAAGCACGCACGCGACCGAGATCAGTCAACCGTTCCCACTAGGGCTCGTGAGACAAACCTTCGGAAAACGAGGCGAGCCAACACTAGGAGAGAACGGAATGTACACAGACAAGAACTTGGTCTGCATGGATTGCAGCCAGGAGTTCGTATTTACGGCGCGGGACCAGGAGTTCTACGCCGAGCGCGGCTTCACAGAGCCAAAGCGCTGCACACCATGCCGCAATGCCCGCAAGGCGCAGCGCGAGGGTGGTTCGGCGGGTGGCGGCTTCGGCGGCTACACCGGCGGCGGCAGCTACAGTGCGGGTGGCTACGGCGCCCCGCGAGCTCCACGTGGACCACGCGAGATGCACCCGACGACCTGCTCGGACTGCAGCAAGGAGACGATGGTCCCCTTTCTGCCAACGAGCGGCAAGCCGGTCTACTGCGACACATGCTTCGCAAGCCGACGCCCAGCGCGCTGAGCTTTCGAGTTTCGTAGTTTCTGGACGGCCGGTTCCCTTTGGGGGGCCGGCCGTTCGATTTCCGAGCGCTAGCATCATCGGATGAGTAGCAGCCACGACCCAGAGCGACACGACCCACAGCGGCGCACCAGAAGGCAGCGCGTCCTTGCCTGGCGCGACGGACTCGCCACTGAGCGCGACGACACACTGATCGGCGAGGAGCCGGCGCAGATCTCCGTCGCCGGTCCAGATGGCAGGCCGGTAGAGGTTGCCGTCACGATGCGGACACCAGGCCAAGATGAAGAGCTCGCGATCGGATTCCTTGTGAGCGAGTCACTGATCAACCCGTCAGACGTTGAGCGCGTCAGCTTTGGTGATCCACTCGATGCGTCGCAGCCAGAGAATCACATCTTGGTGCATCTGCGCAGCAGCTTTGATGCTGCGCGCATCCCAACGCGCACGACCGTTGCAACGGCGTCATGTGGCATCTGCGGGAAGGCATCCATTGACGATGTGGTGCAGCGACTCGGTCGTGTGCAGCCGATCGCACGAATCAACCACGATGCATTGCTAGAACTGCCAACGCAGCTGCGCGGCGCGCAGGCGCTCTTCGGTGAGACGGGTGGCCTCCACGCCGCCGCCACCGTGACCGTTGCGGTGAGTGGCGCGCTGACCATTGTTACCGTGCGTGAAGATGTTGGTCGCCACAACGCCGTAGATAAGCTGATCGGCGAGGCGGCGCGACGTGGCGCACTTCCGCTCAACGGCTCGCTACTTTTGCTCTCTGGTCGATGTTCATTTGAGTTGGTGCAGAAGGCGGCGGCGGCGGGCTTCGGCGCGATCGCGTGCGTTGGTGCGCCGTCAACACTCGCAGCCGAGACGGCGGAGCGCTTGGGGATCTGCCTGATCGGCTTCTTGCGCGAGCGCTCGTTTAACGTTTACACGGGGTTCAGCGTGGTGCAGCGCTAGCCCTTCCGCTCAAGCGCTTGTAGTCGGTCCACGAGCAGTCCGCAGTGGGCGAGCGCCGCGCGCTCGTCAAGCGCCTTTGTGATCGCATCAACGCCCAGCAGCGCAGCAGCCTCGCTGTTCTCTGATGCAACATCGTGGAGTTGACGGCGCTCGGCGCGCGCCGCGGTAGATAGGCGCTGGACGAGCGCATAGGCGGTATCCCGCGGTGCCCCTGCGTGCACGAGCGCGCTGAGCAGTCGTGAGGCGGCGTGGAGGCCGAAGCCCGCGTCAAGGTTGCGGCGCATCGCGTCACGATTCACCTCGAGTCCATCCACGATGCCGCGCATGGAGACGAGCGCGTAGTGGAGCAGCGTGGTTGCATCTGGGAGGAGGATGCGCTCTGCAGAGCTGTGACTCATGTCGCGCTCGTGCCAGAGTGCCTGGTTCTCCATTGCGGCAACGGCGTAGCCGCGCAGGATGCGTGCGAGCCCCACAATGCGCTCGCTCTTCACGGGGTTGCGCTTCTGTGGCATGGCGGAGCTCCCCGCCTGTCCGGCGCGGAAGGGCTCGCGCAACTCGTCAATCTCCGTATGTTGCAGGTTGCGGATCTCCGTGGCGAAGCGCTCGAGCGTGCCGCCGGTGATGGCAATCGCCGCAACGAGCGCCGCATGCCGATCGCGCTGGACGATCTGCGTGCTCACAGGGTCCACTCGTAGCCGTAGCGCAGCGAGCGCCTCGCGCTCAATCAGCGGGTCGATCTGGCTGTAGGTGCCTACCGGGCCAGAGATCTTCCCCGTCGCCACCTCATCCGCCGCGGTGGCGAGGCGCTCACGATCCCGCGCCGCCTCAAAGGCCCACCCAGCGAGCTTGGCACCGAACGTCATCGGCTCGGCATGGACGGAGTGGGTCCGCCCCGCCATCACCGTTTCGCGCTCCTCACGTGCGCGCCGGATGATGACGGCGATCAGCGCATCGAGCTCGGTGAGGATCAGGTCGCTGGCGGCGCGTAGTTGTAGCGCAAGCGCGGTGTCAATGACGTCACTGCTGGTGAGGCCGAAGTGGAGGTAGCGCCCCTCGGCGCCGATCGACTCCGCCGTTGCGTTGACGAACGCGAGCGTGTCGTGGTCGAGTATCAACTCAAGCTCGGCGATGCGCGGAAGGTTCACCGTTGCGCGGTCGCGAATCGCCGCCGCAGCTTCGGCGGGGATCTCGCCGTGCTTCCCCTGCGCCGTCGCTACGGCGATCTCTACGCGAAGCGCCGCCTCCCAACGCGCTGATTCGCTCCAGATCGCCGCCATCTCAGGACGCGTGTAGCGCTCAATCATGATCTGGGCGACTCACGCGCTCTTCTTGCCGCGTCGCATCGGTCGCCAGGCGCGCTCAATCGTCTGCGTTCGCTCTGGTCCAACAGAGAGGAGCACGATCGGCGCACCGGCGAGCTCTTCAAGCGCAGCAACATAGCGACGTGCGTTCGCCGGAAGATCCGCGAGTGCACGAATCTTACTGATCGGCTCACTCCAGCCAGGGAATCGCTCGTAGATCGGCTTCGCCCGTGCGAGCGCTGCGACGGAGGCGGGCCAGCGCTCCACGCGAATCCCATCAATCTCATACGCAATGCAGAGGAGGATCTCTGGAATTCCCGAGAGCACGTCGAGCTTATTCAGCATGATGCTCGAGACGCCGTTCAGCTGCACCGCATAGCGAAGCTGGAGCACGTCGTTCCAGCCAACGCGGCGGCGGCGACCGGTGGTGGTGCCGACCTCGTGGCCGGTGGTTGCAATCCGTTCACCGATCGCGTCGGTCAACTCGGTGACGAACGGGCCAGAGCCGACGCGTGTTGCGTATGCCTTCATCACCCCCATCACCTCATCGATCTGCAGTGGCGCAATCCCGCCCCCAGTTGTTGCCCCACCAGCGATCGGATGCGACGAGGTCACATACGGATATGAGCCGTGGCTCAGGTCGAGCATCGTCCCTTGCGCCCCCTCAAAGAGGAGATGCTCATCCGCCGCAAGTGCGCGCTGTACCAGTTCGTTCGTATCGGTAATATGTGGGCGCAGCCGCTCCCCCCACGCCGCAATCTGATCCGCGATCGCGCGCTCATCAACGGCCGCCGGATCTTCTGCGCCAAGCGCCTTTAATAGAGCGCGCTTCTCTGGGAGCACACGGGCGAGTCGTGCGGCGGCGGAGGCTGGGTCGAGCAGATCTTCAACGCGGAGGCCGGTGCGCGCGGCGCGATCTTCATATGCCGGTCCAATTCCGCGACCTGTTGTGCCGACCTTGGCGCTGGCGAGTGCCGCTTCGCGCGCCTTATCCAGCGCCACGTGATACGGGAGGATCAGCGACGCGGCGTGACTGACGCGCACGCGTGAGACGTCAACGCCGCGGGCCATCAACTCATCAAACTCGCGTAGCAGCGTGGCGGGGTTGACGACCACGCCGGGTCCGATCACGGGCGTGATGTGGGGGTAAAGGACGCCACTCGGGACTAAATGCAGCTTGAACGTTTCGTTACGGATGACGATCGTGTGCCCCGCGTTGTCGCCGCCCTGGTAGCGGACGACCATCGCGACCTGCTCCGCGAGGAAGTCGGTCGTCTTCCCCTTCCCTTCGTCGCCCCACTGCAGGCCGACGATCACGCTGGCAGGCATCTGGACCCCTTTCGCTTGGAGCGGCGTCAGCCGGGCAACGCTCGGCGCGCGGATCGTACCCCTCTGCGGCAGCCGCCGCTCGCGTCGGCGCGCCGCTAGACTCGTCGCATGAGCGTCACCCCTTCACTCACTCCGCCCGTTCTGCCACCTGCACCCGCGCCGCCCCCCTCGCCCCAGAAGCGTTACGGGGGGTCGTGGCTCCCGAAGCCATCGCTCTTCGTCAGCTGGCGCCCCTATGGGATCGGCCTGCAGAAGCCGAACCACCTGCTGGAGATGGTCCGCACCATCTGGGAGAACCGCGGCAACCTTCTCTACGCCTGGCGCATTCTTAATAAGGGCGTCTGTGACGGCTGTGCGCTCGGCGTTGCCGGCTTCAAGGACTGGACGATTGATGGTATTCACCTCTGCACCACGCGACTCAACCTCCTCCAGGTGAACACGGCGCGCGCACTCGACCCTGAGCGACTCGCCGATGTTGCGGCGCTGCGTCAGCTCAGCTCAACAGGGTTGCGCGCCCTTGGTCGCCTCCCGTACCCAATGTTGCGGATGCGCGGCGAGATGGGTTTCAAGCGCATCAGCTGGGAGCGCGCGCTGCAGGTCGCCGGCTCGCAGATCAAGGCGGCGGGACCTTCGCGCATCTCCTTCTTCCTTACGGCGCGCGGGATCATGAATGAGACCTACTACGCGATCCAGAAGGTGGTGCGTTTCCTTGGGACGAATGATGTGGACAATGCGGCGCGCATCTGCCATGCACCGAGCACCGGCGCGCTCAAGCACGCGATTGGGTATGGCGCAACGACCGTCTCCTACAGCGACGTGATTGAGAGTGATCTGGTCATCCTCTTCGGCTCCAATGTTGCGAACGCGCAGCCAGTCTTCATGAAGTACCTGCACCTTGCCAAGAAGCGCGGCGCGAAGATCATCGTCGTGAATCCGTATCGCGAGCCCGGCCTTGAGAACTACTGGGTGCCGAGCAACCCCGACTCACTCCTCTTCGGCACGAAGATGGCCGACGCCTGGGTGCAGGTGGCACAGGGCGGCGACCTTGCCTTCATCAGCGCCGCACTGCTTCGACTCGAAGAGCTCGGCGGGCTTGACCTTGCGTTCATCAGCGAGAAGAGCGCTGGGTGGAGTGAGTTACGCGAGGCGCTTGGCTCACGCACGATTGATGAGTATCTCGCGATGTCTGGGGCGAAGCGCGAGGAGCTTGAGGCGTTCTGTTCCATGTATGCCGGCGCAAAGTCAGCGGTCCTCGTCTGGTCAATGGGCATCACTCAGCAGGCGTGTGGCAGTGAGAACGTTGCGGCGATCATCAACCTTGGGCTTGCGCGCGGGCACATCGGGCGCCCTGGCGCTGGGCTGATGCCGATTCGTGGACATAGCGGCGTGCAGGGCGGCGCTGAGATGGGCGCCTACGCTACGGCGCTCCCTGGCGGCCTGCCGATTGAGTCGCGCTACACTGAGGCACTCGCCGCAGCGTACGGCTTCCCGATCGCACCGAAGAGCGGACGCTCTGCGCCGCAGCAACTTGACGCCGCAGATCGTGGCGAGATTGATGTGCTCTGGAGCGTTGGTGGGAACTTCCTGGAGACCATGCCCGACCCCGATGCGGTTGCGCGCACGCTCGCGAAGGTGCCGCTCCGCGTACATCAGGACATCATGATCAGTAGCCAGATGCTGGTGGATCCGGGTGAGGCGGTCCTGCTCCTCCCAGCCACCACACGCTACGAAGTTCCAGGCGGTGGAACTGAGACCACCACCGAGCGGCGTATTGCCTTCAGTCCGGAGATCCCCGGTCCGCGTATCGGCGAGGCGCGACCAGAGTGGGAGGTCTTCACGCAGTTGGCGCAGGTCGTTGATCCGGCGCGCGCACACCTCGTCGCCTTCCCAGGCGGCACGCAGCAGATTCGAGAAGAGATCGCTCGGATCGTCCCCTCCTATGCGGGGATTGAGACGCTGAAGGAGAGCGGCGATGCGATCCAGTGGGGGGGCGAGCGTCTCTGCGAAGGGCAGATCTTCCCGACCCCTGACGGTAAGGCGCATTTCGCCACGGTCCTCCCGATCGAGGCGACGCTCCCAGTAGGGAAGCTGAACCTCTCAACGCGACGCGGGAAGCAGTTCAATTCCATGGTCTGGAAGGAGAAGGATCCACTGAACGGTGCGCTACGCAGCGACATCCTCATCTCTGCGCTGGACGCCGCCGCGCGCGGACTTGTTGATGGTGCCGCAGTGCGCGTGCGCAGTGCAACGGGCGAGGTGCGCGCGCGCATCAAGGTGGCACCGATTCGTGTGGGGAGTGTGCAGATGTACTTCCCTGAAGCGAATCCGCTGATTGACGGCACGCATCGCGATCCGATCAGCCACGTCCCTGACTACAACGCGATCGTTGAGCTGCTCCCCGTCGTAGAGCCGCTCCCCGTCGTAGAGCCGCTCCCCGCCGAGCCAACCACGGCGTAGGCATCAGTGAGTGCGATCGGCATCCTCCTCGCTGGAGGTGCGAGTTCGCGCTTCCCTGGTGGGAAGCTAGCGGCACAGATCCCAGCTGCACTCGCAGATCTTCGTGGTCGCCCTGAGCTTGCTGGCGTGAGCATTGCCGACGCTGCGCACGCAACACTCAGCGCCGCAGTCGGTCGCGTGATCGTACTCGGCGAGCCGAAGCTCTCCGTTGCCGCTGAGTGCGTACCAGATCTTCGACCGCATGAGGGGCCGGCCGCTTCGCTGAGCGATCTGCTTGCAGGCGACTACCTGCGTGACGTTGATGGCGCAACCCGCGTGCTGATCGTTGCCGCCGACGCGCCGTTTGCCCCACCACTCTTGCTCGGGCTGATGGCGGCGGCAGAGGGGAGCTTCATCGTTGCGGAGGGTGAGCCGCTCCCGATCGCGACCCGACTCGACGTGCTGCGTGCCGCGATGACGGCTGGATCGCTTCCGCGTATGCGCGACCTTGCGGCGGCGCTCTCGGCAAGAGCACTCGACCCACGGATCGTTGCCCGTCTCGACCCGCTTGGCGCCACACTCGCCGATATAGATACGCCAGAGGATCTCACTCCCTACACCGCGCGCTAAGCGTGCGATGATCGGCGCACGATGAGTGCACCAACCACGCTCCTCTGGCTCCGACGTGATCTTCGCCTCCCCGCATCCACCGCCGCGCTGAAGCGCTGAGTCACACGTGAGTCGTGGCGCGCGATCAGGACATCCAGCGTGGCGGCGCATCGTTGCGGTGTACATTGCGGTGCAGTTCGCTGAAATCTTCGGTGTCAGCATGATCTACTCGTATCTCCCGCTCGCACTGGAGGGCGCCGGTGTGCCGATCGGAGAGATCGCCTCGCTCACCGGACTCTCGATTGCAGGACTCTTCGTGGTCGGCGCGCCGCAGGTGCCGATCTGGCTCGCAATCGCTGAGCTCCGTTCGCGCCGTCTCGTGATCGTGCGCAGCGGTCTGATTGCGCTCGTTGCGCTGATCGCCTTTGCGCTCGCAGATCAGGCCTGGCAGTTGATCAGTGCAACCGTTGCGCTCGGCTTCTGGCTCGGCAACACGGGGGTGATGCTCGCAACGATTCGCGAGGTGACACCAGAGCGAGAACGCGCGCGTGTCATCTCACTCTTTAGCGCCGCCGCACCGATGGGATTCGCCGCAGGCCCACTACTTGCCGCATGGCTCATTGGCGGGCTCGGCCTCACCCTCGCCGCACCGATCACCGTTGCAGCGCTGCTCAACGGCGTGCTGATCCTTGCCAATATCTTCACGATCCCTGACGTTCGGCCAGAAGTTCCGCAGCGTGGGAGCGTGCTGCAGGTTGCGAGTCGCGGAATCAGGGAGGTGCTCACGGATCCCATCGCGCGCGCCGGCTATCTCGTCCTCATGGTCGGCATCGCGGGTGAGCGGATGCTTCGACCCGCACTCCCACTTCGTATCGCAGAGGTGGCGATCGGTCCCTCCGTGGCGGGGATCGCCGAACCGCTCGCCACTGCGGGGGTGGCCGGTGCGGTCGGCCTGCTGACCGGTCTCTCGGCCCTCGCCGGCGCACTGATCGCGCCACTCTTCGCTATGTTCGCCTTTAGGCGCTTCGGGATCCCACGGAGTGCGGCGGCTGCGTTCGTTGTTGGCGCTGTTGGCGCCGTCTCGCTCGCCGTGGCCCCCACGCTCCCGCTCCTTGCCCTCGGGGCCACCGCGATCGCCGCCGTCTCGGCACTGCTGCAGGCGGCGGTCTTCACCTGGCTCGCCGAGCACATCACGCCACGCCGCCGTTCGGCGGCACTCAGCCTCTCCCTCTTCCCACTCTATGCCGGCAACGTCGTGGGCCTCGCCGGCGCCTCGCTCGCCGCACTCGCCGGCGTTCCGCGCGCGGGCGACCACCTTGCGCTAACGCCAATCTTCCTCTCATCCGCGCTGGTCCTGCTGGTCGGCGTGGGCGTTGCCACCACGCTTGGGCGCGACCGCGCTACGCTCCGTTCATGAGCAAGATCCAAACGGTGACGGGGGCGATCGATTCGCAGCAGCTCGGCCTGACGCTGACTCACGAGCACATCCTCAACGACGTGCTCTCTTGGTGGCATCCGCCACTGAGCGATACAGCGCGGATGCGCGCACTCGTTGACGAGAAGGTTTCAATGGAGAACCTCTGGGAGCTGCGACACGATCCATTCGCCAACAAGGACAACTGCACCATGACGGATCGGGCACTCGCAATCAAGGAGCTGCAGGCGTTTATTGCGCAGGGCGGGAAGAGCATCATTGAGACGAGCGCCGATGGGAACGGCCGCGATCCCGAGGGGCTCGCCGAGATTAGTCGCGCCATCGGCCTCAACATTATTATGGGCACCGGCTACTACCTTGACGCCTCCCAGCCGCCAGAGAATGACGCAAAGAGTGAGCGCGAGATTGCCGAGGAGATCATTCGCGATGTGAACGAAGGGGCGCGCGGCACGAGCGTCCGCTCCGGGATCATTGGCGAGATCGGCGTGGGTAGCTCCTTTACCCCGCGTGAACGGAAGTCGCTCGCCGCCGCCTGTATCGCCCAGCGCGAGACGCACCTGCCGGTGCAGATCCACATGCCTGGCTGGTTCCGACTCGGCGATGAGGTGCTCGACTTCTGTGCGGCGCGCGACGTGCCGATGGAGAGCGTCGTCCTCTGCCACTCCAGCCCTTCAGGCGACGATTACAACTATCAGTCGCGCCTGATCGGGCGTGGCGCATACATCCTGTACGACATGATCGGGATGGATGTCTTCTACGCCGACCAGCAGGCGCAGTGCCCAAGCGGTGACGATGATGCGCGCAACATTGCTCGCCTTCTCGCCAAGGGGCATGGCGATCGCGTGCTGATGTCGCAGGACATCTTCCTGAAGAGTCTGCTGAGGACGTACGGGGGGCCAGGGTACGGGCACCTGATTGAGTTCTTCCTGCCACGACTTGCACGGCACGGCGTGCCGTTGGAGCGTTCACTCGCACTGATGACGGATAACCCACGTCGCCTGTTTGAAGAGGCGCGATAGCGCAGAAGGGGGAACGGTGAAGGTTTTACTCGTTGGCGAATCGTGGGTATCAGAGGCGACGCACTATAAGGGCTTTGACTCTTTCACATCAGTCACCTTCCACTCCGGTGCCGACTGGTACAACGCCGCACTGCGAAGCAAGGGGATTGAGGTTGAGCAGCTCTACGCGCACGACGTGCCGGCGAAGTTCCCATTTACTGCGGATGGACTCAGCGGCTATGACGTGGTCGTCCTCTCTGACATCGGCACGAATTCCTTCCTCCTGCCAACCGAAACCTGGCTGCAGGGGAAGTCGATGCCGAACCGACTGAAGCTCCTTGCGGAGTGGGTGGAGGGTGGCGGCGCGCTGATCATGGCGGGTGGATACCTAAGCTTCCAGGGCTTTGAGGCGAAGGCGCGCTTCGCTGGGAGTGCGGTGGAGGCGGTCCTCCCCGTGACCTGCTTGACGTACGACGATCGCGCCGAGACGCCGGAGGGTGCCGCGCCGCAGGTCAACGACGCGAAGCATCCGGTTCTCGCCGGCGTCCCCACGCCGATGCCCGCGCTGCTCGGCTACAACCGTGTGCAGCTCAAGCCTGGTGCCACGCTGATCGCCTCCGTCAACGGCGATCCGCTCATTGCAGCGACGCAGGTTGGCAAGGGGCGATCGCTCGTCTGGACCTCGGATATTGGCCCGCACTGGTGCCCGGAGCCGTTCGTGAAGTGGGAGGGGTTCGCCCCACTCATGGCGAACATGATCCACTGGGTGGCCGGAAAGTGAGTCTCGCCGAACGTACCGCAGCGTATGAGGCGGCAACACGCGCCTTTGTAGGACAGGCTGCTGGGCTTGATCCCGCGCAACTTGATGCGAAGCACCCCGAGGGCTGGTCGCCGCGACAGGTGATCCATCACCTTGCCGATAGCGAGGCGCAGGCGTACGCGCGGCTGCGACGCCTCGTTGCTGAGCCCGCCGGATCGGCCATCCAAGGGTATGACGAAGCTGCATGGGCGGCGAGCCCTGCGCTCGGATACGAGAGCGATCCGATTGAGACGCCACTCGCCGTCTTCACTGCGGTGCGTGCCGGATCACTCGCGGTTCTGCAGCACCTCACGGATGCTGATCTAGCGCGACACGGCGAACATAGTGAGCGCGGGAAGTTTACGATTGATGACTGGCTCAGGATCTACGCAAAGCATCCAACGGAGCACGGCGAACAGCTAGCAAAGGCGCTGCGCGGAGAGAGGTAGCTCGCTCGCGCCGTAGTTTATTCGCACTGCATCGTGACGCCGCGCGCGTCAGTCTGGAAGGTGGCGCTCCGCAGGGCCCACATACCGCGCATCAGGACGGATGAGCTTGTTGACCGCCGCCTGCTCAATGGCGTGTGCAGACCAGCCGGCGATGCGGGAGATTCCGAAGGTGGCGGGGAAGAGATCAGGGGAGAGTCCCACGCCCTGAAGGACCGCCGCGGCATAGAACTCCACGTTCGTCTTCATGGCGCGACCAGGCTTCATCTCCTCAAAGACGCGCAGGATTGCCGCTTCGGCACCAATTGCGAGCTCAAGCCAGTCCGGGCGAGTTGGCATGTTCTCGGCAACCTTGCGCAGTGCTGCGGCACGTGGATCATACGTGCGGTACACGCGGTGCCCAAATCCCATGATCAGCTCACGGCGTGCCAGCTTGCCGCGCGCCCAGTCCTCCGCGCGATCAATGGAGCCGATCTCGCCGAGTTGGCCGATCACCTCTGCTGGCGCACCTCCGTGAAGTGGCCCTTTGAGTGCGCCGACTGCGCCGCAGATCGCTGATGCAATATCTGACTGCGTGGCAATGATCACGCGCGCGGCGAAGGTGCTTGCATTGAGGCTGTGCTCTGCTGCGACGATGAGGTATGCGTCAAGCGCACGCGCAGTACCTGGATCTGGCGTCTTGCCGTGAAGTTGCTGCAAGAAGGCGGCGGCGATCCCGAGGCCAGGCTCAGGGTCGATCGGTTCAAGCCCCTGGCGCAGTCGCGCGAACGCGGCGAGCGCCGACGGTGCGAACGCGGCGATGCGCTTCGCTTCTTCGGCGGTTGGCGGCCAACCGAGTCGCTCACCCGCACCCCAGACGGAGATCGCGGTGCGCAGCGCATCCATTGGGTGCGCATGCGCCGGGAGTAGTCGGAGCGCCGCCATGACGGCGGGTGGAACCTTCGCTGGCGTCAACTGAGCGTCCGGGTGCCACTCTCCTGTGAGGAGGAGATCAAGGACGCTCGCGTAACTCCCCTTGGAGACAACCTCCTCTATTGGGTATCCGCGGTAGAGCAACTTCCCATTGGCGCCATCAACGAATCCGATCGCCGTCTCCGCGCCAATGACGCCAGCGAGTCCTGGGCTGAATGTCTTCTCGTCGC
>JBCLDV010000006.1:0-49071 GCA_038914275.1 Candidatus Limnocylindrus sp.
CCCCTGCGGACTGTCCGCATTACGAGAGAGGATACTTGATCCACCCCCCTCTTACGCACTTCGGTGCGCCCGGTCGTGGCGCGCCCGGAGTGGCGCGCCCGGAGTGGCGCGCCCGGAGTGGCGCTCCTTATATGATTCGTGCGTGCTTGAGCCACTCCTCCCGCTCGGTTTCCTCCTCATCGCACTCCTCTACTCATCGGTAGGGCATGCGGGGGCAACGGGCTACCTCGCGCTGATGGCCCTGGCGGGGGTCGCCCCCGAGGCGATGCGGCCGACCGCCCTCGTCCTAAACCTCGCCGTCGCCTCCATCGCCGTGCTGCGATTCAGCCGTGCCGGACAGCTCCCCTGGAGGAGCCTCTCCCTCTTCCTGATCGGTTCGGTACCGGCAGCCTTCATCGCCGGGTCGCTCAGCATCCCCGACCAGATCTATCGGCCGCTGCTCGCCCTCGTCTTGATCGTCGCGGCGGTCCGACTCGCCGCCCGCGCCCAGCACGATCTGACGTCCGAGCGCGGGGCAACCCTGCCCAGCCCGCTCGTCTCGGCGCTCATTGGCGGTGGCATTGGGCTGCTCGCTGGCGCAACGGGGACGGGCGGTGGCGTCTTCCTGACGCCGCTCGTGATCGCGCGCCGTTGGGCAACCACACGATCGGCCGCCGGACTTTCGGCGGGCTTCATCTTGGCAAACTCCATCGCGGGACTCGCGGCGAAGCCCGCGTCGCTTGCGCAACTTCCTGACACGCTCCCACTCGCACTCCTCGCCGCCGCACTTGGGGGCCTTATTGGGAGTGAGCTCGGTGCACGAAGGGTGCGCCTCGTCACCCTGCGCCGCCTCCTCGCCGCCGTGATGGTCGTTGCGGCGGCGCGCCTCGTGATCGGCTAGTCGGCTACCCAAAGTGCATGCGGTTCACATGACGAGCCGCAAAACAGAGTGAGGAAAGTACACGTGGCAGTGGCCAATAGAAAACGCGCAGCGGCAGCGTCCAGCGCGTCACGTTCAAGCGCGTCACGTTGCGCACGTAGGCACGCGTGAGGCTCCGCTCCGCCGTCAGGCGGGACGGGGCCTCTCACTCTTCATGGGAGGCGTAGTATCACGTCAATGAGTGAAACGGGTGCCGCACCAGATCCAAGGCTCACGTACGCAGGCTACCTGCGACTTGATGAGCTGCTCAACTTGCAGACGCCACGCTCCGAAGAGCATGACGAGATGCTCTTCATCGTCATCCACCAGACATACGAACTCTGGTTCAAGGAGGCGATGCACGAGCTACGCGGCGCCGCCGCAGCGCTCCGCGACAACGAAACCTGGCGCGCCGCACATCGGCTCAGCCGCGTCCGCCACATCCTGAAGATTGCGGTTGCACAGGTTGATATATTAGAGACGCTGACACCGCTCGAGTTCTCCTCTTTCCGCAGCCGACTCGCCACCTCCAGTGGCTTCGAGTCCGCGCAGTTCCGTGAACTGGAGGCGCTTCTTGGCGTGCGCAACCCGCGCCTTGCCGACCTCCTCCCAGAGGCGGCGGCGCGTGAGCGAGTCCACCTCACCGCAAGCCAACCGAGCATCTGGGATACGGTGATCGCCTGGCTCGCAGCGAACGGCCACGCCGTTCCAGCGCACCTGCTGCAACGAAACTACGCCGACCAGTACCAAGGCGATGAGTCGCTGCAGGAGATCCTGCTGACGCTCTATCGCGCAGGGGGTGAGGGTGCGGCACTTATGGAGCATCTCGTAGATATTGATGAGGGTCTGCAGGAGTGGCGCTATCGGCACGTGAAGATGGTGGAGCGCACAATCGGCAGGAAGTCCGGCACGGGGGGCTCCACTGGCGTGGAGTACCTCGCGGCGAGCCTGCACCGACCCGTCTTCCCTGACCTCTGGGCAATCCGAAGCAAGATGTAGCACCAATGAGCACCGCGCCGCGCATTGACAACGCACGCCTTGCGGGGCTCTTCGCCGCTGAGGCGGCGCGCTTCACGCTCGCGCACCCGCGTGCCGCGCAGCTCGCCGAACGGGCGGGGGCGAGCCTTGTTGGTGGCGTCCCCATGAGTTGGATGCAACGTTGGGCCTCACCCGTTCCGCCGTACGCCGTCTCCGCACGCGGCGCAGAGATCATCGACGTGGATGGACTGCACTATCTGGATCTTGCACTCGGTGATACCGCCGCCATGGCGGGACACGCGCCAGCGCCACTCTCGCACGCGATCGCTGCACAGATGGAGAACGGTGTCACCACGATGCTCCCATCAGAGGCGGCGATTGATGCGGCGGAGGAGTTGACGCGTCGCTTCGGCCTCCCACTCTGGCAGCTCTGCCTGACCGCCACTGATGCCAATCGATTCGTGCTGCGCATTGCGCGGGCGATCACCAAGCGACCAAAGATCTTGGTGCACAACTGGTGCTACCACGGCACGGTTGACGAGACCTTCGCGATCGCGCGTCCAGGCGGCGCGGCGGGCGCGGCGCAGTCGCGACCCGGCAACACTGGACCGCAGGTCGACCCAGGCCTCACCACGCGCGTCGTGGAGATCAACGACCTAGCGGCCACAGAGGCGGCGCTCGCAACGGGTGACGTTGCGGCGATCCTGATTGAGCCGGCACTCACCAACATTGGGATCGTCCTCCCTGATCCTGGCTACCACGCAGCGCTACGCGAACTCGCCACCAAGCATGGAGCACTCCTTATTGCCGATGAGACGCACACCATCTCACTCGGGCCTGGCGGAGCAACCGGGGCGTGGGGCCTTGCGCCCGACCTGCTCGTCATCGGCAAGGCGATCGCTGGCGGCCTCCCCGGTGCCGCCTACGGGATGCGTCGAGAGCTTGCCGAACGGGTCAGTGCAGAGTTGCAACGCGATGAGATCGACACTGGCGGGATCGGCGGAACCGTCTCGGGGAGCGTCCTCTCTGCGGTGGCGATCCGCACCACGCTCCGTGAGGTACTCACCGACGACGCCTTCCCTCAAATGATTGCCGCGGCGAACCGCTGGGCGGACGGCGTGGAGGAGGTGTTACAGCGACGCGGCGTGGGCTGGAGCGTGACGCGCCTCGGCGCGCGCGCGGAGTATCACTTCACTCCAGAAGCCCCACAGAGTGGCGGTGCGGCGGCGGCGGCGGTGCACCACGAGATGGAGCGCTACCTCCACCTCTATGCGCTGAATCGCGGCATCATCATGACCCCGTTCCACAACATGGCGCTCTTCTCCCCCGCCACGCCGGCGGACGCCGCCGCGCAACACAGCGAGGCCTTTGACGCCGCAATCGCCACGCTCATTGAGGGTGGCGCACTCACTCCCGAGTGACCAGTGATCCAGCCGGCAGCGGCCATTAAGTCAGCCCGCAGTGATCAGTGATGCGACCCGCAGTGGTCAGGTGACACGGCGGCGCTCCGTAAAGCGCGGATCGTCCCAGCTGCTGCTGCTCAGGATCTCGGTGAGCAGATCCACTGCGCGCTCGATATCTGAAAACCGCACGTAGAGCGGCGAGAAGCCGAATCGAAGTAGGTTCGGCGCGCGGAAGTCGCCGATCACGCCGCTCGCGATGAGCGCCTGCATCACGGCGTAGCCGTGTTCATGGGCGAACGAGACGTGACCGCCGCGGAGCAACGCGTCACGCGGCGAGGCGAGCGTGAGACCGAGTCCAGCACAGCGCGACTCCACGAGATCAATGAAGAGGCTCGTCTGCAACATTGACTTCTCGCGCACCTGTTCAATCGAGACGCGCTCCCAGATCTTCATCGCCTCATCGAGTGAGGCAAGGCTCAACACCTGTTGTGTCCCAGTGATGAAGCGCCGCACCCCTGCCGCCGGTACATACTCCGGGCTGAAGGCAAACGGGTCGCGATGCCCGAGCCACCCGGCGAGTGGCTGCTCCACGCGTTCAGCGTGGCATGGCGCGACCCAGGTATGCGATGGCGCACCAGGGCCTCCATTCAAATACTTGTAGCCACAGCCAATCGCAAAATCTGCATTAATTGCGTTCAACTCAATCGGCACAATTCCCGTGGAGTGTGAGAGATCCCAGATCGCGAGTGCCCCCACAGCATGTGCGGCGTTGGTGAGTCGCGCCGCATCGTGGATCTCGCCACTCCTGTAGTCAACATGCGTGAGAACGAGCAGCGCGGTGTTCGCATCAAGCAGTTCCGCTGGATCTTGATCCGCTGTTGCCTGACGGATCTCCAGTCCTGGTCGCAGCTGGCGCAGCCCCTCCAGGATGTAGAGGTCGGTAGGGAAGTTGCCACGCTCGGTCACGATCACATTGCGCCCAGGCTGCAGTTTGAGGCCCGCCGCAACCACGCGGAAGAGCGAGACGGAGGTGGAGTCACCCACCACTACCTCCCCTGGGCCTGCGCCAATCAGCGGTGCGATCCGATCGCCAACACGTGATGGGAGTTCGTACCAGTCCGCCGTGTTCCAGCTCCTAATAAGTCCTTCGCCCCACTGCTCGTTGATCACTCGGCTAATGCGCGCCGCAACGGTGCGCGGTAGCGCCCCGAGAGAGTTCCCATCAAGGTAGATCACCCCCTCTGGGATGCTGAACTGCTCACGAACGTGCGCCAACGGATCGGCAACATCAAGCGCCGCCGCCGCCTGCGTGGAGCGGTCCGCCGCCGTCTGCTTCGTTTCGTTGCTCTCGCTCATCGCGCTATCGTCTCATGCGCCTAGCGTGGAGGAAGGCCAAGGAGCGCAACCGCGTCGTTGAAGAGTCGACCACTCGGGTCGGCCAGCTCATCTAGAAGATCAAAGTGGTCCCGTCCGTCAAGTTGTCGTAGGTCGATCTGGCGAAGATGCGGCGACCATCGTTCAGCGAGCAGCGCGGCGTTGCGGTGGAACTCTGCCGGCTCATCCTGACCCACGCGAATCCGCACCGGAACGTCGCGCAGCGGCGTGAGTGCGGCTGGCGAAAGTTCCGCTGCCTCGGCGGCGCTGAGGCCAAGCTTCTCATTGACGTAGCTCTCAGCAATCGGCGCAAGGTCGTAGGCACCTCCAATCAAGAGCAGGCCGCTGACCGCCTCACGTGCTGAAGCCGGCACAAGCGCCGTCAGTTGTGCCGCTGCAAGGTGCGCCCCTGCGGAGTGTCCTGCAACCACGATTCGGCGGGGGTCGCCGCCCAACTCCTCAGCCGCTTCGGCCAGCACCTCAAGCGCGGCTGCGACCTCTGCGACGATCTGGCGGAGACTCGCCGCGGGGGCAAGCGTGTAACCGATTGAGGCGTAGGCAGCTCCGCAATGCGTGATGGCCCGAGCAGGGGCTCCTGCGTCGCTGATCGACCCTTCCTGCCACCAGCCGCCGTGCAAAAACGCAAAGATTGGCGCGAGGGCTTGCGCCTCGACCGCCTCGGGAAGGAAGCACTCAATCTGTTGCGCAGGTTTAGTTCCGTACTTCAGAAACCGATGGCGCGCACCACTGATCTGGCGGCGGCTGGCGGCAGTCCCCTCCTTCGCGGCGAGAAGGCTCCCGGCGAAGTTGTGCGCCGTTCTACTTGGGGAGTACTGCTCGTCGAGCCAGGCACGCCGCTCGCTATTCGAGCTCAATCGCTCCAACCATGTTGGCGTGCAGCCCACAGAAGAACTCGTACGACTTAGTAGCGTCTAGCGCCGGAATCTCATAATCAATCTCCGCAGGGCTAGTGAGATGCTCTCCATTAAAGAGTGGTGTGCCGCTCGTCCCAACCTCACGGATCGCAATATTGTGCGGGATCCCCGCGTCGTAATTGCTGAACGATATCTCCGTGGCAACGCCCCCCATCACGAGCACTCGGGCGGTGTATGACATGCGACCGTCCTAAATGACGTAGAGCAGCAAGAAGAGCAGGACCCAGACGATGTCAACGAAGTGCCAGTAGATAGAAGTCGCCTCAACCATATCGTGGTGCTGCGCAGAGAACTGCCCAAGGCCACCTCGGTAGAGGCAGACGCCGAGCATCAACACGCCACCCAGGACGTGCGCGCCGTGGAAGCCGGTGAGGGTGTAGAAGGTGCTGCCGAAGACGCCGTCGGAGATCCCAAAGCCAAGCTGCGTGTAGTCATACGCCTGGCCGATCAGGAAGATCACACCGAGTACAACCGTCACCAGCAGCGCGCGATTCATCCCCTGTCGATCGCCGCGGCGAATGCGCCAGACGGCGATCTGACAGGTGAGCGAGCTCAGGAGCAGGAGCGACGTCAGGACCGCAGGGAGGAGCACCTCCTCGTGGAGAATAAACGCCCCGTTCCCGGCGGGTGGCCACGTGCCCGTGGAGGTGCGCAGGCTAAAGTACCCGGCAAAGAGGCCGCCAAAGAACATGATCTCCGAAACGATGAAGAGCAGCATCCCGAGGACGGGATTGCCGAGACCCTTACGGGCGTGACCTCCCAGACTGGAGACTGCCACGCTGAGATCCGCTGCGCCGTGATCTGCTGTGCCCTGATCCGCTGTGGCGAGACTCATGCCTGGTCACTCCGTGAGCGTGCGTGGCGTGCGTCAAAGAGTGGACGCTCAGAGGTGATCGCAGGGAGTCGATCAAAATTCCAGGCGGGCGGCGGGGATGAGGTCGCCCACTCCAGCGTGTTCCCCTCCCACGGATCGTCCCCAGCAGGCTTGCCGTTGCGGAGCGAGATGTAGATGTTCCAGAAGAGTGGGAGAAGGCTAATGCCAACGATAAATCCGCCAATCGTTGCGGCAAGATTCAAGTCATTCCAGCCCGCGGTTGGCGAGTAGTCAGCGATGCGGCGCGGCATGCCGAGGAGGCCGAGCGTGTGCATTGGCAGGAAGGTCAGATTGAGGCCGATCATCGACATCCCGAAGTGGAGCTTGCCGAGCCCCTCATCAAGCATCTTGCCCGTCATCTTCGGGAACCAGTAGTAGAACCCGGCCATGATCGCGAGGAAGGATCCGCCAAAGAGCACGTAGTGGATGTGCGCCACGATCCAGTAGGTGGCGTGGATAGCGTAGTCCACGGGGACAGAGGCGCTGAAGACGCCATTGATGCCACCGATCAGGAACATGGAGAGGAAGCCGAGCGCAAAGAGCATCGGCGTCTTGACCATGATCTGGCCGCGCCACATGGTGGCAATCCAGTTGAACATCTTCACGCCGGTTGGGACCGCAATGAGGAAGGTCATGATCGAGAAGAAGGGGAGGAAGACGCTTCCCGTGGTGAACATATGGTGCGCCCAGACAGAGAAGCCAAGCGCACCGATCCCCACCGTAGCGAAGACGAAGGCCTTGTAGCCGAAGAGCGGCTTCCTGCTGAAGACTGGGATGATCTCTGAGATTGCACCCATCCCCGGGAGCACCATGATGTAGACGGCCGGGTGGCTGTAGAACCAGAAGATGTTCTGCCAGAGGATGGCGGAGCCGCCCGTTGTGGGGTCGAAGAAGTTGCCGCCAAAGTTGCGATCAATGAAGAGCATCATCAACGCGCTGGTCAACACTGGTGTTCCCATCAGGACGAGCACGCTCGTCACAATGATCGTCCAGACCATGATCGGCATGCGGAAGAGCGTCATCCCTGGTGCGCGCATGCGGAAGATGGTGACCAAGAAGTTCACCGCGCCAAGAATCGAACTCGTGCCAACCAGGATCAGCCCCACGATCCAGAGGTTCATCCCTGGCCCCGGGCTATAGGTGATGCTGCTGAGCGGCGGGTATGCGGTCCACCCAGCGTCAGCGGCTCCGCCAAGGAGAAATCCTGACATGGCGATCACTCCTGAGAACGGGACCATCCAGAAGCTCAGCGCGTTGATGCGCGGGAATGCCATGTCGGCCGCGCCAATCTGCAGCGGCACGATGTAGTTACCCAGACCGGCAAGGAACGGGATGATCACCCAGAAGATCATCACTGAGGCGTGCATGGTGAAGAGTTGGTTGTAGGCCGACTCACCAAGGAACTGCAAGCCCGGCTGCGCAAGTTCAACGCGAACGCCGAGTGCGAGGAGGCCGCCAACGGCGAGGAGGATGAATGAGCTGATCATATAGAGGATGCCGATCTTCTTATGATCGGTCGTGGTCAGCCACTCATAAAGTGTCGTGCCCTGTCCGACTGCCGGTCGAAGTTCCGTGGTCGCCATAACTCCTCCTAGACTCCTACGCGCCTGCCAGTAGAACCAGACGAACCTGGAACGATCTCAAGCTCCGTATACATGCCAGCCTTGTAGTGACCTTCAATATTGCACATCAGGATGTAGCGACCAGGCGGAAGATCTAGCGTCACGCTGCCGGGGGATCCTGGATCAAATTCTGGCTGCTCTCCCACCACGTCAAGGATCGCCTCGTCGAGTCGGTTCGTGGCTGGATCCACAAGCTCCAAGAGTTCAGTTGCAGACTTGTCGCTCCGCACCACAATAAACTCGTGTGGAATCGAGCCCTGATTCGCCAAGTTGAAGGTGACACTCCCCGCCACGTGCTCTGCCGCCGAAATCGTAATCTTCCACTCCTCTACAGTCCCAGCGATTGGTCCCGTTGCGGCTGCGGCTGGCTTCGGCTTATTTTCAGCGATCCAGGCATCGTACTCAGCAGCCGTGACCACCTTGACTGAGAAGCGCATGGTGGTGTGCAAAAGTCCGCAGAATGCGGAACACTGTCCGCTGAATGTGCCGAGCTTGTTCGGCGTGAACTGGAAAACGTTCACCTGACCAGGTACTGCATCACGCTGGAAGAGGAACTCGGGAATATAGAAGCCGTGGTTCACATCTTGTCCAATGAGTGAGATCTGGATGGTCTTACCGATCGGGATCACCAGCTGCGGCTCCTGCGCAGCGGTGCCAAAGATTTGGATTCCAGCATCCGGATAGCCGAACTTCCACTGCCACTGGTAGCCGACCACCTCTATCTTGACCTCCGCCTTGTCCTCTTCGCGCGCATCGACCACCTTCAGGACATCCGCTGAGGCGAAGAAGAGGGCGACCACGATGATCAAAGGGATCGCCGTCCAAACGATCTCAAGAGCAAAGTTGCCGTGCGTCTGCGTTGGGAGGGAGTGGTCGGATGGCTTGCGACGATACCGAATCACCGACCAGATGATCAGCCCCTCCACCAAGACGAAGACCACCGCGGCGATCACGAAGACGAGGTTGTAGAGATCGGCGATCATCACCGCCTGCTCGGTGGCGGGGGGGAGCGTGGAGAAGGCCTGGCAGCCTGTAAGAATCGCCGCAACGAGCCCAAGCCCAAGGGCGCTGATGATGCGTCGGCGCGTGGTGGCAAACTTCACTCGATCAGACCTCCCTTATGGTTAACTGAGTCAGTAATCACTGGAATCGTACGGCATCCAAGACCTTACTGCGAGCGTGAGGCGATAGCGGTAGGAACCGCAAGAACACCACACAATCCTGATTGGCGTGCTTGGGATTGGACTCTACGCCTGGAGCCAGGCCCCGTGGACCGGTGGTATTGATGTCAAGGCGAGCGGGATGAGCGCAACGGAGCTCCTTGCCCTCGTTGACCCAACTACGAATCGCATTGATGAAGAGCTGCTCGACGTTGTAGACAACTAGCGCACCGTAACGCTGCGACTCCGCGCGCTACGCCGCGAATCTGTGCGCTACTCCTCCGAGTGCTCCGGCTGGCGCACGACTGAAGCGATCCCTGAGAAGAGGAGTGGGATTGGGCCAACGATGATGCCGAGCGCGCTCGCGAGGAGTGCCGCGTGCAGCCCGAAGTGCTCCGCGATCAGCGCGCCGACGACGGCACCGAGCGGCATGCCGAGCAGCATCACCCACTTCATTGAAGCGTTCATCCGTCCGAGGAGCGCCTTCGGCGTGACCAGTTGCCGATACGTGACCTGATTGACGTGAAAGAGCGCAGCGCCGAAGAAGGCGATCACCTGGAAGAGGATCGCGAAGAGAGAGATTGCGAACGCCCCCATGGAGGCGTCAAGCAGTGCAAAGCCGAGCGGCATCGTAGGGAGAAGGAAGCCGCCAAGGATGATGGAGCGCCCCACGCCAATCCGCGCGGCGATCCTGCGCGCGGTCAGTGATCCAACAAGAAGCCCAATGACGCCCGCGCCGAGGATAAGGCCGAGCAGCTCCGTGGGGAGGAGCAGCTCACGTCGACCAAAGGCGATCAGAACGGCACCGTTCGCGATCGCACCGAAAAAGTTGAAGAGCAGCGCCGCAACGGCGTTGCCGCGGAGGTGTGGGTTCGCCAGCACCCAGTGAAGACCCTGGCGAATCTCATCGCGCAGGCGCGTGCGGGGCGTAGTGTCTGTGATAACTGGTGGCGTCTCAACATGGCGCATGCGGCGGAGCATCAGCGCGCTCACGAGAAAGCTTACGGAGTCAAGCAGGATGGTGAGTGGACCACCAAAACGGCCAATAATCACACCGGCAATAGGTGGACCAACCACGCTTGCCCCTGAGTCAATGACCATGATGCGACTGTTCGCCTCGGCGAGGCGCGGGCCACGCAACAGTTCCGGAAGATACGACTGACTCGCCACGTCATGGATCAGCGACGCTGTTCCGACCAAGAAGAGGACGACGTAGAGCACGGACATGGAGAGCGCGTTGAGAGCGAAGCTGAGTGGAACCAGCAGCAGCACGGCGGTGCGCAACAGATCCGTCGCCACCATGACTGGTCGCCGCGTGCGTCGATCGAGTAGCGCCCCTACAGGGAGACTGAATAAGACGAATGGGAGAATGAAGGCCGCCTCAAGCAGCGCGATCGACCCATTACTCGCATGGATCACATCGACTGCGATCAGCGGAAAGGCGATATGCGACACCTGCGACCCGAGGACGCTGATCGCTTGCGCACCGAAGAGCAAGCGTACATTCGCATCCTGAAACGGATCGTCCGGGCCAAGTCGCAGGCGCGACAGGAGTCGACTCACAAGCGCGGTGCTACCGCGCGAGTCAGCTCGGCGCGCCGTAGCGGTTAGGGCCTGCGTCTCCTCGCTTTGCCATCAGGTAGATCCAGTAGACGCCAATCACAAGGAAGAGCAGTCCCGCGATCAGAACGCCGATCCCACCGCCACGCAGCAGTCCTGAATCAACGGTGACCGCACCGGTGATCCCGACCACAAACGCAACCACGATGACGATAAGGAGAACGAGCTCAAGAGCGACCAGCGCAGCGATCAGCTTGGCGCTGCGGTTGGTATCGTGGAGTCGGCGCGCCGCAACGGCAAGGTTTGGGACGAAGTTGGCGATGCTGAAGGCGGAACCGAGCCTCGGCTCAATCGTGCTCAGCACGGCACCCGCGATGATCGTGAAGAGGAAGAAGTGCCAGTACTCTGCCCGACCCGCACGCCCACTGAACGTGGTGTACTTTGAGTAGACGCTTTTAACTGACGTGATGATATTCATCGACTTCCTCCACACATAATTCGCGGGTGCGCCACATCGGCAACTTCAGAGTTGCGTCTGCGGTAAACCGCACGTTCGCCGCACTATACTAGTACGCGCTGCAACTAGTCTATGTAGAATGCACTTATGCCAGCCATCACGGTGCCGGATATCACGGTGCTCCCTCGCGCATCTGTAGCAGACCTGCTCACCACGCAGCCACGTCTTGTGATCTCACTCACCACGGCACCCAGTGGCTTTGAGGGCGAAGGCTTCCCTGTGCGGCGCGCCTTCATGGGTGCGCCACTCAACATGATTGATCCATTCATCATGCTCGACCAGATGGGCGAGGTGGAGTACGCGCCAGGCGAACCAAAAGGGACGCCATGGCATCCGCACCGTGGCTTTGAGACGGTCACCTACATGATTGACGGGGTCTTTGATCACCGCGACAGCAACGGTGGCGGTGGTCGCATCAGCGATGGCGACACACAGTGGATGACGGCGGGCGGCGGGATCCTGCACATAGAGACGCCACCAGAGTTCCTTGTAGTGAGTGGCGGCCTATTCCACGGATTCCAACTCTGGGTGAACCTGCCGCGCGCAAAGAAGTGGGCGCCGCCGGCATACCAAGACATTCGGTCGAGCGAAGTGAAGCTGCTCGCATCCGCAGATGGTGGCGCGCTCCTGCGCGTCATTGCGGGTGATGTTGCGGGGGCGCAGGGACCCGGCTCCACGCAGACGCCGATCGCGCTCGTTCACGCCACGATCCAGCCCGGCGCACAGCTCGACCTCCCCTGGCGCCCCGAATTCAATGCGCTCGTCTATACGCTCTCCGGTCGTGGCAGTGTTGGCGCGGAGGGTACGGCGATCCAGTCTGGTCAACTCGCCGTCTACGGTGCTGGCGATCGCATCGTCATCAAGGCGTCACAGCATCAAGATGCGCGGACGCCGGCGCTCGATGTGCTCATCCTTGGCGGTGAGCCGATCCGTGAGCCAGTCGCCTGGCTCGGACCGTTCGTCATGAACACGCGCGACGAAGTGATCCAGGCGTTCGAGGACTACAAGGCCGGCAGGCTCGGCGTGATCCCCGCCGCACACAGCAACCCGCACAACACCCCCACGAGCATCGTCGAGTCCGAATAACGCGCCCATGGAGCTCTTCCTCTTGGGGGGCGCCACTCGGCGCCTTGCGGGGGCGCGCACGATTCGTGCTGTTTCGCTGCTCTCCGCACTGATGTTCGCGGGCTTCGCTGTGGGCATCTTCGTTGACGGCGCACGGCGCCTCCTGCTTCCAGCTCTTGGATGAGCCCACTTCACCGCTCTGCTATCTTGAGCAGATGACGAGCACGCAGCTCCGCGCACTTGAGGGCGAACCGGCGATCTGTTGACGCTCGCATAGCGCCAGATCCACAAAGCGGATAGTCCAAACCTCAAGTAGTAGTCAGGAGAAAATGAATGAGCAAGGTCACTTTTGATCCGAATCCAAAGTTCCAGGAGTACGCCGTGCCGGCCGCACTCGTATCAACCGAGTGGCTCGCCGCCAACCTCAACACGTCAGGGCTCGTGGTGGTGGAGTCTGACGAAGACACGCTGCTCTACGAATCTGGGCACATCCCCGGGAGCGTCAAGGTTGATTGGCACACGGACCTCAATGACCCGGTGACGCGTGACTACGTTGACCCAGAAGGCTTCGCCGCGCTGATGACCCGCAAGGGGATCAGCCGAGAGACAACCGTGGTCTTCTACGGCGACAAGTCAAACTGGTGGGCCGCCTACGCCCTCTGGGTCTTCCGCCTCTTCGGTCATGAGGATGTTCGACTCCTAGATGGCGGTCGCCAGAAGTGGGAGGCCGAAGGTCGATCAATGACCAAGGAGGTGCCGGCCGCCGCTGCTGCCGCCGCCGCCGCCGCCGCAACGAGCTACCCCGTCTCGCCACGCAACGATACGAAGCTGCGCGCCTACCGCGAGCAGGTGCTCGAGCATCTCAATAAAAAGGGCTCCATGGTGGACGTGCGCTCGCCACAGGAGTTCAGTGGCGAACTGACGCACATGCCCGACTATCCGCAGGAGGGGGCGCTCCGCGGTGGTCACATCCCGGGCGCCAAGTCGGTGCCATGGAAGCGCGCCGCCAACGACGACGGCACCTTCAAGGGCGTGGCTGACCTGCGCGCCATCTATGAAGGAGAGAAGGGACTTTCGCCGAGTGACGACGTGATCGCCTACTGCCGCATTGGGGAGCGCTCCAGCCACACCTGGTTCGTCCTCACCTATCTGCTCGGCTTCAAGAACGTTCGGAATTACGACGGCTCGTGGACCGAGTGGGGGAACGCCGTTCGCCTCCCGATCGCTGTTGGCGCTGAGTAGCGCGCACAGCGAGAAAGCAGAGCGAGAGAGTGTCCGAGTCGACCACGGCACAGCTTCCTTTGGGACTCGCCGCGGTCGCCGCCGACTTCGCCGATACGCCACGCGAGATGCGGCTTGAACTCCTCCTTGAGTACGCCGATCGGCTGAAGCCGCTCCCAGAGAAATATGCGGCAGAGATCACACTGATGGAGCGCGTGGAGGAGTGCCAGTCGCCGCTCTATGCGATTGCGGAGATCAGTGACGGCACCGTGCAGGTCCATGCAACCGCGCCGCAGGAGTCACCAACAACGCGCGCCTTCGCCAGCATCATGCAGCTCGGACTGAGCGGCCTCACACCAGAGCAGGTGCTCGCCGTTCCAGCTGCGGCACCACTTCAGTTGGGGATCACCGACCTTGTCTCACCGTTGCGCATGCGCGGTGCTACTGCACTCCTGGCGCGCATCCAGCGCCAGGTACGAGGAAAACTTGAGCCAACTAGTCGTTAGCCTTCGGCGCGCGGGCGCTCCTGGTTCGCTGCGGCGATCTTGATCAAGTCACTCGTGAGTCGTTTCATCTCCACCTCTGAAAGTGATGCGCCGAAGCGCTGCGCCACAGCGCGCAGATGTGCCGGCGCAACGGCGCGGAAGGCCTTCACGCCGAGCGGCGTCAGTGTTGCCCAGTGCACGCGGCCATCTTCGGTGCAGCGGCGACGCGTCACCCAACCGTTCACGGCAAGTCGATCCACGCGGCGCGTGAGTCCGCTCTTGGAGATCAGCGCCGCGTCGGCGAGTTCGCTCATCCGCAGCGCGTACCCCTCTGCACGCGCGAGCTGCGCCATCACATCGAAGTCGGCGAGGCTCATCCCTGATGCATCCATCAACTCCGAGGAGAGCGCGCGCGTCACGCGTCCATACGCGGTGAGGAACGTGATCCAGGCGCGGGCAACGGTGGGTGAAAGGTGCGCGCTCATATCCTCTCCTAAAATCTTGGAGAGGCTCGAGGCTTGCGCATCCGGGAGCTGCTGCTCTGTTGCCATATGATGTAATAGTTGCACTTGCAACAATCCCCGTCAAGGGCTACGGTTGCGCATGCAACGATCTGCCGTATCAGCGGCGGGCGGCAGGGCAGGGTTCAGCGAACCGCTAGGAGGACGAAAATGCCAGCAGCGCGATTCAAGCAGGTGGCCGATGCGGCGAGGATCCAGAAGGCGGTTGCGGCCCTAAATGGGAACGGCTTCGCGGCGCAGAGCGTAGCGGACGGTGCCGCTGCCAAAGAGGCGGTACTCAAGCTGATCCCAGCCGGAACTGAGGTCTTCACCTTCACCTCTGCAACGCTCGACAAAACTGGGATCACCGAGGTGCTGAACGCAGCACCGTATGTGAGCCTCCGCGACAAGATGTACGCGCTCGATCGCACCACGCAGAGGGCACAGATGCGAGCGATCGGCTCAGCTCCAGCCTATGCGGCCGGAAGTGTGCATGCGGTAACGGAGGATGGCAAGTTGGTGATTGCCTCTGCATCTGGGTCGCAACTTCCCGCCTACGCATATGGCGCAGGACACGTGGTCTTTGTTATCGGCGCGCAGAAGATCGTGAAGGATCTTGCTGAGGCAAATGAGCGCATTGAAACTTACGCACTGCCACTAGAAGATGTTCGTGCTAAGGCGGCGTATGGTGTCAACAGTGCAATCAATAAGATGCTCACACTGCACGGAGAGACGCCGGGTCGTGTTGACGTGGTGATCGTTGCTGAGGAGCTCGGCTACTAATGCGCGGCGCATTTGTAAAGAGTGCAGCGCTCGCAGTTGCCATCAATGTTGGGATCTGGATCGTTGCCTCGCTGATCGGCCTCGTGCCTGAGCTTGGTGCATCAACATTCTTTGTGGGAGTGATCTTCGCCTCCGTTGGCGCAACCGCAGCGGCGGCGATCGTAGCGAGTCGATTCACCGCGGCCGGTGCGCAGAGGCGGTGGGCTGGAGCCTCCCTTGCGATCCTGCTTCTCTCGTTCGTCTTCCCGCTGGCGCTCGGTGCTGGCAACCTCCCAATCTCGCCGTTCAACCCCGCAGACACGACGTACAACGACTTCCGTGGCGGGTTCGGGATTGCCTACTCAATCCTGCATCTGACCACGTATGTTGCAGTGCAGCGCTACATCGGCAAGCAGATACCCGAGTAAGCGGCTCCAGCGTCCTGAGGCATGTGGTATCGAGAGGGCGCGGAGTGGACGTGTGGCGTGGGCGCGCTCAAGATGCGGCAACCCGGCCGCTGAACCTGGAGCCCGAGCTCACGCGCTGGGGGTAAACTCACGCGCTGGGGGTAAACTCCGTGCATGAACCTGCAGCCCACGCCGTTTGATCCCCTCGGCCCAATGCAGGGCGAGCTGCGACTGGTCACCTTCCTGACCGACTTTGGCCTCCGCGACCCTTCCGCTGGAGTGCTCTCCGGTGTGGTCTTGGCGATCACTCCCAACGCGCGAACGCTTGACCTCACCCATGCGATCCCCCCATACGACGTTGAGGCGGGCGCGGAGGCGCTCGTTGAGTCGCTCGTGCACCTCCCAGTTGGAGTGCATGTTGCCGTGGTGGATCCTGGCGTTGGGACGCAGCGGCGACCGATTGCGATCCGTTGCGTGCGCGGCGACGTGTTGGTTGGGCCAGATAACGGACTGCTCCTCCCCGCCGCGGAGGCGCTCGGAGGCGTTGCGGCGGTCGTGGTGCTTGATAATGAACGCTGGTGGGGGCCGTATCGTAGCCACACCTTCCACGGTCGCGACCTCTTCTCCCCCGTCGCCGCGCACCTCACCGCAGGCGTCGCCTTCGGTGATCTCGGCAGCCCTCTTGACCCTTCGCTGCTCGTCCCCGCCGCCACACTCCCGCTTGAAGTCAAAGAGGGCGAGCTCCACACGGTTGTCCGCATCGTGGATGGCTTCGGGACGCTGGTGCTTGCCGGTGATCGCAGCGACGCTGTGGCGGCGCTCGGCGCGCTCGAGCCGAACATGCCGCTCCGCATCACCGTTGGCGAGGTGACGATTGAAACCGTCTGGGCAAACCGCTTCGGCGATGTGCCCGAACATGAGCCGCTCTGCTACATCGATTCAGCGGGGCGCCTGGCGGTCGCCATCAACCGCGGCAGTGCCGCAGAACGCTACCAGGTAACCCGCCGCACCCCAGTGACGATTCGCCGCGCCTAAGCGCCGCCAACCCAACCCTCCTGCTATCCTCCGCACGCGGGATTCAGTGGAAGTGGCGCGCCGCGCGCCAGCCTTTCCCCCGCCGTCCTCCGCGACGACTTGTCGCGCTGACGTCTTTAGCGGCTGCACACAGGAGGTAGGAAGAATGAGCACCAGAAACGCTCGCACCGGAATCGGACAGCCCGCTCGCGCGGCGGTTGTCTTGATGATGGTCGCCATGTTCGCCGCCGCCTGCGGTAGCAGCAGCGCATCCGTCTCGCCGTCGGCGTCCGCCTCGGCAGACACGTCGTGCGCCCCAGAGAACCTTGCGCTCAAGACGCCTGGGACGCTCACGCTCTCCACGGACAATCCTGCCTATAGCCCGTGGTTCCAGGGTGGAAATGAAGGGATAACCGTCTGGATTGGCGACTACAACAATGATCCTATTAATGGTGAGGGCTACGAAGGCGCCGTCGCCTATGCGATCGCCAAGCAGCTCGGCTTCAGCGCCGACAAGGTCACCTGGATCGTCACCGCGTTCGACCAGTCGTTCGCACCTGGCGACAAGGCGTTTGACCTTCTGTTGAACCAGGTCTCCATCAAGGCCGATCGCGCTGAAGCGATCGACTTCAGCGACGGTTACTACGACGTTGCACAGGGTGTGGTCACGATTGAGGGGAGCAGCATTGCAGGCGCAACCAGCATCGCCGAACTAAAAGGGGCGAAGCTTGGAACGCAGATCGGCACCACCAGCTACGACGCAATCATTGAGGTGATCCAACCAGACCAGGCGCCATCCGTCTTCAACACGATGGATGAGGCGGTCGCTGCGCTTAATGCGGGACAGATCGATGGCATCGTTGCAGACGTGCCATCCACCTTCTACATGCGCGATGCGCAGTTGAGTGGTGGAGTGATCATCGGGCAGCTCAAGGGGACCGGAACTGGTGCCGAGCAGTTCGGCGTTGTCCTACAGAAGGGCTCGTCACTCACCGCATGCGTGAACGCGGCGATCGTCGCGCTGAAGGCTGACGGGACACTTGATGCACTGCTGCTCAAGTGGATCGGTGGTTCGGGCAGCGCGCCGGTGATCGAGTAAGTATTCGTCGCTCAGTGGTGGCGACGGGGTCTGCCCGCAAGGGCCTCCTCGTCGCCACCCTCAGCACCCTCGTCGTTGCGGGGGTCGTTGCGTATTCAATCGGCTCCTCCCCCGCCTGGCCGGAGGTCCAGAAGGCATTCTTTGACGGTCGCTACTTCTCTACCTCGCTCCCGAGGGTGGCAGCAGCGTTCGTCATCAACGTCCAGCTCTTCATCCTTGCGGAGCTGTTAATCCTCCCAATCGGCCTCCTCATTGCGCTCGCTCGCTCCATCACAACACCGGCACTCGCCCCACTTCGAATCTTCGCCACGATCTATGTGGACTTCTTCCGCGGCGTGCCGAGCATCCTGATCATCTACGTGCTCGGCTTCGGTGTTCCTGCACTGAGGATTGAGGGCATCCCTAAAGAGCCCTTCTTCTGGGCGCTCGTCACGCTCGTCCTGATCTACTCCGCATATGTGAGTGAGGTCTACCGCGCCGGCATTGAGTCGATCCACCCCTCACAGGAGCGCGCCGCGCGAGCACTCGGCCTTACGCGCATCCAGGCGCTCCGCTACGTGGTGGTGCCACAGGCGCTGCGTCGTGTGATCCCACCGCTACTGAATGACTTCATCGGCCTGCAGAAAGATACGGCGCTCGTCTCCATCCTTGGCGTGGTGGAGACCTTCAAGCAGGCGCAAATCTTGAAGGCGGCAAGCTTCAACTTCACGCCGCTGATGACCACGGCGCTGATCTTCCTCATCATCACGATCCCAATGACACGACTCGTTGACCGGCTCGCGGCGCGTGACCGCAACGCACAGTTGGGCGGAACCAGATGATGGCGCGGACGAAGGCAAAGGCAACGGCGAAGACTAAGCAGGCGCCGGTCCTCGAGCTGCAAGGCGTCAAGAAGCGCTACGGCAGGAAGTTGGTCCTTAACGGGATCAACCTTTCACTCGCCGAGCATGAGGTGGTCTGCCTCATTGGCGCATCTGGGTCTGGAAAGTCCACGCTCTTGCGCTGTGCCGATCTACTTGAGCCGATTGACGCTGGCAGGATTCGCCTTGGTGGGGTTGCGGTTGCGTACGAGGATCGCGACGCGGACGCGACCCGCCGACAGCTCGGCATTGTCTTCCAGGGATTCAACCTCTTCCCGCACCTCACCGTCTTGGAGAATGTGGCACTCGCACCGCGCGTGGCACTCGGGGCAACGAAGGTGATGTCGGATCGTCGCGCACGCGAGCTGCTGAAATCGCTCGGCCTTGCAGAGAAGGCACGTGAGTATCCGGATCGACTCTCCGGTGGCCAGCAGCAACGGGTCGCCATTGCGCGCGCGCTCGCCACGGAGCCGAAGGTGCTGCTCCTTGATGAGATCACGAGCGCCTTGGATCCCGTGCTCGTAGCCGAGGTTCTGGAGACGTTGCGTTCACTCGCCGCAAGCGGGATGACGATGCTCATTGCTACGCACGAGATGGCGTTCGCCGCAGATGTTGCCGACCGTATCTGTTACCTGGATGCTGGACGCCTGATTGAAGAGGGGACTCCGCAACAGATCTTCGGTTCGCCGCGTGATCCGCTAACCAAGGAGTTCCTCCGCCGCGTTCGCTCAATCGGCGGTGGTAGGCGCAGCGTACGAAGTCGCGCCTAGCGTTCACCCGATGAGGGGATCCTCGCACGTCAAGATCGCTGGACGGCACTGCACGAACTCGCGCATCTCATCACTGGCGACTCGCACAGAGACGCCTAGGCTAGCGGCGAACGTCGAGCACCTGACCGGTAAGACCAGAGGCGGCGAGGCGGAGGGTAGCGGCGGAGACCTCCTCAGGGCTGAGGAGCACGGCATGATCCTCGTTCGGGAAGGCCGTCTGCCGCATCGGCGTGTTCGCCCGTTCCGGCGCCACCGCGTTCACGCGGATCCCATCCGCTACCCACTCGTCAGCGAGCGCCTGCATCAGGTTCACGATCGCCGCCTTCGTTGCGCTGTACACGGCGTAGAGTGCGCGACCCTTCGTAAAGGAGCTTGAGGTGAAGAGCGTGAGCGAACCGCGGCTCTTCGCAAGGTGTGGGTACGCAGCGCGCGCAAGGTAGACGCTTGCCGCAAGGTTGACCGCGAGCGTTTCAGCGATCTCCGACGCTGGCTGCTCGGCGAGCGCTCCCATACGCAGGACGCCTGCGGTGACAACAAGATCGTCAATGCCGCCAAGCTTTGCAGCGGCGGCGGCGAGTGTCGCCTCGGCGCCAGCGGCGCTCGTCACGTCGTCGGTTGCGCGGCGGCCAGTAGGGTGCACCTTCGCGCCGACCGACTCAAGTTCGGCGGTAATCGCCGCGCCAATACCAGAGGTGCCACCAACGATCACCACCCGTCGTCCGTTCCAGTGCGCGCGGTCAGACGCGGGTGTCGTCGCCTTCTCTGGCGGGATTGACTGCAGCTGGATCAGCCGATCGGCGAGCACGTGATCGATTCGCGTGGTGATCTTGATGTTCTCTTCGGCGCCATCCACGTGGAGTAGACGCGCACCAGGGACATGCAACAGGACAAGCGTGCAGTCATCGGTCGCCTGTGATCCAGCTGGCGCCTTTGCATACGCTGCGCGAAGCACACCCACAACGAAGCCCTGCGGCGTCTGGCCGCGTCGGTAGAGGCTACGGTTCGGAATGTCCGTGATCCTCTCGCCATCAACGATCACCAGCGTGTCAGACGTTGGGATCGTGGTGTCCACCGCATCGGCGCGCCCCGCTTCTAGCGGCGCGATCACCCGCTCCACCACCTCCCGAGCGAGGAGTGGCCGCACCGCATCATGAATCAGCACGATGTCGTCATCCGCCGCATTGAGTGCCTCCAGCGCGGCACGCGTTGACTCATTGCGGCTGCTCCCGCCCCGAACCACGCGCACGGAGATCTCAGGGAGGTCCTTCACGGCCTCCTCGGTCTCCTTGAGCCAGTCGGGATTTGCGGCGATCACGATCTGATCGAACGGACCCCCCGAGGCGAGCGCCACCAGGCTCCGACGAAGGACGCTCTCCCCCGCCAGGCGGATGAACTGCTTGGGGATCTGGTCGCCGAATCGCTGCCCGGAGCCGCCTGCAAGGATGATGCCGAATCTCTTCACGCCGAGCAGCATACCCCCGTGCGAGGGGGGCGCACCGCTAGCGGCGGGTGATCCTAGTGGCGCGTCGTCGCGGGTGGGATGCGGGTGATCGGCGGTGGGATGTGCAACGGCTCTCCGCGCAGTGCGGGGAGTGCGACCCGCTCGATGAATCGCTCCGTGGCCCGCCCGTCCATGACGTCAAATGAGGTGGCGGCGAACGTGGCGACGCGTTCCAGATCAAACGACTTCGCACGGATCCATTGCGCCAGTCCTTCGGTGGTCTCTACCACTGGACCTGGAACCCCACTGCGATACTCAAAGAAGAAGCCGCGCTCGCATTCATAGGCGGCGATATCTGGCGCAAGGAATGCCATCGGTCGGTTGAGTAGTGCGTACTCAAAGATGATGCTCGAGTAATCCGTCACCAAGATGTCGCTTGCAAGGAGGACCTCATTCACGTCCGGCTCGGTAGAGGCATCAACAACAAAATATCCAACTCCGTCTGGGATGCGCATCGCGGATTTTACAAACGGGTGCAGGCGCAAGATCAGTCGGTAGTCGTCACCGAGCGCACGGTGCAGTGCAGCGATGTCAAGGAGCTCCGGTGCCACTGCGCCCTTTAGGTCGGCCCCGCGAAAGGTGGGAGCGTAGAGGATCGTCGTGCGCTGGTCGGTCAGCCCGAGTCGAGCGCGCACCGCACGCTCCGCGGCATTACGTTGCGGAGATGCAACGAGCGCGTCGGTGCGCGGGATCCCGAACGCGGCGCTGATCTGCTCCACCGGTTGACCGAACGCCTCCGCATAGATCGGCGCAATCGAGGCGGAGGAGACGAGGGTGAGGTCGTAGTTAGAGTGGATCGGCACCCACTTCAAGAAGATCTCATCGGCCCCCCACTCCGCCTCCAGTGTGGCGCGGCCGAAGCGCTTGAATGCACCGCAGGCATGCCAGACCTGGATGATCGTCACCCCTGGACGCTTCTTCACCGGATAGATCGGAAAGAAGTAGTCATCCACGATAACGACCCGAGATGAGGCCACCCGATACGAGCGCAACACGATCTTTGCGACCGCTACCAGAAGCGCGAGGATCGGGAGTGCGCCGCTGCGCTCAGCACTCGATTGCAGTTCAACGAGGAGGCGAGGCTGCGGTGAGAGCGCGGAGAGTGCGCGATGGATCTCAGCCAAGTTGCCGCGAAGTGCGCTCTCCCGATCCGCCACGATGTAGATACGCGACTGCACTGGACGAAGGCGCGCGATCGCGGCGCCGAGCCGTGCAGCACCAACGCGAATGATCGTGCGCAGCGGGAGGGCGTGGCGGAGGCGCTTGGTGAAGGAGTTTGCCATTGCAGGAGTATAGGATGCAGGGGTGAACGGAATTGAACTCGCCCTCACGCGTCTCGTGCTCAACCTAGTCGCCTTCGTCGCGCAGCGGCTCCCGCTGCGCGCGGAGGTGCTCTTCGCCTCATCACGAGATCGCGCACTCGGCCCGCAACTTGCCGCAGTCGCCGAAGCGCTCCGCACTGCGGCCCCAGAGCTTCGACAGCGCCACGCCCTCGCGCCATACGGCTACGGACTCGGTGCAAAGGTGCGCTACCTGCTGCACCTCATCGGCGCAACGTGGGCGCTGCAGCGAGCAGAGATCACGATCGTTGATAACGCTTGGCTCCCAGCACACATCACGCCGCGTCGCCAAGGAAGCAGCGTGGTCCAAGTCTGGCATGCGGAGGGTGCGTATAAACGATTCGGACACGCCGCTCGTGAAACGAGCACAGCGGCTGACGGTGCGCTCAGCGACCTGATTCATGGCGGCTATAGCGCGGCGCTCGTCTCATCTGAGTTTGTGCGCCCGGCGTATGCAGAGGCGTTTCGACTCCCGCTGGAGCACGTACACGCCACTGGACCGCTGCGCGGGGCGTGGCTCGCCAGCCAGGAAGAGGTGGCGCGGCGGCGGGCGGCGCTCATTGAGCAGTACCCCGCACTGAACGGACGACGCGTCCTGCTCTACGCCCCCACCTTCCGTGGTCGTGGTTCCGAGCGGACGACAACCTTGAACATTGCACCAGATACGATCGCAGCGGCGCTATCGGACAACTGGGTCGTCTTGATCAAGGCGCACCCGCTCGTGCTGATCTCAGGACACCTGCAGCATCCGTCCTGCATGACCGTGGATCAACGAATCCCCGTTGATGAACTCTTCCCGATCGCCGATGCACTCTTCACCGACTACTCGTCATCCATCTTCCTCTGGTCACTCCTTGAGCGACCGCTTCTCCTCGCCGTGGACGATGTTGCATCGTACGAACGCGACCCTGGACTCTTCTTCGATCCGCGCTCGAGTGACTCGATTGGCGTGCGCGTAAGTAGCGCAGCAGACGTTGCAGCCGTGCTCACTGGGAGTGGCGGTGGGGTCAGTCAGGCGACGTATCGCGCCTTCGCGGAGCGCTACCTTGGCCCGCGCGGAGAGCTCGGTGGGGCGGCGGCTCGCGCGGCGGCGCTGATCTTGGGTCAGCGGAGAGGCGAGGTTCAGCGTAGAGGCGAAGGTGAGCGCAGGAGCGAGCGCCAGTAGTAGCTGGCAAAGAGAGCGGCGAGGACGGCAATGGCGCCCGCGATCGCGAGTGCGGCGGTTGCGCCGAGCGTGGAGACCACGACGCCTGTGGCAAGGCCGCCGATCGGCGTTGATCCGGCGAAGACGGTCGTATAGACGCTCATCACGCGGCCCCGCAACGGGGCTGGGGTTGTGGTCTGGATTGCGGCGTTCGCCGTTGCCGCCATGGAGATCGCGCCGAATCCGGCGCCAAAGAGAGCGAGTCCCGTCAGTGGTACGGCGAGTGCGCCCCCGCTCGCCGCCGCCACCCCCGCAGCAACGCTGAAGATGCCGAGGAGCGCTCCGCCGACCACGATCAACCTTCGCCGTGGCTCACGCAGCGCCGCCACAGTGAGCGCGCCAAGAAGTGAGCCGAGCCCAATGGCGGCCATCAGCGCGCCGAGTCCAGAGGCGCCGATCTGCAAGACGATGCGAGCGAGCGGCGTGATGATCACGTTGAAGTTCATCGCGGCACCAGAGATGACGCCAATCATAAAGACGCAGAGTGCAACGATCGGCGTGCGGCGAACATATTGCAGTCCTTCACTGAGACTCGTGGCAACCTCCGCAATGCTGCGCGGCCGGTCGCCGCGCGGCGCAGAATTTAGTTCCACTTCGCGCATCAAGAGCAGCGCAATGAGGACCGCAAGGAAGCTGAACGCGTTGACGGTGAAACAACCAGCTACGCCAATGACACCGATCAGCACCCCGCCAATCGCCGGACCGATCACACGAGCGCCGTTGAACATGGCGGAGTTAAACGCCACCGCTCGCCCAACCTCCTCGCGCGGCACCATCTCCGAGAAGAACGACTGCCGAACCGGCATGTCAACTGCGTTGACCGAACCGAGTGCGGCGGCGAGCAGAATGAGCAGCGGGATGGTCATCACTCCAGCGGCGACGAGGATCGCCTGAATGGCTGCGAGCAGCATCAGCGCCGCCTGCGTCCACATCAGCGTCTGGCGCTTCGGCAAGACGTCCGCCAGGACGCCGCCGAAGAGGCCGAGGATCAGCACGGGGGTGAACTGTGCTGCGGCAACAACGCCGAGCCAGACGGGATCGGGGGTGAGCTCGGTGATCAACCACACCTGTGCGAGCGACTGCATCCATGTCCCAGCGAGCGAGATGAGCTGGCCGCCCCAGAACAGTCGGTAGTTACGGTGTCTGAATGGGCCACGCCAACCAGGAGCACGCGGGATACGAAGTGAGCGAGAGGTCAGACTTCGACGTGATGACATGCCGTCAGGCGTCAGCGCGCGTGCGCCACGACGGCGCTGATTCAAGCGTGGTGATCAACGCCTTCGCGTAGCGCGCCGCTTGGGGGTGACGCGCTGTTGAACTGCAGGGCGGTGTTGAACGGCTGGGCGGCGCAGGGCGGCCACCGCCGCTACCACGGGGAGCGCAAAGATCGCACCCGGAATCCCGGCAACGAGACCGCCGGCGGTGCCCGCAATGAAGACGGTGGCGCCAGAGAGTTTGAGAACACCGCTGAGGAGGCGTGGGGCGAGCTGTGTTGCCACAAGGAGCCAGCTCACCACAATGACTGCGGCCCCGAGCAGCGTCTGATTGCCAGCAGCCAACAGTGCAAGGAGGAGTGGCGGCAACACCGCTGCCCCTTGTCCGATTGATGGGATTGCCATCACGAGCCCGCCGAGCGTTCCAGCGAGTACCGCGTCCGCGCCCGCGAGTGACGCGCCGATCCCAGCGGTGATCCCAAAGACGAGTCCGAGGAGGAGATGGCGGCCGATGAATCGCGCGAGGATTGATTCCAAGATCTCGCGTGAACGGTTGATCGAAGCGCCACTAGATTGTGGCAAGAGGAGCGTCAGCACGTTCACATACTCCGGATTCGCAGAGAGGATGACGCCGAGGCCGATCGCCAAGATCACTGGGCCGAGTGCAGCAACGGCGCCCGCCGCAATGTTCGCAAGGTTCGCCTGCACCCCTTCGGCCGTGCTGCGGATGAGCGTGATCACCTCGGTGGCAATTGGCAACAGGTCAATCTGAATCCCCAGCGAACGCAGCAGCTCACTCGGACGAGCGGTGAGTTGCCGAATCTCCTCACTCGTCGGCGGGCTTGCTGCAACCACCGTGCCTAATGAGGAGGCGAGGGCAAAGACCAGCTCGCCAAGGATGATCAGGACGGGGATTGCACCGAGCAACCAGACGAAGACTACGGCGTGCCGTCGCGAGACGCCACGTCGCGAGAGTGTCTGGATTGGTCGGTCGGCGAGTGTGGCGAGCAGCCAGCCGGCGACCAGCGCAGCGATCAGGCCGCTCTGCGCGCTGACGAGCGCAGCAACCTGCGAGAGTCCAGCGGCAATCAAGAGCACGGCGGCACTGACGAGCGCCGCCCAACCGAGCGCCTGGGCGACCGGTGGCCACGATGTTGGCCTACCGAGCGGTGGGAGTTTCATCAGGTAAGGCTAGCGCAGCGCCATGCGCACGGCGTCGAGCGGAAGTGCGATCGCCTCTGCGCCGTTGATCCCAACCATCGTCTCAGCGGCGATCATCGCGTCGAGGATCGCCTCCTCCGTTGCGTCGACGGTCGCCTCAAAGATTGGCGAGATGTGCGCGTTGATCAGCATCTCCACACTGCTGCTAAACGGCTGGACGGGTTCAAGGTCCTCGGGTGGGAGCGCGGCGTTTGCGGTGGAGAAACTCAGCACCAGGTCGCCAGACGAGTGCTCGCCAACACCACCAACGCGCGCAATCCCCATCACCGCCCGCTGAGCCACACGATCAAGCTGCGTGGGAAGGAGCGGCGCATCCGTTGCCACGATGACGATGATCGAACCGGCACCCCCACGAGGATCGTCAGGCGCAGACGTTGCGGGGGCAAATACTGCGGGCGCAGGCGTCTTCCATGGGAGTGGATAGTGCGCAACGTCGAGTGGACCGCCGTCAGCGCCCAAGACCCTGCCGTCGATCGTCAGTCGGTGGCGGCGGCCATGGTTCGCCTGCACGAAGACGCCAACGGTGTAGCCGCCAAGTTCGGCTGGGAGCTTGCGACTTGAGGTGCCGTTCCCGCCCTTGAAGCCGTGGCAGATCATCCCCGTTCCGCCACCCTGGGGACCGCGAGGGACGGGCGCACCAACGGAGAGCGCTGCGGCCGCATCGAGCGCGGCGCGTGCGTGCGCCGCCGTGACGTGGAATCCGTTCACGTCGTTCAGGACGCCATCCCACGTCTCGCCGACCACGGGGAGGCTCCATGCGGGCGCCCCCTTCACGTGATCGAGTGACCAGCGGATCATCTCGTCATGCACCACGCCGACCGAGTGCGTATTGGTGATGCAGATTGGCGTTGTTAGCAGGCCAGACTCACGGATCCACTCAAGGCCAGTCATCTCTCCGTTGCCATTGAGCCGATGTGTTCCCGCAAAGAGCGGGTGCTTCGCTCGGTCAAGCCCCTGCGGCAGGATCGCCGTGACACCAGTGCGCACCGGCCCCTTGCCGCGCACCAGCGCACCACTCCCATCAATCAGCGTCACTGCAGCAACGCGCACGCCGGCAACATCGCTGATCGCATTCAACGGACCGTGCGCAAAGCGGCCGATCTTGATCCCAAGGTCCGCGGCGCGCTCCTTGCGACTCATCGTTGCGCGCGCTCCGCCGCATAGAGGGTGACGGCTGCAGCAACGGCAAGGTTGAGGCTCTCCGCACGTCCGAGCATGGGGATGCTCGCCACACTGTTGCATGCGGCGCGCAGCGCTGGCGAAAGTCCGTCCGCCTCTGTGCCGATCAGAATGAGCACCGGCGCACGATACGAAACACTCGCGTAGTCACTCGGCGCATCGCCAGCTGTTGCAACACTCTCACCGGGCCAGCGTGCAAGGAGCGCAAGGGCCTCATCGTACGATGCGCGATAGATCGGTACGGAGAAGATCGAGCCCATCGTTGCGCGCACGCACTCAATGCTGAACGGATCACATGAATCGCCAACAAGGATGACTCCGCCCGCCGCCACCGCGTCGGCGCTGCGAATGCAGCTCCCAAGATTCCCTGGATCGCGTGGCGCCTCCAACATCAGCCAGCGCTTCGCCGCAGACAGATCAAGCGCGCCGATGCCCTGCTTCGTGACGCTGGGCTCAGCAAAGATCCCAAGGTGTGACTGTGGATTATCTCGCCCGGTGATCTTTGCGAGCACCTCAAGCGTCACCTCAACAACCCGCTCCGCCCGCACCACGTCACGCTCAGCGCCTGGTGCCGCGAGGAGGAGCTCTGCGCGCCACCCTGCGGCGCCCGCCTCGGCGAGCGTGCGCCCCCCTTCTGCCATGAAGCGTCCCTGCTCGCTCCTCCCCTTATGGGTGCGCAGCGCGCGCAACTCCTTCACGAGCGGGTTGCTCAGGCTCTCAATTCGCTGTGACGGCTCGTTCAAGAACGGACTCATGGAGCGAGGATACCCCCTCGCGATGCGCCACTCGCACTGGCCCGCCCTCTACAGCGCACCGTATGGGGACCGCCGGCCGGGAGACTTCGTAATGGTGGGGCTTGCTAGCGCTTGGTGGTGGCGGTCACCTTGGTTGATTCTGGCGCGGGTCCAGCGGGTACCGAGTACGCGCGGAGCGACACACGATATTTGGTATTAGGTGTGAGCCCTGTGATCGTGCAGCTACTCTTGATTGCAGCCGCCGTGCAGGTGAAGCGCTTCCCACTGGGGCTTTGCGCCACTGCAATCCAGCCAGCTACACCTGGAGTGGCGCTATTCACCCATGCAACCTTCAGCGCACGGCGAAGTGACGTGATGCTCGGCACCGGGCTGCTCGTTAGCGCAGGTGAGCCCCACGCAGAGATGCAGAGGCGGCCAGCGTCACCCGGCTGACCACGAAGGCGTGTTGCCGCATAGGCGAGCACGCTGGCCGACGAGGTGATCGCATCGGGCTCAATCGAAAGCCCAACGCCGATCGGAGTAAGCGAACCTGTTGACGGGTTCCAACGTGCGATTCGGTTTGCAGGACTGGTTCCGGCCAGGGTGAACGTGCCGCCAATAATCGTCTCGCCCGCTGGGGTGGTGGCAAGCGCAGAGATCCATGTGGCCTTCCGCGGGTTCGAAACCCCAACACCGAGGCGCGCCCAGCCATAGCCACTCAACGCACTCTCGCGAAGGAGTGAGGTGCCGTACCAGCTCACGCCAGTCCCCGCGATGAGCGCACCGTCCGTGTCAAGTGCAAGGGCGCGTGGCGCATCGCCGATCGTTGTGCTGGTTGCAAGTGCGCGCCATGTCTTCGTCTCTGGTGTCCAACGTGCAATATAGGCTGCAGCGCCAGCGAGTGAGAGGTGTCCAGAGAGGCTCACGGTGCCAGTACTTGAGAGTGTCACGGCCTCAGGGGTCCCCTCCACCTGCGCACCACTCGGCGAATTGATGGCGCGCCAGCCACTCCCAGGAGCCCAGAGCGCAACGAGTGGCGAGGTTTTTCCGCCAGCTGAAGCAAATCTCCCAGCGACGGCGAGTGCTCCGCTCGCGTCGTCGAGCGCAAGTGCGCGCACCATCGGCGATCGCCCCTTGATCCCGCCGTCAATTGCCGACCAACGCCCGCTCTTTAGATTCAACTGCGCAAGGCCGAGCGCCCTAACTCTCTGGAGCCCCGAGCCGATCGTGGTGAAGTCGCCCCCCACGTAGAGCCGGCTCCGAGCCAGGTCAACGCTCATCGCATAGATGTCGGCAACCGTCCCGTTCGCGCGCAGGAATAGAGAGAGCGGTGTCCACTGGCCTGTGATCGGACTTCGTTTGGCGACCCCCTGTACTGCAACGCCGCCGGCGCGCGTCAGCCCGCGCCCAGCAACCAGGAGCGTGCCGTTCGGTAGCTCAGCCATCGCGGTGACTGAACCGCTCCAGTCACCACTCTCACCGGAGTTAAGGTCAATCCAGCGCTCGCCAGTCCCTGTTGCCAACGGTTCGCCGCATACATCAAAGCGAGGCGCCGTCTCTGCGGGGAAGGGCTCTGGATCAGCGCGCAGCGCCGCGCGGAGGCCCGCACCGGTGGCATTTGCGATCGCCTGGGCGGAACTCGGAGCAGGGACGTCCAGCAGACCCACCAGGTTGATGGCGAGGTCGTTGGCATAGTTGCCTGGAGTCCCCATGCCATTCGCGATCACCGAAATCGTGACGCCAAGTTCTGGGATGCGACGCAACGTGCTACTCGCACCACTGAACCCGCCGTTGTGTCCATACGTGCGCAGTGTGCCGAGCCAGCTGCGGGCCATCATGGAACCGATCGTGTACGACCACGAGAAGCCGGTGAGGTTGGCGATCCCGTTGATCAGGTTTGTCTGGCTCCCCTCCAGCAGCCGATCCCCCCAGAGCAGTTCGCCGAATCGAACGAGATCACGCGGGGTTGAGAAGAGGTCGCCCGCGCCGCGCAGCACGGAGGCGGCGGAGCGCGTTGGCCCCCAGCCAGGCTGCCCGAACGGTCGCATCCTGCCGCCTGACCAGTGGTGCGTACGTGAAGCATCGGCCACCGGACCGAAGCGCGTCTCCGTCAGGTCAAGCGGATCAAGGATGAGACGCTGCATCAGCTCACGCCAACCCACTCCCGTTGCCTTCTCCGCCGCGAGCGTGACCAGCGTAAAGCTCGAATTTGAATAACTGAAGTCGCCGATCTTGCCGCGCGGCAAGAGATTTTGCACCGCCGTGGTCGGACCAACCTTGCCGTTGGGATGCGCAATCAGCCAGTCCATCCGCGTGTACTTGTCCGTGAGCCAATCGCTCATCCCGCCCTCATGTCGGAGTAGATCCTCAATCGTTGCCTCTGGGTGAACATCCGCATTCGGGACGAGTGAGGCGGCGCGCGTGGTGAGCGGCATGAGGCCACAGGCATCAAGGAGCAGCGCGAGCGCCGCGGTGAACGGCTTGCTGACGCTCGCCAACGCAAACGGCGTCCCCTCAGTGAGCTTGCGACCGCTATTACTGTCCGCCACGCCGCTCACGGCGGTGATCAGGCGACCGTCGTCCCAGCGGATCGCGGTGGAGATGCCTGGATACCTGGTGTGCCGGCTCTCACGCCAGTTCGTGACCCGCTCTTGAACGGCGGCGACGAGCGCTGGGTTAACAGGTCGATCTACCGGAAGTGGTACGGGGCGGGCGGCACAGGCGTTCAACTGGCGGTTCGCTACACGTCCCAGCGAAGGCGGCGCGCCAGCCAGCGTTAGCAGGCTCCCCGAGGCGAGCAGGAGGGCAAGGAGGATCCGCACGGCATGACTCATCCCCCGATTGTGAGGGAGAGGCGACAGCGGCGCAGGGCGACGGCTACCCTATTCGGCACGACCCTGCTGAGGGTGGATCTGAATGGAGGGAAAATGTCTCGCTGCGTGGCGCTAGATCCAAGATGAAGATCACCGTCTACGGTGCGGGCTATGTTGGGCTTGTAGCCGCCGCATGCTTCGCAGAGACTGGACACGAAGTCCTCGCGGTGGATCCCGACCCGAAGCGCCTCGCCTCACTACAGGCGGGACGCGTCCCATTCCTTGAGGCCGACCTTGACGCCCTTGTTGCGAAGGGGATCGCTTCAGGGCACCTGACGTTCACGGGCGACCCGGAGGCGGCCGCCGCCTTCTCTAGCGTTCACTTTCTTGCCGTTGGCACTCCTTCTGCCGCAGACGGCAGCACCGACGAGTCACAACTCATCGCGGCGGCGCACGCAATCGGGCGCGGCGCAACGGGTGACGTGGTCGTGGTCATCAAGAGCACGGCGCCCGTAGGCGCGGCAGAACGGGTGGCCGATGAGGTCCAGCATGAGCTGTCGCTACGGAACGTCACGCACGCTGCACACGTGGTCGTGAACCCAGAGTTTCTCCGCGCCGGTTCTGCAGTACGTGACTTCCTTGAGCCAGACCGCGTGGTTGTTGGAGGAGAGAATCAGAACGCAGTGACGCTGGTCGCCTCGCTCTACGCGCCATTTGTTGCCCAGGAGAAGATCTTAACGATGGATGCCGCATCAGCATCTCTCGTGAAATATGCGGCGAACGCCATGCTTGCAACACGGATTAGCTTTATGAACGAACTCGCCAATCTTGCTGAAGTGCTCGGTGCCGACATAGAGGGAGTTCGTCGCGGGCTCGGTGCAGATCCACGCATCGGCGACCAGTACCTGAACCCTGGTATGGGATACGGCGGTTCGTGCCTACCAAAAGATGTGGCGTCACTGATCGCAGTTGGTGTGGCCGCTGGCGTCACGATGGGAGTAGCCCGAGCAGCGGCAGAGACCAACAACCTCCAACCACATCGCATGGCAGACAAGCTTGAACGCCACCTTGGCGACCTTGCTGGGTGCGTGATCGCTATCTGGGGAATCGCATTCAAGGGCGGAACAGACGACCTCCGCGAGTCACCTAGCCGGATCCTCATTAGTGATCTCTTAACTGCCGGAGCGACCGTGCGAGCATTCGATCCGGGGGCGTCTGCGGTTGCACGCGACCTGTATGAACGGGAGCCTGGCGTGGTCATTGTTGACTCACCCTTGGAGGCGCTGGCTGGCGCAGATGCGCTCGCGATCGCCGCTGACTGGCCAGAGTTCCGTGCTGTAGACCTGCAGGCCATCGTGCAGTCGCTGCGCAGCCCGCTCGTGGTGGATGGGAGGAACCTGTTCGACCCAGCCGCTATGAAGCGCGCGGGGCTTACATATTGTGGTGTTGGCCGGGGCGACGCTTGATTACAACGAACGACGTTGCCATCGTCCTCTTCGCCTATAACCGACCGAAGGTGACCCGTAACACCATTCGATCGCTTCAGTCTGCACTTGCGGCGCTTGCCAGCGCAGAGCCAGGGGCCGAAAAGATCAACATCATCGTCGCGATTGATGGTCCAAGGTCAAACCAAGACGACCAGCGAGCCGTTGCTGAGGTGGCCCAGATTGCGGTAAGTGGACTACCGGACGCTGAGATACATAAAGGTCGCGTGAACCGGGGTCTCCCCGCGCACCTTGTTGAGACCTTGGACTCGGTGCTCGGGAACGAAGCACGCCGCCGTGTGATCTGCATTGAGGATGATGTAGAACTTTCGCCGAGCGCACTGCTCGCGCTGCTTACTGCGTCCCAAGTGATGCAGGGCGAAGGGTACGTCATTGGTGCTGCGCCACTGCATCGCGACGACAGCGTAGAGCACCAGGCACTCCTACTTGATCGGCGCGCGCACGCGGTAGCGAGTGACTTCCTTCGAACGTATATCCGGACCTTCTCGCTGGATGGCGCCGAACGAGAGGGTGCCTATGGGGGGCGAGACCACGAGGGGATCTTCCGCTGGAGCACAGCGGTTGCCACAAAGGCCGGGGTTGCGAAACCGACTGGAACAAGCCAAGACCGCATGCGAGAACTCGCGTGGCGGATCGGCCAGGTGCAGCTTGTAGGTCTTCCCACCCGCATGGTTCGTCACCGCGGATACTGGGGGCAGCACAATACCCCCTGGTATGCACTTCGAACGGGGCAGCTCTGGCAGCGGCTCGATCAGCGGCCGTGGGAGGGAATCAAGGAAGAGGTTGTTCGCGCGTTGACGGAACGAGGCCCGATTACTCCGCGGTAAGTAGAACGGAGAGTTCTGCGGCGACAGCGGGCCATTTTCGCGGGACAAAGTGCGCAGCGATCTCGCCGCTGATGCGTTCTGGCGTGTCGCTGGACCACCACTCAGTGATCGCGCGACCCAACTCAGCTTCGTCACCTGCGGGAACAAGACGCACGTAGGGTGACCCTACTGCGGCGGGTACTGCATCAGTTGCGATTGATGGGCGCCCCGCGAGAAGCGCCTCGCGGATCGGAAGCCCCCAGCCCTCCGCAAGTGACGGCATCACCAGAAAACGACTTGCGCGGTAGAGAGAGGCCAACTGGCTGTCATCTGCGTCGTGGATAAGTCGAATGCGCTGCGCGGCCCCTGGATGATCTGCGAGTGCTGCGAAGAGCGCACCATCTTGAGGGTGGCGTCGTCCCGCTAATACCAGCAGCGGTACCGCATCGCCGCCCTCGCCCCCTGCCGTACTGCGCGCTACCCAACCGTCCCAGATCTTGACGAGCGCAACGAGGTTCTTCCGTGGATGCATCGTGCCAACGCTGAGCAGAATGCGCTCCCCGTCTCGGAGATACGGGACCGAGGTCGCCGGCGTGGGGAGCTCTGGGTCAGCCGGCATCAGCCGCGTTGCGGGCTTTCCGTAGCGCTCGTGTAGCTCAGTGACGACCTCAGAAGAGACGGCACAAAGTACATCTGCAGCACCGATCAGCGACTCCACGTCGCGCTTCGCCGCCTCACCTTGAGCGTCGGAGAACCACTGAGGTGATGTGGCGGGGAGAAGATCGTGCACAAGCAGCGCAATGCGCATCCCCTCCCTCTGCTTCAGGGCTAAGACGGCGTCCGCCATCCCGGGAGCGATCCATGGCGCTCCTAGGACTGCGATCCAATCCCCCGCTTGCGGCGTCACGGCGGCCCCACCTGACCTCTCTGCCAACCTGCTCAGCAGCGTGCGGGCAACGCCACGGAGAACTTCCTGAACGCGGCGTGGAGTGTGGGCGAGAAGGCGGAGGGCTGGCTCCGCAAGTCGTGCGGCGAGCGTCTGACGTTGTGCCAGAGGCAGATCTACGCTGCGCATGCCTCCAGCTGCAACGCTGACCGGAAGCCCGCCATGCTTGCTGACAAGTGCAGCGGCGAGGCCGGCCGCAACGCGCTGGATGCCAGTTGGCCGAGTGATCGCAGAGCCATACACAAGCAGATCATTGATTGCAACGTAGATCCTGCTCACTACACACCGCGACCTGCAAGCACAACACGGACCGTCCGCAAGGCGATGGCAATATCATATAAAACTGACCAGTGTTCAATGTACTCAAGGTCGTCGTTGATTCGCTGTTCAAAGTTGTCGTCTAGCCGCCTTCGGACCTGCCAGAGACCCGTCACGCCTGGACGAACCGTCAGGCGAAGGCGGTGCCGATCTTCGTAGAGCGCAAGTTCATCAAGGCCTGCAGGTCGTGGCCCAACAAGGCTCAGTCGGCCCATAAACACATCGAAGAGTTGCGGGAGCTCATCAAGGCTGAAGCGTCGCAGGATGCGCCCGAGTGGTGTGACGCGCGGATCAGCGGCGAGCTTGAAGGCCGGCCCCGTGGTGTCACTCTGCGCCCAGAGTTCGGACCGCTCCGCAGCAGCCCCGCGTCTCATCGTCCGAAATTTTCTGATCGTGATCGGACGCCCAAAGAGTCCCGCCCGTTGATCAGAGTAAAAGATGGGTCGCCCGTCTCGTATGAGCACAAGGAGTGCAACGAGCAGGATCACAGGCGAGAGGATAAATAGCAGCAGACTAGAGAAGATCAGGTCGAGCACGCGCTTCACCAGTCGCTCGGAGGGGCTGAGGGCGCTCGGGTAAATCCAGATCGTTCCCGCCTCCATGATGATCGTCGGGCGCGGCAGCGCGCGCTCGAGTCGCTCAATGGAGATGGCGATCGGCTCACCTCGGGCGAGTGCTCGCTCTGCCGCTTCGCCAAGGAGTGGAAGTTCCGTCCGAGGGGCGGTGGTGCCTGATGGCGCATCGGTTCGAATCGCTCGCAACAGGGTTGAGAGGCCAGCTACGAGCACAACGGCGAAGATGACAAGCGCGCGGCTCGCGAGTGACTTGTCAAGCAGGTAGATCGCACCGGATCCAGCGAGGAGCCAGAAGAGAGCTGCAACCAGGATGCGACGCAACGGAAGATTCGTAGAGGGGTACCCAGGGTCTACAGCCCGCAAGGCGAGCGGCCAGATGATGATTGAGAGCAGCGAAACGACCCAAAGTGCCTCACGGCCGATCTCGTGAAAGTTGTCGGGAGGTGCGCCGAGTGGCGAACCGAGAGCCGCAAGAAGCTCACGGAGTAGGGCGGATAACGGAAGCGCCAGGAAGCCAATCGCCGCATCGCCAGCAACGACCTGGACACCGCCGCGCCCGATCAGTGGCGACGGCCGACTACTCGGTGACGCCATCAGACGCTTCGCTATCTCGCCGTGAGACGAGTCCTAGTGCGAGTCCACCCATCACCGCCGCATAGGCGCGCAACTGTGGCATATCCCAGAGTCCACACACCACCACCACAACAGCCGCCCCAATCCAGGAGATAGGGATCTTGTGGCGTCGCCCCCAGGCGTTTCGGAGTGACCCAAGGACGACCGTTGCGATCGCCGCGCCGAGCACTACACCGCCGTCAGCGAGTCCCTGTAAGACGACGTTGTGGCTCAGATTGACGCCCTTCCCGCCGAGCTCCCCATCATTCCAGCCCCGGACGCTCATCCAACCACCTCCAGTGAGTGGGTTGGCGAGTGCAATCTGGAACGCGGCAACCCAAGAGATCACTCGTAGCTCATCGCCATAAAGCTTTGGCAGCCTCAGGTGCGAAAGCTTTTGCAACAGGTCTGGATACCTGACAAGTAGCAAGATTGCAAACAGGGTCACGGAGGCTGCGACGCCCGCAAAGATGTACCTCTTCGGTATTTGACGACCAATCAACGCCACAGCGCCTGCGCCAACGAAGAGCGCGAGGAGTGGCCCTCGAGACTGCGTCAGGAAAATCACCACGGCACCGAAAAGCAGCAAGGCAGCTGCACCCTGTCGTGATCTTGTCCAGAGCGCGCCAACTGCTAGCGGCAGCGTGATGGCGATGCCCATTGCGGTTGGTGTTGGGTAGCCGAGCGCGGCAAGCCTCCCATATACGATCCCCTTGAATGCGAACGGGTCAAGCAGGCTAAGGCCGGCCCACGCTCCAACCGCCACCACAAGTGCGGCGGCGGCGAAGGCGGGCAACAGGCGCATGGTGCGCTCAATGGCTGACCTTGGCAGGTGGCTGAACACTACCCATGCGGCGTACATTGCAACGGGCGCACCGAACAGGAAAAGCGTTTCGTCTATTAAGCGAGTTTCAGGCGCCCACGTTGCACCGTTCGCTGTCAGCCGAGTGATGGGGTAGAGCACCATGGCGGCAACGGCGGCGCCAACCATGAGACGGCTGGGGGTCCATGGCGCGGCGCCACTCCCTCGCTGAGCGAAGCGGTCGAAGAGAAGTCGAGCTGCGGCACCCAGGATTGGTGCGCTTCGTCCGAGTTCGGCGAGGCCCTGCGGAACCACGCCGAGGCCCTGCCCAACCACGCCGCCGCTGCCATAGAAGGGAACGAGCGCCACTGCAAACATCGCTCCAAGGCCTGGGTTTAACAGCCCAAGTAGCACGGCGGCAACCACATAGGCAACTCCGGTAACTGGTGCGTAGTCACTCACGAGGTGCGTGCTAAGCCAGAGCGCACCAGTGAGGACTGCGAGAATCCACGAGACGGGAACGCCAGAAAAGGTAGCGCCAGCCGCCTTCTCATCGGGGAAGAGGGGACGGCCCTGACCGTCAACGCCCGCGTACCTGCTCTGCTTCATCCGACTCGCCTTACCCATGGAGGGGATTCTAGCGGTCTAGATCAGCCTGCCGACTCGCCCACGATCATCCCAGCGCCTACAGTGCGATTCGTGGACTCGTCCACGAGGATGAAGGCCCCAGTCTGGCGGTTGGTGAGGTACGGGTCCACGAAGAGTGGCTTGGTGGAGCGGAGGCGGATCCGGCCAATCTCATTGAGGGAGAGGCCTTCGACCCCCTCCACGCGATGCAGCGTATTGATGTCAATGCGGTAGTCAATCGCCTTCACCACGGCGCGTGCCCAGCGCGTTGTGTGCTTGATCGCATAAGTCTTCCCAACCGTGAGCTGCGCGCTCTCGTCCATCCAGCAGACCTGCGCGTCAATATCCTGCATCACCGCGGGGACATTATTCGGGCGACAGAGCATGTCGCCACGACTGATATCAATCTCGTCCTTCAGCGTGATCGTCACCGCCATTGGCGGATACGCCTCCTCCAGCGGACCATCCGCCGTCGTAATGGAGGCGATCGTGGTCTCAAGGCCGGCGGGAAGAACTCGGATGCGATCGCCCGGCTTCAACACCCCTGAGGCGATCGTTCCTGCGTAGCCGCGGTAGTCGCGCGTCTCGTGCGACTGCGGCCGCACGACGTATTGCACTGGGAATCGAACGTCCACCAGGTTGCGATCGCTCGCCACGTGCAGTCGTTCGAGGTGGCTGAGCAGCGGCGCGCCATCAAACCACGGCATCTTTTCTGAGCGCGTCACCACGTTGTCGCCATGCAGCGCGGAGAGCGGAATGAAGGTGAGGTCGCGCAACCTGAGGCGTGTGGCGAACTCAGCGAATTCGCGGCGAATCCCTTCAAACACCTCCTCTGACCAATCAACAAGGTCCATCTTGTTGACGCAGACGACCATGTGCGGGACGCCGAGCAGTGTGGCAATAAAGGCGTGGCGGCGGCTCTGCTCGGTCATCCCCTTCCGTGCATCAACCAAGACGAGTGCAACGTCTGCGGTGGAGGCGCCGGTGACCATATTGCGCGTGTACTGGATGTGGCCAGGAGTGTCTGCAATGATGAACTTTCGACGTGGTGTAGCAAAGTAGCGATACGCCACGTCGATCGTGATCCCCTGCTCGCGCTCGGCACGTAGTCCATCGGTGAGGAGCGAGAGGTCGGTGTATTCATGACCACGCTCACGGCTGACTCGCTCAACTGACTCGAGCTGATCGGAGAAGAGCGACTTTGAGTCAAAGAGGAGTCGCCCGATCAGCGTGCTCTTCCCGTCATCAACGGATCCGGCGGTGGCGAATCGGAGCAGGTCGGCCTCCATTAGAAGTAGCCCTCCTTCTTCCGATCTTCCATTGCCGCCTCGGAGACCTTGTCGTCACCACGCGTGGCGCCGCGCTCGGTGATGCGAGCGGCGGCGATCTCTTCCACCACCTTCGCCACCGTGTCGGCGATTGAGGCGACCGCAGCGGTGAGATTCGCATCGCCCATCGTGCGGTAGCGCACGCTCAGCCGCTGTGAAGTTTCGCCCGGCTTTAGTGTGATGAACTCGTTCACGGCGTAGAGCATGCCGTCGCGCTCCACCACCTCGCGCTCGCATGCAAGGTAGAGCGATGGGATCTCAATCTCCTCTTCGGCGATGTAGGACCAGATGTCCAGCTCCGTCCAGTTAGAGAGCGGGAAGACGCGGATGCTCTCGCCTGGGAAGACGCGTCCGTTATAGAGGCTCCAGATCTCTGGACGCTGGTTCTTTGGATCCCACTGGCCGAACTCGTCTCGGAAGGAGAAGATGCGCTCCTTGGCGCGTGCCTTCTCTTCATCGCGGCGTCCACCGCCGAAGAGCGCGTCGAACTTCTCGCGCGCCGCAGCCTCAAGCAGTACGGGGCTCTGAATGCGATTTCGCGATCCGTTTGGCTCCTCTTTCACGATGCCACGCTCAATCGCATCTTGTACAGAGGCAACCACGAGCCGCAGGCCGAGCTGTGCCGTCCAGCGATCGCGATAAGCGATCACTTCGGCGAAGTTCAGCCCAGTATCTACGTGCATCACGGGGAACGGTATTGGGGACGGCGCAAACGCCTTGCGCGCCAGGTGCAGCATCACAATTGAATCTTTGCCGCCAGAGAAGAGGAGGCACGGTCGCTCAGACTCCGCCGCCACCTCACGGAAGATGTGGATGCTCTCCGCCTCTAGGGCGGCGAGCTGGCTCATCACGTGGCTCTTCATGCTCGGTTGCCTACGCTGCTCTTCATTCCGCTGATTCTGCCGCACTTGTGCCAGATCCGAGCCCCGCCGCATCCAGGAGCGCACGCACCTCTTGCGCACGATCGGGGTGGCAGATCACAAGGTCAGGCAGGAGCAGCTCAGCGACGTTGTATTGAAGCGGTGATCCGTTGAGCCGCGTCGCAATAAGACCGGCCGCAAGCGCCACGGCGACCGGCGCCGCCGAGTCCCACTGGTACTGCCCGCCAGCATGGATGTAGGCGTCAACCTCACCGCTCACCACCGCCATCGCCTTGACGCCGGCCGAACCCATCGGCACCAGCGTTGCGGAACCCGTCGCCTCCAGGGCCGAAATAAACGCTGGTGGTCGGGTGCGGCTCACCGCAATGCGCAGTCGGCCCGCAGGGCTCGGGGGGACGACCGGCGGCGCGTTGCTGGAATAGGTCACCCCGCGTCCGGGGAGCGCCACAACGCCGAGCGTAAGACCCCGATCGCGCTCCCAGAGCGCCACATGCACCGCAAAGTCGTCGCGCCAGGAGCCGCTCTCGCTGCGCTCGCCAAACTCGCGCGTGCCATCGAGTGGGTCAATAATCCAGACGCGCGCAGCACTCAAGCGGCGCGGATCGTCCGCCGCCTCTTCTGAGAGGACCGCGTCACCCGGACACGCAGCACTGAGAGCCGCAGCAATCGCCACCTGCGCCAACGCATCCCCCTCGGCGCGCAAAGCGGTCGCATCAAGTGGTGACCCGCTGCGAACACTCTCCTCTGCTTTGAGGCGGAGCTTGATGAGGAGATCGCCCGCTAGTACGGCAACCTCGTGCGCTACGGTCGCATCACGCTTCAACTCTCCCATCGCCAGACAGGTTAGGGGGTAATCTCCCGCCATGGGATCTGATGCAGCCAACACTGGTGCCCCACGCGTGATCACGTTGGATGCCAACGGGCTTGACCGCCTTGAGCAGGTCCTCCTTGGCGCCGCGCCACTTGGCGCGTTAGACGATCTCATCCACGGGGCGAGCGAGGATGCCCTCCTTCAAGACGGCGAGAACACGCCACTCGCGCGGATCGCAAAGGGGGTGCTGACACCACTGCAGCCCCTAGCGCGAGGAGCTGGCTTGCAGTGGGACCCGAAGGTGCGGCTCACCGCAGCAGAGGTTCAACAGCTAGCCCACGCCGCAGACTCAAAGGTGATCACACTCGCCGCAACCACCCCGCCGAGCAACGCTGACCTCGAACAACTCGTTGCTCGTGCAAACGCATCCAGGGCACGGCTCGTCATTCTCGCCGCGCTCGCCTCGCGAAACGCATCTGCAAACGCTGGCGACGACCGCAGAGTTGGCGGGGCTGGGCTACTCCGTTCTCTGCTCGCGGCAGTTGACGCACTCGCAGCGCAACTTCCTGGCGTGAAGGTTCTTCCACTTGTCTTGCCGTGGCCACAGGAAACTACTCAGGCCAACCGTGAGCATCACCAGGCCGTTACCGAACTACTGCGCGCGTATGGCGCTACCGAAGTGTTCGTTGGGGGCGACCAGCATGTGCTTCACGATGACGAACTCGGCGCGCTCCTCCCAGCCGCTTCGCGCGCAGAGATTGAGCGAGTGCGTGCAGCGCGCTCCGCACCCCCGGCGATCATCTTCTTTACAGGGCTCTCCGGATCAGGGAAATCTACGATTGCGCGCGCACTCGCGGAGACGCTCCGTGATGACGGCGCGCTCAACGTTGTACTTCTCGACGGTGATGAGATGCGCCGCCGTATCTCGCAAGACCTCGGCTTTGACCGAGCTTCGCGAAATAAGAACGTTGAACGCATTGCCGTTGCGGCAGCAGAGATCGCACGCGAGGGCGGGATTGCGATCGCGGCGCCAATTGCGCCATTCACTGAAGGGCGTGCGCGAGTGAGAGAGGTTGCCTCTGCCGCCGCCCGCTTCCTCATGATCTACATCAGCACGCCGCTGGAGGTCTGCGAGGCGCGCGACCGAAAGGGGCTCTACGCAAAGGCTCGAACCGGAGAGGTGAAGGAGTTCACCGGCATCTCATCTCCGTATGAGCCGCCAGTTGATGCTGACATCACTATTGATGCATCGGTTGTCTCAGTAGAAGAGGCGGTCGCTCGAGTGGTTGCAGCCCTAGCGAAACGAGCGCAAGAGGCTGAACGACCACAATAGGCTCTTCGTATCTAGCGTCGCGGCGGCTCGTGCCGCTCAAAGAGACCGGCGATCTTCTCAACCCCTCCAGACCAGATACGGCGAAGCACGGTGCCGATGAGCTCTGCGGTGCGGACCTGAAAGAGTTCGGCTGGCTCGCTCCACGTTGAGCCGAGACGCCCCTTCCCAGGCCCCCGCTCACCTCGCGCACGGCCACTGGCGAGGAGCACGCCCATGGCCATCCTCGCCGCCACCTCGGGGGTCACCGTCGTCACACCGCTCGGACTACCATTCGGCGCGCCCCCTGCAGGAAGAGGAACGACAAGCGACTCAAGATCCCCAATCACGTTCACGCCGAGCTCCCTCAGTGAGCGGGCAACTTCGGCGCCGAACTGATTCGCACGCTCGGTCGCCCAGGCCGGCGTTACGAGCCGCGCCTCCGCCGCATCAGGCACACGAGCCTTCATGTGGAGCGCCGCCCCTCTCGCCATCAACTTGTAGTGCAGCGCCTTGCTGAAATGCTCTCCAGAGAACTGCTCGTTAAATGCTCTCACCGCTTCAATCTCTTCAACGGTCATTGATCGGTTCGAGTTCTCATGCTGAGGAAGGAGCGTCTTAGCTGAAAGTCCGAGCAGCTCCTCAAACGTTCGTAGCAGCGCATCGGGTTTAGATTGGTTGACAATAATTGCGGTGACGTGATCTGCACCCGCTGCCGCAGTCCAACGTCGGATGAGCGCGTCGTGCCGCTGTCGAGACCAGAATCGCTTTGCGTGGTCGCTTGATGGCTGCTCTAATACTTCGTGGAGCCAGGCTTCATACCGAATACGTGCCCCCTCTTGCACGTTCTGCTGCCAGCGTGAGGCGAGGATGCTTGCAAGCGGACGCAGTGTGACCGCCACGTGCACTCGCGTTGGATCAAGATCGTTGATGATCTTCGCCGCCTGTTCATCGGATGCGCCAGCGAAGAACTCGCTACTGATCAACACACGCCCCTCACGCGCTCCACGGACCTCACGAACGAGCGAGTTCCAGTGGCGCATCGAGATGGTGCTACCTGTGCTCGGGTGGATTCGACGCGTCACGGCGTAGGCGGCGGTCGAGGCCTGCTTCGCCCCACCTGCGTATCGCACCCCTTGCGCGCGCATCGCCTTGCGGCAAGCATGACATGCGCTCTGCAGTGCGCTTGTCCCAGTCTTCGGCGGCCCGATGTGCAGGAGGCGCGTCCCCTCAGGCAGGAGCCTAGTGGTGCTCACTCGCCACTCCGCTTTTGGCCACGATCCAGCAGCCTTGCGACAGGTTGCCGCAACCGGAGCTTCGCCCGGCGCAGCACCTCACGCATGAGCTGGCCCCCGGTTGCGCGGCGAAGCCACGTAAAGGGGAGTGTTGACGTTGGCGCTGGAGGAAGATCTCCTCGCGAGATGCCAGAGTTGACTATTACGCCGTAGGCGGTCCAGCCCGCCAGCTCAACAGGGACAAGCATCTCACCATTGGCACTCGCCACTAGAGCAGGATCTTTAGCACCTGTTGCCTTCTTCCCCGGCGTTAGCCCATGCGGATCTCCAATGATCCTTACGCCTTCCGCAAGAATATTTTCAGTCATCTCTTGCCCAATCGCGCGAGCTTGTATCTGCGCCCACGCAGGCAGTTCAACCTTTGACTCCCACTGGTTCGGGGTGCGCGTTCGTTTCAGCAACTCCGATGGGGAGATCATGAACCGCACATGATCCGCAAGTTCACCCAGACCTTCTCTCTTAAGGAGCAGGTACATTGCTCGCACTGATTCTGCCTCTTCAAGTGTCATAGATCGGTTCACAAGCCGGCCATCAGTTAGCAGCGTCCCATCGCGCACTCCAAGCAACGCCTCAAACTGCCGGTACAAGAAGGTGCGATCCGTTTCATCTAGTACTACCACGGTGACACGTTCTCTCCCAACCGCATGTACCCATCGCTTAAGTAGTTGATCATGGCGGTGGCGGTACCAGAATTTTCGAATGTTCTCAATCTCTACCTTATTTCCCAGCGCACTCTTCACCCACTCCTCAAGTGAGTCAGTAACTGCTCCAGCTTGAATGTACTGCTGCCACTGAGACGCCATGATCTTTTCTAGTGGGCGAAGCGTTAATATGATGTGCAGCCTCTCCCGTCCAAGGTCCCGCACGATCGTTTCAATGACATCTGGCTGAGCACTGCAAAACTCTTCGCCGCTGATCACCACTCGTTCACTGCTACTTGCAGCATTAACTTTTGCGACGAGAGTAGTCCAGTGCTCTATCGGCACTGGCTGCGCAGATGAAAACCTCCGCGTTGGCCGTTTGGCAACCGCGAGCGCGGCGAGGTTTGCATTGAGGTGCTCCCCTCCCCATACATATCGAACACCTTGATTGAGCAGTGCCTCGCGATTCTTTCCAAGGGCGATCTGGAGTGCCGTAGTCCCCGTCTTATGGGGGCCAATGTGTAGAAGCCGTGCGCCGGGTGGGAGCAGCAGATCGCTCATTGGGGCACCTAGATGAAGCGCCGCGCGACACGCCGTACGGCAGAGATCAGAACACTGCCAGCGCGTGACGACGAGGAGATGCGCTGAGCGACGCGCTTGATGGTGCTGCGCGCAGGGATCGGCTTCGGCGCACTCTTCTTTTTTGCAAGGCCGCCCTTCACTAGCATGCCAACGGTCAAATGTGCGGCAAGATCGGCAGGAATGTGAACCTGACCGGCAGTTGGAGCCGCTACTGCCCGCGTGAGGCTCTCAAGATCGCCGATTACCCGAACGCCCGACGCGCGAATCCCATCAACAATTTGATGCGAGATGGCGCGCGTTCGCTCGGCCGCCCACTCTGGAAGTTGGATCCTCTCCTCCTCTGGGCCAGGCTGTCGCTGCTCTTTCAGGAAGAGTGCCGGCCGAATACTCGTCCCTTTGCGGTAGATGCGCGGGTTGTAGCCCTGTGCTTCCATCAGCGTGTAGTAGGCACGGATGATCTCCGTCTCTGGAAGCGTAAGTGAGCGATTGATCGGATTTCTATTTGGAGTCAGCGTCCCTTCGCGTAAACCAGTAAGGCGCTCAAAGGCGCGCATGATCAGTTCCGGCTGACGATCGTCCACTACAACCACGGTGAGGTTCTGCGCGCCGATCGGCGCCGCCCAGCGCGTAACCAGCTGATCGTGCCGGTGCCTGCGCCAAAATCCACTCTCCGTACTTTGCGGCTCTGGATCAAGCGTCTCGTGGAGGAATCGATCGAGCGAGGCTCGCTTCATGTTGTTCTGGATGTATTGCTGCCACTGCGAGGTGAGGATCTTCGCCAGCGGGCGCAGTGTCACTGCAATATGTAGCTTGGCGGGATCAAGGTCGCGTGCGATCCGTGCAATCTCGTCCGCGCTGCAGTCAGCGAATCCCTCCCCGCTAATCAGAACGTGGCCCGCAGTCGAACTCTTCGCCGCCCCCACAAGGTCGGTCCAGAGACTCATCGGCACTGAGTCTGGCGACTCAAGCTTCTGGGTTGGGCGCTGGCGGATTGCACGTGCCGCGAAGTTTGCATTGCGGCGCTCACCTGCAACGAGATACTCCACGCCCTGCTCGGGGAGCTTCTCTCGATCCCAGATCAACGTGTTCTGCAGCGCGGTGGTTCCAGTCTTATGGGGACCAATGTGGAGCAGCCGAGATCCAGCCGGGAGGGTCATCGGATCGCGGGTCAGCCCAGAGCTCCCCACGGCCTCACCACTTAACCCTGATCCTGACCCTGATGCGCTCATATCGCCTCCTAAAAAGGATTTCTGATTCGGGTAAGTCTAGTCGGAGATTTATGCTCTCTCGCGCCCACCTCTAATGCGGGCTCTCTTTGCGCATGCCACTTCTGCTGATGTGGTCTTCGCGGCTATGCCGGTCACCCCCGTTTTGTGCGCACCGATGTGCAGCATGATCGAATGATTCGGCAGCGCTGCAGCGCGCTCTCTCTCGTGCATCTGTCCAGTATGCTGCATGCATGCGCCTCACAAATCGCACTGACTACGCCCTGCGTGCTGCACTTGAGTTGTCCGCAGCCAAGGGCGAAGCCCTCACCACAGCCGCCCTCGGGAAGGCGCAGGCGATCCCCGTCTCATACTTGGGCGCCGTGCTTGCCGAACTGCGCCGTGGGGGTGTGGTGAAGGCACGTCGCGGACCAGATGGGGGCTGGACGCTCGCAAAGAACGCAAAGGAGATCAGCCTCGCCGACGTGATCCGCGCCGTGGACGGCACGCTCGCCAACGTCGCCGGCACGCGTCCTGAGAAGCTCGCTTACAAGGGCGCAGCAAAAGGCCTGCGCGCAGCGTTGGTGGCGGTACGAGCGGCAGAGCGAGAGGTCCTTGAGGGGATCTCCCTTGCAGACGCCGTAGCCGAGAAGTTCAGCGCTCGAGTCAAGCGACTCCTCGACGACCCGAAGGCCTGGCGTTAAGGGGCTCGTCCAATAAGAGGAATCGGCCGCCATCTGACAGGAGCGCAGCGCGGGGTTGCGCCTAGCGCGAACTCCCGCTATTCTCACCATAGTTTAGTGAGAATTAGCCCACATGCTGTGGATGGCACGTGCTGCGGATGACGTGCTGCGGATGATAGAGGTGGACAAATGCAGACGCTGATCTTGGTGGCGATCGCGGGGCTCGCCGCCCAGCTCGTCGATGGTTCGCTCGGCATGGGTTACGGCCTGACCTCTGCAACACTCTTGATGTTTGCTGGGCTCACGCCAGCGATGGCATCTGCTTCAGTCCACCTTGCAGAGGTGGGTACCACCGCGCTCTCTGGCGTTGCACACCATCGATTCGGCAACGTTGACTGGCACGCGGTTCGCCGCATCGCAATCCCAGGAGGGATCGGTGCATTTATTGGCGCTACGTTCCTCTCTTCGCTCTCTACTGCGTCCGCAAGGCCGCTCGCAAGCACGCTCCTCTTTTTCCTTGGTGTCTACGTGCTCCTGCGGTTCTACTTTGGCAAGGTGCAGGTTCAGCGAAAGGGTCGACCGGGCCTACGGTTCCTGGCACCGCTCGGCCTTATTGGGGGGTTCATTGATGCGACGGGGGGTGGTGGCTGGGGCCCTGTCACAACGCCAACGTTGCTTGCAGATGGTCGACTCGCACCGAACCGTGTGATCGGGACCGTCAGTGCAAGTGAGTTCATCGTTGCCCTTTGCGCGAGTGTTGGGTTCTTCGCATCACTCGGCGGTGAAGGTGTGAAGTTGGAGTTTGTGCTCGCCCTGCTTGCGGGTGGGCTGATTGCTGCGCCGATTGCAGCATACGCGGTGCGGCACCTTAACCCTCGCCTTCTCGGAGTCACCGTTGGTGGCTTCATCTGCTTCACGAACGCCCGTGTCCTGATGGGGGCGCTGGGCATTGAGGGCGACGCCTTCCTCGCGATCTATCTCGTGATCGTGGCGCTGTGGGCCGCTGCAGTCTTCACCACGCTGCGCAAGATCCGCGGCGAGAAGATTGGCGCGTCCACACGGCGTTGACAATCTCTCGTGGATCCTGCACCTTGGCGTTATGAGTGAGGTGGAGGCCAGCGCAAAACTGAACGCGCGTGGCGTTGTGGGTGACCGCGTCATCCACATCGGCGCACCGAAGTGCGGCTCTACGGCGCTCCAGTCAGCTTTTCATCAAAATCGTGAGGCAATGAAGGCGCACGGCGTGGGATACGTTGGCGCAGAGGCACACTGGATACGTGCAGCGAAGGCGGCCGTTGGCGTTGCAGATCGCGTCTCGGGCAGAGTGCCACCAGAGTCAGAGTGGCGCGCGCTCGTGGGGTGGACAGAGCGGATCACTCATGGCACGGCGCTCATCAGTAGCGAGTGGTTCGCGAGCGCGAAGGAAGATCGTATCGAGCAAATCGCACGAGACCTCGATCGCGAGCGGCTGCACGCCGTCCTTGTCATCCGGCCTCTTACGGCAACGCTTCCCTCAGCCTGGCAGCAGCAGTTGAAGCTTGGTGGAGTGCTCTCCCTTGACGCGTGGCTCAACACGATCCTCAATCAACCAGATGATCCGCGAACTAAGCGGGTCTGGCAGAAGCACCGTTACGATGAGATCGCGCGGCGATGGGCGAAGGTGATCGGACCCGAGAGGCTCTCGATCATCGTCGCCAACGAGAGTGACCCAACCTTCATCTTTGACGCGTTTGGCGAACTACTCAACCTTCCTCAGGGCACACTTGCAGTACCACCGAAACGAACCAATCCCTCGCTCTCCGCCTTCGAGGCAGATGCGCTCGCCGAGCTGAATAAAATGTACTTCGAACAGGGCGGAACACTGTATGGGTATCGCTCTGGCGTCTTGCGCACCTTTGACGGCTACGTCAACAGCATTCGCAAAGGCGCCATCCAGAAGAGTGTAGTTCCTCCAGCAGTGCTCCCCGCCGTTATGGAGCGAAACGCAGAGGTCGCAAGTGGCATCAAGGCGATTGGCTGTCAGATCATCGGTGACATTGACCGCTTCGCGAGTCCAGAGCTAACGTCGCAGAGCGCACACGGCGCGTTGAGTGAGAGCAGCGAGCAGCGTGCCCAAGATGGTGATCAGCGCGCACAAGACATACGCAGCGCCGCTGGCATGATGTACTCGCTCATGGTGACCTCTGGGATCGCTGAGCCACTAGCGCCACTGCCAGGATTTGGCCGCCAGAGTGTGCTCTACAAGCACCAGGCGCTCTCACTCGCTCGGAGCGTCACGCGCAGCGTTGGGGCTGCACTTCGGCGGCGTCTGCGTCGGTAGCCACTCGACGACTGCGCCAGTAGCCGGTAGCCGCTCCTAGAAGAGTCGCTTGATGCGTCGCACGGCGCGCAACAGCGCCCGTTGCAAGGGCGGAGCCTTTCGCCCTTCTTGAAGTTTGCCGTCCCTCTCTAGCTCTTCCACCATGCGCTGGGCGTGCTCTTCAACCTCCATCTGGTTCACCTCGTCGCTATGCGGCGCCAGCCTGTTCACTTGCAGTAGGAGCGATGGATCTCCAATAACGCGCACCCCAGCACTCATCAGGCCGTCATGAATGGATTGGGATAGCTCAGTTACCTGATCCACCGCCCATGCTGGAAGGAGAATCTTTTTATCCGTTGGCTTTCTTGGTCGGATTTGCAACAGGCGGCGCTGAACCTGTCTGCTGCGCACGCGCTCAGCGAAGGTGAGCCCCCGCTCTTCAAGGATCTGCTGTAGACGCAAGATGATCGCGATCTCTTCGGCTGAGAGCGAGGGGTTGCTCTTCCCTTCAACAGAAAGCAGTGTGCCCTCTTTAAGGGCGAGTAACTTCTCAAACGCCTTCAGCATCACTCCGTGGTCGCGGTCATCCCCAATCACCACCGTGACGTGGTCCGCGCCAACCTCCCTGGACCATCGATTCACGAGCTCGTCGTGTCGGTGGCGAAACCAGAATGGGTGAGGGATGCCAATAAGTTGAGCGATCTTACGTGCTCCACGTGGGCTCAGGGTCCAACGGAGCCACTCGTCAAACGAGTTGGATGTGAAACTCCCGCGTAGATCCAGCTGCCACTGCGACGGGAGGATCTTTGCAAGCGGCCGAACCGTCACCACAACGTGGACCCGCTCTCTCCCTAGGTCGCTAAGGATCGTCCGGATCTCTTTTGGCTCACAGAGAGAGAACTCTTCGCCACTCACGATGATGCGCGGTGCAGTTGATGCGTGCACTCGGGTGACCTGGTCCTCCCACTCTCGGTAGCTGACGACCTCATCCGGGTTCTTGAATGGGAGCCTTAAGAGCGACCGAGCGATTCTATTTGAAGCGAGTCGGCCTTCAGGAGCGCCGTAGTAGACGCCCTGGCGCAGGATCTCCTCGCGGTTGGCGCGAATCGAGTTCTGCAGGCTTGTGGTTCCAGTCT
>JBCLDV010000007.1:0-48881 GCA_038914275.1 Candidatus Limnocylindrus sp.
GTGGGCGCTGCGCGAGGATGACGCGCCGACCACCCACCCGATCGCAGGGGTGGTGCTCGACACCGATCAGACCTTCCTCAACTTCGATGGGATCACCTACGGGAAGGGCGGTGCGGTGTTAAAGCAGCTCGGCGCACGGCTCGGCCGCGCCGGATTCGCCGCTGGCCTGCGCCTCTACTTTCAGCGTCACGCCTTCGCCAACGCCACCCTCGCCGACTTCCTCGCCGCGCTAGAGGAGGGGAGTGGCGTACCGCTCAGCGACTGGTCGGCCCAGTGGCTGCGCACCAGTGGTCCGAACCGCTTCGCCGCACAGATCAGCCCCGGCCCTGGCGCGACGATCGGCAGCCTCACCGTCACCCAAGAGGTCGTCTCGGGTGATCCGGTGCTGCGCCAACACCTCATTCGCGTCGCACTGATCTACCCAAACCGCCGCGGGCCAAACCGCCGCGGACCAGATCAGCATGGACTAACGATCGAGCCGCACGAGCTGCTCCTTGACGGCGCGAGCGCGGAGGTTCCGAGCGCGGTTGGGCGGCCACTCCCGCTCGCTGTGATCCCGAATCACGACGACCTTGCTGTGGGGAAGGTGGCGCTTGATGAAGTAACGCTGCGCTTTGCCACGGCACGACTCGAAGAGATCCCTGACGGACTCCTTCGGCAGGTGACCTGGTCGGCGATCTGGGAGCTCGTCCGTGACGGTGCATTTGGCGCCACCGACTACGCAACGCTCCTTGTTGAGCGACTCCCAGAAGAGCCAGATGCCTCCATCGTGCAACAGATCGTGGAGTCGACGCTCGGCGCACTCCTGCTGCGCTACCTCCCTGATGGCGAACGCGAAGTTTGGGGGAGTCGCATTGTGGAGGCGGCGCGACGGCGCCTCGCTCGTGGGGGCGACGAGGGGACGCGCATCGTCTGGTCGCGCATCCTCGTGCTCGCCTCCGTCACACCAGGTGATGTTGAGGAGAGTTGGCAGGTCGCTGTTGGTGAGACGCCACTTGAAGGCGTGGAGATTGACCAGGATCACCGCTGGGCACTACTGGTGCGCGGCGCCTCGTTCGGTCTGCCGCAGAGCGCCGATCGACTGCGCGCGGAGGCTGCGCGCGACCCGAGCGATCGTGGCGAGCGGGCGCTCTTAAGTGCCGCCGCTGCCGAACCTTCGATTCCTGCAAAGCGCGCCGCATGGGAGAAGATCCTCACCCCGAGCGGGCATGGCACCGTGATGCGGACCCTGGCCGCCGCCGCGGGCTTCGCCTGGCCGTGGCAGCGCGAGCTACTCGCGCCGTATCAGCCACTTCTCCCAGATGCACTTCAGGCGCTCGGCTCCACGGATGTCACCTTTGCTCGTAACTGGTTCCGCGCCGCATCGTTCAGTCTCTGGGGCGATCCAGCGGGGATGAGCGCCGTCGCTGATCAGCTCCTTGCGCGACTCGAAGATCCAACGAGCGGGATCCCTGCGGTGGATGCGGCGCGTCTGCGCCGCTTTACGCTCACCGAGCGAGACAGTCTGATGCGCGTCCTCCGTCAACGGGATCGCAGAGGTCGCTGAGGCTGCTAGCGACGCTCGTTAGCGCGTCAGTTCGCTCGCGAACTCCTCAAAGACACCAAGGTAGTGATCTATGTCGCTGTCTGTCATGTTCACCGAGAGCGTCCACTCTTCATCGCGACCGGGCGTACTGAAGACGCCACGGTTCATGTTCCAGAGCCAGAGGAGGTCGATCAACTCCTTCTGCTGCGCGAACTTGTAGCTCTCGTAGTCCACCACCTTCGTAGTTGCGAACGTGATCACACCCTTCGACTCAATGCCGACCGGATAGGCGGCGAGTCGGTAGCGATCGATGATCCCCTGTGAGCCGTTAAGGAGTCGCGTGTTGAGGCGGCCCAGGTGGGCATACGCCGCTGGCGTCATCACCCGCTCAAGGTTCGCGCGCGCCGCGGCCATCACCAGAGGATTTCCGTTGAACGTACCGACCATGTAGACCTCGCCAGAGAGGACGGGGGCCCAGACTTCATCCGTTGCGCCGATTGCGCCAGTTGGAAGTCCTGCCCCGAGCGCCTTGGCGAGGCAGACCATATCCGGCTGGATGCCGAAGAGTTCCGTTGCGCCACCCGCGGCAACGGTCAGTCCCGTCTTCACCTCATCAACAATCCAGACCATGCCGAACTTCTTGGTGATGCGTCGCACTTCGGCAAGGTAGCCAGGCTCTGGGAGGATGACGCCGCAGTTCATCAGCGCCGCCTCCATGATCAGGCAGGCGGGGAGTTTCCCTTCGCCTTGCAGTCGCTCGAGTCGTCGCTCGAGCGCGGGTGCGTCGTTGAAGGGGACGGCGATGGTCATCTGCGTCACAACATCGGGGATCCCCTTCCCGTACGGGATCGACGGATAGTTTTCGCGATCTCCTATGTCGTACACGTTGAGACTAATGTTCACCATCACGGAATCGTGGTGGCCGTGATAGCTGCCGAAGATCTTCATCACGCCATCGCGGCGGGTGAGGGCGCGCGCAATGCGGATTGCATCCATCGTCGCTTCGGAGCCTGAGTTCACGAAGCGCCAGCGTGGCAGCTTCCAACGCGCCGCGAGATGCTCCGCCACGATGTACGCGTCTTCTGTTGGCGCTGCGAAGTGAGTGCCGAGCCGCATGCGTCGGTCCACCGCCTCGATGATGATCGGGTTGGCGTGACCCTGAACCATGCTGCCGATCCCGTTGTGGACATCTAGGTACTGGCGCCCATCAACATCCCAGACGTACTGGCCGAGGCCGCGCTCAAGGTAGATCGGGTAGGGGGCGCGGCGCTGATAGCTGGACGAGACGCCGCCAACGAGTGACTTTTCGGCGCGCGCGTAGGCGGCGCCAGAGGCTTGGGTGCGTGCGTCAAGGCGCGCCGACTCGATGGCGGTGAGGGCGGCAACGCGGGCAGGGTCAATCTGGACGGTCGGTCCCGTTGGGGGCATATTGCGATGGGAGACGGATGGGCTCGTTGGAGCGAGCATCCGGAGCGGTTCGATTGCCATGGTTCACACCCTTATTCTGCGGAATCCGCAGTGCAGACTCTCTAGGGAACGATATTAGCAGGCTAAGTGCCATATGGGTGCGAATACCGCAGGTCGTGCACGAATCCCTCGTGGCCGTGGAGTAATAGTTATAGTGGCTCACCCGTAGCTCACCCGCGGCGAGCCGCTCGGCGAGGGCAACGGCGATCAGGCTCTTTGCGTTGATGATCGCCCTCGTTCCAACCTCATCCAGCCCATCCCACTCCACCTCCGCCCCCAACCCTCCACGGGACGAGTAAGGCTCAGAGGGTCTTGGTGACCTTGGTGAGCCCCTCGGGGGCGTCGGGGTTCAGGCCGCGCCCCGTGGCGACCGCTTCGATGATCGCCAGTCCAGCGATCGCGGTCACGGGGGTGCTGAGCGGGCCGGCCGGACCTTCGGGGAGGAGCAGCTCGTCACCAACTCCTCGGCTCGTCGTGGCGTTACAGAGCAGCAGTGTTGGCGTTCCGACCGAGCGAAGGCGTTGCACGGCGGCGTCAAGACTCTTCGCCGTTGCAGGATCAGTGGAGATGACGATCGCTGGAACCTGCGGGCCCGCAGACGCGATCGGACCGTGGAGCAGGTCGGCAGCCGAATAGCCATCGGCAAACGCTCCCGTGATCTCCCGCAACTTTAATCCGAGTTCCAGCGCGTTCGGATACTCAAAGCCTCGTCCCACCACAAAGGCGCGATTCGCCTGCAGCAACGAGCCGAAGACCTGGGTTGTGGGAGCCGTGTCAATCCAGCGGTTTGCCGCATCGAGCGAGCGGCTCATTCGAAGCGGTAGTCCTTCAAGATCTTGCGCCCATGTTGCATCTCGTTTGAGCGCGCGTGCGGCTCCCGCCGCGATGAGTGCCACGCTGACGAGCTCTGCGATGAAGGTCTTCGTTGCCGCAACGGCACGCTCTGGTCCGGCGTCGAGGTGTGCGATCGCTTCGGCGGCCCGAGCCAATTCAGACTCGGCATCATTTGTCAGAGCAACCGTGTACGCCCCGCGGCGCTTGGCAGATTCGACGAGCGCGATCATGTCAGGACCAGCGCCAGACTGGCTGAAGGCGAGCAGTGCGCTCTGCGGCGACGCAGTCTCAATGCCGTACTGGGTTACGAGGCTCGCAGCGGCAAGGCCAACGGGGACGCCGACCGCGTGCTCAAGGAGGTAGCGTGCGTAGATTGCGGCGTGGTCGCTCGTGCCTCGACCGGCCACGACAATGACCGCAGGACTGCGCGCAGCGAGCTGTTCGCCGATCGCTTCGAATCGTGCACGGTCGGCGATAAGGCGGCTCACGACCTCGACCGACTCTGCGATCTCGCCGCGCATGATCGTTGCGGTTGGCTTCACGCTCACCTCCTGTGCTGACGGTTGATCACCATCTACGTGCGAGGCTATCACTCCTCACGCTCGGCTCCGAGCCAGTAGGCGGTTGGCAGGCGCAGGCAGGGAACCTCAAATCATGCTGTGGCGTTTAGGAAGGTGACGGCACCTGCCGTGTAAGTCGCTCAAGGGCGGTGCAAGTCGCTCAAGGGCATAAAGGGGGAACTTTCTATGCGGTACCGAATCGTCAGCGGCCTCCTCGCCCTCAGCCTCCTCGCCGCCTTCATCCCCACGAGCGCGGTTCGAGCGACCGACGACCCCTGTGCCCCGGCGGCGGACGGGAGTGTCCCCGAGATGTGCCAGGGCGTCATCGCCTTCCCTGTGCCTGGGATGAGCACCTCCCCTGAGATGGACGGCGCCTCCTTCTCTGCCACCTTCACCCAGCTCGTCACGGGGAACGAACTCTCCCGCGCCGTCTTCAATATTGAGAGCGGCAGCATCGAGTACGTGGGTGGGAGCCTCTCCGCCACGGTCGGCTGCAATAGCGTGATCGGTGGGGCAGAGTTGCTGCTCGGCGACCCTCACAGCCTGATCCTCGCTGGTCCCATGACCTTCACCGAGATGCATTGCGAGGGACTGATGGATGCCGAAGCGGCGTTGATCAGCATCCTTGAAGGCGAGAACCTCGTGCTGGTTGCGGATGGCATCACGAGCTCCAACGGCTTGATCCGCGTGGATGGCGGCGTGTCGATTGCGATTACGCTCGCCGCTGGTGCATCACCCGCCGCTGGTGCATCGCCAATCTGGATCGAGATTAACGGCGTTACCTACGAGGCGGCAAGTGGATACGTCACGATTGCTGACGGACAGTTGAGCGCAAGTGTTGGCTGCAACATGATCGCCGGGGGCGTGCGCGTTGAAGGGGAGCGCGTGATTCTTGCGGGTGAGCTGAGCTCCACCCAGATGGGCTGCGAAGGTCTGATGGAGGCCGAGACGGCACTCTCCGCCGTGCTGAACGGCGCGAACCTTCACTGGGCTGGTGCGTATGAGCTTACGAGCGATGCGGGCAGCATCCGATTCGCCGCAACGCTCCATGAAGGCGTGCCGCCACCAGGGGAACCGAGCGACCCGACCAACTTCACCCTTGCGCTGCTGCTCTTCTTCGCCGTGATCGCCGCCGCGGCGTTCGCACTATGGCGAGGTCGCACCACGAGGAGCTAATCGGCGGGCAGAAGTACGAGGAGAGGCGTTGCGCTAGGTGCGCGGCACCTCTCCTTGTGTTGGCATCTCCTTGATGCTCCAGACCGGTCCGAAGAGGAGTGGAACGAATGCGAGTGAGGCGCCAACGCCGCCGATGATGATCGCCGCGCGCACGCCCAGCGTCTCACCGATGAGCCCACCGAGCAGCGAACCGATCGGCATCGTCCCCCAGACGAACCAGCGCATCGTGGCGTTCATGCGCCCCGTCATCGCCGCGGGGGTGAGCGCCTGCCGCAGGCTGACCTGGATGATGTTGTAGATCGTCCCCGCGGCACCTTAGCGCAGCGCCTTTGCGCAACAGATTGCGGACTCTAGCGGCGGTTCGCCCCCGTGAGTTCTTGCAGCACGCGGACGGAGAAAAAGAGGGCGACGATCGAGAGACTCGCTCTCTGGTGGGGTGGCCAGAGGGAATTGAACCCTCATCTGCGGCTCCACAAACCGCGGTCCTAACCATTGAACGATGGCCACCATGCCTAGGCGCAGTATGCCGCATCTGCCACGCGGCGCTCACGAGGAGGGCGCTTGAGGCAGACTACGGAAGGTAGGATTCTGGAAGTTAAGGGAGTCGGGGAGTAGCGGAGGAGGAACCATGCAGTTCAGACGGTCAATGCCAGCGGTGGCACGGATTCCGGCGGCGGAGCACGGTGTAACGCTCGGCGACTTCTTCTTCCCCGTCTTCCTCGGCGAGCGCCTCGGCGCGCGCCTGCAGGGGCTCGCCCTTGCAGTTGTTGGCGCGCTCTTCATTGGTGCAACGGCACAGGTGGTGATCGCAATCCCGGGGACGCCCGTGCCGATCACCGGACAGACCTTCGGCGTCCTTCTGGTCGGCGCCACGCTCGGTGCACGTCGCAGCGTTGCGTCACTCGCGCTCTACCTTCTGCTCGGCCTGCTCGGCGCGCCGCTCTTCAGCGCTGGTAGTCACGGTATTGAAAAGTTTGTTGGGGGCGGAGCGGATGGAGTGCTCGCCCTTGCGCCAGCAGGTGGCTACCTGATCGGCATGTTATTTGCCGCATGGATCGTTGGCCGACTCGCCGATCTCGGATGGGATCGCAGTGTGGTCGGCACGGTTGGCGCGATGCTGATCGGCAATTTGATCATCTACACGTTTGGTGTCAGCTGGCTCGCGGCCGCGCTGCAGATTGGCGCGGGTGAGGCGATCAGCAAGGGGGTAGCACCCTTCTTAATTGGCGATGCGATCAAGATTGCGCTCGCCGCTGTGATCTTTCCGAGCGCCTGGTGGTACGTCAACCATGGCCGCCGTGCCGGTCCGCGCTGAGTCGTTCCACAGCACGCGCCACAGCACGCGCCGCATCACGCGCCACAGCTGAGCGGGCGCAGCATGAGTCGAGCGCGCTATGAGTAAGATGCGTGGCGCCCTCCTCGCGATTGACCTTGGCAGCACTGCCATCAAGGTGCTCATCGTTGAGGCGGAGAGTGGTCGCCCACTCGCGCTGACGCGACGAGGTAGTGGCGTTGAGACGAACGACTCACTCGGTGTTGCGGAACAGGATCCGAACGCCTGGTGGGAGGCGATCACCTTGGCGGTACGTGAAGCGCTCACCGCCGCTGGACCCAACGTGGAGATCCTCGGCGTTGCCGCAGACGGTCACGGCCCAACACTCGTCCCGGTGCGTGCCGATGGGAGCGCCGCAAGCGCTGCGATGCTCTGGCGTGATCGGCGTGATGCCGCGGATAACGCTCACCTTGCCACGCTGCTGCGGCGAACCGGATGGCTCCTTGCGGAGCTGCCGAAGGCGCGCTGGTTCTTGCGCGAACGCGCCGCGGCGGCGAAGGAGACGGCGTGGCTGCTCTCCACCTGGGATGCGCTCGCCTTCCGACTGAGTGGTGAGGCGGTCGCCTCGTTCTGGGACCCGGCGCGCTCCCTCTCACCCTCCGATCGCGCAGCACTCCTGAGTGACGTTGGAGGCCTTGACGAGCGCGTCGCTCCGCCCGAGGTGCACCCCGGGACGCGCATCGGTTCGCTCCGCGCGGAGGTTGCGGCAGCGTTTGGTCTGCGCGCAGGAGTGCCCGTAATCTCAGGGACGAACGATGGGATGGCGGCGGTGGTGGGCGCTGGCTTGTCCCATGTGGCACGTGGTGTGGATGTGGGCGGCGCCGCTGGTGGTGTTGGCGTGGCGGCAGAGCGCACCGTTGCGGAGCGCGTCAGCGCGGCGGTTGGCGGCGCGCTCTGGTCGGGACCGGCGCCAACTCCGTTCGGTGACCTGCGCATCCTTGGCGGCGCACTTGGTGGGACGGGGCTGCTGATCGACGCAGCCTTCACCGAGGCGATCTTGGGCGGTGCCGATCCCGCCGCGCTGATCCAGGCGGCAGCAGACCTCCCGCTCGGCGCGGAGGGCTCCACGGCGGAGCGCGGTGCGACTCCGGCGCATCGTCTGCGCGCGGCGATGGAGCACGGCGCGCTCGCCGTTGCGGCGCTGCTTGCGCCGGCGCGTGCGGCGGGCCTGCCGCTTGATGAGATGTGGCTCTCAGGTCCCGCCACAGGTGCAACGAGCGGCCTCCACGCGCAGGTCGCGAGCGTGCCGCGGGCGCTCCAGCAGATGCGTGCCGATCTACTCGGTGTGCCGGTCGTGTTGCCGCGGATCAGTGAGTCGGCGGCGGCGGGGAGCGCTGCGCTCGCTGGCGTTGGTGCTGGGATCTATGGGTCGCTCAAGGAAGCGGTGGAAGTGATCGCCGTGGCCGAGGAGCGCCTAGATCCTGATCCACGCGCTGCGCCCGCTGCGGCAGAGCTACTGGCGCGCTTCACGAGCGACTAGTTCGCCGCGAGTTCGCGACTAGTTCGCCGCGAGTTTGCCGCGACTAGTTCGTCGCGAGTTCGCGACTAGGCCTTCGCGTTCACTTTCGCCGTTGTCGCTGCAGCGCGACCGCTCTTCGTGGTGGCGGCGGCACCATCTTCGAGTGGGAAGTGGCAGGCGACGCTCACCGCAGCGGCGCGCGGCGATGGGGCGAGGAGCGGCTCTTCGGTGCTGCAGCGCTCCGGGTTCCCGAGCTGCTCTCGTAGCCAGCAGCGCGTGCGGAAACGGCAGCCGGACGGTGGATTGATTGGCGACGGGATCTCACCCTTAAGGATCAGGCGATCGTCGCTGTCATGCGCTTCGATCCTTGGCACCGCCGAGAGGAGGGCGATCGTGTACGGGTGCTGCGGCTTGGTGAAGACCTGGTCAACGGGGCCAGACTCAACGACCTTGCCGAGGTACATCACCGCAACGCGATCGGCAAAGTAGCCCACTACGTCAAGGTTGTGGCTGATGAACATGTAGGTGAGCCCCTGCTTCGTGCGCAGGTCGGCGAGCAGGTTCAAGACCTGGCTCTGGATAGAGACGTCCAGCGCAGAGACCGGTTCGTCGAGGACAATAAACTCAGGATCGAGCGCGAGCGCGCGTGCAATGCCAATGCGCTGCCGTTGGCCGCCAGAGAATTCGTGCGGGTATCGCACGGCGTACTCTGCAGGGAGGCCGACCAACTCTAGTGCCGAGTGCATGCGATCCTTCCGCTCCTTTGTGTTCCCAAGCCCGTGCGCCACGAGCCCCTCTTGGATCTGATCACCAATCGGGAGGCGCGGGTTGAGTGAACCGAACGGGTCCTGGAAGACGATCTGCATCTTGCGGCGCAGCTTGCGCTGTTCCTCCGCGCTGCGATCGGTCAGTCGTGCGCCATCAAACCAGACCTCGCCAGCGGTCGGCTTCTGGAGGCCGAGCGTGACGCGCCCAAGCGTGGTCTTCCCTGATCCTGACTCGCCGACCACGGCGAGCGTCTCGCCACGGGCAATCGTCAGATCAACGCCATCCACCGCCTTCACCGTCATGCGCTTCTGGATGAAGGGGATCGCGCTCCCGATCGGGAAGTACTTCTTGATGTTGCGCAGTTCAACAAGGTTCCCCGCTGCGACCGCTGCTCCACGCCCCTCGATCACTTCGCGCCCCCTGCGATCTCATCGGCACGGAAGCAGCGCACGGAGCGGTCGGTTCCGTGCGTGGTGAGTTCGGGCATTGAGGCGGCGCACGCCTCCACCGCGAATCGGCAGCGGGGGTGGAAGCGGCAGCCGGTCGGGAAGTTGGCTGGTGACGGCACGGTTCCCTGGATCGTTGTAAGGCCCTTCCCGCGTCGCGCATAGGACGGGATGGATGCAATAAGGTCGCGTGCGTATGGGCCCGCTGGCGCGCGGAGCACCTCTTTAGCCGGGCCCTCCTCCACGATCTGGCCTGCGTACATCACGGCGATCCGATCGGCCGTCTCCGCCACGATGCCAAGGTCGTGGGTGATCAGCAGCAGTGCGGTGCCGCGCTCCTTCGTGGTGCGGCGGAGCAGCTCCAGTACCTGCGCCTGGATCGTGACATCGAGTGCGGTGGTCGGCTCGTCTGCAATGATCAGCTCCGGTTCGCCGGCGAGCGCCATGGCGATCATCGCGCGCTGTCGCATGCCCCCAGAGAGTTGGTGTGGATACTGCTTTACGCGCTGTGGCGCCTGCGCGATCTCAACCAGTTCTAGGAATTCGATCGCCTTCTTGTTCGCCTCACGCCAGCCGGCACGGCCGTGCGCAACGAGCACCTCGGCGATCTGCTCACCGATCGTGGTGACGGGGTTCAGGGCGGAGAGCGGCTCCTGGAAGATCATGGAGATGCCACCACCGCGGATCTTGCGCATGTAGGACTCCGGCTTCCCGAGCAACTCTTCGCCACGAAAGAGAACGGAGCCCGTGACAATCGACTGCTCTTTCACCAGCAGCCCGATCGTTGCGAGTGCGGAGACACTCTTCCCACAGCCAGATTCGCCCACAACGGCGAGGCACTCACCCTTGTCAATAGAGAACGAGACGTCCTGCACCACTTGGATCACGCCCGACGCCGTCCTGAAGGAGATGTTGAGGCCCTTGACCTCAACGACCGGGGCCTCCTTGATCGGTGCCCCCTTGACCGGGGCCACTTTGGCGCCGATCACTTGCGACCTCGTGGGTCGAGCGCGGAGCGGAGCGTATCGCCAATCATGTTGACGGAGAGCGCCGTGAAGACAATGAAGAGGCCGGGGAAGCCGATCCACCACCAGTTCCCCTGTTGCAGGAACTTGGAGGACTCAGAGAGGATGTTCCCCCAGGTTGGCGTGGCAGGGTTGATGCCGAAGCCGAGGTAGCTGATGAAGGCCTCGCTGACGATCGCGCCGCCCACGATGAATGGTGCTGCAACAACGAGCGGTCCGATCGCGTTGGGGAGGATATGACGGAGTGCAATGCGGAGGGAGGGGACGCCGAGCGCGCGCGCCGCCTCCACGTACTCCATCTCGCGGATCGCCAGTACTTGCCCACGCACCAGGCGTGCGAGACCCATCCAGCCGAATCCTACGAAGACGATCACGAGCGACCAGACGCCACCACCCCCCTCGCCCTGAAAGATGCGGGCGAGGAAGAGGATCACGAAGAGTGACGGGATCATCAAGAAGACATCGGCGAGGCGCATCAAGACGGAGTCAAGCTTCCCGCCAATGAATCCGGCGATCACGCCAACGATCGTGCCGATCGTGATCGATCCGATCGCGGTGGCAAACCCAATGAGCAGCGAGGTGCGTCCACCGTTGGCAACGAGCGTCATCACGTCAAGCTGCAACATGCCCGTCTCGCCGAACGGGCGCCCCCATGCGGGCGGTCGTCCAGTGAAACTGATTACATCGGGTTGTGGAACCACGTAGAAGTCAAATGGCAGCAGGATGGAACCGACCGCGACAAAGAGGAAGATGCAACCCAGGATCGCAAGGCCCGCTGGGCCCATGCGCGTGTTGAGGAAGCGCCCGCGCGCCTGCCGCCACGGGCTCTCCGAAACGGGGAGTTGCGTCTGCGTTGCGCCGCTCATAGCCGCACCCTCGGATCCAGGACGGCATAGAGGAGGTCGGAGATGAGGTTGCCGATTGCGACGGCGGCGGCACTAATGGAGAGAATCCCCATCAGGAGCGGGTAGTCCAGGTTCCCGATCGCGATCAGCGTCAGCCGGCCGACCCCTGGCCAGCTGAAGATCGTCTCGGTGATCAGCGCGCCCGAGACAAGGAAGGGGAAGGCGAGACCGATGTTTGTAGCGAAGGGGATCAACCCCGTGCGCAGGATGTGGCGTCGATTGATGCGCAGGCTGCTCAGTCCCTTGGAGCGAGCCGTGCGTACGTGCTCCATCGCCATTGACTCCATCACGCTCTGACGAACATAGCGCGCGTCGCCCGCCACGCTGATGGTCACAAGCGTAGCGACGGGAAGGATCAGATGGCGTGCAAGGTCGTTGATCGCGACCCCTGGGTCTGCCGAGAAGTAGCTCCAATATGCGTCACTGCCGAAGGCTGGGGAGAGGCGTCCATCCGTCATGCCGCTGACAGGAGTGAGGCCAAGGCCAACAGAGAAGATGGAGATCAGGGCGAAGCCGAGGATGAAGGTGGGGAAGGCGGCGGCCACATATGTGAAGACGCTAAATGCGTTGTCAAAGAGTCCACCATTCCGCAGCGCGGTGATGACGCCGAGTATGACAGCGAGCGAGAGCCAGAGTGCGGCGGAGAGGCCGGCGAGGATGAGGGTGGGGAGGAGGGCACCGCTGATGCGTTCACTCACGGAGTTGCCGTTCTCATAGCTGTAGCCGAAGTCACCATGGACGATGCCGCTCGTCACGCCAGAGAGGAAGCTCGGGAGGATGCTCGGCAGCCCGGCCGGGCCGATCAGCGCCTCGATGCCGTCTGCGTCACGGCGGCAGGCGCCGAGCCATCGGCAGTACTGGACCAGAACCGGCTTATCCAGGCCGAGCGCTTTCACATACGCCTGCTGTTGCTGCGGAGTGAAGCGCGGGTTGTTCGCGTACTTCTGTTCAGGTCCGCCAGGCGCGGCGAGGAGGAGTGCGTAGATAAACACGGTGGTGGCGAGCAGGATCAGGAGGCTAGCGCCGATTCTGCGCAGTGCGAACTTCAGCATCCCCCACTCCTCTCTGGCACGGCTACGCGCTTGCCGAATCCTAGACGATCATCATGCTGGCGGTCGGGAGGCGCTGCGTAGGTTGCGACCCCCCGAGACTTGGCGATTTAAGGAGAAATACAAGGGGCGGGACTTGCGTCCCGCCCCTTGTACGACCTCACCCGAAGGTGAAGAGCACCCGTTCAGTTCGCGAGGGAGAGATCCCCTGCGTTCCAGAGCGGACCAGCCAGCGTTGGGTTCGAGAGGAACCCACCGACCCTGTTGCTCACGAGCTCGATCCCCATCCAGTAGTAGAGGGGGATTTCTACCGTTGTTGCCGCCATGATCTCCTGGACCTTGGCTGCCGCAGCGGCGATCTTATCCAGATCAATGGTGCCCTTGATGATGTCCAGCTGCACATCGAGTGCTGGATCGTTCACCTTGGCATCGTTCTGTCCATCTGGATTGACCTTCGTTGAGTAGTACACGCCATAGAGCGAGACTGCCTCAATGCCTGAACTGAATGCATGCAGTGCCACGTCAAAGTTACCGCGAGAGAGGTTGCACGAGAGCCCCTCGTCCGACTCTGTCCATGGTGCAAAGATGGTGCCGCCGCCGTTGTACACGGCCTTGATCCCGATCTTCGCAAGGTCGCCAGCCACGAATGCGATCGTTGACTTGCGCACTGCCTTCATCGTTGTGCAGAACTCGAGGATGGCAGAGACGCCGTCCTTCTCCACGATGCCGTCGCCATTGCTATCGACCCAACCTGCGTCGGCAAGGGTCTTCTTTGCAGCGGCAAGGTCAAACGCGACCGGGCTCTGCGCCTTGTAGAACCAGGCGAGCGGCGTGACGCTTGACGAAGCGATCACACCGGCCTCACCCAAGATTCGAGTCCAGATGGACTGCTTGTCTGTGGCCTGAGCGATTGCCTTGCGAATCGCTGGGTCAGAGACTGGGCAACCACCACCACGCGTCGTCTTGAGCGGCTCAAGGATTGAGCAGTCAGTAGGCGAGTGGTTTGGTCGGAAGAACTCATAGGTGAAGACGCTCTGCGCCCTCTGCTCTACGCCAAGATCCTTGGTCGTTGCAAAGCTGTTGCCGTCGAGGTCGGTCACAATGTCCAACTCGCCAGCGCGGAACTTCGCAATGCAGGTGTCCGGATCGCCGCAGACCACGTACTTGAGGCGGTCAAGCTTTGCGCTCTCACCGCTATACGGGTTCTTCCACAAGTCGTTGCGGACCATCACGGTCTCCACACCTTCGGTGCGGCTCTCAAACTTGAATGGGCCGGAGACTGGAATGTTCGGCAGGTCCTCTGGGCGGAAGCCCGCGCCGAGCACCATGTCCGTGGCCGGATTGCCAGAGTTGATGTCGAACTTCTCAAAGTAGTGCTTCGGCATGATGCCAACGCCGCCGTACACGCCCGAGTAGATCTCGGAGTAGTGCAGCTTGATCGTCAGGTCATCCACGCACTCAACGGCGGAAATCTCTGCAGCACCGGTCGTTGAGAGTGGGTTCCCCTCGGTCATCACCCACTGGTGGGTGTACGCAGCATCTGCGCAAGTGATTGGCAGACCATCGGACCAGACGAGCCCCGCGCGGAGTGTCCAGGTCACGGTCATTGCGTCGCCGTTCTCACCAGGGAGAACGATCCCCTTGTTTGCAACCGTAGGAATCTCGGTCGCCATCCACGGCACGTACTTCGCCTCATTGCTGAGGGTGACGAGTCCGTCCCACACCGTTGCCATCACGTTCGCTGACATCACGGTGGAGTAGTAGTACGGGTGCAGGCTGTCGACGTCCTGATAGTCGCCGACAAGCAACGTTCCGCCAGTACCGCCTTCACCAGGCTTGTACGAGCCGACGATGCTGGCGCTTCCGCCACATGCCCCTACGATGATCGCGGCAGTCACCGCGAGCGTCGCAAGCGTTCTCTTTCGCATGTCTCCTCCTTCAATCGGCACCCAGATCCGGGGCCGTGTCTCATGAAGCGCGATCTGCGCTTGGACGTAGGGTATCCGATCGCGGGCGGCTCTTTGGGGGACTGGCGCAGAATTTACGGTTTGCGCAGAATTTAGGCTCGGCGCAGAAATTAGGCTCGGCGCAATTTTCAGGGCTGGAGGCGGCGGATCTCCCAGGCGAACTCGTTCAGAAGGTACTCGAAGCGGTCGTGGAGGCGGTTCGGCCGCCCCTGCCAGAACTCGAAGCGATCGGGGGTGAGCAGGTAGCCGCCCCAGTAGCCGGGGAGCTGGATGGGGTGCTCACCTTCGTGCTCGCCTGGCTGCTCGCCTAGATGCGTACCTAGTTGTCCTCCAGGTTGCTGGACCGGGTGAGCGGCGGACTCGGCGGTGAGTGCCGCCTCAAGCGCCTCGCGGGAGGGGGTCGGCTCCCCCTGTCGGCTGGCGCGGGCGCTGAGCTGACTCTCGCGAGGGCGGCTCGCGAAGTAGGCGGCCGACTCGGCGTGCGAGAGCTGCCCCACTGGGCCCGAGCAGCGCACCTGGCGCTCAAGACCGGGCCACCAGATGCTGATCGCGGCACGTGGGTTTGCCGCAAGGTCGCGACCCTTGCGGCTCTCGCGATTGGTATAGAGGCGGATCCCGTCGGAGTCGATGCCGCGAATCAGCATCATGCGCACGCTCGGCGCGCCGCTCGCATCGGCGGTGGCGAGTGCGGCGGCGAGTGGTTCGGGGAGTTTGGCGGCGATTGCGGTATCAATCCAACGCTGCAGTTGTGTGGTGGGGTCGGCGTGAAGATCGCCTTCGTTCAGCTCGCCGTGCGTGTAGTTCGATCGACCGCCGATTGGCGCGTCGCGATCCGGAGCGCTCAGGCGAGACCCCCTGGCGACTCAAGCCGCGCCTTCAGGTCGCCGAGGAAGGTTGCAACGAGTACGCCGTCTACCGCGCGGTGATCCGCGGAGATCGTGGCGGTGAGCATCTGTCGAGCCACCACGACACCGTCGCGCACCACGGCGCGCTGCTCGCTGCGTCCGGTGGCGAGGATTGCCACCTGCGGCGGCGTGATGATTGCGGTGAACTGCGTCACAGCGAATCCGCCAAGGTTGCTCAGCGTGAACGTTGCGTCGGAGAACTCCGCTGGTCGCAACTTGTTCGCCTTTGTGCGCGTCACAAGGCCGCGTAGTTCGCTTGAAATAGTGGCGAGATCCTTTGTTGCGCAATCCAGTAGTGCCGGTGCAATCAGGCCGTCGGGGATGGCAATCGCAATGCCGATGTTGATCTGCTCAACGCGCTCGAGTGCTTCGCCGTTCCATACGGCGTTCAGTGCGGGTGCGGCGGCGAGTGACGCTGCGAGTGCACGAACGAGCCAGGCGGTGATCGTGACGCGGTCGTCGCCGCTCTTGCCTTCATTAAGCGCCTGATTGGCGGCGATCACCGCCTCCATCTCAATCTCCGTGGAGACGTAGAAGTGTGGTGCCTTTGCCTTTGACTCCACCATGCGTCGACTGATCGCCGAACGCATCGGCGTGAAGGTGACCGGCGTGCGACCGGGCCGCTCCACTTACTTCCCGTCTTCTATGTAGGCGATCACGGTGCCGACCGTCACTTCGCTCCCTGCGGCGTGGACGATCTCGGCGAGTGTGCCCGCGGCGGGGGACTCAAACTCCACGGTCGCCTTCTCCGTCTCAAGTTCGCCGATCGGCTGCCCGGCGGTCACGCTGTCGCCAACCTTCACCGTCCAGCTGCCGATCTTGCCGAGCTCGGTGTCATATCCGAGTCGCGGCATCTCTACTGGTACGCGCATCATGCACTCCTCTCCACTCACGCCAATCGTGCCGCTCACGCCAATCGTGCCGCTCACGCCAATCGTGCCGCTCGTGCGGCGCCGCCTGCGCGGCTTCGCCCCTAGTCTAGCCGCGCTCTCGCCCCGATAGGCGGAGGCGCTCAGGCGAGTGCTGCGCCTCCAAGACTAGCGCTGCGATTCGAGTGCGGGCTCGGGTGCGAACTCGTCACTGTGATGCAGGCGCGTGGGGGCGTCCCAGCCGTCACCCACCTCCGCGGTCGCCGCGGCGACGAGGCGGAAGGCGCCGGTGATGAGGAAGATCACCACATAGGTTGGATAGGCCACAGGGAAGGTTGCGAGCACGCCCACACCGACCGCTTGGCCGATGGCGAGGCAGGCGGCGTTGACCGCACCGAATGTTGACTGCGCGCGCACCACTTCACCAGGTGCGGCGAGGCGGAGGAGTCGCTCCTGCGCGGAGAGCATGCCCGCGGCGAAGCCAACGGTGACGACGACCGTCACGATCAGCAGGACGATCGGCGCGAACGGATTCCACGGGCCGGCGAGCACCGATGAGGCCATGCCAACGCCGCGCACGATCAACGAGGCGCGATAGAGGCGACTCGCCGAGCCGCGCTCCAGCCAGTTGCCGATCACGAGCGCGCCAACGAGTGCGGCGGCGGAGCCGACCGCCGCGAGCAAGATCGCGTACGCCGCAGACTGATGCAGGACGACGATCGCGTAGATGGAGAGGTACGGCGCAAACCCGGCACCGAGTGCCGCGATCGCGTTGGTGCGGATGAACTTGCGCACGGGCGCGGTGAGTTTTCCGCCGCGCTCCGCACGCTCGGGCGGGAGCGCACCCGGTCGCGGCAGCTTTCGCAGCGCGCGAATGAAGGCGAGGCTGGCGACGAGCGCGCCAACGAAGGCGGGAGCGTAGATCAGGACGCCCCAGTCAGCCTCACCCACGCGCACCATCAGCGCCACGGGGATCAGGAGGATTGAGCCGAGGCCGAACTGGATCGCGAGTGCGCGCGGCGCAACGAATCGACGCTCACGCTCTGGGAGGATGCGGCCGAACCAGGTCTGCACGTTGGCACCGGCGAGCGCCTGTGCCGTGGCGCCAACGCCAAAGCCGATCGCGATCAGCAGGATCCCACCGATCGGAGAGAGTGCGCCTGCCCAGATGAGGACGACCACGCCGAGATAGAGGAGCGGTCGCATCAGGCCGATCGCGGCGATCACGATCGTGAGGCCGCGCAGGTCGCCGCGATTGCGGCGGAGCACCGCTGGGGTGAGCGCTTGCAGGATCCCGCCAACGAACGGGAAGAGGCCGATCAGTGTGGCGAGTGCAGGGGAGGCGCCGAGTGTTGCAATCAGCGGGATGGCGAGGCCGTCACCTGCGAGCGCAACGGCGATCGCATCGGAGATTGCGAGCGTGCCGAATGCGGCGTAGCGACCGGTGAGGAAGCGGCGCCAGTCGGAGGCGGCGCGGCTCACCCAGACTTCGCGGCGCTGCCGCTCGCGCGCACCTGCTCTTCAATGCGATCCACCTCCGCGGCGATCGCAGCGCGCAGCTCGTCCAGTTCGTCGCGCGCCTTCTCCGTGGCACTATCCACTGCGGTGAGCGTCTTCTTGATCTCCTTGATGGACTCAAGTCGTGCGCGCAGCGCGTCGATCGCCTCGCGAGCGGCGGAGAGATCGGCGCCGCTCCCCTCTGACTTCACCTGAATCCGGGCAACCAGCCGCGCCAGTCGGTAGCCCGCCTCAAGGATGGCAACGTCCGGGGCTTCTGGATCCACAACGCAGAAGACGCCGTTGCGCGTGATCTGGAACGGGGCGTAGCCGCTCGGCGCCGCCGCCTCGCTGAAGACCATCAGCGCCACCCCGGCCTTGCGATTCTCGCGCGCCTCAATCAGCTCCTTCTCAATGGCAGGTCCGGTCATGCTCTTATCTTTCACCTCAACCACGATCCGCATCACCGCAGCGCTCGCATCTTTCGCGTTGATCGTGATCACCGCGTCACCCTTCTTCGAGTCCGTCACGGCGCCCGTAATACCGCCCGTCCCCTCAATGTCGTCGTTCGTGGGCCGGAGCAGCTCGGTGTACTCGGCAATGATGCGTGACTCAAAGTCGACCCCTTTTGCGGTGCCCTTCTTCCGTTCGCCCTTCGCCGCCTTCTGCGAGGCGTCGAGCTCCACGATCTTCAGCAGCACGTCGTCAAAGCGCTTGGCGATCTCGGCGCGGAAGCTGCTGAGCGGTGAGGCTTCGCGCGTCGGGTCGAGCAGATGCGCGAGCTTGCTCGCGTCGCCATCAAAGTAGGTGCCAAGGATCGTGTTCAACTTGCCAATGGCGGAATCGCGGCGATTCTCATCGAAGAGATCCTTGGTGAACTGTGCAAGTTCACCCTTGTCCCCGATGAAGCGCTCGAGTGTGGCGGGCATCACGCCACCTTCGCTTGAGAAGTTCTTGCGCAGGATCTCTTCCACCTCTGCGGTCGCCTTCTTGTTGGAGTCGGCGGCGTCGCTGAGGAGTTTGTCGAAGGCGCGCCGGATATGATCCACGTCAATGGAGCCGCTCGCACTCTGCAGCGCCATCAAGCCAACGCGCAGCGCGCGCTCAACGGTCTCTGGACGCTCCTCTGGTGAGCGTGTCTCCAAGTATCCGGCCAACGCGCGGTCAACGATCTCTAGTGAAGCGATGCGAATGCGGTCGCCGACGATGTCGACCTGCGTCGGCCTGTTCGCGGCGCTGATCGGGACGATCTCTGGTGCGCGTTCACCCCCCATGGCTATCGGAGCGCGATCGTGCCGCAGGCGTCGCAGAGGGCGACGAGTCCGTAGCTATCGCGGGCGTAGCCTGCGGTGTGCATCACGCCAGGGCAGCCGACGCTGCGGCAACGCCAGGCCCACGCCTCGCCGTCAGGCGAGTTGTCGTAGGGGAGCGCCTCCGCGGCGAGCCGCTCAGCAAGGCCCTCGCGCGCAGCGAGCGTTGCCGTTATGGCGGCGGCACGCTCCGCCTCGCTCTCTAGCTTATAGGGGTAACTCTGGGCAACGTTACTCGGCATGCGGCGAGTATACCGAGCCGCTATCGTGGAGCAGATGACTAGCTCCATGCGCGCCCTGCTCCTAGGGACGCTTGTCTTGCGGACCGCTACGGGGACGACTGGCGCCCTCTTGGTCTTCTGGACCGCCTTCCTGCGCGACGGCGGGACCATCACGGTCACCACCGCCGACGTGGCGGCGATCTCCCTCGCCTTCTATGTGACGGAGCTCGCCGGCTCGCCGATCTTCGGCATCATTGCCGACCAGATCGGCAGGAAGCCCGTGATGCTGCTCGGCCCCCTCTTTGGCCTTGTTGCCGTCTTCATCACACCGTTCGCGCTCACGATCCCGCTCCTGATCGGCACGCGCCTCCTTGAGGGCGCATCCACCGCGGCGAGCGTCCCATCCCTCCTCTCGTATGTTGCGGCGAGCACTAGCCACGATGAGAAGTTGCGTGGTCGCGCGGTCACCCTCTTTGAAGCTGCAACGCTCGGCGGACTCTTGGTTGCCGGAATCGCGCTCGCAGGGCCACTCTGGGAGGTGTTCGGCGCGAACGCCTTCTTCATCAACGGTGGAATCTATATGGTGGCACTCGCCCTCTTCGCCTACGGCGTGAAGGATCAGCACACGCGTCCGACCCATGCAACAGAGAACCGCCTGAAGCGCTATGCGCAACTCTTCAGCCAGCGCGGCATCCTCCTCTTCGTACCAACCTGGGTGGCGATCAACGCGGTCGTTGGTGTCTGGGTGCCGCAGGGCCTCTACCTCTTGACCGGGAAGTCGGGCGTGTCAGGGGAGGGGCAGTTCCTCCTCTCCGGCTTCTCACCAACCCTGATCACGAGCGCCCTTGCACTGCTTGCGCTCGTCGGCGGCATCGGCCTCCTCTTCTGGGGTAACTCGTTCGCACGCTACCGACGCACCTCCATCCTGCTCGCCGGTGTCGCCGCCTTCTTCGTGGCAATGGCGGCGGTCTGGCTGCTGAACCGCATGACGGGGAGCGAGCTGCCGATCATTGCGCTGCTCCTCCTCGTCCTCTCCATCTCCATGTTCTTCCTCGCTGGCGCCACGCCGGCCGCACTCGGCTTCCTCGCCGATGTCTCTGAGCACTACCGCGCCGACCGGAGTGCGGTCATGGGGCTCTACTCGGTCTTCCTCGGGCTCGGCCAGGTGATCGGAACCTGGGTCGCGGGGCAGGCGGCGAACGTGGCGGGCGTTGATGGGCTTGTCTACTCCACGCTCGGCTTCCTCGTGGTCGCGGGGGGTGCGCTCCTCGTCCTGCGCCGCGTGGAGCACGAGATCCTGCCACCGATCAGCGCTGCGCACCGCCTCGCCCACGCGAGCCTGACCGAACCGCCGAAACAGGACGCGCAGCGCTGATTCCTGCGGGTAGACTCAGTAGGAACCAGCGCGTTCGCCGCTGGGATAATGGAGGAGTGCAGATGACGACAAAGGTTGCAATCGTGACTGATAGCGCGTCGGACATCCCGCCACAGCTCGCAAAGGAGCTCGGCATCGTCGTTGTTCCCGTCATCGTCTCGTTCAACGAGGAGAGTTTCAAGGTGGGCGAAGAGATCTCAATGGACGAGTTCTGGAAGCGGCTCACGGCACCCGGCGCCCCCTTCCCGAAGACCGCCGCCCCATCCTCCGCCGCCTTCACTGCGGCGTATGATCGCGCCTTTGCCGACGGCGCAACGGAGATCGTCTCCGTGCACGTTGCGTCAAAACTCTCTGCCACCTACCGCAGCGCAGAGATGGCGGCAAGCTCACATCCCCAGAGCAAGAACATTCACCTCGTTGACACTGCGACTGCATCTGCGGCAGAGGGGTTGCTGGTCAAGCGTGCGCGCCGTGGTGCTGTTGCAGGGAAGCGTGCGGCGGAGATCGTGGCCGATCTACTCGGTGCGATCCCGCGGACGCACGTGATCTTCTTCCTAGATACGCTCGACTACCTGAAGGCGGGTGGCCGCATCAGCCCAGCGCGCGCGGCAATTGGTGGGCTGCTCTCAGTCAAGCCGATCATCGACATCATCGATGGTGAGGTGGTGACGCTCGATCGGCCGCGTACCACCTCAAAGGCGCGCGAGCGCTTCATGCAGATCCTTGGGGAGTCGCCCGTTGAGGAGTTAACGGTCTTGCACTCCGAAGCGCCAGACGTTGAGGCGTTCCGAACGGAGCTGGTGACGCGCTTCCCTGCGATCGGCGCGCTGAAGCCTGGGATCGTTCGTGCCGGCGCCGCGATTGGGCCGCACACGGGACCGAAGGGCCTCGGCGTTGCGCTGATCCGCGCGCAGTAGCCACAAGGAGGCACACCCCTCCTCCCGGCGTGGAGGAGGCGGCGGGTTTTCGTGGAGGGGGCGACAGATTTCATAGGCTCGTTGTAGCCTGAGCCCGTACCGCCGCAAGGTGGCCAGCTGCGACCCTTCGCCGCAGCGGTCTTTGAGCATGAGGTGATTCACGATGAGCCAGCAGAGCGCATGGGCCGTTGCCCAGCAGCAGTTTGACCTTGCCGCCAAGCGGCTAAACCTTGACCCAGGGATTGCCGCCGTGTTGCGCGAGCCGCGCCGGCAGCTCACCGTGCACTTCCCCGTACGCATGGACGACGGCACCACGCGAGTCTTTGAGGGTCATCGCGTCCAGCACAATCTGGGTCGCGGCCCAGCAAAGGGCGGCATTCGATTCCACCAGGACGTCAACATTGATGAGATGAAGGCGCTCGCAATGTGGATGTCGTGGAAGTGCGCCGTGATGGATCTTCCGTATGGCGGCGGGAAGGGCGGCGTCACCGTTGATCCGAAGCAGCTTTCACTGGGTGAGATTGAGCGCCTGACGCGCCGCTTCACCACCGAGATCGCGGTGATCATTGGGCCGGAGTCGGACATCCCGGCACCAGACGTGAACACCAACAGCCAGACGATGGCCTGGATGATGGACACCTACTCCATGCACGTTGGCTACACCGTCCCTGGTATCGTCACCGGGAAGCCGGTCGCACTCGGCGGTTCCAAGGGCCGCAATGAGGCGACCGCGCGCGGCGCCGTGATCTGCGTGCGCGAAGCGGCGGCGAAGATCGGACTCAACTTGCAGGGGGCAACGGTTGTGGTGCAGGGGTACGGCAATGCCGGCGCCATCGCCGCACGGCTGATCTCTGAGATGGGCGCAAAGGTGATCGCCGTCTCCGACAGCAGCGGCGGCATCACGAACGCGGCGGGGCTCGACCTTGTCGCCGTGGACGCGCATAAGAAGCTGACGGGGAGCGTGATCGGTCTCGCCGGTACTGAGGCGGTCTCCAATCAAGCGATCCTTGAGATCCCGTGCGACGTGCTGATCCCAGCGGCGCTTGAGAATCAGATCACCGCAGAGAACGCGGCGAAGATCAAGACGAAGATCGTTGCCGAGGCGGCGAACGGTCCAACCACACCAGAGGCGGATGAGATCCTCTTCGCGAACGGTGCGATAGTGATCCCCGACATCCTCTGCAGTGCGGGTGGCGTGACCGTCAGCTACTTCGAGTGGGTGCAGGATCTCAACCGCGACTTCTGGGAGGAGGAGGAGGTCAACCTTCGCCTCGAGAAGAAGATGGTGCGTGCCTTCAACGAGGTCTACGAGACGGCGAAGGAGCAGAAGAGCCACATGCGCACCGGCGCCTACCACCTCTCGGTGAAGCGCGTTGCGGATGCGATGAGCGTCCGTGGCATCTACCCATAAGCGCCGGCCATAAGCGCCGGCCGCCGATCGGCGCCCCCGCTACGCCCGTGCGCTGTGTGGCGCGCTAGGATGCTGCGATGAGTGGACTGGATCACGAAGAGCGCTTCCTCTTTCGCGAGGAGATCCTCGCGCTTGCTGGCGCGCTCGGCGACCCCACCACGCTCGACAACGTAGAGGATCTCCTCGTTGACCTGATCACCTCAAGTCACTTTGATGCGGAGGTGGTGACGCTTGAGCGTTCGCTGCAGGCGATGCTCGGCCAGCGACAGGGGGCAACCCTCGTCAACGCGCTCACCGCCGCACCAGAGGCCTTTAGCGAGGTGAGCGGTCTGCGTCTTGCGCCTGAAGTGCTGGAGCGACTCACGAGTTGGCGCGCAAGGTTTGGCCTGGCGATCGATAACGCGCTCAGCTTCCTCTCCAATCCGGACGGGATCCAGGGTCACAACTTCACCACGCAGGTGGCACACGGTGACGACCGTCGCGCACTCCAGGGGCGACTCACCTTCGTTCGCTACAGCAACGAGTCTGAGTTCTTCATTGCGGATGCTTCGGTCTTCCTCTCCGTTGCGGCAGATGTGCTGGACAAGCTCGGCACGCACATCACTCGCGAAGATGTGGATCCTGACGCAGTGGCACGCCTCGCGGATGCGGTCAAGCTGATCGAGCGGCGCACCGCGCCACGCGGCGAGGAGTAGCGCAGATGGCCGACGGCGCTCGGCAGATCTTCCTCGCCGCGACCGGACAGAATCGCGGCAAGACGACCGCCTCTCTTGGACTCTTCGCCGCCTTCACCGATCGCGGCTTGAACACCGCGTTCATGAAGCCGGTCGGCCAGCGTTGGATCATGATGGACGGCGCGCCGGCTGATGAAGACGCGGCGCTGATGCGTGCGGTCTTCAACCTCCCTGACCCAACGCACCTGCTCTCGCCTGTGCAGATCCCACGTGGCTTCACGCGGCGGGTGATTGACGGCGAAGTGGTGGAGGACTTTGGGGCGCGCATCGTGGCGGCACAGGCGGAGATGGTGAAGGGTCGCGACCTGATCCTTTTTGAGGGGACCGGGCATGCAGGCGTTGGCGCGGTGATCGGGCTCTCCAATGCCGATGTTGCGGCGCTCCTCGGTGCGCCAGTGATCATCGTGAGCGAGGGTGGCATTGGCCGGCCGATCGATGAGATTGTCCTGAACGCGGCGCTCTTCACCGCGCGCGGGGTTGAGGTGGCGGGCGCGATCGTCAATAAGGTGAACCTTGAGATGGAGCCACAGCTTCCTCGGCTCCTTGAGCGTGGCCTCGCCCGCCATAACATCCCGCTCCTCGGCGTCCTCCCGTATCGGCAGATCCTCTCCAACCCAACCCTCGCCATCATTGAGGATGGACTGCAGGGGGAGACGCTCTGGCCTGGGCGCAACATGGATGCAATCATCGGTCGCATCTCCGTGGCGGCGATGCAGCCAGAGCACGTGATGGAACGCATCGGTGTCGACGCGCTTGTGGTGGTCCCTGGTGACCGTGAGGATGTGATTGAAGCGCTCACTCAACTCTGGCTCAGCGGTGGGAGTCATCCGAACCGGCCACTCGGCTTCGTGTTGAGCGGCGGGTACCGACCGAGCCAGAAGATTATTGAACTGCTGCGAAAGGCCGATCTCTTCACCGTGCTGATGGAGGGTGACACCTACACCGTGGCGGCGAAGGTACACGACCTGTTGGTGAAGACACACCCAGAGGACCTACGGAAGATCAGTGAGATCAAGGCGCTCGTTGCAGGCTCCCTCGACACTGATCGCATCCTTGGCGTCGCTCGCCCCGTTCCCGCGCGCTAGGCGCGCAGGGTTCGTTCGTCAATCAGCCGCACTCCGTCAACCGCCGCGGCGATCGTCACCAGTGCCTCACTCACACTGGACTCGTCTGCGAGCGCCGCGAGTGTGATCGGATCTGCAAGGTCGAGATACTCCAGCGTGAGTCCACGCTGATCTGCTAGAACTGCAGTCGCCGCGGCGCGGAGTGCCCCCACGTTGCGCTCGCCACGGGTGAACGCCGCTTGCGTGGCGTCAAGCGCTCGCGGGATTGCGAGTGCCACTGAGCGCCCCCCCGCTGAGAGGTGTGCGTTACGTGAGCTGAGAGCGAGGCCATCCGCATCTCGCACGGTGGGGACGCAGCGGATGCTGATGCGGGGTGCGCTCGTTCGCTGCGCAGCGATCCACTCCACGACGCGCAACTGTTGCGCATCCTTCTCGCCAAAATAGGCGTACTCCGGACCCACAAGATCAAAGAGTCGCGTCACGACGGTGGCGACTCCCGCGAAGTGTCCGGGTCGCGCAGCCCCTTCAAGTCGCTCGGCGAGTGGCCCCGGATCAACGCTGCGGATCTCCTCACTCGGCGGATAGATCTCAGCGTCAGTTGGCGCAAAGAGGAGATCGACCCCCGCAGCGGCTGCGAGCGCGGCATCTGCTTCGAGCGTGCGCGGATATGCGGCGAGGTCAGATGCGGTGGTGAACTGGCGCGGGTTGACGTAGATGGAGAGGAGCACCGACGCGCACTCCGCACGCGCGGCTCGGATGAGTGCCTCATGTCCGGCGTGGAGGGCGCCCATAGTGGGGATAAGGCCGAGTGGCCGCGCGGCGCCGCTGAGTGCTGCGGCGAGTTCGGTGCGCGACTGCACGGTGCGCATCAGTTCAGCGCGCTAGAGGGTGGGGAGTGCCGCTCGCAACGCCTCGCTTGCGGCAACGCTCTGTGCGGCGGTGGGGAAGCGGCCAGCGGCAACATCCTCACGCCACTTCGTGAGTCCAGCCACCCCCTGCTCGCGGAGCGACGCATAGTTGCCAGCGTGACGTGGCGCCGCTCCATCCAGCAGCGAGAGGAGGTCGGGTACCACCTGCACCTGGCCAGAGCAGTCGGGACCGGCGCCGATCCCAATCGTTGGGATGTGGAGCCGGGCGGTGATCAGTGCGGCGAGTTCGGCGGGGACGAGTTCAATGACGATCGCCGCGGCACCCGCCTCCTGCAGGGCGAGCGCATCGGCGAGTAGCAGCGCCGCCGCCGCCGGCTCCTTCCCCTGTGCCTTGACGCGCCCTTCTTGGAGTGCCGACTGTGGCGTGTAGCCAATGTGTCCAATCACCGGCACGCCGCTCGCAACGAGCGCGTGCACGATCGGCGCCATCTTCGCGCCACCCTCAAGCTTTATGGCGCCTGCACCCGCTTCACGTAGGAAGGCACTTGCGTTCGTCGCCGCGGTTGCCGTATCTACATACGAGAGGAAGGGCATGTCTGCAATCACGAGCGCGCGCTTACTCGAGCGCACCACGGCGGCGACGTGATGCAGCATTTCGCTCATCCCAATCCGAACGGTGCTCTCGTAGCCGAGCGCGACCTGTGCGAGTGAGTCGCCGACTAATATTGCAGGGATCCCCGCCGCTTCGGCGAGCTCGGTGGTTGCGCGGTCGTATGCGGTGATGACCGTAAAGCGCTCACCCGCATCGCGCGCCGCCTGCAGCGTGGCAACGCTCGCGCGCGTCACTTGGGCTCCAGCACTCATGCGCGTGGAGTGCCGCTCAGGAGCGGCACGGCCTGATCCAAGATTGCGTCGGCGATCACGCGCTTCGGCGCAGGGCCGGCGCGGTGAACGCTTCCGTCAACGTGAAGGATCTCAACAGTATTCTCTACGCTCTCAAAGCCGATCCCCGGTGCGCTTACATCGTTCGCAACGATCAGGTCGAGATCCTTTGCGTTGAGCTTCTCCGCCGCGTTCTTGGTGGCGCCACTCTCCGCGGAGAAACCGATCAGTTTTGTCCTGCGTTCAGCGCGTGGACCGAGTGCCCCGGCGATGCCGGCCAGGAGGTCGGGGGTCGGCTCAAGTTGCAGCGTGAGCGCGCCATCGCGGCGCAGCTTCGTAAGGCTCGGCCCACCCGCCATGCGGAAGTCGGAGACCGCCGCCGCGGCGATCAGCAGATCGGCAGGCGTTGCGGCGCGCCCAGCTGGTGGCGGAAGGAGTGCGCTATGTAGTGCCGCCTGCAGGTCGGCGACCGTTGCAACGCGCACGATCTCGACCCCCTCTGGGAGTGGGATGGCGACGCGCGCGGCGATCAGGAGCACGTCGGCGCCGCGATCGCGTGCCGCCTCTGCGAGCGCAACACCCTGCCGTCCTGATGAGCGATTCGCCAAGATGCGCACCGTATCAATTGGCTCCTCCGTGCCGCCAGCGGTGATCACCACACGACGCCCGGAGAGATCGCCCGCGGGAACGAGTGGAGGTCGCCGCGCCTCGTTCGGTTCACGGATTGGCGCACTCCCGATCGCGCGCACGAGCGCCTCAACGAGTGTTGCCGGCTCTGCGAGCCGGCCGACCCCGCTGCTCCCAGATGCGAGCGCACCACGCTCTGGTGCAACGATCGTGTAGCCGAAGTCCCCCGTGAGGCGCGCCGCGTTCGCCACCGTTGCTGGGTGCGCCCACATCTCGCCGTCCATTGCCGGGGCCACCACCACGGGGGCGGTGGTGGCGAGACAGGTGGCGGTGACCACGTCGCCGGCAAGTCCGCCCGCCATGGCGCCGAGCCACTGCGCCGTTGCGGGCGCAATAAGTATTGCGTCGGCACTATCCGCTGCAACGATGTGGCCAATTCGTCCATCAGGGAGCAGATCAAGGAGATCGGCGTCTACGGCGTGACCGGTGAGCGTGCGCAGCGTGAGCGGTGAGACGAATCGCGTTGCGGCGGGGGTGAGCAGCGCCTGCACCTCTGCGCCCGCGGCACGCAGTGCGCGCACGATCTCTGGCGCCTTGAAGGCGGCAATTGAGCCGGTGATGCCGAGGACGATCAGCCGACCGCTGAGTGGTCCAGTGCCAGTGCTAGTGCTAGTGCCAGTGCCAGCGCGCTCCCTTGCACCGCTCATGAGCGCACGCTCCGCTCGAGTGCAAGGAGTGCGCGCAACACAAGATCGGGGTCGCGGAGATCTGCGGCAATACCGGCGCTCCATCCGGCGCTTGCTGCACCGCCAGTCAGGCTGATCGCCGGCCGCGGCGCCCCAGGATCGCGCCGCTCCATCTCGGTGGCACTCTCGTTGATCAGTGCAACAAGGCCACCGCGCACGCCGCGCAGGATTCCCGCCGCAAGTGCGGCCTCAGTTGACGCGCCGATCGGTCCTGGGAGCTCTGGGCCCTCGTCATAGAGGGTGATCTCTGGGAGTGCCGCCGTGCCGCTCGCGAGCGCGCGTGCGGCGAGGAGTGGGGATGCAGCGATCGCACCACCCAGCAACACCCCGTCCCTGCTGACGCAGGTGAGGGTGAGTGCGGTTCCTAACGTGACGGCGATCGCGCCACGACCCATCGGTGCGCCGTGGTGTGTGTAGGTGTACCAGGCGGCGAGTGCGCGATCGACCCCGATCCGATCTGGCGCCTCAAGCGCTGTGCGCATTGGGAGGTCAGCGCTGCGCAGGGTTTCAATCTTGATGCCACGTGCGCCTGCAGCCTCCTCGAGCGCCGTGGTGCCAACCGGCACCACGCTCCCAACGGTGATGACGGTTGGGGCGCCAGCATCGGCTGTGGCCAGGTCAAGGAGCGACTCGGCGGCGACCCGCCATGCGGCGGCGTCGTGCGGGTTGGCGGGTGAGGCGACGCGAAGTGAGATCAGGGCGCCCTCGCGCAGGTAGCCGACCTTCGCGGCGCTGTTTCCAAGATCAACGGCGTAGCGCACGAGCCGATGATAGGCGGGCGGGGGGATCCGCGGAGGGATCAGCGAGGGGATCGGTGGAGGCGCGAGCCGCGGCGTGCAGGCGGCTGCGCTAGGCTCTCCCTCTCATGGATCACGAGCAGGACCAGCGAACCCCAGGCCTCTTCGTTAATCGAGGGCTCGCCATCCTGCGCGCCGACAAGGCGAACGTGCTCCGCCCGCTCCTTCGACAGACCGTTGCGTATCGGCATCTGCAGGGGGGCGAGCTCATTGCACGCGGCATGGGCTGGGTTGAAGAGGTGCTCGGCGACGACCCTGAGGTCTCATCGATCTTCACGCCACTCACGATCACCATCAACGTGGACGCCTTTGAGAGCGTGGAGTTTGACCTCTCGGAGCCTGGACACCTTCGCTACGTCCTGCGTAGCGGTGATGCAGCGGTGGAGATTGAGTACAGCGCTGGCGCCTCCATCCCACGCACAGAGCCGGTGCGCAGTTGGCTCGAGTATCGCGGCGAAGAGTATGTGCAGATCGAGCTCCCAACCGAGGCGTGGCCGAGCGTTGATACCGTAACTGATTCGGCTGAGTCGGAGCGCAGCGACTCCTGAAGTACGCCACTCCGCGCTCGCGCCTCCTGCGCAGCGTCGGCCTCAAGTCTTCGGTCTACATCCAGACGCCGGCGGCACGGAGCGTTGCGATTGCTATTGCGATCGGTGCCGGTTCGCGACACGAGCGCATCAGCGAGCGCGGCGCGGCGCACTTCCTTGAACACCTCTGCTTCCGCGGGATTGCTGGTGCAGAAAACTCTGCGGCGCTCGCACATGCAATGGAGGGGATCGGCGCAACCTCCAATGCGGGGACAGATCATGAGAGCACCCTCTTCTGGATCCATGCGCCGCGCGGGGTTGCGGTTGAGGCGGCGCGGCTCATTGGTGCCGTTGTGCTTGCGCCGCTCCTTAATCCAGCGCACATGCGCATTGAACGAGAGATCGTCATGGAAGAGATCCGATCGTATGCTGACGACCCAACCGAACAGGCGGGGACAGCGTTCAATCGTGCGCTCTTCGGTGATCATGCGCTCGGACGAGAGATTGCCGGGCGACCGGCGGAGATCCGCCTCCTCCGTCACGAAAGCGTGCAGCGCTTCCATGCGCGCAACTACGTTCGCGCCAAGACTACGCTCGCGATCGCAGGAGACATCACGCCAGCGACCGCGCAGGCGATCGCCGCCGCCGCAACCTCGTCACTCTCAGGGAGCGGAGCTGCAGCGCACCGCGTGGGACGCGCACCAGGGGCGCGGTCGGTTGCGGGACGCGGCCCAGGGATCGTGGCAAAGGTGCGGGACGGCGAGCAGGCGCAGTTTGTGGTCGGCCTCCCCGCGCTGCGTCGCGAAGATCCAGACGCGCCAGCCCTAGAACTGCTCGCTACGATCCTCGGCGACGGCTCCGCGAGCCGCCTCTTCCTTGAGCTCCGTGAGGATCTTGGGATCGTCTATGACATTGGTGCGAGCGTGATGGAGTATCGCGATACTGGTGCGCTCGTCATCTCCGCCGGCGCGGATCCATCAAAGTTGCTCAGCGCACTGCAGGTCGTGACGGCGGCACTGCGACGCCTCGCTGCGGAGGCGCCCTCTGGCGCGGAGATAGAGCGGGCGCGCGCATATCTTGCCGGTCGGCTCGAGCGAGCGGCGGATGATCCGCGCGGCCTTGCCGAGTGGCATGCGAGTCAGCGGCTCCTGCGCAGGGTTCCCCAGCAGCTCTCCGATCTGCAGGCTGAGATTCGTGGCGTCCGCCCCGCCGATCTACTGCGCGTTGCCAAGCGCTTGGTGCGGGCGGGGGGTCTACGAGTTGGCCTCTCTGCACCGCAGAGGGCGGTGGCGGCGGTACGTCGCGCCGCCGCGCGCGGCGAACTTGATCCTTCACGGCGTGAACTCCCTTCACGACACTAACCACTTTGCGGCGATCGGCTAGGCTCTCGGTATGAAGGCACAGCGCACCCTCGTCCTCGTCAAGCCAGACGGCGTGCAGCGACTCCTCGTCGGTCGTGTGATTGCGCGATTCGAAGATCGTGGCCTGAAGATCGTGGCGATGAAGTTGATGTCTGTGACCAAGCAGCTCGCCGAAACGCACTACGCCGTGCACGCCTCGCGCCCCTTCTTCGCTGGACTCGTTGGATTTATCACCTCTGGTCCTGTGGTCGCGCTCGTCCTTGAAGGGCCGAACGCGATCAGCGTGGTCCGATCCATGGTCGGCGCCACGAAGCCGCATGAGGCGGCGCTCGGCACGATCCGCGGCGACTTCGGCCTAGAGACCGCGAAGAACCTGATTCACGCCTCGGATGCACCCGAGACTGCGCCCACGGAGATCGCACTCTGGTTCAAGCCAGAGGAGCTCGTGGAGTATGCGCGTGGCGTTGACGACTGGATCCTCTCCGTCGAGGAGTAGGCGCTAGGGGAAGACTCCTGGCGGCAGGCTCTCCACAGGACCTGGTCGCAGCAGCTCCGAAGCGGCGGACTCAACGTTCAGCGCGCCTGACGCCACGCTCGCAATTGCGACTGCACCAACGACAAGCGCAATGGTGATCGGGTCCGTCCACCTCCGCACCTCTGTGCGTCGTACCAGTCGACTCTTCTGTGCAAGGCCAACGAGGAGGATGCGGATCACTGCAGCCACGAGCGCGATGGCACCAACGAGCGCAACGCCAGCGATGATCGGATTTCCGCTGGCAAGGACCACCTTCGCCCGTGCGCTCCAGAGCGCGCCACCCGGAAGGGCGATTGCAGCGAGCACGACGGCGAGGAGGACGAGAGCATGTGCGTTGGTGTGGCGGGCCCAGCCGGTGAGATCATGTAGTGATGCGAGGTTGTAGCGGCGGCGAATTACGGCGCGCCAGAGGCCGAAGAGCGAGATGACGAGCGTAGCGGGGACGACAAGCTCATGCGGTGCGAGTGTGGAGGGGTAGATGATCACTGCGGCGAGTCCGAGCGCGAGCCAGCCGGCGCTCCCCACCGCAAAGAAGCCGAGGATCTCTCCAACGTCGTCGTGGAGAAGTGCAGAGACTCCACCGAAGATCATGCTGAAGGCGCCAATGATGAGCAGGATGGGGAGCACAGCACCACCGACCGGTTCGTTGACGACAGGGATGAGCAGCGAAAGCTCGTTCAAGACGATCAGGCTGATTGCTGCAGGGATCCAGACGCCGACGATGAGTGAGCCAACGATCGGAAGCGAATCGAAGATACGGACGAGTCGGTGGTGGAATGGGAAGGCGCCGATCGAAGCGAGGGCGACGAAGGAGAGCAAGAGCGCAACCCCTGCGGTGAGGGATGCGGTGGTGGCGTAGGCAGGATCCGTTGCGGAGAGTGGAATCGCCGAGCGGAGCAGTTCGGCCACCACGATGAGGGTGAGCAGTACCCCTACGGTGCGGAGGTCCCGGAAGACGGCGCGCGCGCGATCGGCATCCTCCTTGCCACCCGCTGCGAGCGCGGCGAGCGAGGTTCCACCGATCAGCAGCATCATGATTGGGGCAAGGCCGATTGGGATGGCGAGCGCAAGATCGGTGATGGCAAGGCCAAATAGGGCCACCTGCCCCATCTCCCCAGCGCGACGCCCCTGGCCGACGGCAATGATCAGCGCAAAGATCGGTCCGCCAAGTGCAACTAGGAGGCGGCCCGGTTGCGTTGGATCGATCGTGAGCGCCCCCGCGCTCAAGGTGGAGCTGGCGTCTGCTCCTACCCCAAGTCCGGCCCACCCGCACAAGAGGAGGAGTGTCACGACAACGTATTGAGCACGCCTCACTGCTGAGTCGGCCTTCCCGAAGAGGCTGGTGCGCGCGAGCGGAACGGCGATCAGGCTGAGCAGTGCGAAGAGGAGCGGTGCGAGTGCGCGGAAGGCGGTCAGCGCGAAGAGTGCTTGCGACTCGCTCATCACTCCTCCGCCTTCGTGAGCTGCCCAGCAACCGCCGCGCCGATCAACAAGAGTGCTGCAAAGCCTGCGGCGGTAGTGATTGAGCTCATCACGTCGAGTGGGCCGAGGATCGCGGCACGCAGCAGTAGTGCGCCCGAGAGGGTCACGACAGCGGCGCGCGCAGTCGCCTCAACGAAGCGACTGGTGAGGAGTGGCGGGAGGCCGATCAGGAGCAGCGCAACCCCAGTGCTCCGCAGCAGCGTGGAGCTCCCCTCAATCGGGAGTGCGAGTGGGATCGCGCCGAGGAGGAGGCCAGCGACGGCGGTCGCCACCACGACGGGGTGCGCGGCCAGTGTTGCCAGAAGGCGACGAGGCGAGAGGTCGTGCATCAGTGCGTGCCGCTCAAGGAGTCCGGGGGGGAGTGCGTAGAGCGTTGCACCGTAGATCGCCGTCAGGCGGAGTAGGAGTGGGGCCGAGAGTGAGTCCGTTGGATGGAACTCAAGGATCGCCACGGCGGTGGTCCCAACGACAAGGGCGATCCATGCGCCTCTCCGTGCACTGGTGACGGCGAGTGCCCCGCTCAGCGCCGCGATGACGGCGAGCGGTAGCTCAACGCTCACGACGTTCATGGCACCGCAATTGGATCATAGAGAGGCGGCACGATGATGCTCATCTTGTCGATTGGGTAGTAGCGCACCACCGCGCGCCCGACCACGCTTGAAACTGTGATTGGCCCATAGGCACGGGAGTCTGACGAGTTTGAACGGTGATCTCCGAAGACGAGCAGCTCATCGGCGCCGAGCGTCCACTGGTTCTCCTCCTCTACGTCGCCACCGCCATCTCGATAGACATACGCCTCTTCAAGCAGTGTGCCGTTGATGCGGACACCCTCAGGGCCGATCGTCACCGTCTCACCGGGGAGTCCGATCACTCGCTTGATGTACGGGGTTCCATCGTTGCTTGACGGCCAGCTCTCCGGCGGGCGGAAGATCACCACGTCCCCACGGTGAAATCCAGTCAGCCGCGGGGAGAGCTTGTCCACCAGGACGTACTCCCCAGGTTCAAAGGTCATACGCATTGAGCTTTGCTCGACCCGAAATGGCTGGGCAACGAAGTTCTGTAGCAGGTAGAAGGCAACGACGGTAAGCGCGACCGTCTGGAGAATCTCAGTCAGGAGGTGGCGCTTCCGCATCCGTGGAGTATAGAGGTGTGCGTGCGGGGGTTCCCTCCGCGGTTGACCCCTCCTAGGAGAGAGCCCTACCATCGCGCTACTGGGTGCCCATCCCAGTCGGGTCGCAGATGCGGCCCGAAGCCCGACAGACGCCCGACCCGAAGCGCGGTGAACGCACCGCGGCCACGCGACGGATCTGGACGCATCGGAGGAGTGTTTAAACAATGGAAATCACCACGACGCTGCTGCAGAGCTTGATTCTCCCAGCAGGCATCGTCGCCGTCCTCTTCGCCCTATGGCTCGCGAGCGACGTCCTCGGACGTGACCGCGGCACGAAGGCAATGCAAGAGGTCGCCGGCACAATCTTCGAAGGGGCGGTCGCCTTCATACGACGCCAGTACTCAACCATCGCCGTACTTGCCGTCGTTGGCTCGGTGGCAATCGGTGCGCTGATCTCGGTCTTTGAGACGGCGGAGGTGGCGGAGACGCGCTTCTACGGCACAGAGCTCGGGATTCGCACCGGCATCAGTTTCCTCTTCGGCGCGATCTGCTCGATGGCCTCCGGGATCATCGGCATGTACATCAGCGTCAATGCGAACCTGCGCACCACCGCAGCCGCACGCAGCGGCGTCGTCAAGGCGGTGCAGGTTGCCATGCGCGGCGGAGCCGTCTCTGGCTTCCTCGTCGTCGCCCTCTCGCTGCTCGGCGTCTACACCGTGTTCGTCGCCTTCGGTGGCCTGACGAATCCAGCAGAGGCACCCTTCCTTATTGTCGGTTACGGCTTCGGCGCCTCGTTTGTGGCGCTCTTCGCCCAGCTCGGCGGTGGGATTTACACCAAGGCGGCAGACGTTGGATCAGACCTTGTTGGCAAGATTGAGAAGGGGATTCCAGAGGATGACCCTCGCAACGCGGCCGTGATCGCCGACCTTGTTGGCGACAACGTTGGCGACTGCGCCGGTCGTGGCGCGGATCTCTTTGAATCAACCGCTGCGGAGAACATCGGTGCGATGATCCTCGGCGTCGGCGCCTTCACGATCGCATCAACGGCCGGATGGGCGAACCCAGAGGCCTGGATCTTCTTCCCGTTCGTCGTCCGTGCCTTCGGCCTGGTGGGGACGATCGTGGCGATGTTCTTCGTCACCGGTCGCGAAGACGAAGACCCAATGAACATGTTGAACCGCGGCTACTGGGTCACCACGATCCTCTCGGCCGGCGGGATGGCGATCACCTGTGCGGTGATGCTCCAGACCAACGGGACCGACGCCTGGCTCTACTTCTTTGGCGCCGGCGTTGTGGGGCTCGCCACCAGCGTGGCGTTCGTCTACATCACACAGTTTTATACGGCGGGCTCGTACCGCCCAGTCCGTGAGATCGCCGAGGCGAGCCGCACGGGCGCTGCAACGAACATCATCGCTGGGACCGCGGTCGGCTTTGAGACAACCCTCGTCACCGCTGTGTCGATCTCCGTTGCGATCTTCGCGTCGCACTGGTTCGGCGAGCAGGCGGCGATCGCCGCAGGCCTGGTGGGGAGTGACGTCTCAAAGTTCGGTATCTTCGGTACCGCTGTGGCAACCATGGGCATGCTCATGACCACGGCGTACATCTTGGCCATGGACACCTTCGGTCCAATCACGGACAACGCCGGCGGTATTGCCCAGTTCAGCCGCGCACCGCAGTCGGTCCGCCGCATCACAGATCGCCTGGATGCGGTCGGCAACACGACGAAGGCCCTCACCAAGGGCTACGCGATTGCTTCGGCATCGCTCGCCGCGTTCCTCCTCTTCTCGGCGTATCGAGACAAGGTCAATCTCATTCTTGAGCGCGCCGGCCGGCCGCTCATGGAGACGGTGAACATTGCTGACGTGAACGTCTTTATTGGCGCCTTCATTGGTGCGATGCTCGCTTACTTCTTCAGCTCTCTCGCCATTCGTGCGGTAGGGAAGACGGCGCAAACGATCATCGTGGAGGTGCGACGTCAGTTCCGCGAGTCGCCAGGGATCATGACCTACAAGGTCCGCCCTGACTACGCTCGCGTCGTTGACATCACGACCAAGGCGGCGCTGCGCGAGATGATCGCACCGGGCATCGTTGCGGTTGCAACCCCAGTGATCGTTGGAGTGCTTCTCGGCTATGAGGCGGTGGGCGGATTTCTGCTCGTGGGAACGATCAGCGGCGTCCTCCTTGCCACCGTGTTGAATAACTCTGGTGGTGCATGGGATAACGCGAAGAAGTATATCGAGTCTGGTGCACTGAAGGACGCGAAGGGGAAGGCGCTCGGCAAGGGGAGCGATGCGCACGCCGCTGCGGTGGTGGGCGATACCGTTGGCGATCCATTCAAGGACACCGCTGGCCCGTCGCTCCACGTGCTCGTGAAGCTGCTCGCCACGGTCACCCTGGTGCTCGCACCGCTCTTTATCGGACCCGCCTGATTATTCGGGTCCGCCTAGTAAACGGACCCGCCTGACCGAGCGGTAGCCAGCGGCGCGAGCCCTGCGCTCGCGCAACGAACGGTCGTGCTGCAGTTGGGCGGCGCCCCCCTTGCGGGGGTGCCGCCCAACGCTATGGTTCACACGTGGCAGTTCACACGTGGCGGCGGAGGCCGCAGCGGAGGTCTGAGATGGAGGAGTGGACATGGCTGATCTAGGTGGGGCGAGCGACCTACTACTCGCACTCTTCCTTGGCCTTGTGCAGGGGTTCACCGAGTTCTTCCCCATCTCCTCCTCTGCGCACCTCTATGTGATCCCGTATCTCTTCTCCATTGATGACGCACTCCTCTCCTCGCGCGCCTTCGCCGCAGTGCTGCATCTTGGAACCCTCTCCGCCGTGCTCGTTGCATTGAGGCACGACGTTGCGCGCCTCGTGAGGACTACGTTGCGCGTCACCCTCTCGCTCGGCCGCAAGCGGGGGGACGCCGCGGACGAACGGCTGATCCTCGCCATCGTGGTCGGCACGATCCCTGCGGTTGCCTTTGGCCTCTTTGCCGGCGACTTCCTTGCAACCAGTGTGCGCACGCCGCTCGTGGTGGCCGCCGCTGTGCTGGCAGGCGCCGCACTGCTCTGGGTCGCAGACCGCGCATCAAGCCTTGAGCGACCGTTGAGTGGGATTGCGGCACTTGACGGCCTGGTGATCGGCGTCGCGCAGGCGCTCGCACTCATTCCTGGCATCAGCAGGTCTGGCGCAACGATCAGCGGTGGGCTGCTGCTCGGCTTCAGCCGTGATGCGGCGGCGCGTATCAGCTTCCTGATGGGGATCCCCGCGATCGCTGGCGCAGGTCTCCTTGAACTTCGCGGTCTCCTGGCGGATGGGAGCAGTCTTGGCAGCTGGTCAACGCTGCTGCTACTCGGACTCGTGGCCTCATTTGCGAGCGGCCTGATTGCGATTCGACTCCTGCTCCGAATCCTCAGCGGCGGAAAGCTCTGGAGCTTCGTCCTCTACCGCGTTGCGTTTGCGCTGCTTCTTCTGACGGTTGCGCTGATGCGCGGTGAGATCTAGCTCGTGAATCATCAATGGATCTAGGGAAGGAGCTGCGCCACCGCGCACTACGCGAACTCGTCACACGGCGCGCCGTTCGAACGCAACGCGAACTCGTTGCAGCGCTCAAGTCCCAGGGGATTCCGGCGACGCAGGCAACGGTGAGCCGCGACATCACCGAGTTGCGCCTGATCAAGGTGGATCGTGGCGGATCGCTCGCCTATGCTCTGCCGGCAGGGGCGGGTGTGGAGCAGACGGCGGAGGCGCGCCTTACGGCACTACTCGCCGATGTGCCAATGGAGGTCGCCACCGCTGGCCCCATCCTTGTCTTGAAGACCCTCCCAGGGAGCGCCCATGCCATCGCCGCATCGCTCGATCGCCTCCACCTGCAGGAGGTGGTCGGGACGCTGGCGGGGGACGACACCCTCTTCGTGGCGGTGCGTGACAAGGCGGCGCTCCGCTCGCTGCATGCACGCCTTCGTGCGTTGGCGGCGCGGAAGGGACGCGGCGCGGGCGAGCGCTAGGATTCGCTCATGTATTGGGCAGATGAACTCGCCGAACGTGTCTCCGGGCCCCAGGTGGTCAATGACTCCAAGACGCCGTCGGGGACCGTGCATGTGGGGAGCCTTCGTGGCCCCGTTGTTCACGATGTGATCGCACGGGCCCTGCGCGCACGCGGCCTACCTGTGGAGTTCCGCTACGGCGTAGAAGATATGGACGCGATGGATGCGCAGGCGCTCCTCACCCCAGATGCGGTTGAGAAGTACATGGGCGTCCCGCTTTCGCGCGTGCCAGCGCCAGAGGGCTCGAGCGCAAGTAACTACGCGCGCCACTTTGTTGAGACGCTCTTCTTCCCCACCTTTGCGCGGCTCGGCATCCGCCCTGAGTTCTACTGGCTCTCAGAGATCTATCCCACTGGGAAGATGGATCCGTACATGCGCATCGCACTGGATAAGGCGCAGGTGATTCGAGACCTCTACGTGCGCGTCAGCAACGTGGAGCGTCCCGCCGGTTGGCTCCCCGTCCAGGTCATCTGTGAGGCGTGCGGTCGCGTGGGGACCACGCTTGCTGATGATTGGGACGGCGAGACGGTGCACTACCGTTGCCTCCCGGACTACGTGGCGTGGGCGAAGGGGTGCGGCCACGAGGGGCGCATTGCGCCGTTTGGTGGCGCCGCAAAGATGCCGTTCAATGTGGAGTGGGCGGCGAAGTGGTCGCTGATGGGCATCACGATTGAGGGTTGCGGCAAGGATCTCTCCACGCGCGGCGGCTCGCGCGATCGGAGCGAGGCGGTCTCGCGCGAGGTGTTCGATCGCGAGCCACCGATCAATGTGATGTACGAGTTTTTGAATGTGGGTGGAAAGAAGATGAGCACCTCCAAGGGACACGGGGCGGCGGCGCACGCCGTGGCGGAGTCAATCCCGCCGAATGCGCTCCGCTTCCTCTTCTTGCGCCCGCGTCCGAACCAGGCGATCGACTTCGATCCGTCGGGGACGGATGCGATCCCGCGGCTGCTCGACGAATACGATCGGATCAGCGCCGCTACGGCGGGGCGACCGGTGCGCGGTGAACTGCCGGCCGATCATGATCGAATGCACTTCTACAGCCAGGTGGCGGATCAGGAGGCCGCCGCAGCCGCGGAGGCTGCCGCCGCGTGGCGCCCAGCATTTGGGCAACTCTCACTGCTGCTGCAACTCCCAGGCGTTGACGCGCGGGTACGTGCGGCGCAAGAGAAGGGGAGCCCGCTGACCCCAGGCGAGCAGCAGGAGCTCGATGAGCGGATCAACGCCGCGCGGCACTGGCTCGCCGATTACGCTCCCGAAGAGGCGCGCATTGCGGTGCGCGACGAACTCCCAACTGATGCGGTGCGCGAGCTCTCTATTGCGGAGCGCGCCTGGCTGCTCGCACTCGCCGAGGCGGCGGATGTTGCAAAGCCAACAGGCGGCGAGGCGTGGCAGAGCCTGATCTTTAGCGCCGCCAAGGCGGGCGGCCTGCAGCCGGTTCGTGCCTTCGCCTCGCTCTACGCCGCCTTCCTTGGACGCAGCAACGGCCCACGCGCCGGCTGGCTCCTCGCCGCCCTTGATCCCGCATTCGTGGTGACGCGGCTACGCGCCGCCGCAGCGATTGAGTAGAGTGCGCGCATGAGTGTTGGCACCCAGCGACTTCGAGACGATGCCGATCGGCTCCGCGCGGGGGCGATCGCCAAGCGAGAAGATCCGGCGGCCGTTGACGCCGCCCTCGCCGCCGTCGCGAGCCGTCGCGAACTCTCGGTCAAGGTTGATGCGTTGCGCAGCGAGCGGAAGAGGATCTCTGCGGAGGTTGGTGCGTTGCTTGCCGCTGGTACCGCAAAAGACGACGCGAAGGTACTCGCCGGGAAGGCCGCCTCGCAGAAGATCGCGGACGAACTGACGCAGCTTGAGGGGCGGCTCGCAACCGCCGATGCGGCGCTTGAAGATGCGCTGCTACGCATCCCCAACCCCCCCGATGAGGATATTCCGGTGGGCGGCGCCGAGGCGAATCGGAGCATTCGGACCTGGGTACCGAAAGGTCATCCCCAGATCCCAGCGGATGGGAGCGCGCCAGCTACGGCGGCGGCGCCAGAGCATGATCTGGTTGCCGAGCGTCTCGGCATCTTTGATCTTGAGCGCGGCGCGAAGGTGGCGGGCGCCGGCTTCCCTGCGTATCGCGCCGATGGCGCAGCGCTGATTCGCGCGCTGATCAATCTCTTCCTTGATACCCACGTGCGCGAGAACGGCTTCACCGAGATCTGGCCACCGATCTTGGTGAATGAGGCGTCCGCCCGTGGCACCGGACAGATTCCAGACAAGGAAGATCAGATGTACGTGGTTGGACGTGACGGCTTCTACCTTACGCCGACCGCTGAGGTTCCCGTGACGAACCTGCACCGCGATGAGATCCTTGACGGCGCGCAGCTGCCGATCCGCTACGCGGCGTACACCCCCTGCTTCCGTCGCGAGGCGGGTGCGGCGGGTCGCGAGACGCGTGGCATCTTGCGCCTGCACCAGTTTGACAAGGTGGAGATGGTCAGCTTTGAGCGACCAGAAGCGTCACGCGCCGCGCTCGAGTGGCTGACGGAGCGCGCAGAGATTCTGTTGCAGCGACTTGAGTTGCCGTACCGCGTGCTGCTGATGGCCACGGGCGACATGGGCTTCGTACAGATGCGCAAGTACGACCTTGAGGTCTGGGCCGCCGGCTCCAAGCGCTGGCTCGAGGTCTCATCGTGCTCCAACTTTGGCGACTTCCAGGCGCGTCGCATGGCGATTCGCTACCGCGCAGAGGCCGGCGCGAAGCCTGAGCTCGTCCACACGCTGAACGGCTCGGGCCTCGCCATCCCACGCGTGCTCGCCGCGCTCCTTGAGAACGGTGCGCAGCCGGATGGGAGCGTGAAGCTTCCGGCGGTGCTGCACCCGTACCTCGGCGGTCGCACGCACCTCACACCCCGCTGAGCGCCAAGTCTGCATCCGATACACTACGCGGCGGAGGGGTGCCGGAGTGGTTGAACGGAGCTGTCTTGAAAACAGCCCAGGCTGGTAACGGTCTGCGGGGGTTCGAATCCCTCCCCCTCCGCCACTCTCAAATGATGCACACCCAATGACGGTGCCACACCCACCAGGCCCCATCGGACTCTGTGCCGGCTGCGTTGAGGCGCGCCAGATTACGAGCGGGCGAGGCTCGAACTTTCTTCGATGTGGGCTCTCAGATCGCGATCCACGCTACGCGCGCTATCCGCGACTCCCCGTGCTGCGTTGCGCAGGGTTTAGCGCTGCGACTCCGCCCGCCGCGTCGCCGCCATCAGCAGCTCCCAGAGAGCCCGAAGATCCTCAGCGCTGAGGGCACCCGCACCGCGCGCGGCGATGCGCGCCAGGAGTTCCGCCTCTCGCTCGGGATCGTGGAGCGGTCGACCGAGTGCCGACTTTGCTGCACCCGCTTCAAGTGCGAGCGTGGTTCGTTGCTCCAGCAGCCCTAGGAGTTCACCATCAATAGCATCAATTGATGCACGAATCTCTGCGAGTCGCGCGGCATGATCAACGCTCATCGCGATACTTCGTCGCGCAGCTCGGCGATGAGTTGGACGGCGCGCTCGTAGCCTGCGGCGAGCATGCCGCGCACGGCGACTGCGGCAACATCTTCAAGCAGGCTGATATGGCGGAAGGACTCACGCTCTTCTGGGTTGGAGAGGTGTACCTCGGCGAAGGGTCGCTCAACGGCGAGGAGCGCGTCGCGCAGACTGACGCTCGTATGCGTGAGGCCACCTGGGTTGATGATCACCCAGGAGAAGTCGCGCACGTGGAGCCGGTCGATCAGGTCGCCTTCGTGATTTGATTGGAAGGCGTCAACAAGTTGCATCCCTGCAGCTTCGGCGGCGCGGGCAACGTTCGCTTTGATCTCATCAAGTGTGGTGCTGCCGTATCGCTCAGGCTCGCGCTCTCCGAGCAGGTTCAGGTTCGGCCCGTTGAGCAGCAGGATCTCGCCGCCTGCGGCATGGGCACGCCCACGTGCGGAGAGGGCGCTCGCACTGATGCGCGTTGCTCGTGCCGTCATCGCTTCCCTCCGCTCGACTTGCCCGCCAACATTTCTATGGTGGCGCGTAGGACGAGGCTAGCAGGCACATCGTCACGGATCACGAATGACCCCTCGGTGGCGAGGACCCAGCGGATCCTTCCGCTCGCCACCTTCTTGTCGTGCGTTGTTGCCTCAATCAGCGTCGACGCCGCCTCTCGGCGCGGAGCAACACCGAGCCCGAGCGCATCAAGGAGCGCCCTGGCGCGCGCCGCGCGTGCTGGTGGCGTGACGCCGAGCGCTTCGCCAATGGTGAGCGCAGCGCGGAGTCCGTAGCCGACCGCCTCGCCGTGGAGGATTCCCGTGTAGTTCGCCGCCTGCTCAAGTGCATGACCGAGCGTGTGACCAAGGTTGAGGCTCATGCGCAGCCCCGCCTCGCGCTCATCTGCGGCGACCACCGTGCACTTCCACCAGCCGGCGCGCTCCACGATCTCGGCGAGCGTGCCGTCTTCGTGCAGCGCAGGGTCGCCTGCAACCAGTCGCGGTGCAACCTCTTCTAATAGGGAGAAGAGGCGCTCCTCACCGAGCAGTGCGATCTTCACCGCTTCGCCGGTGGCGGCAACGATCTCGCGCGTGGGGAGGGTGCAGAGCGCGTCAAGATCTGCGATCACGGCGAGTGGTTGATGGAAGGCGCCGATAAGGTTCTTCCCCTCAGGTAGATCGACCCCCGTCTTTCCTCCGAGTGATGCGTCAAGTTGTGCGGCGAGGGTGGTTGGTATGGCGACCCAGTCAATGCCGCGCAGGTAGAGCGCGGCGAGCAGTCCGGCCGTGTCGCTGAGTGCGCCACCACCAACGGCAACGAGGAGGTCGCCGCGCTCCACGCCAGCGGCGGCGAGGCTGCGCGCCGCTTCGTCGATCACGGCCAACTGCTTCGCCGACTCTCCAGATTTCAGCGAGAGCGGGATGACGTCGATCTTCGCGCGCTTCAGCGCGGCGGCGATCCCGGCACCAACGGCGCGCTCGGCGTTCGGTTCGCTGACCAAGACGACGCGGCGTGCGCCACGTGCCGCAAGGATGCGCAGCAGCGTCTCTGCGGCGATCCCCACACCAAGCTCCCAGCGTCCACTCGGGAGCGCTGCGGAGAGGAGCAGGCGGCCCTCACCGCGCGGCCCCTTGCGCAGCAGTTCGATTGCCGGTTGCGCGAGCGTCCCTGGGCTCCTCCTGCTCTCGAGTCGGGCGCCGATCGCGTAGAAGCGAGAACGTTCGGCGCGCAACGTACGCAGCGTCTTCTCTGGATCACCCTTCTTCATTAAGGGGCGCACCACGCGTGCAGTGCGCAGGCGGTCAGCGATCACCGCGTCGGGGGCGTCGAGCCAGAGGATCTGTGCGCGTTGACTGAGCGCCCAGCGGTTGCGCGGATCAACGAGCGTGCCACCGCCGAGTGAGACGATGCGTCCGATTCCGAGTTCAGCGGCGAGGCCACCTGCTGGCGGCGCAACGTCTCCGAGTGCGGTGACTGCGGCGCGCTCACGAAGCCTGAAGCCGGCCTCCCCTTCGCGCGCGAAGATCCCCTCCACGCTCTCCTTCGGTACGCCAGTGCTCGCAATGATGCTGCGGTCGAGGTCGAGGAGGGGGACTTGAAGTTGTGCTGCAAGGCGTCGCCCGAGTGAACTCTTCCCCACGCCAGGGAGACCGACGAGCGCAAGGTTGCTTCGCCGTGACCTCATCGAGACCTAGTCGTCGCCGCCGGAGCCTGCGGCACTCGTGCCACTCGCATCCGTCTCTGGGTCCTGGTTTTTCCCGCCCGCAAGTGCACGGCGCGGTGTTGCGAGGCGTGCGCGCAGCGCGGCGAGGTTGGCGCTGATCTCCTCCAGCGAGTCGCCACCGAGTTTCTCCAAGACGAATGGCACAAGGGTGAGCGCCGCCATCGCTTCGCCGATCACGCCGGCGGCGGGGACCACACTGATGTCCGAGCGCTCGTAGTGCGCCTTCTCCACCTTCTCGCCACTGATCAGGTCGGCAGAGGGGAGTGGGCGCGCAAGCGTGCTGATCGGCTTGACGGCACCACGAATGACAAGCGGCTCGCCATTGCTCACGCCACCCGTAAGGCCGCCGGCGCGGTTGGTGCGGTGCACCCAGTCGCCAGATGGCGTGCGCCCCTCAATGACATCATGAACCTCGGAGCCGAAGATGCGCGTCTGCTCAAAGCCGAGTCCGAACTCCACGCCCTTCACGCTCTGGATGCTCATCACCGCCTGGGCGAGTGCGGCATCAAGGCGGCGATCCCAGTGGACGTACGAGCCGAGCCCGATCGGCAGGCCCTTCACCACCACCTCAAAGATTCCACCAACGGTGTTTCCAGCCTCGCGTGCTTCGTCGATGCGGGCGATCATGCGCTCCTCTGCAGCCGGGTCTGGACAACGCAGCGGGCTCTCTTCCGTCGCTTCGCGACCCCGCGTGCAGTTGGCGGGATCCACCGCCACGCCACCAACCTCAGCGGTGAAGGACCAGATCTCAACACCGAGTGCGCGCAGGAGCGCCTTGGCGACACCGCCAGCGGCGACGCGCGCGGTCGTCTCGCGAGCCGATGCGCGCTCCAGCACGTTGCGCACATCATCAAAGCCGTACTTCAGCGCGCCAGCCAAGTCGGCATGTCCGGGGCGCACGCGCGTGACGGGGATCGCGCGCTTCGTCCCTTCGGCGGCGCTCGCCGCAAGTTCCGCCGCCTGCTCCGTACTGAGTGGCTCTATCTGCATCACGCGCGTCCAGTTCGCCCAGTCGCGATTCTCAATCAGGAGCAGGATGGGAGAGCCGAGCGTGAGGCCGTGGCGGACACCGCTGCGGATGCGGGCGTGATCCTGTTCAATCTTCTGTCGTGCGCCGCGGCCGTAGCCGCCCTGGCGTCGCTTCAGGTCGGTGGCAATGACCGCCTCGGTGAGCGGCACGCCGGCGGGCATCCCTTCAACGATGACGCCGAGTTCTGGTCCATGTGACTCGCCAGCGGTCAAGAATCGGAAACTCATTGCGCCCCTCCCTTCGCTGCGGACGACCCGCCCGCATGCGTAGATGATGCCGCGGCGGCGGCGAGTGCGTCACGCATGATGCTGATTGGTGCCTGGCGTCCCGTCCAGAGCTCGAATGAGGCGGCACCCTGCAGGAGCAGCATCTCAAGCCCATCCGCCGCCTCGGCGCCAGCGGCCCGCGCCTCGCGTACGAGCGTCGTCCCGCCGCGCGCGTAGACCACATCAATGAGGTACTGCCCCTCGCGGAACGCGGCGGCGGGGAGTGGCGGCGTGTCGCTCGCTGAGAGGCCGAGGCTGGTGGCATTGATCACGATCCCAACGCGTGCCGCCTCCTCCACCAGCAGCGACTCGTGCCACGGCATGGCGCGGATCGCCAGGTGCGGCCAGCTCTTTGATGCCGCGGCGGCGACCTGTTCGGCACGACGAAAGTGTCGGTTGGTGATGCTGATCTGTCCAACGGCGGCACCCACGAGGGCCGCCACGGCGGCGCGCGCCGCACCACCGGCGCCAAGGATCAGTGCCGCGCGTGGCATGCGCTTACCGTTAAGGAGTGAATCCAGCGCACCGCGCAGGCCTGCAACATCGGTGTTGCGCCCCACCAGGCGGCTCCCCGCGCGGGTGATCGTATTCACGGCGCCGATCGTCGTGGTCTCCTCCGTCACCGAGTCAAGGAGTGCGCCGATCGTCTCCTTGTGGGGGATCGTGACGTTGGCGCCGATCACGTCGGCATCGGCACGCAGCGCAGCCACCGCAGCGGCCAGTCCCTTTGGCGCCACGTCCAACAGTTCGTAGCGGACGGGGAGGCCGAAGTGGTCAAAGGCGGCCTGTTGGAAGGCGGGGGAGAGGCTGTGCGCAACCGGATGGCCAAGGAGGAGGATGCGCTTACTCATGCGGGTAACCCAAGATCCGCCGCGCCGCCAACGCGCGCCAGGTCGTTAAAGAAGGTCGGATAGCTGACCGCCGCTGCGGCGGCATCATCAAGCTCCACGGCAGCATCACCCACAAGTGCCGCAATGGCGAAGCACATCGCGAGTCGGTGGTCGCCGCGCACCTCTGGGCTGCCTCCTTGCGGTCGCTCGCCTCCAATAAAGTGGAGGTCGTCACCATCCACGCGGACGCTGAGCCCGAGCCGTGTCAGCCCATCGGCGACGCCTGCAATCCGATCGCTCTCCTTTGCGCGCAGCTCTCCTGCGCCGCGGATGCTGGTGGCGCCGTGCGCCATTGCGGCGGCGAGTGAGAGGATCGGGATCTCGTCAATCGCAAGCGCCACGTCGTTTGGAGTGATCTCGGTGCCGTGTAGGTCGGCACTGCGGACGTGGAGGTCGCCGATCGGTTCACCAGAGCCGTCATCAGGCTGCGGCAACTCATCTATAGATGCGCCCATGCGGCGCAGGATCTCAATGACGTGGCGGCGAGTCGGATTGAGCGAGACGCCGCGGATCGTCAGATCAGCATCAGGGTGGAGGCTCGCCGCCACAAGCCAGAAGGCGGCCGACGATGGATCGCCTGGCACCTGCACCTGTGGGAGTGCGCGGAGCGTGGCGCCCCCCTCTACGCTGATCCTCCAGGCGCCGTCGTCATCTTGCATGCGTTCGATCTGCGCGCCGCGTGCCGTCAGCATGCGTTCGCTGTGATCGCGTGTGGCAACACTTTCGATGTACGTGGTTCGTCCACTCGCGGCGAGTCCTGCGATCAGGACGCAGCTCTTCACCTGTGCGCTCGCTGTGCTGGGGCGCCACTCGGTGCCACGCAGCCCGCCGCCACGAATTTGTAGCGGCGCCGTTTCGCCGCGCTCGCCTGCAGCCCCCGTTGCGTCCGCCCCCATCGCGCGGAGCGGCTCAAGGATGCGTTGCATTGGACGGCGACGAAGCGATGCGTCTCCATCAAGTACGTGCGTTCCACGAATCCCCGCCACGAGACCCGCACCGAGGCGCGCGCTGGTGCCGGAGTTGCCGCAGTCCAGCAGTCCGTCACCCTGCGCGGCGAGACCCTCCTGGCCCGGAGAGTGGATGCGCCAACGTGCCGTGCCTGGTGCATCGCTCGGTTGTGCTGAGAGACGGTCGCAGGTTGCACCGAGCGCGCGGATGATCGCCGCAGTGGAGCGCACGTCGTGACCGTCGCCCGCACCATTGATCTGCGTCTCGCCCGCTGCGAGTGCCGCAAACATCAGGGCGCGGTGGCTGATCGATTTATCACCAGGCAGGCGCAGCTCACCGCGCAGTCGCGACGCCGGTGCGACGCGCTGTGTCACGACGACTTCGTAGATGGGCTGGCGCCCGCAGCCCCCGGATCGTCGTGGAGCGGCTTCATTAGCGCGTGGATGGAACGCAACTCGCCAGCGAGACGCTGGAACATTGGAATGGTGAGCGACTGCTCGCCGTCCGACCAGGCCTCCTCTGGCTTTGGGTGCACCTCCACCATGATGCCGTCGGCGCCAGCGGCAACGCCCGCGTATGACATCGGCGCAACCATCCAACGCTTCCCCGTTGCGTGGCTCGGATCCACAATCACGGGGAGGTGCGTCAGCCTGCGCAAGATCGGCACCGCATTGAGATCGAGCGTATTACGCGCCGCCGTCTCAAAGGTACGAATGCCGCGCTCGCAGAGGATCACCTGCGTGTTCCCTGCGGCAAGGATGTACTCCGCAGCGAGGAGCCACTCCTCAATCGTTCCGGAGAGACCGCGCTTCAACATCACGGGCATGCGCGTTCGACCAACCGCGTTCAAGAGCGAGAAGTTTTGCATGTTGCGCGTCCCCACCTGCAGCACATCGGCGAACTCCGCGACCATCTCCACCTGCGCCGGCTCCATTACCTCGGTGATGATGGGGAGGCCGGTGCGCTCGCGCGCTTCGGCGAGCAGTCGCAGTCCATCAAGTCCGAGCCCCTGGAAGGCGTACGGTGAGGTGCGCGGCTTGAAGGCACCGCCGCGAAGGAGCGTTGCCCCTGCATCCGCAACACCCTGCGCCACCTCAAAGAGTTGCTCGCGCGATTCAATGGAGCACGGGCCCGCCATCAACGTTAGTGTGCCGCCCCCAATGACCGTATCGCGCACCTTCACGACCGTTGGCGCGTCACGGAACTCTCGCGATGCGAGTCGATACGGTTGCGTGGCGCGCGTGACGCTCGCAACACCGGTGAGTGCAGCGAGTTCGCTCTCCAGTGAGGCGCCCGCGCCAGCCGGTCCGAGGATTGCGAGCGTGCTCCCGGCTACGCCCTGCTCTTCATAGACGGTGAGACCGGCTGCACTAGCGTGCTCTCGGACGGCGTTGAGCTGTTCCGCCGTTGCCTCCTTGACCATTCGGACGAACATCTTCACTCCTGCTCTTGGACCGGGCTCCCCGGCCTGGGTGGGGAAAAGAAAAGAGCAGAGGGGACCCCTCTGCTCACATCCCGGCCGGACCGCCGATCAGACGCTAGGCGTCTGGGCGGGTCAGACCGGGTTCCTAAAGTAACGATACGTTGCCATGACGTAACCCTACGGCGATCTGCGCACTCGGTCAAGAAAACTTTGCGGGTCGCGCGCAAACTGCGCCAATTTTCATCAAATCAGAGGCGGCGGCGACCGTTTTTGTCCGCCGTTGGCGCACCGCAGACGCCGCATGATTGCCGTTTTACGCACGAAATTGAAGGTTTGCAGCTGAAAGCGGCGGCTTCACGCCGATTCGGCCAGGGTTTCCATCAACGGACTGCTACTCGCCCCTGCAACGTCCAAAAAGTTGCAGATCGGTCCCAATGGTTGGGTCGCTGCGCCCCTAGCTCGGACCCGCCGGGACGACCTCAGTTGCGCCACGCATAAAAAGGGTTGCACTTATCCACATTGTGTCTTACTTTTCAACAAGCCCCGGATTTTGGGGTGGAGTTAATGGTCGGTCCGCTTGGCGGGTTGACCAGAGTGGAGGTCCAGGAGATGGTAGTAAAGAAGAAGAAGGCCGCTGCGAAGCGTAAGCCTGCCACCAAGCGTAAGGCCAAGAAGGTCGTTGCGAAGAAGGCGCCAGCAAAGCGCAAGCGACGCAAGGCCGCCAAGAAGGCCGTTGCGAAGAAGGCGCCAGCAAAGCGCAAGCGACGCAAGGCCGCCAAGAAGGCCGTTGCGAAGAAGGCGCCAGCAAAGCG